>JBBQZN010000027.1:0-46916 GCA_038207725.1 Bacteroidales bacterium | reverse complement strand
GTATTGTTCCAATACAGGGTAAGAAATGTTATTGCAGAACAGCGAAGTAATAAGGAAATCGTTGCAGAAGAGATGTGGCTATGGGGTTACCAGGGAGGTTTGTCTGAAAACAAGTTTATTGGAAAAGAAGACGCATTTAATCTGTTGATGTCTGCTAAAGCCACTCAAAACCTGGAATTGCCTGAACAACAGTACTGGCTTGATCAGGAAATGGGATGGGTAAAAGACGAAAAAGTATTCAGGGTAATTACAGATCCAGTGGCATTTGAACGGTGTGAACACCTGGTGGAGTCACATACCAGATTCAGAAAATTAGTGAATGGCAACAGATATAAAGTCGTTGAACCAGTGCTTCCAATGGATGTCCTGGGAATATACATTCTATTACCTCAAGGATAATAAGAATCTAAACGACATGAACCTCAAACAACTTGGAAATATATATTCGTCAGACGGTGATTTCACCACGAAAGCAGCCATCCTTCAATCCTCATATAGGTTGTCAATGGATGAGGAATGCGGCCTTGGAAGCAAAAATATAGTGAAGAGTAGAGATGGTAATGGCAAAGCTATATTAGGATCTGTAAAGCAGGAATACGGACATCTGGTTAAGGGAGGTGAATCAAGAAACATAAATTTCTTTTTTCAGGAAACATATGAATATGCGAAGTATCGGGTTGAAAATAAAAAGCCAGATGAAACGATAAAAGCTGACAGATTATTCAATAACCTACTTTCAAGTATGCCCATGGCTTATAACCTGTTCCATCCACTAATTCTCATGAGACAACAGTACCCTGAGGCATTAAATAAAATGATCCGGAATGCATTCCCAGATTATCCTGTTCATAAAGTAACTGATATACTTATTGAATATATCCCTTTACCCACCGACCAATATACAGGAGACCGATCTGCTATGGATGCTACTATAATGTTTCAGGATGCTAAGGGGGAGAATTATCTTATTGCAATTGAAACCAAATATATTGATCGGCTTGGGAAAAACAAGGCAAAGGACAATTCCATCAAACTTGAAACTGCAAAAGAATCAGGTTTATTCAATTCGAACGGAATCGAGACAGTATCTCAAGGATGTACACAGATTTACCGCAATTTCCTTTTGACTGAAAAGTACAGACTTGTTCATGACTTCAAGGATTCTTATTCCATCATCATGGCACCTGCAGAACATCCAACAACAGAAATAGAGATAGCTTCATTACAAAAGAACCTCTTGCCGGAATTCCATTACAAATTGCAGAAATATAGTCTTGAAGATTTTGTAGAATCGTTAAAATCAGATTGCCCTAAAGAATTTCAAGAATGGCTTAATTGGTTCTATGATCGCTATCTCGATTTCAATAAAACAGAACATTTATTTAAGGAATTTATCAATCAATGAAGTACACATCCATCAACATACAGGGTAACCTGATCTCAGAAGAGATCCTTCAGAAAATTGAAGAAGCTGATGCGCAGGGACAACTGGCCAAAGATTTTGGATTCGAGCCAGGTGTAAATCTGAGAAGTGAGATCGAATATGCCTGGAGTCGGATTAAACTGGACTGGAAACATTTCAGTGATAAAATAGAAAAGTTACCTCCATCCGACCCTTACGGAACTACCCTATCAAGAAAGTGGATGATGGGATTTTTTAATACACTGGGATTTGAGATTTCCTTACAAAAAGCATCACTACAGGGAGATAATGAACAACAATATACAATAAGTCATACTTGCGATCTTTTGGATGGACTGCCTATCCATATTGCCGGCTTTTTTGATCCAAATCACCCTCAGAAAAACACGCTTGATATCAGATCCAGTGGTGGTACTTCCAGAATGTCTCCACACGCTACCATTCAAGAATACCTCAACGTAACTGAACACCTTTATGCCATGGTAACCAATGGCATGTTATTGCGACTGGTAAGGGATAGTGGACACCTGGTTAAGCTGACCTATATTGAATTCGACCTGAAGCGATTACTGGATGAGGATAAATATAGCGAGTTCACTCTTCTTTACAGATTATTACACACATCACGTTTCCCTAAATCAAAACAGGAAACCGAGGATTCACTTCTTGAAAAATATTATCAGGACAGTATTGAATCAGGAAACCGCATCAGAAATGGTCTCAGTGGGGCGGTCAAACAATCCTTAATTGCTCTGGGTAATGGTTTGCTTGATCATCCTGAAAATGAGGAATTAAGAGAAAAAGTTAACTCAGGAAGACCCAATGCAAGGGATTTCTATCATCAATTGCTCCGATTGATTTATCGCTTATTGTTTCTGATGGTAACTGAAGAGAGAGACCTTATATTTTCAGAGATTCAGGATGAAAACAAGGAGCCGGACATTGATGATTTATTGAAAGGAATCAAACACCCCACTGGAAAACAAAAGGAGATATATTATCAATACTACAGTCTGATCCGCCTAAGAAAACTTTCCGAAAAAAGATACCTGCAGGAGAACCAGTTTACTGATTTATGGCAGGGATTGTTGCAGACCTTTTCTCTTTTTGAATCAGGGGGAACAGGAAAGAAACTGGGAATACTTGCACTCGGAAGCGAACTTTTCAGCGGGAATGCTATGCCGGATATCACTTCATCGAAAATAAACAATAAGGTTCTGCTTCAATGTATCCGAAGTCTGAATGAATTTGAAGATGAAAGGCATAACCTGTCTTTTATTAATTATCGGGCATTGGATGTGGAGGAACTTGGATCCGTTTATGAAGGATTACTGGAACTGGAACCAGTCTTTGAATCGGAAAATGGAAAGCCAAAATTCACATTCAAAAAAGGTTCTGAACGCAGTTCATCAGGATCCCATTATACACCAGAAGATCTCGTAAAACCTCTTATTCAACATTCCCTGGAATACCTGATTAAGGAAAGGGTTGCGGATTTCTATATAGACAAATCTTCTCAAGCTGAAACAAAGAAGAAACTACTTGATCTGAAAGTATGTGATGTGGCGTGTGGAAGTGGTCATATTTTACTCAGCGCTGCCAGAAGGATTGCTTTGGAGGTGGCAAGGGTGGAAACCGGTGAACAACAACCCAATCCCACTTCATTCAGGCATGCATTGAAAGAAGTAATACGGAATTGCATTTATGGAGTAGATAAAAATCCTTTAGCAGTTGAATTGTGTAAAGTGGCTCTATGGCTGGAAAGTCACAATCCAGGAGAACCACTGAGTTTCCTTGATCATCGTATTAAATGTGGCGATGCTATTGTAGGTTTGGTACATAGGGAGGAATTGCAAATGGGGATTGCTGACGAGGCTTACAAAGCATTGCCAGATGATGAAAAAGAGATTGCATCAACATTTCTCAAGAATAACAAGCAAGAACGGATTCTTCGGGAGAAAAGTGGTCAAGCAGTGCAGCTTACTACTGAAGCAGATCATAAATTGATGGAACAAGTGAAGGAACTTAATAGATTAATTGAAAATTTCTCAACTCTACCTGAAAATACTCCTGAAGAAATTGAAAAAAAGGAGAAAGCATATCGAATCCTGTTAAATAGTGATAGTCTTAGACGATTGAAGATTTTAGCTGATCTTCAAATCATGCCATTCTTTCTTTCAAAAACTGAAAACAATAAAGAATTTTTATTAACTGATGCTCAGTACCATCGTTACCTTCGAGGTGAAACTAAAATACCATCCAATATTGAATTGAAGGCAATTGGAGTTGCTTCTATCAACAGAATTTTCCACTGGTTTCTTGAGTTTCCTGAAATATTTCAGAGGAGTGGATTTGATTGTATTTTAGGGAATCCACCTTATCTGGGAGGGAAAAGAATTTCTGGAAGTTATGGCGATTACTATCATCTATTTTTAAAAAGCTATTACAACCCTTCATTAGGCAGCGTTGATTTAGTTAGCTATTTTGTAAGAAGAGATTTTAATATCATAAAAAAAGCGGCTTTTGTTTCTCTAATCACAACTAATACTATATCTCAGGGTGATACAAGGACCGCAAGTTTAGAGTATATATTATCAAATAACGGCCAAATTATTTTTGCAACATCAAGTCAAATGTGGCCAGGAAAGGCTAATGTTTATGTATCAATAATTTCAATTTCTAATGTAGATATTGGCAAACCTAAAATATTGAATGGGGAAAAAGTCAAAAGTATCAATTCATATTTGGATTCCTCTTCAAGTATAAACCCGGAAGTTCTATATAATAATTTAGGTAAGTCATTTATGGGTTCCATACCATTGGGTTTAGGTTTCGTGTTAAATAAAGAAGAGGTCAATAAGCTATTGAATAAAGATACTAAGAACAATAATGTCATTTTCTCTTATTTAAATGGAGATGATGTAAATACAAGTGTAACTCAAGTTAGTGATAGGTGGATTATTAATTTTCTTGATTGGCCTTTAAAAAGAAAATCCCAATATCTGGAAATGATCGGTGATGAAATTAATGTGCCAAAAGATCCATCAAGATTTGTTGTCAGTGATAGTTATTCTTTACCTACAGCAGCTGACTATCCTGATCTTTTAGATATTATCATAAACAAAGTTAAACACGAAAGAGACAAGCAAAAAGATAAAGGGTATAGAGAAAAATGGTGGCAATTTGCAAGAAGAGGTGTGGATTTATATATTGCAATTCAAAACATGCCCAAAATCCTTGTTACAGCAAGAACAAGCAAAACCGGGGCATTCGTCTTTGTAAAATCTAATCAGGTTTTAAATGCAAATCTTACAATATTCGCTCTTAACAATTTCTGCCAATTTTCAATATTACAATCAAACTTCCACAATTCTTGGGCGTGGAAATATGCAACAAAACTTAAGACTGATTTAATATATCAACCAACTGACGTTTTTGAGACATTTCCATTCCCTCAGGTTTTATCATCAGCCATTGACAAACAATTAGAGCAAATTGGAGAACAATATCACGAGTTTCGCAGACGGTTGATGATAAAAATGCAATTTGGTTTGACCAAAACCTATAATGCTTTCCATTCTAAAGAGTTGCATAATTCACAAATCACGACACAAAGATTGACTAATTTAGATAAAAAGACAATCGAGAAACAGTTTGGCAAAGAAGTCTGGAATCTCTGGAAACATCTTCAAAAAACTGAAGATAACTGCTCCTTTGAGGATGCAGTAGCAGGAATAGTAAAACTTCGTGAATTGCATGTTGAGATGGACAAGACTGTCCTCGAGGCATATGGATGGAAGGATATTGATCTTAAACATGATTTTTACGAAATGGAGAACCTTCCTGAGAATGATCGGGTACGCTTTACGATACACCCTGACGCACGGAAAGAGGTATTAAAGAGACTTCTTGACTTAAACCATATGATCCATGAGGAAGAGGTTAAGGCAGGGTTGTGGGATAAGAAAAAGGGGACTAAGAAAGCCGGAAAGGAAAAGTCAAATGGAGACCAGGTAAGTGAACCAGAAGAAGGATATGGGGGGTTGTTTGATTAGACTTAATTCATTAATAATGACAACACAAGCACAGGAAAGAGAACGTTATCTGAACCTTATTCTTGATTCAGAATTCGAAAAGAAAATAATAGTTGCTGGACCAGGTACCGGCAAAACTTTTACATTCAAGAGGGTACTGGAGAATTTGGGTCCAGGAAACTATCTTGTCCTTTCTTTCATTCGTAAATTGGTTGATGATCTTGCTAAAGAACTTGGTGATGCTGCAGAAGTAAAAACATTTCATGCTTTTTGCAAAAGAATTTTACATGAAACTCAGGGTAAAGTAGACATTTATTCCTCACTCTCTGAGATAATTCAAAAGGATGCCGTATTATTGGATCATGATTATTCTGATTTTGAAACAAAATTCCGAAACTTGGAAGAGGAAGCACCAGAGATTGCATTTTACTTAGAGAGAGGAGATTATTATGAGTACTTATCCTTTGATGATTCAGTATATCGATTGTATCAATTGCTCAAAGAAGATAACTCCATCCTTGAAGATTATGATCAGATTATTGTGGATGAGTACCAAGATTTCAATAAACTCGAGGTAGCGTTTTTAAAAGAACTTGAAAATAATGGCCCCATCTTAATAGCTGGCGATGATGACCAAGCGATTTATGGAGCACGGTCTTCTTCACCTGAATTTTTAAGAGAAAAATACAATTCAGATGAATATGAAATATTTGAACTTCCATATTGCAGTCGATGTCCTGCAGTAATCGTTAATTCAGTAAATGCTTTTATTGCTAAGTTAATTGAAAATGATGGTTTAGAAGATAGATTAGATAAATCATATCTCCCGTATACAGATGGTAATATTGAATTGAATCGACTTTATCCCAAAATAAAAATAATTGCAGTACCTGTCATTGCTACCATTGCAAAATACATCAATTTACAAATTCGCAAGATCCCAGCAGTAGAAATCATTGAGTCAAATAATCAGGATTCATCTTATCCAACAGTCTTGATAATTGGTCAAAAGCATTACTTAACTGAACTTCATAAGAAACTTATTAAACGTTATCCACAGATTGAATTTGACACTAAATCACAAGATGATAATAAAATACTCGATGGACTAAAAATTCTTATTAAAGATGAGACTTCAAATCTCGGTTGGAGAATTATTGCCGGGGAATTGTTAAGTGGGATTGCGCTTAAGAAAGCAGTGATCGAATCCCGGGAACTTACCCCATTTAGAGAATTACTTGAGGAAGATTTCGTGAAATCCATTCTTGAGGTTCTTACATTGATCAACGCCATCCTGGAAGAAACCAGAGAATTTTCGAGGGCTGAGAAAAGCACTCTTAGGAGGAATTTTTCAGAATCAGCAGAATCGATCATCAAATTCTTTTCTCCATCCTCAGAAGAAGAATTGGTTGAGCAGGATCCAGAAGAACCAACTATTTTACTTAGAACTTTTGAAGGGAGTAAAGGATTGTCTGGTGGACATGTTTTTATTGTTGGTGTAAATGATGGATCAATGCCAAAAATTCAGGGAACTGAAATACCAGATATTGAATGTTGCAAGTTTATCGTGGCACTAACAAGGACTCGAAAACAGTGTCATATTATCTCAAACAGGTGGCTGATTTCTCCAGTAGATGAAAACGGGAAATTCTTAGATAGGTTTGATCGGTCAACGTTTATTGGTTTGATCCCGACTGAATATATCGATGACTTAGGTTATAAGAAAAGCGCAGAGATTAAATAATTAATATAGGTTTTATGGAGACATTCGATTCAACTAAAACACTCTTATACGACATCCTGAAAGACATCAACAAAGGAAAAATTCAGTTACCCGATTTTCAAAGAGGATGGGTTTGGGATGATAATCGCATTAAAGGAATTATCGCCAGTGTTGCTAAATCTTTTCCTATTGGTGCGGTCATGTTATTGGAAACAGGTAACGAATCAATCCGATTCAAAACAAAGCCGGTTGAAGGAGCACCTGATGCAAATGGTCATGAACCTGAATTACTTATTCTGGATGGTCAGCAGAGGTTAACTTCTCTTTACCAGGCAATCATAACAAATAAGGTCGTAAAGACAAAGAATGTAAAGGGGTATGAGATAAATAGATGGTATTACATCGATATGGAGAAGGCAATGGATCCTGGAACTGATTTAGAGGAAGCTATCTTTTCTATTAACGAAAACAAAATTATTACTGAAAACATTGGCCGTGATATAGTGCTTGATTTATCGAAAGAGGAGTATGAATTTAAAAATTTAATGTACCCGGTTTGCATGGTAGATGAATATGATGATTGGCGAACAAAGTTTTCAGAATATTGGGATTATGACCGGGATAAGATCAAATTCTGGAATGAATTCGAGCGAAGGATAATTAAGGGATTTACAGGATATATGCTGCCTGTAATAACAATGTTTAAAATTAATCCTAAAGAAGCCGTTTGCCAGGTATTTGAGAAGGTAAATACAGGTGGTGTTTCCCTCTCGGTATTTGAACTTCTTACGGCCTCTTTTGCCTCTGAAGAGTTTGATTTAAAAACAGATTGGGCAAAGATTAAATCTGAATTTAAACCTTTCAAAGTACTCGATAAAACAAGTAATATTGATATTATACAAGCAATTACAATCTATGCAACATATCAAAGGCGAAAAGCAGAGGAATTAAAAGGAGATAACGAGAATTTACCAGCAGTAAGTGCTAAAAGACGGGAAATGCTTAATCTGTCTTTAGCAGATTATAAGAAATACCGGGATCAAATAGTTTCAGGATTTATTAAATCATCAAAGATCCTTATCGAGAATCACATTTTCAATTCACGTGATATTCCATATAGTACTCAGTTGGTTCCCATGGCAGCAATTTTGGCCAGGCTTGGTCCTGAAATCGATAATATTGGTAAAAAGAACAAATTAATGCGATGGTTCTGGTGCGGAGTTTTCGGGGAATTATATGGATCAGCCAATGAAACAAGATATGCTTTGGACATGGTTCAGGTAGTTGACTGGATTGTATCAAATGGCCAAGAACCACAGACAATCTATGATGCAAACTTTTCTCCATCACGGCTTCATACTTTACGCACTCGAAACAGTGCGGCTTATAAAGGCGTTTATGCATTAATGATGGATGAAAACACACGAGATTGGCTTTCTGCTACAAAAATCGATTTTAGTACATATTTTTCTAAGTCTATAGATATTCATCACATCTTTCCTGTTGCATGGTGCTTAAAGAAAGAAAACAAAATACCAAGGGATGATTTTGATTGCATAATAAACAAAACACCACTTTCTGGCCGTACCAATCGTATTGTCAGCGGGGATGCTCCAAGCAAATATCTGATAAGATTAAAATCCCATGCAGGAGTTCCTGACGAAGAATTCAATACAATTCTCCGTTCACATGTAGTTAATCCGGATAATATGTATTCAGATGATTTTTATGGTTTTTTTGCTGACAGAAAGGAAAAGATTCTTCAAAAGATTGAACAAGCTATGGGCAAAAGTATTTTACGTTTCCAAACAATTCAAGAAGAAGGGATTTACATTGATTACTCTACAAATGAGGAAGAAGGATCTGAAGATAATTAATCCAACCATATTAAAATAAAAGAGATGGGATACTTTCAAAAAATCACCCAAGATAATTTGTGCGAAATTATCGAGGCCACAGAGCGTGAATTGTATTTATGCCTACCCTCAATACATGAAGAAATTAAAAATTCCATCTTAAAACTTTGGGAGCAAAAAAAATATGTGAAAATCTATCTTCTTATTGATTTTGACCCACAAACACTTCGGCAGGGTTATGGAGAATTTAATTCAATATCAAAGCTTTTTGGTAAAATCAATATAAAAGAATTACCCGATAATCGAATATCATTCATCATATCAGAAAATATAGGTTTCTTTCTTTTTATTGAAAGTAGAAGTATAGTCCCGGCAAACAAACAAACGTTGAATGCGATTAATATTGACCCAATTACTAAGGTTCGTATTAAACATCATTTCTTTTCTACTGATATAAATCTTGACTTTAAGGATGAGATAGCTAATGCAATTATCGATGAGAGCAGCATAATTGAAAAGGCAAAAGATGAATTGCTAAAGGAAAATTCAACCTCACCGAATTTAATAACTCAGGAAAGATATGATTATGTTAAAAAGGACATCGAAGTAAATCCACCTTTAAAACCTGATTTTAAAAGAATAGTGGAATATTATTCGAACAAATACCAGTATGCTGAATTGAATTATCAAGGTCAGAATATTCAACATGCAACCATCTCTATTCCACCAAAAATACTTCCATATAAGAATGAGGAAATAAAGAATAAAATGATTACTAAGTTCAAATTATTTGAAAATATAGATGAAAGTGATTTTTTTAAACGATTTAAAGAAATAGAGATCCACAAAAAGAGAATATCAGAAATATACTTAACTCCTATTAGATGTAGACCAAATAAAAGTGTTTTAAAGAAAGCTGATAAAATCAAATTCCTTGAGGAGATTGAGAATCTGAAGAATGATCTTGAAAAAAGCAAAAAGAATCTTTATGGAGCGATGGTAGAAGAGATTAAAAAGTCAAAGAAGTTTTTGAAAGAAAGTCTGTATAGTTTTCTACTGGATAATCCAACTGATGACATGAAAAAGATGGGCATCAAAAACTATCAGGTCATTGCTGAAAATATTTCCGGAACTCTTGTAGATAAGCTATCAATGCCTGATCCTCTAAGAATAATAGACAAATTTAGCTTTAAGTTAATATTCAGTGATTTAACCTTCGAGGACCTTAGCGATAAGGAATTAATCAAAGAACTAAGTGAAAAAAATATACTGGATCAAAACGAAAAAGAACCATTGTCCGTTTTTGGAAAAGGGATTGAACTTGAACAAATAGAAGGATTATGAATGGATTTTCAAATAGTCAAAAATTCAAAACCCATTTCGAAGAGCAGATCTCAGATGAAGGACAAAATCTGGTTCTTGAGTTTTTTCTTACATTCTCTCGATTTGAGTGCGCACTAAAAAATAGCATTATATATGCTTCTCTTAGAAGAAATAGTGTTGAACCTAATTGGGACCTTTTTGTCTCAGATATAAGGGGTTCTTTTAATGTTGAAGGGAATGTTCAATTATCTGAAGCTGTTGCCTATTTATTATCCAATCCTCCAAAAATACAACAACTTAAAGATGGTGCTATTCTATGGGAAGATAGAGTATTCCAGGAAAATGAGCCGGAATTAAATAGACTTTGCCTTTCAATAAGAGATGTCAGGAATAATTTAATGCATGGTGGTAAATTTCAAGGTAGGTATGAACCGGACATCTCAAGGAATTATATTCTTCTTAAATCATCCGTGACAATTCTTAATGAATGGTTAGAACTTTCTGAGGATATTAAACAATTGTTTCATGAAAGAATAAGTTGATTGGCCATCAATCTTCTCTTCGATAGATGCCAGTCTCTGTTCAAGTAATTCAAATGGATTTTCCATAATAGGTAAAGTTTTAAGTTTAGCTATAAAATTACATTGAAAATCTGTTGTAATGAATTTTTTAGATAGTCTGTCGTTGATTTAGAATAAGCAAAAAGAAATAATATTTTTATACCACTTTTTATACCACAAACAAAAAGACCGCTGTAATCTACTGATTTACAACGGTCTTTAATTGTTAATGGTCGGGGTGAGAAGACTCGAACTTCCGGCCCCGGAGCCTGCCCCGCAACCGCGGGGTCCCGAATCCCGAGTCCTCGGGACTACCAACTGCGCCACACCCCGATAATATTCATAAAGGACTTCAAAAGTAACAATTTTTTAAATTGTAAAATATTATTTATTTGCCGGAAACTTCTAACGAATAAAGCTTCAATGAAACAGGTTAGTTATGTAAGAGTTTATTTCAATAATCAGCTTGTTTATTTGATTTACAAATTTATCCGATTAATAGTCGTATCATTATGATTGATACTAATGTCTGGATAATAGATTACTGTAGGGATTTTTAAATACTAACGAAAGGGGAAATTATGTGTTTTTCAGCTGAAGCAAGTTTTGCAGGTGGAGTAATAATTTCTGCTATTGGTATAGCAACGGTAACAAAGGTTCATAAACCTTCACAGATAGTATTTGCCAGTATTCCGCTTTTTTTTGGAGTTCAGCAGATTGTTGAAGGTAGCTTATGGATAACAATACCATTGCCTGAATATGCTAATCTGCAACAAATAGGAACATACATATTCTTAATAATGGCCGACTTTCTATGGCCAACAATGATACCTCTGGCCGTGTTGCTAATGGAAGAAGATAAGAAAAAAAGAAGGATTATGAAGGTCTTGCTGGGAATGGGGATATTACTCTCTTTATATTATGCTTATTGTCTGATTTCATTTAGCGTGACACCAGAGATTATGGGTTATCATATTCATTATGCGACCACTTTCCCAAAGTCGCTGTCAATTCCGGCGTTTACCGTTTATCTGGCTGTAACTATCACTCCACTATTTATTTCCAGCATTAAAAGAACTCACCTTATGGGCATCTTGATGTTTTTTTCCTGTCTGGTAACGGCGATATTTTTTACCCAGTATCTTACATCGGTATGGTGCTTTTTTGCGGCAATTTTAAGCGGAGTGATTTTCTGGATCTTGCACGATTCCAAGAGTATCTTTAAAATTAGTAAATTAGCACTGTTAAAGATCGAATCATAGCACTGAAAGAACTGATAACAAGTTAAATGAATATCATAAAACGAACAGTACTTTATACTATACTGACTCAGTGTGTGTTTTTTACTGCATGCACTCAAACGGTTAAAAATGATGACATACATAAGCTTTGGCAAGAATGCAGCCTTGAAGGGGAATTGCCATTTGAAATTTTTAGCTCAGCCGTTATCGGGTACAATCAGATAGCTGACATAAAGAAGAAAAACATTCTTACAATAATCGATTATTCAAAGCCTTCCACCGAAGAGAGATTCTTTGTAGTTGATCTTGATAAAAAAATCCTTCTATATAAGTGCCTGGTGGCTCATGGGAAAAACAGCGGTGAAAATTTTGCAACAATATTTTCAAACCAGTCTGAATCATTGAAAAGTTCTCTTGGATTTTTTATTACAGCTGAGACTTATGAAGGCGATAATGGATTTTCACTAAAACTTGATGGGCTCGAAAAGGGGATTAACGACAGTGCCAGATTCAGGGAAATTGTAATTCATGGTGCCGGTTATGTGAGTAAGAAATTCATTGATGAGAATGGCCGTCTGGGCAGGAGCTGGGGTTGCCCGGCACTCCCGGTTGAGGTTTCAAAAGAAATTATTGATTTTATTTCCGAAGGGAGTTGTATCTTCATTTACGCTGCAGATAGCCTCTATAAGGCAAGTTCCACTCTTTACAATTTGCCCTTTGCAACAAAGTGAGAAATACTATGAATACAGAAACCCGTATCTATTCTATCGACATAATGAGAGGGCTCACACTTGTGCTCATGCTCTTTGTAAATGACCTGTATATGCCCGGAGTTCCTTCATGGATCGGACATATGAAGGCCGATTATGATGGAATGGGTCTGGCTGACTGGGTATTTCCCGGATTTCTGTTTATGGTTGGAATGGCAATTCCATTTTCTATTGGAAAAAGAATCTCCTTGGGAATAAGTTCTTTCGATAGCTCCAAACATATCATAAAAAGAAGCTTAGCCCTTATTGTTATTGGAGTCCTGATGCTTAATACCGGAAGAGTAGATGCAGAACTGACCGGCATCGGCAAAAACCTCTGGGCAATCCTTATGTATATAGCGGTATTCCTGATCTGGAATCAATATAAGGAAACAGAATCCAATTTCTTTACAATAGCAGGACTGAAACTCATAGGAATTGGAATTCTTATTGCCCTTATCTTCAAATTTCAATCGGGCGAAATGGAAAACGGGGGCTCGCTGATAACCGGATGGTGGGGAATACTCGGACTCATCGGCTGGGGCTATCTTGTATCAGCCTTTGTTTACATGTTGGTTCGTGACAGTATTCTATACACAGCTTTGGCCTTCCTCTTTTTTCTGGCATTGAATATCATGTCAAGTCTCGATCTGATGAATTATATTAATCCTGTAAAACCTGTTCTGGGTGTTATACTGGAAGGAAATGTTCCTATGATTGTTATCTCCGGAATGTTGACAGCGATCATAATTAAAACCTATTCTGTAAAAGACTTAAAAAAGCAAATTGTAACAATTGTTACAATTGGGATAGCCAGCATGGCGGCAGGTTTTATTCTGCGCAACTGGTTCATTATCTCCAAGATCCAGGCTACACCAAGCTGGGGATTGATATGCAACGGTATAAGTATGCTCCTTTTTGCACTTCTCTACTGGATTATTGACATCAGGGAGAAAAATAAGTGGGCTTCCTTTCTTAAACCTGCCGGTGAAAACTCACTTACAACATACCTGGCACCCGATATTATCTACTATCTTATCTGGAGCACCGGTATCCCAATCCTCATTTATAAACAATCAGACGTTCCGATATTGGTTATAGCAGGCTCATTAGTCTGGGCTCTTCTGATGGTATGGCTGACAAAACTGCTTGTAAGGTTTAATATAAAGCTGAAACTTTAACTACTTTCTACTCATCGAGTAAGGGTATGATTTTTCATCTGTTCCCCTGGTTTTGTCCGGTTCAGAACCCATGCTGAATATAAGTTTCCCTCCACCGGTCAGATCTTTATGCGTCAGAAAATTCTTATTAACATTTCTGCCATTAAGCTTAATCCCCTGAACATAAATGTTTTTGCTGTCGTTCTCAGGAGCATCAATAACGAGTTTCTTCCAGTTTTCAAAGTTAAGAGTAACCTTATTGAAAAGCGGTGAACCAATTACGTATTGATCGGTGCCCGGAGTAACAGGATAAAATCCCAGAGATGAAAAGACATACCAGGCCGAAGTCTGGCCATTATCCTCATCACCGCAATAACCGTCAGGAGTATAGTTATAAAGCTTATTAAGTACTTCACGCACACGATATTGTGTTTTCCATGGTTCACCGGCATAATTATACAGATAGATCATATGCTGAATCGGCTGATTACCATGAGCATAGTTTCCCATATTCGAGATCTGCATTTCTCTTATCTCATGAATTACCTGCCCGTAATATGAATAGTCAAATACCGGAGGTACCTCAAACACTGAATCGAGTTTGGCAACAAAAAGGTCTTTACCTCCCATGAGAGTTGAAAGTCCGTCGATATCCTGAAAAACACTCCAGGTATAATGCCAGCTGTTGCCTTCGGTAAATGCGTCACCCCATTTATACGGGCTGAAGGGTGCCTGAAAGTTGCCGTCAAGATTTCTGCCCCGCATAAGCTTCCGTCCATTGTCGAACACATTTACATAGTTCATAGCCCTTTTTGCATATAGTGCCGTTTCCTTTTCCGGTTTACCCAGTGCCTTGCCAAGCTGCCAAATACAGAAATCGGCATAGGCATATTCAAGCGTTCGGGCAGCATTCTCATTAATCCCGACATTGTAAGGAACATATCCAAGATCATTGTAATACTCCGCTCCCATTCGTCCAACAGATCCGACCGGACCAACACTCTTTGTGTTCTTTATAATTGCTTCCCAGAGTGTCTCTATATCATACCCTCTTATTCCTTTTATATATGAATCTGTGATCAGCGACGCTGAATTTGATCCTATCATGCAATCGCGGTGACCCGGACTTGCCCATTCAGGAAGCCAGCCGCTCTCCTTATATGTATTTACAAGACCCTCCATTATTTTACTGTTGAGTTCAGGATACATCAGTGTTGTGAACGGAAAGAGTGCCCTGAATGTGTCCCAGAATCCATTGTCGGTATACATGTAACCCGGAAGCACCTGACCATTGTATGGACTATAATGCACGACCTCATTCTTCTCATTATACTCGTAAAAACTCCGGGGAAAGAGGATCATTCTGTATAAACATGAATAGAATGTACGTTGCTGATCTGCTGTTCCTCCCTCTACTTCAATCCGCCTCAGCTGTTTGTTCCATGCAGCTTTTCCTTCAATTTTAACTGAGTCAAAATCTTTGCCGTCAGTTTCGCGGTTAAGGTTAAGGAGTGCCTGGTCAGGACTTATGAAAGAAGAGGCTACCCTGACATTTATCTGATCGCCCTTTTTGGTTTTAAAGCCGAGTATTGCTCCAACATGATTACTCTCTTGCTCCAGACCATTAATTGTTACTGTATCGTTGTGCCATGTATGGGTTGAGACAAAATCACGGTCAAATACAGCAACAAAATAATTGTGGAAATTTTCAGGAACGCCACCACTGTTGTTTCTGCAATACCCTATTACTTTTCTTTCAGCCGGTATTATTTTAACCATTGAACCCTTATTAAAAGCATCAAGGAGGATAAATGAAGAATCATTTTCAGGAAAAGTAAAACGAAAAATAGCAGCCCTTTCGGTTGGAGTCACCTCTGCAGTAACGTCATAATCTGCAAGATACACTCTATAATAATAAGGCTTAACAATCTCTGCCTTATGGGAAAACCATGAAGCTCTTTCAGTCTGATTTGTTTTAATTTTTCCGGTTATAGGCATAAAAGAAAAGGCAGCATAGTCATTAATCCATGGGCTGGGCTGATGTGTCTGCTTTATCCCAAGAATTTTATAATCGTCGTAGGTATAGCCCCAGCCATTACCCATATTTCGCGTCTGGGGAGTCCAGAAATTCATCCCCCATGGTAATGCTATCGCAGGATATGTATTTCCATTTGACAGTTTATATTCAGAGTCTGTTCCCATCAGAGGATTAACCAGTTCAACAGGATCTGATTCATTCTGAACATTCGCTGAGTTACATGAAGGGATGAAGAATAAAACAACTGCTGCCAGAACCACAGGAATAAAAACTCCTGGCCTGTGGCTATTATTCCTGATTAATACCTTGGTATTCATTTATGTAAGTTTTTATTAGTATAATTTCAGATCATTAATATTTTTAAATACATTTTCCGGCGTGAGCCAGAGCATGCAGGCAAAATCTCCACGCTTGCACTCCCCTTTTCCGAAGACTGTGCATGGGCGACAGGTGAGTTCATCTATAGGTACTTTTATTGAATATTCTGCCGGCTGATCCCATGCAGCAAATCCTGTTATCGGGTCGGTGCCTCCCCATATTGAAATTACCCTGACTCCGGTAAGGGCCGCCATATGCATATTTGAGGAATCCATTGCTATCATAAAACTTAGCCGGCTGATAAGATCAAGCTCTTCATCGAGCGAAAGTTTTCCGGCAACAATAACTGCCTCAGGAATATCTTTTTGAAGTTCCACAAGCCTTTCTACCTCTTCGGGGCCTCCAAAGAGAAAAAATTTACATTTTCTGTTATGGGAAATAAGATGGAGAAGTTGTGTCATATTCTCTCCGGGCCACATCTTGAGTTTATGTTTTGCAAAAGGAGCTACCCCAATATTGAGCTCTACGGTTTTATCGGCAAGCATCTCATTTACCGAGACATGTTCTACAGGCGGCATTATCCATGGTCCCTTTACTGGAACAACCGGAAATCCGGCACGTGAGAATGTTTCTGAATATCTCTCAACTGAGTGTTTGAGCTGCCTTTTATTTCTTCCGGATATTATCCCCTTTTTCTCTTTTCTACCCTTATCAATAACGGCTGATTTAACTCCCACCAGCCGGAATAAAAAACGAAGTAATTTAGATCTGAGTACATCATGCAGATCAACAATATAAGAGACTTCACCCTCTTTATTAATGTCTTTGAATAATCTGAGTATTCCCCTAAGACCTTTATGTCTGTCTTTAAAGTCGGGATAAAAAAAACTTAATTTCGGGGATGGATTAAAAAAAGAGTTGAACGCAGACCTCGTAACCATAACAACCTCAGTATCGGGATATTGTTTCAGTAAACCTGTAAGAACAGGTGTCACCAAAGCCACATCTCCCATTGCAGAAGTTCTGATTACAAGAAGCCTCGTTTTAGTATTTTTCATAGGATTTCTCTTCCATGAAGCCAGATCCTGTCTTTAAATTTATTTCTCTTTTAATCTCTGATCTTTTATCGTTTTTGAAATAGACAGCACGGGCTGTTTCAACAAAATCATTCCCGAAATCCTTGTTTCTTTCAAGGTCGCGAATATGATCTTCAATATCCCATAGTTCGCAATTGACACCATAAAGGGACAGATACAGCGAGTCGGAAGTGGAAATTATTGATTTTGATACATTTGACAGCTCATCATATTCTTTCTGAAGATTCACAAGCTTTGCCTTGTCTTTTATCCTCTCAAGTTTAATCTGGATAATTGTCAGCTTATCAATTATTTCCCCGTTTGAAACTTCTATTTTCATATCTTACTGTTTATCATTCAAAAATAAACTATTTACCATTTACTTTTAACTTCCGGCTAAATAAAAACCGATCTCTCCCTCAACGGAATTGATAGCATTTATTGTTCTTCCTTGTGTCTTGCGTCTTGTGTCTTGCGTCTCTACTAGTAAGGATCCACATCAATCGCAATTTTGACGGTTGAGGCCCCCGGAACTTTTTCCAGTCGCTCAATTGATTCAAAAATCAGCTGTTTGGCCTTCATGGGAGGTTTTTCTCTTTCTATTTTAATCAGTATTGTCTTAATGTACCATAACTGAACCTGAGAGATAACAGGTGATTCGGGTCCAAGTACCCTTTTCCCGAAGGCATTTTTCAGGTCAGTTCCCAGGATATCAGAGAAATAATTAAGCTGCGACTTATCCTTATGTTTAATACTTATTTTGACCATTCTGCAGAAAGGCGGGTAGTTGAATATTTTTCTCTCTTCACTCTGAAGTCTGAAAAGGGTTTCGTAATCGTGACGAAGCACAAGCCTGATAATTCTGTTCTGGGGGTCTGATGTCTGAATGATAACTTTCCCTTGTTTTTGCCTTCGTCCAGCCCTTCCGCTCACCTGCTCCATCAGTTGGAAACTTCGCTCGTGTGCCCTGAAATCGGGATAGTTAAGCAGGTTATCTGCATTCAGTATGCCAACAACAGTCAGGTTTTCAAAATCGAGTCCTTTTGAAATCATCTGGGTACCAATAAGAATATCAATTTGCCTGTCCTCGAATGATTTGATAATTTTGTTAAAGGCGTTTTTCCTTCTGGTAGTGTCCTGGTCCATTCTTGCAACTCTGGCAGCCGGAAAGACCAGTTTTATTTCGTCTTCTATTTTTTCAGTACCGAAGCCTCTGGTAACCATTCCTGAGGAATTGCAACTTCCGCAGTGGGTTGGCAGAACTGAGGAGTAACCGCAATAGTGGCATACCAGCTTGCCGATCCCTTTATGGTATGTAAGGTTAACAGCACATTGTATGCAAACAGGTATCCAGCCGCATTCGGAACATTCTATATAAGGCGAAAACCCTCTTCTGTTCTGGAAAAGAATGATCTGTTCCTCCTTGCCCAATGCTTCATCCATTGCATATAGAAGTTCAGGTGTAAAATGAGAGACCATCAGTTTTCGCTTATAAGCTTCGCGGGTATTTCCAATTATGATCTCAGGAAGTTTGATCATACCATACCTCTCTTTCAGGAATGCAAGACCATATTTCCCGATCACTGCATTATTATAGCTTTCGATTGAGGGCGATGCGGAACCAAGCAGCGTATGTGCTTTATGCAGAGAGGCAAGCATAATTGCTGTATCACGGGCATGATATCGCGGAGCCGGGTCGTGCTGCTTATAGGAGCCATCATGCTCCTCATCAACAATTATCAGTCCCAGATTAGTGAAAGGAAGAAATATTGATGATCGCACCCCAAGTATGAGTCTGTAGCCACTTGCATTTTCAGTATCTGCTACTTTTTGCCAGATCTCTGCTTTTTCAGCATCGCTGAACCTCGAATGATAAACCCCGGTTACTGCACCAAAATGCTTTTTAAGTCTCAGAATGATCTGGGTGGTAAGAGCTATCTCAGGCAGCATATACAAAACCTGCTTTCCGGCTTTAAGCTGCTCCTCAATCAGGTGAATATAAATTTCTGTTTTGCCACTTGAGGTAACTCCATCGAGAAGAACGATATCCTTTTCATCAAACTGGCTCTTTATTGAATTAAAAGCCACTGCCTGCGCTTCACTTAACTGCTTAACAGGCTCGCATGAATTCCCTGATTCTGATAACCTTGTAACAGGAAGTGAACTAATGGCGAATACTCCTTTTGCGATGAGCGATTCAATTATTGCAGGTGACACTCCGGAATCTTTCAGGATATTCTGTTTCGGAACCGGTTTAATCTCATCACCTTCGGAATAACCTGTTATTCTCAGGTATGAGAGAAGGGCTTCAAGTTGTTTAGGAGCTCTGCCAAGTTTATCCAGAATAAGATTCAGCTCCTCATCACTGAGGTTCCGGGCAAGCTGAATATAGGTATCCAGTCGTGGTTTGAAATTGTTAAGACAAATCTCTGAAGGAAGGGCTGCCTTCATTACCTCTCCTTCACTGCACATGTAATATTCTGAGATCCATTTCCAGATTGCAAGCTGGTTTTCATTGATCAGGGGTGTTTCATCAATGACGGCAAGAATATCTTTAATTTTATTATATGTTGGAGTATCACTATGAATTCTGCAAACGATTCCGGTGTATATATTTCTGCCTCCGAATTGTACTGTTACCCTTATACCGGGGACAACTTTGCTCAGAATTTCATCAGGAATTTTGTAGGTGAATCGTCCTCTTACAGCAAGAGGCAAAATTATATCAGCAAACCATGGTTTTGACATCAGCTTAGATCGGCTTCACGAAACTGGACATTACAGTAAGCAGGTGATCCTTTCTTATAGGTTTTATCAGGCAGGCATCGCAACCTGCTTCAAGAATAATATCTTTATCATCCTCAAAAACGAAGGCTGTCTGGGCAATAATCGGAAGGTTCTTTCTGATTTTTCTGATCTCCTTAGTCGCCTCAATCCCATTCATTTCAGGCATCTGCATATCGAGCAGTACTACATCAATATCTGGTGTTGATTTTACAATTTCAATAGCTTCAAAACCTGATCGGGCTGTAAGAATAGTTACGCCTGTATCAAGAAGAATCCTGTTCAGGTATATGAGAACATCTTTATTATCATCTACGAGAAGGCATTTTCGTGAGCTCCAGTTTATTGATGTTAGAAGGTAATCGTTGTTAATTGATCTTATTTTGCTCCCTGAACTTCCTGCAGGCCTGTAGGGAATAGAAAAACTGAATTCCGAACCGATTCCCTTTTCTGATTTCACAAATATCTTTCCTCCCATTCGCTCTACAACCTCCTTGGCAAGAGTAAGTCCGATTCCTAATCCTTCAAAAGGCCGGTGATGACCATCAATTTCCTGTCTGAATTCCTCGAAGATCCTGCCAAGATTTTCCTTGTTGATGCCAATCCCCGTGTCCCTGATAATAAATACAATATCATTGTTTTCACGCAGGTATGATAACTCCACAGATCCGTCGAGTGTAAATTTTATTGCATTATCCATCAGATGACTTAGTACTCTTTTAAGCCATACCCGGTCGGTAAAAATGAGGTCTGCGCTATCAACAAAATTATTCTTAACATTAAGAATTATAGATTTTTCATTCCTCTTGATAATTTTCCGTGACTCCTCAATAACCTCGTTTACAATGACATTAAGAGATGTCTCCTCATAAGTTATCTCAATTTGTGAGCTTTCAAGACGAGAGAGGTCAATAATATCACCAATAATCTGAAGCAGCTTCTCACTATTATGGTTAATGTTTTCAATATACTCTTCTTTCACTTTATTGGTAATATCATTTGCAAGAAGAAGATTGGAAAACCCAACAACACTGTTCAGCGGTGTTCTTATTTCATGTGAAATATTTGCAAGAAAACTTGATTTCAGTCTATTACTGGCTTCAGCTTCAATATTGGCTTTAATAAGGTCTTCATGAACCTGCTTCAATCGTGTAATATCGCGTGAAATAGTAAGAGCTCCAATCAAATCTCCATTATCGTTTCTTACTGATACCGAACGGGTTGATAGATTAACATAATGCCCTTCAGGATGACGGACCCTGAGCTCAGTCTCAAATATTCCATGGGTTTTGATATTCTGTTTTCTTAATTCATGATACCCTCTGTCATCAGGGTGAATAAGTTCTTCGAGCTGATCCACACTTAAAAGGCTATACCTTTCCTGATCATTCCCTATTAATGAATAAAATGCAACGTTTGCATATTTAAGTTTCCATTCTTCATCATAAAATGAGATACCGTCATTAGCTGACTGAACCAGAATCTTATAAAATTTTTCAGAATCTGAATGCTGCCTGTTGAAGAATTCTTTCTGTTTTGAAAGTTCATTATTAGAGCTTTTCAGATCATTGTTGATCAACATTACCTTTTTGTTGCTCTCTTCAAGTTCATTGTTCACACGCCTTAGCTTCAGGGTGAAAAAGATTATTACAATGCATATTATAAGGAGTGCCACAGAAAGAGTTAAAATAAAATGCAAAACCGAAGTTGGTAATACTTCAGTCCTGCTTAATATTTTAAACATAAACACTTCATTAGTAGCACCAAGGAGGGAAAAGTTAATTGATACTATTAAGAAAAACATTAGCAGAAACCTTAAAATATAATTCCTGTTTTTTACATTTGACACTATCCCAAACCCTCTGCCTTCCATCTTTCAAAACCTCATGAATTAAAATACCGATAATATCCACAAGTCAATGAAATTAATCATATCGCTGTATATCAGATATTTATAAATTTACAATCCCCCTCAATAATCAGACCGTTGGCCTGTTACATTTAGGGCACTAAATAAATGAATTTTACTCATTAAAATAAAATTAAGCAAAAATTTATTTAATCGCTATTTAACTTCACTTTTAATCAGTATAAAAAGTGCTAAATTGCAAAGCGAAAAACGGAAATTTTACTGATAAAACTCACAGAACAAAAAGGAACCGGGAATGGAGAAAGAGGATAAACATTTTTCAGGAGGAAGAAGATACAGGAATGATGAAATTACAGTTTTCTGGAAACCTTCTGCCTGTATACATGCTTCATACTGTTACAGGGAACTGATTGAAGTATTTGATCCAAGCAGAAGACCATGGGTTGATATTAATGGATCAACAACGGAGAAGATTATTGAGGTAGTGAATCTATGTCCTACAGAGGCTCTGGCATGGAAGTACAATGATGAAGATAAGAACAAATCAATTGGCAGGGATCAACTCAATCATATTAATTTCCGGAGGCCGGAACTTATGAATCAGGGAGAAGCTGTCACAGAAGAAACCCCGGCTTCAGTTAAAGTCATGGTTGATGGCCCTATAGTAATAAAAGGCGACTTTAAACTCGCCTACGAAGGGAATAACAAAGAAGTAAAGGGTGGGATTATCTCAATATGCAGATGCGGAGTGAGCGATCACATGCCATTTTGCGATGGACGGCACAGGAAAGTAGGCTTTAACGGGTAATCATAAAACGATGGAAGAACGTAAAGATAATAAAGAATATAAACCTCAGGCTGTAGTTGAAGTTATCGAGTTCGGGCCTTTGAAAATTACAGGTAATTTTGTGGTTAAGGATTTTAAACGTGATAAGGAAACTTCTCCCGGGGAAATCTGGCTGTGCAGGTGCGGAAAATCGTCTGAAAAACCACTTTGTGACGGCTCACATAAAAAATAAAGTTATGATGGCTTTATTAGCGGGCCACCACATGAAAACAACTTTGTCCCCTCTCGTAAGTTGCCCAGCATCTTTTTTCCACTCTGAGTTGCCAAATAACCTCTGCTAAAGCTTCTTTAAGGAACATATCATCGCAGTTTGTCAGCTTGAATTTTCGCACATCAAATCTCTTATAGCTTATGTCAAACGCATTTCCGTACAGATGAGGGCTATTGGCAGAGGCATTAGTATTTGATCTCCTTAAACTCTTCAGTGTTTCAGATAATCTTGTCATTGATGTAACATTGAACTTTGCTTTCTGCAATCCTTTATCAGAGGTTTTTTCACTGAATCTTCTGGCTATCTCATCCAGCAGTGCCTTTGTCTGCTTTGTTGCATAGGGATGGCTGAAAGACATCTTCTCTATGTTATAACGGCTGCCGCTTCGTATTCTAACCAGTTTACCTGTTGATACCCTTTGCTTCAGATCCTTTTCATCGGCACATACTTTTATCCCCTTCAACAAAGAAGATGGTAAATAGTCAACAACCCTGTCATTAAGTTTTCTGCTGAAAGCTTTCTGCCGGTAATCGAGGCAACGGGTACTGAAATAAGGGAATAAATCACCTTTTCTCTCTTTCCTGATAATAGACACAATAATTAAGAGAGTCAGTAAGACAGCCATTATTTTCAACACCCTCCTAAGTCGCTGTCGACTGATTTTTATTGGCATAAAGACCCTGAAAATTAGTTATTATGTTTTTAACTTCAGGTTGAGGGGCTAATTCAGAACCTTCGTAACAAGAGCAGCTGCATCGCTGAACGATATTGCTGAAAAGACAGCAAGTCCCGAATTGTCAATAATCTGCTTAGCCTCTTCAGCATTTGTTCCCTGCAACCTTACAATAACAGGCACTTTTATTTCGCCTATTGATTTATAAGCTTCAACGACCCCGTTAGCCACTCTGTCGCAGCGTACTATTCCGCCGAAGATATTTATGAGTATTGCCTTAACAGCAGGATCTTTAAGGATAATCCGGAAGCCTGCTTCAACTGTTTTTGGATTTGCACCACCACCAACGTCCAGAAAATTAGCGGGTGAACCTCCTGAGAGTTTAATAATATCCATTGTTGCCATGGCGAGGCCTGCCCCATTAACCATACAACCTACATTTCCATCGAGTTTTACAAAATTCAGATTATGCAGACCAGCTTCCACTTCAACGGGATCCTCTTCATTTGTGTCTCTCATTCCTACGAGTTCAGGATGTTTGAAAAGTGCATTATCATCGAGAACTAGCTTACAGTCAACAGCAAGCACCCTGTTGTCACTTGTTTTAAGAACAGGGTTTACTTCGAGAAGCTGGGCATCGCACGCAAAAAATGTATCGTAAATTCCAATCAGAAACTTCTGCATATTTTTAAATGCGACTCCTGTAACTCCCAGATTAAATGCAATATTTCTGGTCTGGTATGCCTGAAGGCCCAGTCCTGGAATTATCTCTTCGGTAAAAATCTTATCCGGTGTTTTTTCAGCAACTTCCTCAATCGACATTCCTCCCTCAGGTGAATACATGAAAATGTATCTTCCTGTATTACGGTTGAGGAGGATACTTATATAATATTCTTTTGGTTCCGATTCTCCTTTATAATAAACATCCTGAGCTATCAGTACCTTGTTTACTTTCTTTCCCTCCGGACCTGTCTGCGGAGTAATAAGCTGCATACCAAGTATTTGTCCGGCAATTCTGCCGGTTTCCTCAATTGATTTTGCCAGTTTTACCCCGCCTCCCTTACCTCGTCCTCCGGCATGTATCTGAGCTTTTACTACGAAATAGTCAGATCCGAATATTTCTTTTAACTTCTCAGCAGCTATAATGGCCTGCTCAGGAGTTTCGGCTACAAATCCTTCCTGAATGTCAACACCGAAAGATTTTAGGAGTGTCTTTCCCTGAAATTCATGTACGTTCATATTCCGATTGTTAATTAATTAACAAACTCTGCTTCATATAATTCACAGCCGGTAAAATAACAATAATTAACAGATAATTTAATTAATTTCGCATAAAAAAGATGCGTAAGCTTCTCAATAAAGAACTCGAAAGAAAGAGCCTGGAACAATTCAGGAGATCAGAAAAATCGCCCTTTATCATAGTACTTGACAATGTTCGCAGCCATAGTAATGTTGGCTCCGTTTTTCGCACGGCAGATGCCTTCATGACTGAAGCGATATATTTGTGTGGAATAACAGCCACCCCACCTCACAGGGAGATATCAAAGACTGCCCTTGGTGCAACGGAGTCTGTTGCATGGAGATACTACTCACAAACTCTAGAAGCTGTTGCTGAACTTAAGGACAGAGGTTACCGTATAGCAGGAATTGAACAGGCAGTGGGTTCAACTGAGCTTCAGAATATGAAGATTCTGACAGGTGAAAAATATGCCCTGATATTCGGACATGAGGTAAATGGTGTTGCCCAGGAGGTTCTGGATAAGTGCGATATATGTATCGAAATACCTCAGTTTGGCACCAAACATTCATTCAACATCTCCATTAGTGCGGGAATCGTGTTATGGGAACTGAATAAGAAATTAAGTCAGATAATCCTCCTCCAAAATACATTATAGCAAAAAAGGGACTCAAGTCAATGATGAATAAATATATGCAAATCGCTTGAAAATCAATAAATTTACCCCAGCCCCAAGGGGAGTAAATTGATTTTCTTCGCTCCCGTTGGGGTAGGGGTAGACGAAGAAAATCAATAATTCATTATGCCTGATTCCCGATACTTAATTACAACAAAAAAGGGACTCTCGCGAGTCCCTTTTCAATATATTAATTCTTTGAATTACTGAACAGTTGTTTTGAATGTGTCGTCAGCGAAGAATTTTGCGAATTCAAGGTCTGTCTTAGCGTAAGCTTTCCATGCTGCATTGAAACCGATAGCTTCACGAAGGTTGTTCAGCATGTAGTTTCTGTCGTCGAGACGTGCACCAATAACTGCCTTAAGGTAAGAAGCATTACCTGTTTTGCCCAGGTCTTTCATGCTGTCTAAAGTTGCTTTTGCTTTGTTATTGTCGCCTTTAAGTGCAAGTGCAAGAGCAAGGTTGAAGCTAGGCTCGTTGCCGAAATAGTTAACAGCTTTGTCATATTCGCCTTTTGTGATTGCAATTACACCCAGTCCGGCTTTTGACTCAGTTGTTGCAGCTGTCATTGATGTGAAAGTCTCTTCTGCCTTAACCATATCACCTTTTGCAAGGTAAGTCATACCAATGTTATTCTTAACAATATCATTATTCTGTATAGCTTTTGCAGATTCAAATTCAGCTACTGAGTTGTCAGCTTTTCCTAAAAGAATCATGGTGTATCCAACGTTGTTATGTGCACGTATGCATTTAGGGTTGTACTTGGCAGCAGCCTCATAGAATTTAAGTTGCTCATCAAGGTTTGTTGTAAGTGTTGGAGCATATAGCATTTCTTCAAGGCTGAGTACTGAAGGATCAGTTCTCATCTGTGCAAGAATCTGCTCATCGCTGCGTCCAACATTATCAACGCTGACAATCATTTTTGATCTTCTCAGTTTAGGAAGAATGTCTGTCTTAAGTGTTTCAAATGCTGCTGACATGTTCTTGATTTCTTTCTCACGAACTTCAGGGTCAGCATACATTGAAAGAACACGAAGGATGAGTTCTTTGTCCTGAATTGTTGATTTCTCAACTTCAGTCTTGAAACCGTCCCAATCTTCAGGAGTAGTTTTTGAATCGAAGAAGCCTGCGGCTTTTGCAGCTTCAACAGTTGCGAATTCTTTCTTAATGAATTTGTCAGCTGTAGCACCTCTCTGTCCTGAAAGCTTTTGGTTAAGATCAAATTTCCCATCTGGTGATGCATATGAACTGATGACAGTTCCTTTAAGTTGTTTGTTAGGATCAGCGCTAACAGTCTTGATATATTCTTTAAGAAGCGCAATGTCTTCTGCCTTAAGTTCGGTACCGCGTATATCTGATTTATTGATCAGGTAATTAATGTCAGCTGTCTGTGATTCAGGAGTAATTCTGACATATTGGTCTTTCATCATCATAGGCTTACCTGACTTTTCAACCAGTGTTGATGTTGAAATAACGCCATCAGCAAGTTTAACCGGATCAAAATCGAGGCTTTTTGAACCTCTTACAGCCTTCACTCTCAGAACGAGTTCTGAAACTTTCATAGCATCTTTGTAAGGAATCGTACTGGTATAAGTGAAATCGCCACCCTTAGAAGTGATAACTTTATTATTGGCCTGAACACTTTCACCCTGGAGAACCTGAACTTTTTCAAAAGCTATCTCTCCACCAGCATATGTAAGAACCGGAGTTGCAGTTACGGTAGTCTTCTTGTCGAAGTAGCTTTCAGGGAAAGTTCCTTTGATAGTAACTGTAACCATACCAGCATGTGCTTCAAGTATTTTTGGTGTTACCTCATACTTAATCAAGTTGGAATTTTTTTTCATCTTATTCAGCCCGCTGCAACTTGTCATGAGAGTTGCTGCAAGGATAAGGATAAAATAGCTTTTGAATTTTTTCATAGTTAAAAGTGTTATTTGTTTATGATTCCTGTGTTTCTAAGTTTAATAATAATAACATATACGTTTTATAAACGTGAAAGCAAATTTACAATAAAATTGTTATAAATAAAGCAACTTATTCAAAATAAAATGACTCTCGGTAATGATTAACAACAAATTAATACCCGGAATTTAGAAAAGGCTATTATCGATTAGTCTGATTAATATTCTCTTTACTTCTTCCATTTTCTTACAGTACAACTTTTAAAAATATTTTAATGCCATTATCAGGTAAATATTAAGGATACTTAGAAAAGTGGTTAATACAGTACAAATATCCTAAATCTTACATATTAAATATTACAAAACTTTAGAAAAAAGTTACATCATTCACACATTTATAACCTTACATTTTCAGTTATTTTCTTAATATAAAGTTTCAGGGGGCAAAGCTTATTTTGGAAATTATAAAGAAATTACAAAATCACCAGATTCAAACCAACCGGATATTCACATAAGAATATAGTTTCAATAATCTTAGTATAGTGACTCTCATCTGCAATAAAGTCGATACCGTTAATATCCAGAATAAGGTATTTATTATCAGGATTTTGCTTAAAAAATAAAAAATAGCTGTCCTGGATTTTCTGCAGGTACTCTTTTGTTATCGATTTTTCATAATTCCTGCCGCGTTTTTCAATATTACTTATCAACCGGTCTGGATTGAGGTGCAGGTAAACGTAGATGTCCGGTTTCGGCAAAGACCCGTATATAATATAGAATATCTGCCTGTAAAGATTATACTCATCTCCGGTAAGCGTTGATGCCGCAAATACAAGCGACTTCATAAAATAATAGTCAGCAACAGAAAAGGATTTGAAGAGGTTCTGAGGGACCAGTTCATCTTTTAATTGTTTATACCTGCTTGCAAGGAATGAAAGTTCGAGAGGGAATGAATATTTATCAGGATCCTCATAGAACTTTGGAAGAAAAGGATTGTCAGCAAAGTGTTCCAGAATAAGCTGGGCATTAAACTCCCCTGCAATCCTTGATGCAAGCGTCGTTTTTCCTGCTCCGATATTACCTTCAATAACTACATAGTTATATTTAATTTCCATCCCCGAAAACTATTTTTATTATATGCTGATCAAAATTAGAAATTGAAGGCGAATAAGCAAAAAAAAAGAGACATGTCTTCGCATGTCCCTTTTATTCTGTTCTGAATTATTTCTGTTCAGGAGTCTTTTTATCACCCTCGGGACGAGGAGGACGAGGAAGAAGTTCCTTTCTTGATAATTTTATTTTTCCTGTTTTGGGGTCAATGTCAATAATTTTAACTTCAATTTCCTGACCCTCTTTGAGAACATCTTCTACTTTGTCGATCTTTCTCCATTCGATCTCAGATATATGAACGAGTCCGTCCTTATTCGGCAATATCTCAACAAATGCTCCAAACTGAACTATTGTCTTAACCTTACCCTTATATATCTGTCCGATTTCAGGAACAGTAACGATCTTCTTAACCCAGTCGAGAGCCGCAGTAATTACCTCGGCATTCTCTCCGAAGATATTTACATCACCATGACCGTCAATCTCTTCAACAATGATTGTTGCACCGGTAACTCTCTGGATCTCCTGGATAACTTTTCCACCCGGACCGATAAGAGCACCAATGAGTTCTTTAGGTATTGTAAGCATCTCAATACGTGGTGCATGAGGCTTAAGTTCAGGACGAGGCTCTGCAATAGTATTGCTCATTATATCAAGGATATGCAGCCGTCCTGCTTTAGCCTGATGAAGAGCCTTTGTAAGAATCTCAACTGAAAGTCCGTCAACCTTGATATCCATCTGTGTTGCGGTTATCCCATCGCGGGTTCCGGTTACTTTGAAGTCCATATCACCAAGATGATCTTCATCACCAAGAATATCTGAAAGGACAGCAAATTTTTTGGTTTTTTTGTCGGAAATGAGACCCATTGCAATCCCTGAAACAGGCTTTTTCAATCTTACTCCTGCATCCATAAGTGCCAGTGTACCTGCACAAACAGTTGCCATAGAAGATGACCCGTTCGATTCAAGAATATCAGATACTACTCTGATAGCATAAGGATTCTCATCATCTGCCGGCATCATATTCTTGAGCGCGCGATGAGCAAGGTTTCCGTGTCCGATTTCCCGTCTTCCAACTCCCCGGTAGGCTTTTGCTTCACCTGTGGCGAATGGAGGAAAATTATAATGAAGTGTAAATTTCTCAGTTCCTTTATTCAGTACATCGTCGATAATTTTCTCATCGAGTTTTGTTCCGAGTGTAACAGTTGTCAAAGATTGAGTTTCTCCTCTTGTGAACAAAGCTGAACCATGTGTTGCCGGAAGCGGATCTATTTCACAGACAATCTGTCTGATCTCATCAGGTTTTCTTCCGTCGAGACGTACATTATCATCAAGAACAAGTCTCCTTGATGCCTCTTTAAGAACATCGTGATAGTATTTTTTTACAAGTGAGGCATTTACAGGATTCTCTACGGTATACTGACCAAGGAATTCTTTAACAATTGCATCAAATGAATCAATTCTTTTGTGTTTATCGGAGGTGCATGATTTTGCAGCCTCATAACACTTTGTATATGTTTCGTCCCATACTTTCTTCCTGAGATCCTCATCATTTGTCTCATGGCAGTATGTACGCTTCACTGTTGAGCCTACCTCTTCAGCAAATTCCATAACTGCCTTACAATGAACCTTTATTGCATCATGAGCTATTCTGAGGGCTTCGAGCATCTCTTCTTCAGAGACTTCCTTCATCTCGCCTTCAACCATCATAATATTATCATAGGTTGCCCCTACCATAAGGTCAATGTCAGCATCTTCCAGCTCAGTTGCTGTAGGGTTAACAATGAATTTCTTATTTATCCTTGCTACTCTTACCTCTGATATAGGACCGTTGAATGGAATATCTGAAACTGCAAGTGCAGCTGATGCTGCAAGACCTGCAAGTGCATCAGGTATAATATCCATGTCGGCCGAAACAAGATTTATTGTAACGAATGTTTCCGCATGATAATCATCAGGGAAAAGTGGTCTGAGAACTCTGTCGACCAGTCTTGAAATCAGAATTTCATAATCTGATGCACGTGCCTCCCTCTTCAGGAATCCGCCTGGAAAACGTCCAGATGACGCATATTTCTCTTTGTATTCTACCGATAACGGCATGAAGTCAACATCTTCTTTTGCTTCGCGTGCTGATACAACTGTAGCCAGCAGCATTGTCTTTCCCATTTTTAACAATACAGAACCGTCAGCCTGTCTGGCCATCCTGCCTGTTTCAAGGGTTATTGTTCTCCCGTCGCCGAGATCAATAATCTTTTCTTTTACTTTAAACATTATATATGTGATTTGTGATTATTGAAACTACAAAAAATATTTAAATAGTATGAAAAAAGGCAATATTAAATTGCCTTTTTATCTCTACTTACGTAATTTCAACGCTTTTATGATTTCGCGATACCGCTCGATATCTTTAATTTTGAGGTAATCCAAAAGCCTTCTTCTTTTTCCAACAAGCTTGATAAGCGCCTGCTGCGTGCTGAAGTCTTTTTTGTTCTTCTTAAGGTGTTCTGTAAGATGATTTATTCTATATGAGAACAGCGCTATCTGGCCTTCTGCAGTACCAGTATCAATTTCAGATGTTCCGAATGTCTTGAAAAACTCCTGCTTTTTTTCTGTTGTTAAATACATATCTCTAATTAAAATATTGTTAATCCAAATATAGATCGAGTCTCCAATTTTGGAACGCAAAAATAAGGCTTTTTTATGTAAATTATCAAACAATTGGCTTTTTTTTTATAAAATTTCTTAATTATTTAATATAAGTATCGGCATTTAATAATAAACGAACATTGATTTTCTTCGTTTTATTCAGACTGATTTATAAACACACTGGCAACATTAATATATTAGTCTGGTCTCCTAAATTGTTTTATTACAGGAACAAATAAATGATAAAAATTATTGCTTCTGTATAATATAAAGACGCAAAAAAGAGGCCAAACGTTGCGTTGAATCTCTTTATCATTCAGCTATTTGTCAAACAATTTATTGTGTTTGTCAAAGAAATCCCTTATGGTTCAAGTATAAGCTCCGACTCATGTCTGAACTTACCTCCCAGGCTGATAAGTTTACATCCGATACGGCAATTGAGGCATCGTCTTTTCCTGCAATATTCATTTCTGAGTTGTAAAAGTGCCTGTGAATAAAGTGCCGATTCGGCATTTACTCCTGCTTTTTTCCATTCATCTACAATAATATTCTGCTCAGCATCAATGGAGTCGAGTAAATAAAGAGCCCTTTCGCAGACCTCCCTGTAATCTCTGCTATATCCATAGGCAAACAAAACAGGGATCACCGCATTTATGAGAAAGATATCGCTTGCCTGCGACCCTGTTTTCTTAACAGTAGTTCTGCTTTTTTTACCAAAAACAAAGTGGTCATTCCAATATTCAGAAGCTGAAACAATGAATACTCTCTTCATATCGCTGAAATCAGTAACCTCAAGAACTCTGGAAAAGAGCCCTCCCGTAACTGAAAGCATTGCAGCCAGCTGGGATATTCTAACAGTTGGGAAATTGGCTGGCCGTAACCTCGAAAACTTCCATAACCATCCGCTGATAGGTTTTAAGGAATATTTAGCTGAGAGAATGGTATACTCTTTAATAAGGTCCTTGAAGTAACCATCTGAAATTGCATCCTTAAAGAGTGCCTCATCGAGCATGCCGGCACTGCCGAATAAAAGGGCTTCAATCTGAAACCGGTTATCAGCATGCTTCCTGATAATTCTGAATGGCAAAGAAGACGCGAGCATTTCAAACGGACTCGTATTTACCCTGAATCCAAAATAACGTGTGAGAACCCTGTAAAATGTTTCATCCCAGTCATTGCCTGTTTCAGAATAAATCTTCAGTACCGCTTCTGCCTTTATCTGCAACCTCTCTGTCGCAATTGAATTAAGCCAGTGAACAATGTGAAAACTTTCAATTCTGCTTATCTCGTCCTGACAAGCTATGGTGAAAGGATTATTCACAATGCTGAGATACCTGTCATAATAGTCCGTGTCAACAGGCATCTCTGTTGTTAGAAGCTCCTCTCCTTTTGTGTTGAATACTTTTTTGTCGTTTATTGCAACAACATGGAGTATCACATTATTAAAAGCAGGATCGTTCTGATGACCATGGACATCGAAATGTGAAGAATTAACATGGATCTCTACATTCCCGGCCCACTCGGTCCCGGCAATTGATAGACGGGCATTGAAAAAATCGGGACCAGAATCGCGGTTGTAATCTCCGGGGTGAATTACAATTATACGGCTACCCTCATTGTCTATAAGTTTCGTATTATCATAGAGCCCGTATTTCCACAGATAGTGAAGAAACTCCTCTTTCATAATTCAGCACAAATTAATATAAGCGAGAAAGTAAATATACAAAATACGATCTAATTGTGCAAGAATAAAAAGGGAAAGGGAGAGGGGCAGAATGGGTGAGTGATTTGTCTTCAGCGGATCATATCAGATTACGTTCAGAGAGGTATTTCTCCATTTCGAGTTGCACCTCCAGCGCCTTTTCACCAGCAACTTTGTCGAAATTTTCGCTATTGTCGGCAAATATGATCCCGCGTGAAGAATTGACCAGAAGCCCGCAATGGCTATTCATGCCGTATCGGGCAACCTCTTCAAGACTTCCGCCCTGTGCTCCAACTCCGGGAACCAGCAGGAAGTGTTCGGGTACTATCTTCCGAATATCCTTAAGCATTTCCGCCCTGGTAGCTCCGACTACATACATCATATTATTAATGGTACCCCATTTACTTGATACCGACAAAACTCTTTCAAAAAGCTTTATTCCGTCTTCATTATTATACTGAAAATCATCTGCGCCTTTGTTTGAGGTAAGGGCCAGAAGAACAACCCATTTATCCTTTACACAAAGAAAAGGAGTTACTGAATCTTCACCCATATACGGAGCAACTGTAATAGCATCGAATGGCATGTTCTCCAGAAATGCTTTTGCGTACATCTTCGATGTGTTACCAATGTCGCCACGTTTTGCGTCAGCTATTACAAGTATATCCGGATAATTCTTTTTAATATATTCAACAGTTTTCTCAAGAGTGTTCCATCCCTTTGCACCATAGCATTCGTAGAAGGCAACATTGGGCTTGTATGCCACTGAGTATGTATGTGTTGAATCTATAATTCTCTTGTTGAACTCAAAAACAGGATCACTCTCTTTAAGAAGAAATGCCGGTATCTTTTCAATCTCAGAGTCAAGGCCGACACAAAGAAATGAGTGCTTTGCTTTAATATTTTCGAATAGCTTACTGTGATCCATTTCAATAGTATTAAATATTGCTTTCTTTCAGTCTTTCAGCATTTTCAGCCATCTGCAGTTTATTCAGAACCTCCTGAATATTACCGTCAAGAATTGAAGGAAGATTATAGATAGTAAGGTTAATTCTGTGGTCGGTCATCCTGCCTTGCGGATAGTTGTATGTTCTGATCTTTGCAGAACGGTCACCGGTCGACACCATTGTCTTGCGACGGAGAGAAACCTCATCGAGATATTTCTGGTATTCAAGATTATAGAGCCTTGTTCTGAGTTCCTTTAATGCTTTGTCGTAGTTTTTAAGCTGCGACTTTTCATCCTGACAGGTTACAACGATACCTGATGGGACATGTGTAAGCCTGATGGCGGAATAGGTTGTGTTTACCGACTGTCCGCCGGGACCAGAAGAACAATAAGTATCTTTTCTGATATCTTCACTTCTGAGGTCAATGTCAAATTCATCAGCTTCAGGGAGAACAACAATTGTTGCTGCAGAAGTATGTATGCGTCCCTGAGTTTCTGTCTGAGGAACCCTCTGAACACGGTGAACACCCGATTCATATTTCATTATTCCATATACTCCGTTGCCAGTAATACTCAGGACGATTTCCTTATAACCGCCTGCAGTTCCTTCTGAGATATTTGTAACATCAACTTTCCATCCTTTTGTCTCAAAAAACTTGCTGTACATCCTGAAAAGGTCGCCGGCAAAAATACTTGCTTCGTCTCCTCCTGTTCCGGCCCTGATTTCCATAACAGCATTCTTGTCATCTTCAGGATCTGCCGGAATAATCAAATATTTAATCTCCTCCTCCATATCGGGAAGACCCGCAGTAAGTTGGTCAAATTCAGCCTTAGCCATATCGCGCATCTCATCATCCTTCTCAGTAGCAAGGATCTCTTTGGCACTTGCGATGTTACTAAGAGCAAGTTTATACCTTTCATATGAATCAACGATGGGAAGAAGGTCTTTATATTCTTTATTCAGCTTGACATACCGCTTCATATCCGAGAGAATCTCGGGCTGGGTAAGAAGGTCACCAACCTCAATGAACCTGGTTTTTACTCCCTCCAGTCTCTCGAGAATTATGTTATTTGCCATATTTGTGAAATTTCAGGTTGCAAAGATAAGAAATTAGGTTGAAAGGCACAATTGTCCGACGGCGTAATGGCACAAAGGCTCAATGGCACAACGGAATAAATCCGTAAATCCACTTGCGCAATTAATAAAATATTTAATACTCAAAAGTTCCGAATTCTGATTTGATTGTCAGGTGCTTTTTATCAGATGTCTCGCAATGACCTATAATCTGAGCTTCGAGTTTGAATTCAGCTGCAATTTTTATAATCTCTGAGGCACTCTCAATATCGGTATAGATCTCAAACCTGTGACCCATATTAAATACATTGTACATCTCTTTAAATGGAGTTCCTGACTGTTCGTGAATCAATCTGAACAGAGGAGGCAAATGGAACATAGTATCCTTAACAATATGCATATTATCAACGAATTGCATGACTTTTGTTTGTCCGCCTCCTGAACAGTGTATCATCCCGTGAATTTTTGGACGCATTTTTTCAATGACTTTTTTCATTACCGGGGCATAAGTGCGTGTGGGAGAAAGAACAAGCTTTCCCGCATCCATATTGAGTCCTTCAATTTTATCGGTAAGTCGCTTACTTCCTGCGTAAATGAGGTCATAAGGAAGAGTTGTGTCGAGGCTCTCAGGGTATTTTGATGCAAGGTATGGAGCAAATACATCATGCCGGGCTGATGTGAGGCCGTTGCTTCCCATCCCTCCGTTGTATTCTTTCTCATATGTTGTCTGTCCTGATGATGATAATCCGACAATTACATCGCCAGACTTTATGTTGTGATTTGAAATAACATCGGCTCTTTTCATACGGGTAATTACCGTAGAATCAACAATAATTGTTCTTACAATATCGCCAAGATCTGCAGTCTCCCCTCCTGTTGACCATATCCCGACACCCATGCCTCTGAGTTCTTCCAGAACCTCTTCAGTACCATTAATAACTGCTGAGATAACCTCTCCCGGAATATGATTTTTATTTCGTCCGATTGTTGATGAGAGAAGAATGTTGTCGTATGCGCCGATACACAGAAGGTCATCAATATTCATTACAATTGCATCCTGGGCAATTCCTTTCCATACCGACATATCGCCGGTCTCTTTCCAGTAAACATAAGCAAGAGATGATTTTGTTCCTGCCCCGTCGGCATGCATAATATTACAGTATTCGGTGTTGCCGCCCATAAAATCGGGAACAATCTTGCAGAAAGCCTTAGGAAATAACCCCTTGTCGATCTTTGCAATTGCCTTATGGACGTCTTCTTTAGAGGAAGATGCACCTCGTTTACTGTACTTTGATTCAGGGGACATAATCGTTAAATCTGCGGACAAAGATAAAAAAAAGATAATGGAAGGCTGCAATCTGAATCATTATCTACCTGTCATAAGTTAACAACTGTTAATAAATGAAAAAAATCAATCTGCCTGCAACACCCTATTATAGTGTAAACTATCTTTATAGCCCTTCATGACAGAAATTTCTTATAATAAAACTTTCAAATGAAACTTAAAAGATCAACTGCAGTCACAGCTATATTGTTATTAAGCCTGACAGTTCTGGGACAGAATTCGACACCCCGCTCATTACTAAAAGAGAGTATTGTCGATGAACTTATTGGTGAAGCCTCAGGTGAGCGTGCGATGAACCACATTTATGAAATGGCAGCCTATATTCATGACAGGCCGGCCTCGGAGTATTCAGGATACTTCTTTGAGACACAGTACATTCTTGACAAGCTAAAGGAGTACGGCCTAGAGGGTATCGTTGTCAACAAATACCCCGGAGGAAATACCTGGGACGGAGTGATGGCTACACTTTGGGAAGTAAGTCCGGGAAAATCAAAGATTGCCGATTATGGCGACCTGCCTGCTGTTCTTGCTTCAGGAAGTATAAATACAGATGTCACAGCCGAGCTCGTTTGGGTAGGAGAAGGGAAACAGGAAGATATTGACAAGGCAGGTGTTGAAGGAAAAATTGTTGTTACATCAGGCAGCATTTCAATGGTACATTCACTGGCAGTTGCAAAAGGAGCACTCGGAGTTATCTCCTACGATTCACCTCGTCCGCTTCAGGTACCTCTAGCAATTCCTATTTCAGGTATTGGCGGAAGAAGAGGCAGCGAAGCAAATACTAAGTTCGGATTCTTCCTTCCTCCCCGTGAAGGAATCCTTTTGAGGGACAGACTATTGGGAAGAGAAAAGATAAAGGTTCATGCAGTCGTTAAAGTAGAGAATCCGGAATATAATCTGGAAGTTACTTCATGCGTAATCAAAGGCTCAAATCCCGATGCCGGAGAAGTAATTTTCTCCGCACATCTGTTTGAGGGCTATGTAAAGATGGGTGCCAACGATGACCTTTCAGGATGTGCAGCAATACTTGAGATAGCCAGAATGCTCAATACAATGATTAATGAGGGAAGAATTGAGAGGCCGGCAAGAACAATCAGATTCATATGGGTGCCTGAGTATTCAGGAACCGGTCCATGGGTAATTGAGAACAAAGAGTTAATGAAAAAAACACTCTGCAACATTAATCTTGATATGGTGGGTTTATGGCTGCTTAAAAATCAGTCATTTCTGTGTATGCAGCGTACAACTTACGGCAATCCGCATTATATAAATGATGTAATGCAGAATTATTATGACTTTGTCGGACTAGGCAACCGTGCAGCGTTGGCAGTTTCAGGCAGGGCTGGATTTGTAAAGCGGATTGTGTCGCCAACCGGTTCTGATGATCCTTTTTACTATTCTGTTGATGATCATTACGGCTCATCGGATCATGAGGTGTTTAACGACTGGGGAGTTCAGGTACCGGGAATTATGATGATCACCTGGCCTGATCTTTATTATCATACCTCCCAGGATCTTGCTGATAAATGCGATGCCACGGAGCTCAAAAGGGTCTGTTTCATTGGGGCAGCAGCAGCATATACGATTTCAAATGCCGGAGAACCGCTGGCATCTAAAATTGCAGGCGAAGTAAGCGGAAACGGGGTGGAACGTGTTGCAAAACAGATGACAAGAGCTATTGACGAGCTTGATAAATCTACCGGAGGGGATTTTGAAAAGAATTACAAAAGGACGAAAGGATATATTGAGGCGGCTTTGATAAATGAGAAGGCTACTCTTGCAACAACGCAGGAACTTGCTCCCGGCTCAGCTGCATTCAGTACATACATAATGAGTCAGGATGCATCTTTGGATGTCTCAGGTAAGTCCTCGCTCAGCTCCTTTGATAATTTTGCGGCAGTTAAGGCAAAATCACTTGGCCTTACAGGCATAAGTTTTAAACCAACTGAAAATGAAATAAAAGCGAAGTCAATAATCCCGAAAACAACAAATCTTGTCACAGCCAAAAGTTACAGAGGCTATGCAGAGATAATCGCAAGTCTTGATCAGAAAATCAGGGATAAATATCCCATGAAATCACGGACTCTCGATACTCAGGAACTTGGCAAATTATGCAATGGAAAGAATTCAGCACTTGATATCAAGAAATTACTCGATACACAGCTAAAACAGGATGAAACGGAACTTCAGGATGTTATAAACTATATAAATATACTGAAGGAAGCTGGATTGGTTACGCTGTAATAGACGCAAGACACAAGGTTACTTTTTGTATACCCATTCTATTGCCTGTTTAAGAAGCTTTCTGAAGTTTGGGTTTTCGAATGTGGGTACATCATGGCCACTCTGAAGAACAACTATCCGGGCTTTGCCATATTTTTTTGTCCAGCCTATCATTGAAGTGCTGCTGGGTTCGTTGGTTGTAAGCAGTGGGGTAACACCATCTTCGACATAATAACCCTTATATGTTTCGTCGAAAATATCGAAATCAGAGATTCCTTTTGTAACCGGACTCTTTTGATCAGTGACTTTTACCCTGAAGTGAATATCATGAATATATGAACATGGCTGATACTCTTTCCCGTTGAATGTTGTTGTTTTATGAAAATATTTTCCACCTATTATGTTCCAGTATTCTGACCATTCGTCATATGCACAGATACTGTGATGAAGTGCAACAACAGATTTGCCATCTTTGATTGTCTCAATGAAAAGTTTTGCCTGATCGTCAGTAATTTTCTGCCACATGTGATAAAACACCATGACATCATATTTGTCCCTGTTCTCCGGTTTAAACATGTCGTAGGCTGCCGGCAACTCTGCAACCTGGTAAGAAATATTTTCTCCCAGACTCTCAAGCATCTGGTTGAACTGTTCTACCTTATATGAGTGCCCCCCGGTAATAACAAGAATACGTATTGCCTTTACGGGTGGATTGGCGGCTGAGAAAGATATGAAAAACGAAAGAAGTATAAAACTGAAGATAATCCTGGCTCTCATAGTACAATTCCTTAATAGTTATTTCTTTGGCGCTTCATAATCTGTACGCAGCACCCTGAACTCAGTACGTCTGTTGATCTGATGTGCTATTTCCTTCTGTTCCTCACTCGCGAGAGTATTGATATACTGCTCTGTAAGTGTTGTACCATTTTTCAGGAATGGATTCTGACCAGCAATTATTGCATCAACAACTTTAGGTGAAGATTCACCATAGCCTTTTGGAGAGAGCCTTTCTCCGGCAATTCCTTTTTCAATAAGATAAGTAACTACTGCCTGTGCTCTTTTCTGCGAAAGATCCTGGTTAAATACTTCAGTGTCGCGCGAATCGGTATGCGACATAAGTTCGATTGTAACATTCGGGTTATCAATCAGAGTCTCAATGAGTTTATCAAGAGAAACCATCGATTCAGGTCTGAGTTCCCATTTTCCGAAGTCATAAAGAATGTTTGGAAGTTCAATAGGTCTGTCAATAGCTGTAAGGAGTATCGTAACCATAAATTCACGACTTTTTTCCTGACCTTTAGTTGTCTCACGCTCTTTGCCGTTCAAATAACCTCTCTTTGATGCGAGGAAGATATAGTCGACATCAGCTTTCAGTGCAAACTTAAAATCGCCAGCTGTTCCGGTTTCCGCCTGAAGGTTTGATCCATCGCTTGCGATAAGTTCAACAAGGGAACTTGCAACAGGAGCTCCGGTTTTTTCATCTTTAACAAGACCGGTAACATTAAATTTCATAGGAGGCAACTCAAATGAATACAGATCATCATTTCCTCTTCCTTTTCTTGTAGAACTGAAAATTCCTTTTTCATTCTCATTTTCGAATGTAATTCCAAAATCGTCGGCATAGCTGTTTATAGGAGGTTTCAGGTTCTGCACAACCCAACTTCCGTCGGGTTGTACTTTTGCCTTAAAGATATCAAGTCCCCCCATTCCTATAAGTCCGTCTGATGAAAAATACATTGTCTCTTCGTCACGCATATAAGGGAATAATTCATCACCCGCAGTATTTATATCCGGACCGAGGTTCACTGGTTTAGACCAGGTTGCGCCATCGGTTCCTTTTGACGATTTCCAGACGTCCTTCTTTCCGAAGCCACCGGCAATATCTGAAACAAAATAGATAGTTTTTCCATCGGGAGATATAGCAGGATGGGCTGCCACTACAGAGTCGGGAAGGATGCCAATATTTTTAGGTTCGCTCCAGGTGTCGCCGGTTCTTTTTGAGTACATAATAACACAACCTTTTTTCTCTCTTTTACCTGCTTCACATCTTGTATAATAAATCTCTTTATAGCCAGATGTAAATGCAGGAGTACCCTCTTCGAATTCACTATTGAGAACATCCACCGATACCGGGGTGCTCCACTTGGATTTTTTATCAATTCTTGTTTCAAAAATATCGGTATAACCCTGTCCCGTGGCACCATGCCTCTTGTTACCGGTAGCATCATCGCGGGATGATGTAAAATATACCAGCCCGAAATCATCACGTCCGTATGATGGACTGAAATCGGCTTCTCTTGAGTTTATATCTTTTAGTTCTTCAACTCTATAAGCTTCGGGTGTTCTGAGCCACTCGAGAGCAAGCTCACATGCTCTTATCTCCTGGTCGGCTCTGACGTCGGAAGGAGCTATCTGTTTATACTTTTTAAATTCATCTATTGCCAACTGGTGCTTACCATTTTTTTTCAATGATTCAGCAAGCCAATACTGGGCTTCGGGTTTTGAATATGATGATTTTACAGCAAGCTTATACCATGTCTCTGCATTTTTCGGATCATTAATCAAGCGATAGCTCTCTGCTATCATAAAAACGAGTTCAGTTCTTGTATTTTTGTCTGCTTTTTTTGTTTTGGAATATGCATTTTTGAATTCGTCTATTGCTGTAAAATACTCGCCTGCATTGAAAGAAGAGTAGGCTCTTTCAGCTTTTCGTTTCTGTGCATTTCCGTCGGTAAAAGCTACCGCACTGATAAGTATAATGAGTAATAGTAGTCGTTTCATAACTGCACTTGCATTTAGCCTATAAAAGTAATCAATTTAGGGAACACTGATATAGATTAACGAGCAGAGCAGTTATTTATTATAAAAGAAAAAGTCCCGCGTGAACGGGACTTCTAATCTAACCATGAAAAAAACTAACCAACCCTCATCTTGTGAATAATAATTCTCTGTATTTCGGAAGCGGCCATATTTCATTATCAACAATTAGTTCCAGTTTGTCGATATGTGAACGGATCTCATCCATATATGGTTTAACTTTGCTTTCATAAGCCAATGCCATTTTGTATGAATCAGTAAGAACATTAGCTTTTTTGCGTTCCTCAATCATTTCACCGACAAGTCTCTTTATATTTGAGATATGATCTGATATTGTGACTATCATCTCCTTACGCGATCCGGCAAGTCTTTCGAACTCAGTTTCTTTAAAGACCTCTTTGAGTCCTCTGACATTCTCAATAAGAGTAGTCATATAAGTTATTGCAGTCGGAACAATGTGATTTATAGCAAGATCGCCGAGTACACGAGCTTCAATCTGTACCTTTTTAGTGAACTTTTCATATTCAACCTCAACTCTGCTTTCAAGTTCTTTATCAGTAAAGACACCTGATGCTACAAGAGTATTTCTTGATTTTGCGGATAGGAAAGTGCTTATTGATTCAGGCACACTCTCGATATTTGATAAGCCTCTTTTCTTTGCTTCTTTATGCCATTCGGCGCTGTAACCGTCACCTTCAAATAATACTTTTTCTGATTCAAGAATGTACTTTTTTAGGACCTGGAAGATAGCTTCATCCTTATTTCTTCCCTTTTTAATAATAAGATCGACATCCTTCTTAAACTGTTTCAGTTGCTGGGCTACGGCAGTGTTCAGAACGATCATAGGTGAGCTGCAGTTTGCCGATGAGCCTACCGCCCTGAATTCAAATCTGTTACCTGTAAAGGCAAATGGAGAGGTTCGGTTTCTGTCGGTATTATCGAGCAAAATCTCCGGAATCTTTCCAATACCTAATTTCAGCTCTGTTTTCTGTGCAGGAGTCATTTTGGAATCGGTAACCTTGCGGGCAATATTCTCGAGCATATCGGTCAGATAAGTGCCAAGGAATATTGATATGATAGCTGGAGGGGCCTCGTGTCCGCCGAGTCTGTATGAGTTTGTCTCATTCATTACAGTTGCTCTCAGTATCTCATTGTTTTCATAAACTGCCTTTACAACATTAACAAGAAATGTAAGGAACTGGAGGTTTGTTTTTGGATTTTTCCCTGGTGATAAAAGGTTAACACCTGTATTAGTTGCCATCGACCAGTTGTTATGTTTTCCTGAGCCGTTAATTCCGGCAAAGGGTTTTTCATGAAACAGTACTCTGAACTTATGTTTTCTGGCAACCCTCTTCATGATATCCATAAGGAGCTGATTATGATCAACAGCCAGGTTTACCTCCTCAAAAATAGGCGCACATTCAAACTGGTTTGGAGCTACTTCATTATGTCGTGTTTTTACCGGTATTCCGAGCTTATAAGACTCACACTCAAAATCTTCCATAAAATTCATTACCCTTTCCGGGATAGATCCAAAATAATGGTCAGAAAGCTGCTGATCTTTGGAAGACTGATGTCCCATCATTGTTCTTTCAGCAAGCATAAGGTCGGGACGTGCATAATACAATGCTTCATCAATAAGAAAATATTCCTGCTCGCAGCCAAGTGTAGCAACAACCTTGTTCACATCTTTATCCCAGTACTGGCAAACATCAGTTGCTGCTTTATCCAGTTCAGAAAGTGCTTTCAGCAGAGGTGCTTTATAATCGAGAGCCTCGCCGGTATATGAAACAAAAATAGTCGGAATACAAAGTGTTGTACCAACAATAAAAACGGGAGAAGATACATCCCATGCAGTGTAGCCCCTGGCTTCAAAGGTATTACGGATACCTCCACTAGGGAAACTTGAGGCATCAGGTTCCGACTGAACCAGAACTTCACCTGAGAAATTTTCCACTACCCTGCCATTATCGCCAATTTCAAGAAATCCGTCATGCTTTTCAGCAGTACCATCGGTAAGAGGATGAAACCAGTGAGTATAATGTGTTGCACCTTTTTCGATCGCCCATGCCTTTAAGCCTGTGGCAACCTGATTTGCATCCTGCCTGCTAAGGGATTTGCCCTCATTAATAGCACGCTTAATAATCTTGTAAGCTTCCTTTGAAAGGTAATGCTCCATCTTAGGAAGATCAAATACATTCTGTCCGAAATATTCGGAAACAACTTTTGAAGGCGTAATAACTTCAACAGGTTTGCGGTTGAAGACCTCTCTTAATGCACTAAATCTAAGTTCTGCCATTTTTATAAATATTTTCTTGCAAAAATAGACATATATTTAAATTACATCTTATTTTTTAGGGTATATTTCACAGTTTAGATACATTTTTATTAACATACCCCCCTGTTTTTTATGTTTTTCTGTATTTTTTATAGCTTTTTTGATCCTCGGGTCAAGAATAACCCCCATACCTCTCCGGGAACTCTCAAAGTAGGTTTCTGAAACAACATAAAACCTCCATGGCCCCGCCGAAGCTGGACGGGGAGATGCCGCGAAGGAGCTGATGGGTTAACTTGTACAATTTTATATGAGGTCAGAGTTTTAATGAAATTTTGTTATATTTGTCGCCTGTATTAAAAAAAGGTATATTTCTATTAATTATTAAAGAACATATTAGATGTCAACACTTCAATTTTTACGCGAGAGAGCCGGGGTATTGGTTGCGGGAGTTATTGGTCTTTCACTTCTCTTATTTGTTGTGAGCGACTTTTTCGGAAACGGAAGAGGCCAGCGCTTGAAAGCCAAGAAATATTATGAGATGGGTGAAATCGGCGGGGAGATGGTATCTTACCAGGATTATGATCTTAGACTTCAGAATCTTGTAGAGATCTATAAACTCTCAGGCAGAACAAATCTCGATGAAGCTACAACCGAAACAATGCGTGAGCAGGTCTGGCAGCAGATGGTCAGAGAAAGAATTCTTGATAATCAGTACAAGAAACTGGGGGTTGGCGTTAGCGCAGAAGAAGTTGATGAGCTGGTACTTGGAAACAATCCTCATCAGATAGTTCAGCAGCTATTCACAGATCAGCAGACCGGAGCGTTTAACAAGTCTTTTCTTGTTAACTTCCTTAAGCAGACTGAAGTTGACGAGACAGCTAAAAAATACTGGTTGTTCTTCGAGAATGAGATTGTAAATGACAGGATGAATACAAAATACAACAATCTGGTTGCGAAGGGTTTATACGTAACATCCAAACAGGCTGAATTTGATAAAAGCCTGGCAATCAACACTGTCGATTTCAGTTATATCCTGAAAAGTTATGCTACAATTTCAGATTCTTCAGTAGTTGTTTCTAAAAGTGATATCGAGTCATATTATACAAAACACAAGGGGAATTACAAACGGACTGCTTTAAGAGATATTGAATATGTTACTTTTGATGTTTTACCGTCTGAAGATGATGTGAAGCAGACAGAGGAATGGATTACCAAAACTAAAGAAGAGTTTGCCACTGCCACTGATCCTGTAGAGTTTATAAATCTTAGTGCTGATTCACGTCACATAGGATTTTTCATCCCGCTGAGCAGTGTTCCTGTAAATCTTGTTGAATATGTAAAGAAAGAGGATCTTTCAAGTGTTTACGGACCGTACATTGAAGATGGGTCATATAAGATTGCAAGATTACTAGCAGCTGAGAACAGACCTGACTCGGTACGTGTGCGTCATATCCTTATTGCACCCAATGCTGGCAGGTCGCTGGCTAATGCAAAAACACAAGCTGACTCTCTTCTGAAGATGATTAAATCAGGTACTCCGTTTGAGGCCATTGCGTTAACAAGTTCTGATGATCAGGGAACAGCCCAGATCGGTGGTGACCTTGGATGGATACAAGAAGGCCGTATGGTTCTTCCTTTCAACAACGCATGTTTTTCTGGTAAGAAAGGCGATATAAAGATTGCTGAAACATCTTTTGGTTTTCATATAATTGAGATTCTTGGCCAGTCAAAAGATTCAAGGAAATATAATCTTGGATATATCGACAGAAAAATTATTCCGGGAACAATCACAAATCAAAGAATCTACAGTGACGCAAGCGCATTTGCAGGTACAAACGATACTTATCAGAAATTTATCAGTGGAATAGCTGCCGCTAAACTGAACAAGAGAGTGGCAAATGATATAGCTCCACAGCAGAAAACATTACCCGGTCTTGAAAATCCAAGGAGTCTGATAATATCACTTTTCCAGGCTGAGAATGGTAAGATTATACTTGACAACAGTCAGCAGGCAGTATTCGAAGTGGGTGACAAATATGTTGTTGCCTTCTGTACAAAAGTTCAGGAAGAAGGAACTGCTAAACTAGCCGATGTTGAGAATGACATAAAATTTATCCTTGTAAAAGATAAGAAAGCAGAGATGCTTGCAGCTGAATTTACAAAGAACAATGTAGCCGGCAAAACTCTCGACAATATAGCGGGAAGCATGGGATTACAGGTTCAGGAAGCAACTCAGGTTAATTTCAGGTCGTACACAATTGCCGGTGCAGGAACAGAGCCTTCACTTATTGCTGCAGCATCTGTAGCTAAGCAAGGACTGGTTACAGGTCCGGTCAAAGGAAGCAATGGCGTTTACATGCTTGCTGCTAATAATGTTACAGCAACACAGTCTGAGGATGTAAAAATGATTCAGGACAGGCTGAAGATGACCTTTCAGATGAGAGGCAATTACGAAGCTTATGAAGCTCTTCGTAAGGGTGCCAACATCGTTGATAAAAGGTATAAGTTCTATTAACAGATATTCAACCATATAAAAAGGGACATGCTGATGCGTGTCCCTTTTTTTGTTAACCCCTCTGCCGCTGCGTGGCCAGCGCGGCAAGCTGGCTCCTTCGCTAAAACTGACTTTTCGTCGCTGCGCTCCTCGCAATGGAAGTAGCTGTAAGTTGGATTCGTAGTGTACTTCTAAGCAAAACCCAAATACATTGAGGTCATTGCGAGTCACGCGTAGCGGGGCGAAGCAATCTCTGGCAACACTTCAAGAATTAATACTACATATGGTTGTGTATGAGGATTGGCATAATAAAAAAGCCCCTCAGTTTCCTGCTTTTGCCAGCCGGAGCTTGATGTGCAGGCTGGAAGGGTATAACAAAAAAAGGGTTCAGCTTTTGGCTGAACCCTTAATTAAAGTCGGCGACGACCTACTCTCCCACAATTGCAGTACCATCGGCGCTGTCGGGCTTAACTTCTCTGTTCGGAATGGGAAGAGGTGGGACCCCGACGCTATAGTCACCTAAAGGCTTTAAATACCTTATGACATATCGGTTAAAAGTTAATAAAATCTGGCTCAGAAAGTT
>JBBQZN010000026.1:0-47913 GCA_038207725.1 Bacteroidales bacterium | reverse complement strand
ATCGGTTACCCCTTTTTCTGCCAACCAGGCGGGAAGTAAACCCGGCTCATGTGGCGGAGGTGTAACAAGTGTTTCACCTAAAATGTTATTGTTATCAGTGTCAATTATTGCAAGCTGCTGACAATGGCCAAAATGCGAGCATAGTATCCCGTTTTCCAACGGAATGGCAATACGTTTTTTCATTAAAAATATGCATTTTAAAATTATTACTTAAAAACCTCCACGCCTTTTCCTGGTCCACCGCCAGACTTACGGCGTTTACCAAGTCCTTTCCCAATTTTTGTTGATTCCTTTTCTGTTGGGTCTTTTTTACAATTTCCAAGCTTACGTCCTGTTTTAGGACCGTGTCCTTCCGGTCCTGTACCGTTCATTTTAGGCATAATTTCAGATATTAATTGTTTAACATATCAATGATCTCCTTAATGCTTCTTTCAGGTTTTTTCATGACAATCATCTGTATCTTCAGGCTGTCAAGTAAAGGCTTGATCTTAATTCCGAATTCTCCTGAGATAATCTTCTGAACATTACGTGATGCAACAAGCTGAACAGACGCAGGTCCTGCGCCTTCCTGTGCGTCTTTATTCGGGTTAGGAATGAATTCCAGACCTTTTGTTTCAGTATCATGAATTACAAAGAATGAGCAACGACCAAAGCGTTGATCCAATTTACTTTCCAGGGTGTTTCCGGTACTTGTTATTGCTACTTTCATATTATTTAATTATTTGTTTGCTGTGAGGTGTACCTTTTCTGATCATATTTTTACCGCACCCAGTACATATTTCCCCGCGGCAGGGTTTCCCGGATTGATGTAATTGTTCATGCCCGCAGTCAGGACAAATACACACATCATGGCAATGTGTTTTTGATTCTTCACGGTCTTCAGAATTCTGATCGAAATTCATTATTTCAGCGCTTTTGCAAAGTGGACATTTTTCAATTTTAGCTTCTTTCTCGGGATTGTTGAAGTAGCAAGCGCATGATTTACATGTGAACCATTCACTGTCGAAATATATTTTGCCACCCTCTATTATTATCTGGCTGCCCTGAACCAAAGCCTGTGCAATTTTCTGTCTTGCCCTTGCATAAATCCGGGTAAGAGTTGGCCTTGACACATCCATTATAATTGAAGCCTGATGATGATTCAGCATCTCATAGTCGCAGAGCCTTAGAGACTCATATTCTTCATAATAAAGGAATACACTCCCTGGACTGGTTCCGTTCTTTTTAATACCATAAGGTTTGAATCCTGAAATCACTGGAGGATTGCTGATTTTTCTTAATCTGAATGGTCGTGGTGACATACAATATGAGCAATAGTTCATTACAAAGATAGTGAACATATGCTCATAATGCAAGTATTTTTCTCTTTTTCTGAAAAGAAATTAAGGATCCGCTTATTCGCCTTGCTGCATTCGTATGATTATTTCGCTGTCAGTCATTTTATTCTGTTAATCGAAAGCATCTTAAAAACTATCCCACCTTGCTTATTTCGGCCAATGAACCGGGTTTTAATAGTCGGATATCTTTATCATGCAGCTCAATCAACCCATCCTTCTGAAAGTTCTTCAAAAGCTTAACCGCACTCTCCATCGCGATGCCTGCAAACTCTGCAAGGTCTTTTCTTGAAAGAAGTTGAAAAATGTCAGGCTTATCAGGTTTTATACTGTCTATATATAATAAGGTATCAGCCAAACGACCGTTCATTTGTTTGTACAATATGTTCTTTACGGTACCAAAAAGATTGGTGTTCTGCTCACAATACCTTTTTACAAGATTAAATGCAAAGTTGCCATTTTGTTTTACCACCTTGACTATAGCCTCTTTTTCAATAAGATATACCTGACAATCAGTTAATGCAACCGATGAATAGTTAAAGGTATTACCAGAGAAAACTGCAGATAATCCAACAAATTCACCTGGTTTGATTATACGGAGATTATAGTTTTTTGTACCATCACCTTCAATATATTGCTTTGCCAGACCACTTATAACAAACAGTACATAGGAAGCAAATGCTCCTTGTTTTGTAAGATTATCATCCTTACGGAATAGTACTTGTGTTTTGCTTGCACTTACAAGCTCAATCTCCTCAGATATAAGCATCTGGAAACACGGTGCCTGAATATTGCATATGAAATCACTGTCACTTTCCAGTATGGTTCTCATAAAGCCGAAATTAATTAATCCGGAGCAAAGTTAATGTAAATCAACTAAAAAGTTGTGCTGATTCAACCGGCAAGTTGTCGCACCCGGACTCCATTCCCTTTATTAGCGGATGAATAGAGCCTATTTTTGCATCATAAAGTTTAACTAAAAATTTAATGTCATGTTGTACACAAATTTAAAACACCTTGAAACAGCTGATGATCATCAGAAAGCTATCAGCGAAAATGAAAATGTAATGGTCATCTGCGGACGTATGGGCCCGATGTGTATTCCGGTATATGGTATCGCTGAAGAACTTGAATGTGAATATAAGCATGTCAGGTTTTACGACATGGAGTTCGACAACCCACAATCTCATGTTATCAGAAATCTTTCTGAAGTGAAAGGTTTCATGGGTATCCCTTTCACAATTTATTACAGAAATGGTAAAGTTGTAAAAGCTACTTCAAGCATACAGTCAATGGAGCAGGTTAAGACAATTCTCGGTAAGGAATTTGCAGTAACTGCAAATGCATAATCTTATGAACCGTCACAATCATTTTGACGCAATTGTAATTGGCGCAGGCACTGTGGCAGCTCTTGCTGCATCGAATTACCTACATGCGTTGAAGAAAAATCAAAATCATTTAATAACCATATAGATGTCAACATCTTTGATAGTAATAAGTGTAATTGTTACACTTATTGTAGCGTATATCATTTTTTCCTATAAGAAAATGAAGAATATACCCGATGCGCCTAAAAGTGATAAAATAAAAGATCTTACCGACAAGAATTTCCAGCACCAGGTAAAGAACAATATTTCTCTTGTAGATTTCTGGGCTTCGTGGTGTGTTCCATGTAAAATGATGTCTCCTGTACTTAATGAACTTGCAGAAGAGGTTGGCTCCGGTGTTCAGGTGTGTAAAGTGAATGTCGAAGAATACCAGTCGCTGGCATCCATGTATGCGGTTCGGGGAATTCCAACAATGCTGCTATTCAGAAATGGTAAAGAAGTAAACAGGTTCGTAGGTGTAAAATCAAAAGAATTTCTACTTGATCAAATTCAAAAAATAAGATAAAATATATGGAAAGGAGAAGACTATTTTGGAGCAGGAATTCAAACTTCGGACTCCCGACTTCGGGCTTCCGACTGATTCGATAACCATATTATTTTACTCACCCGCTAACCAATATTTTATTTAAATTTGTTTTTCACTAATAGAATAAAAAATGAGTTTTACAATTTTAATTATAGGCTTTCTGTTCGGTGCAATACTTCAGTATGCTAACCTTAACAGGTACAATGTTATAAGCGGAATGGCTACACTTGAAAACCTTACAGTTGCAAAGGCGATTTCAACTGCAATTGGTGTTGGTGCAGTATTGTTTGCACTCGAAATAGGATTGGGCCTTGGATCATATCATTTAAAACCAATACTTCTGGCAGGAATCATATTTGGTGGACTAATCTTTGGTTCAGGAATGGCAATTCTGGGTTACTGTCCCGGAACTCTTGCAATTTCACTTGGAGAAGGTTCAATTGATGCATTGGTTGGAATAGTTGGTGCAATGGCCGGTGGTTTGGTTTATACACTAATTCAGCCATTAGTGCAGGGCCTGCTCGGACCTGATCTTGGTTCTCATTCATTATTTACAATTGCCGGACAGTATAAAGTACTGTTCTGGATTCTTGTTCTGCTCCTTGGAGTTCTGTTTGTCGGCTTGGGATTCTGGATGAATAAATTAGAAAAGAAGACTGATTATAAATGGCTGTATGCAGGTATCGGGCTGGCCATTCTGAATTCGGTAGTGATGCTTTCATCTGTAGCAAATCGTCCGCTTGGAGCATCATCAACCTATCCATATCTGGCTGATTTATTTACCGGAGTTACTCAAAACGAATACTTTAAGAAGATTCAGGGACCAGGTAACTGGGAACTTATTCTGCTGACCGGAGCATTTATTTCCGGAATCGTGATATCACTGGCCAGGAAAGAATTTAAGCTTACGGCTATTCATTCAAATTGGGAGAAATACAAAGGCAACTCTGTGTCAAATAGACTTATATGGTCTTTCGTAGGTGGATTCTTACTCATCATAGGTGCAAGAATGGCAGGAGGTTGCACTAGCGGACATATTATTTCAGGGGGTATGCAACTATCTGCCAGTAGCTTTTTATTTGCAGTTTTTGTATTTGCTGGCCTGCTTGTAACTGGTAAGTTTTTTTACAGGAATTCAAAATAGTTGTCTGCTTGAACTTTCTGATGAATATGAAATCTAATAAAATTATAAAATGGGAAAAGAGCTTGTAAATACGAAGTGGGTGAAAAATATGTCATTTGAATCAGAAATAAATGGATTCAAAATTGTTGTGGATGCTGACCCATCAGTGGGTGGCGAAAACAAGGGACCCAGACCAAAACCACTTATGCTTGCTGCCCTTGGCGGATGCACCGGCATGGATGTCATCTCTATCCTTAATAAGATGAGAGTGGAAGTCGATAGCTTCAATGTAAAAGTTGAAGGCGATCTTACAGATGAGTTCCCAAAGCATTTTTATAAAATGCACGTTATATATGAGTTTTCAGGAAAAGATCTTCCGATGGATAAACTGCAGAAAGCTGTATCTCTCTCTGAAGAAAGATATTGCGGGGTTAGTGCAGTCTACAGAAAAACAATGGAAATGACTTCGGAGATCCGTATTATTGAATCTTAAACAGTGGATGTAAAACAGCGATCAGCTAAAGCAGCTCTTACTGATAGTAATGCCTGGCCCTTCACCAGAAATAAGACTCACTGGTACGACGGATGGTTTTATGACAAAGTTGTGGCTCCAAACCAGGATAAATTATTTACTCAGCTTCGGGAACTTGTTGACCCTGAATCAAAAGCGGTGTAAATCGTGATTATCTGGTTCCCCGACCAAAAGGATTCGGGAGCTTACTGACAGAGGCAATTGAGTTTATAGCCGGACCAGATCATTACCGGAGTTATAAGAGTTACGTTGCCGATGGCGGAATTAAATATCTGGCTGAAAAAGCAGGGTTTAAAATTATATCTGAGATCTCAAATCATCCCTTTTCAAATCATATTGTGGTACTGAGTAAATGATCTCAATAATCTTATTCTCAACTTCCTTAACACTGCTATCCTTAATGTCGAAGATGTAAATATTGCCGGTATTCCATTTTCTGATAATTTTATTGACAATGCTTTTTCTGACAACCCAAACCTGTGGAATAAGTGATAGTGATATTATCTTTTCTATTGCACTGTTCCACCCGCTATTGTTAATCTCAACCGGTCCTATCTCGTCTATTACAACCAATTGCTTCTCTGCTAATTTGTAAGGGTTAAGAATTTCTTCACCAAATTTTATTCCCTGTGGATTAAAATAGAAAGGACCGTATTTAAACCAGTCGTCATGAGGCTCTTTTGTGCATAACTGAAATTGTGCTGATGTTTCTAAATCAATTATATTGAATCCTTTACGATCGCCAATTTCGTCAATGCCGGGGCAAATAAAACCAGCAATCTTTATATTTTGTTTTCTGAGACTCATTACCAGCTCATTTAAGAAAGTAGTTTTTCCATCCCTTATCTCTCCGGTAATTATTATGACCTGAGTCTTTTTTAAATGATCATCTTCAAACATTTTAAGTAAAACCTCTGCCTTACTGAAGATCTGAAGATTCTTAAGGTGTGATTTGTTAAATAAATTCTTTGATTCAGGAAGGCTTTCAATTATGCCGGGGAGAGCCGAAAATGCGAGACTCAGCGATTGGTACAGATTAGCAAATCCTTTATTATACAATACGGTTTTTATAAGCGGATTTTTTAATTCAATCCCAATTGCAGCAAATCCGATTATAATAACAACGGCTCTCGCAATCATCTTTAATCCGATAATTAATCCACTGTATGTAAAGAATTTGTGTTCTGTAATCCCATTCCAGATAAACGCAGCGGCTACCGTTATTAATACAAATTGGATCCACAGTGAGATCTTCCTGAAGCGATTCAACGATGATCTGTAATGATAAACACAAAAACCTAAGTATAAAAGGGGAAACAGAATTGAAAGTATAGTAATTCCTTTATTGATTAATAAAAGGCTTATAACAATGGCACAAAAATTCAATAATAAATAGTAGACAGAATAAGGTTGCCTGGTAGTTTCGGAAAACAACGTGTACTCCATACTTAGTTTAACTCCCCGCGAATCAGTAACTGAATTCCTCTTTTTAATGTACCTGTTACCGGTAATGTAACCTGCCAGAGCTGCTGTAATTCCTGCCACTATGTAAATTCCTGCAATAATTCCCACAAGCAATAACGGCTCAATGTGACTTAAATTAATTTGTTTGACAGAAAATTGATATAATGCCGATAATATTGTAATAAAATTCAGTCCATATAAGACTATAAGGCTCACAAGTTTATGAACGAGGGCACTTAAAACAGCTGCTGCTCCTCCCATCATATATCCAAAAATATTTCTGCCAAGTAAAAAGATAAATAATTCGAGTACTATTGCTTCAGACATTATACCAATCATGGGTCCGAGTATTATGGCACTGGGTGATATGGATTTCATCAGTGCGCAAACAAGCCCTGCCCTGATTATGAGTCCATGTTCCTTCCAGATCTGAAGGAATGTTATTAAAAGAAGGACGCTGATGAAAGATAAAATTGTACCTGATAAAGGAATCTTGAGATTGTGAAGAAAGCTTCCGAAAATAATTTCTATCGCAGCCCAGATGCTTCCAACAACTGAGGCTTTAAGCCAGATTGAGTTTAGAGGTTTATAAATTATCGATTCCACAACGGAAACCTATGTGTTTAGTGAAAACCAATGAGAATAGTCTGATCCGGTTTCTTTTGATTTTATATGACTGTATTCATTGGTATGTCTGTCATAGATATAATCCTTCTGCCATTCCTTCACATTTGTAACAGTCTGATCTATTGCATCGCAAATGAATAGCAATTCTTCATTAGTCATTGTCGGATGAAGTGACAATCTGATCCATCCTGGTTTCATCGATAGATCCCCTGCATCAATTTTGTCGGTAATCTCTTTCGACATACTGAAATCAACATTCAGAAGAAAATGACCGTAGGTGCCGGCACAGGAACAACCTCCACGCACCTGAATCCCAAACCTGTCGTTAAGCAGCCGGGTTACAAGATTATGGTGAATGTTATCAATGTAAAAAGAGAATACTCCCAGTCTTTCCTTTATATTACCGGCCAGAATATGAAGACCTTTTATTTGTGATAACCGCTGAAATGCAATACCAATAAGTTCCTTTTCTCTCCTACTCATATTATCAGTACCCATCTTTTCCTTCAGCTTCACTGATAATGCTACCCTCATCCCCTGAAGAAATCCTGGTGTTCCTCCATCTTCCTTTACCTCTATATCACTTATATAACTGTATCCGCCCCACCTGTTGGTCCATTTTACGGTTCCTCCTCCCGGTGAATCAGGTATGTCATTCTTATAAAGCAATTTACTGAAAATCAGAACTCCTGCGCTTCCCGGACCACCAAGAAATTTATGAGGGGAGAAAAATATTGCATCAAGCTGTTTCATTTTATCTGCCGGATGCATATCGATGTCAACATATGGAGCAGATGCCGCAAAATCAACGAAACAATAGCCATCGTGTTCATGCAATATTTTAGCCAGTTCATAGAATGGAGGCATATAGCCAGTAACATTTGAACAGGCAGAAAATGAACCGATTAGCAATGGTCTGTCTTTATACTTAATAATCTCTCTTCGTAATGATTCCGGATCTACTGTCAGATCAGCTGATGGCTCAAGAACAACGACATCTGCAAGTGTTTCGAACCATGAGGTTTGATTCGAATGGTGCTCTGTGTGTGTTATAAATACTACCGGCCGGTTTCCGTTTGGTATGTCCTTGCATTTTTGATATACGCCATTGGTAAAGGTGCAGAAATTAATAGCCTGTTCCGGAACCTTGAGTCCGAGGATTCTCTGAAGTTTAGCTATTGCTGACGTCATCCCGGTGCCGGTAAAAATCAGAATATCATCATCATTTGCATTAACATGATGCTTCACAATCTTTTGCGACATGTGATATGCATCTGTCATGGCTTTGCCTGTTGATGTTGATTCCGAATGAGTGTTGCCAATCATTGGACCTATGTCATCAAGCAACTTCTTTTCTATTGGCCTGTATAGTCTGCCGCTGGCAATCCAGTCAGCATAGATTATTTTTTTGGTACCGTATGGCGTTTTAACTTCAGTATCAATACCAATGATATGCTTCCTGTACTGATTGAAGTATTTTTCGAGCTCTGACATAACATTTTATTACTTTCCAAAAATACCAATATATTTTTAATTATGGTTTTACTTACTGGTGAGCATAGTGTAAACATCCCTGGGAGTAACACCAAGCTTATCTGCTATTGTTCTTAGTGATGTTTCACCAACAGCCTCTATCCCTTTTTCTTTCAGTTTCTGAAGCAAAACAGTTACTTCAATTCCAGAATTAGTTGCAGTTGTGTTTATCGTATATTTCCCAATACCCTGAGGTACCTCACCAGCTACTGGTCCGGCATGTTTTTTATATTTGCTTGTTAGTATTGTATAAATTGCAGAAGGTGTTGTATTGTTGTTATTGGCTATCTCTTTGAGCGTTTCAGTTTCCAAAGTAACTTTAATCCCGTTCTCACTGAGAGTTTTAAGCAGCTCGGAAGGTGCTATACTGTCGATTAGCGGAGATAACTGCGCAACCGTATATATCTCCATGTGCAGAACCGGCGGAGTTTGAAAATCTCCTTTCCAGCCCTCCTTAACCTTCTCACCGAAGGTCATAACAGGTTCAAAAGGTGTCCAGTGACGAAGTGTTCCTATAAAGAATAGACTTGATAAAACCAAAGCGGTTCCAAGTTCCCATTTCCTGTTAACACCCGCCCTTACTTTGCTTTTAAAATATGTAAGAAATGCTTTCCAGTTTACAAAGAAAAGGTGGACAATTACCAGAACAAAAAACAGATATGAGAAAATTGTATGTAGTGCCTGCCATTCAGATTTTGTAAAAAGCATAAGCTTCCATGTTCCCCAGTTGGCAATTCTCCCTGGAGGAGCAATGTATAGTATAAATCCTGACCACGACATTATCAACGTGGAAATAACGAGAGTAAAACCTGTGAAACTTCTTAAATTGAATTTCCATTTTTCGTTTGCCATAATCTTGTCAGTTATTTTATTGTGACGCCAAAAGTATTAAATATCTGTATTAATAACAATAACATATAAAAATATATAGATTAATAAATAAGATGTATCTCATAAGCTGCCAAGTGCCCTAAGAAAATAACCACAGAGACACGGATTGCAAGGAGATTCACAGAGTTATTGTTCCGTGTTTCTTTGTCATCTCTGTGTCTCCCTAGTAAAAGGATTTATAAGTATTTTCTATTTGATTTTGTAGTGATCCTGGAGGATCATTCTGAATAACTTACCTGGTAAGACATACTTTAAGACTACAGCCAGCTTTTGCTCGAAAGAAGCAATTATATATCGCTGACGGGGATTTTTACATTCAACTATTTTTACAATTTTTTCTGCGAGGATAGCAGGTTTCCATCCTTTTAATTCATCCTTCTCAATTACTGCGAGTGTCTTCTGAAATTGCTCATGATAAGGGTCACCTGCCAGGGTAGGAGCAAGGAAATTCCTTCTGTTTGCAGAGTTGCTGGTATGAAAATCACCGGGATTGATTAACACGATTCTGATATTGAATTGGCTAAGCTCCATTCTAAGAGCCTCACTGAAACCCTCCAGTGCAAATTTAGCAGCTGAATAGTATCCCTGAAGAGGTAATCCCATCAATCCGCCAATTGAACTGAAATTAATGATTGTTCCTCCTCCCTGTTTGCGCATAAAAGGTAGTACTTCCCTTGTGATATTGACAGTCCCCATGAAGTTGGTATCTATCTGAAGCTTTATGTTTTCTATCGGGGATGTTTCAATTGGTCCTCCTGTATGCATTCCGGCATTATTGATAAGCACATCTATTCTTCCTTCTTTTTCAATTACTGCGGTAACAGCCCGGTTAACTGAAACATAATCAGTAAGATCCATTGTTAAGTATTTAACAGAAGGGTTATAAGGCGGATTTTTTCTTACTGTACCGTAAACAATATGACCTTTGGCAGCAAGAAGATCTGCAGTCTCTTTCCCAAAACCTGAAGAGATACCTGTGATTAGAATAACTTTTTTCATAATGATGCTGCCCCCAAAAGGTGGCTCTGTAAGTACCTGATAATCTGTAAGTCCCCTATAGAGTTTGCCCCGCTTAGGCGGGGGGATTTAGGGGCCATATTATAATATTCCAAGCGACTTAGCCACCTTGGTAATTTTCTCTATCGAAATCTCAACCTGCTCTTTTGTATGTGTTGCCATAAGAGAGTATCTGATAAGTGAATCCTCTTTAGGTACAGCCGGTGAAACAACCGGATTGACAAAAACTCCTTCGGTAAGAAGAATTTGTGTAAGCATAAGAGCTTTAACATCATCGCGTATAAACAAAGGTATAATCGGAGTTTCCGATTTGCCTGTATCGAAACCTGCCGCCTTAAATCCATTTAGCGCATATGCAGTTATATCCCAGAGATGTTTGATCCTTTCAGGTTCACTCTCCATTATATCAATAGTTGCAATAACTGCAGCTGCTGATGCAGGTGTCATGCTGGCACTGAATATTAGCGATCTTGAATTATGCTTGATATAGTTTATAACCTCTTTATCTGCAGCAATAAATCCTCCGAGTGATGCGAATGATTTTGAGAAAGTTCCCATTATAAGGTCTACCTTGTCAGTCAGACCAAAATGCGAGGCAGTTCCTGCTCCGTTTATTCCAATAACTCCCAGTGAATGAGCATCATCCACCATTACTGATGCGTCGTATTTTTCTGCAAGTTTAACAAGCTCCGGCAGCTTGATAATATCTCCTTCCATCGAGAATATTCCATCAACAACGATGAGTTTAATGCTGTCTTTGTGGCATAGTTTAAGCTTTGCCTCAAGAGCATACATATCATTGTGAGCGAATTTCAAAACTTTTGAAAATGAAAGCCTGCTGCCTTCAATTATTGAAGCATGGTCAAGCTCATCGAGGATAAGGTAATCGTGACGTCCGGCAAGAATTGAAACAACTCCGAGATTTACCTGAAAACCTGTACTGTAACATAATGCACCGTCTTTGCCAACAAGTTTTGCAAGTTTATCTTCAAGTTGTGTATGAATGTCAAGAGTCCCGTTAAGAAACCTCGATCCTGCACACCCGGTACCATATTTCTTTATCGCTGCAATTGCGGCTTCTTTAACTTTTGGATGGTTGGTAAGTCCCAGGTAGCTGTTCGATCCGAACATCAAAACCTTTTTCCCGTCGATTATTACTTCTGTATCCTGGTCGGATTGAATTTCCCTGAAGTAGGGATAGATGCCGGCCTGCATGGCCTTTTGAGGAGCATCGTAGCCTGAAAGTCTTTGTTTTAATATACGCACAATATTGTCTAAAAAGTTATAGAACTGACGTCAAATTTAGAAAAAAAAGAATAAATCGATAGAAATCCTCACTTTTTGATCATAAAAAATGATGAAATCTATACACTTACTTATCAATTGATTCATAATCAGGAGGTACAAGAAGAAGACATCCGTTACCTGTTTTAGCCTGAATTATTTTTTCGCATCTTCAAAAATTAATTGATTCTGTTTATGATCCATGAAGTCCCTCCGGCAATGGAAAAATGAAGCGATCAGGGTTGATTATTTAATTGTCACAGGCTTCCGATCCGCGTCCAGGACAAACTTTTTTTTATTAATTGAAAATTTTATTTGGAACCTATCGTTATGAGATTTACTTTTGTGTCCGTAAACAAAATTGGGAATCAAATGGACGACGACCCGGCGAATTTATTAATATTAATCCTGATCTAGGAGGAATACCGGTTGCCGGTCACTTCTTCCTGTATCAGAAACAGCATGGAGGTGACTATGACTTCACTAACAACATTTTATTTAAGCGGTATTATAGGCAAAGAGGTATTTGGGGCCGATGGAGATGCTATCGGGATCATTAAAGACCTTCTGTTGAATACTGTTCCGTCAGGCCTGAGTGATCCTGACCAGCAGCTTGTAACGGGAGTAAAGCTAAGAATTGGGAAAGAAACAAGATATTGTTCCTTTAATAGTTTCAGGGTAGTAAAAGCCCGTGAACTGGTAAGCGTAACATGCTCTTCTCTTTTGGATCTGGATTCAGAGGAGGTGGAAAACGGATTATTACTCGTTGAAAATATACTTGATAAGCAGATTGTTGATCTTAATGGAAGAAAGCTTGTAAGGGTAAATGATGTACGACTGGCAACGCTCCCTACCGGCACTTTTGCAATCGCTGTTGATATTGGCATTGAAGGACTATTGCGCAGAATTGGAATTGCCCTGCCAATAAAAAGAATCCTTTATCTGTTTAGAGTAAACATACCCGCAAAATTTATTCTGTGGGATGATGTTCAGGCTATTGATTTTTCAAATCTTAACATCAGGCTATCAAAGAGCCTGGCAAAACTTCATACTCTTCACCCTTCCGATCTGGCTGATATTATCGAAGACCTCGGAAAAAAATCGAGTATGTCTCTCTTCTCCTCACTCGATGAAGAGAAAGCTGCCGATGTTCTCGAGGAACTCGAAACCCAGCATCAGGTTCATATTGTCGAGAACCTTCCTGTGAATAAAGCTGCCGATGTTCTCGAAAAAATGCCTGCCGATGAGGTTGCTGATATTCTCGATGAACTTGAAGATGAAAAGGCAGAACTGCTTCTTAAAGAGATGGATATGGAATCATCACAGGAGGTTAGGGAACTGCTCGAATATGATGATGACCTTGTAGGAAGTATAATGACTACAGACTATCTTGCATTCAGTGCCTCAAAAACAGTTGAGGAGGTACTTACTGAACTGCGCCTTAAAAAGCCTGAATCAGCCGAACTTTATAATATGTTTGTCACTGAGTCGAATGACGAACTTATTGGCACATTTAATCTCCGTGATCTTGTTGTTGCTGAACCAGATGCAAGTGTAAGCCAGATTATGAAATCTGAACCTGTCTCTTTATTCGACGATGAAAAAACCAGAGCGATCGCAGAATTAGTATCAAAATATAATCTTCTTGCTGTTCCTGTTGTCGACCGTCAAAACCTGCTCCAGGGGATGGTGGTAGTTGACGACGTTGTAGAGGACCTTATCAATGAAAGAAGAACGAAAAGAAGATAAAAGGTTAAAGTATGAAGGTTAAAGTATAAAGGTTAAAGTAAAAAGTAAAAAGTAAAAAGTAAAGACCGCATGACTGCAAGAACGCAAGACTGCATGACAATATAATTGATCAATGTTCAGGAAGAAATTAAGAGACTCACATTTCATTCGAAATCTGGCAATATTTTTTGCAATTCTCGGACCGGGGATAATAACCGGCAGCGTTGATAATGATGCCGGTGGAATTACTACTTATTCGGTTGCAGGAGCGATGTATGGCTATGGTCTGATCTGGACACTGATACCCTCTTTTATAGTTCTTCTAGTAATTCAGGAGATGAATGCGAGGATGGGAATAGTAACGGGTAAGGGCCTCTCTGATCTTATACGTGAAAACGCCGGGATCAAAATTACCTTTTTCATTTTCATCGGATTGCTTCTTTCAAATATCGGTAACACAACAACTGAATTCGCCGGAGTTGCAGGTAGCATGGAGATTTTCGGCGTGAGCAAATACATATCTGTTCCGGCAACTGCAGTTATGGTGTGGTTTCTTGTTGTTAAGGGAACATATAAAATTGCGGAACGTATATTCCTGGTATTCAGCGTATCGCTTCTGACTTATGTTGTTTCTGCACTAATGAGCAAGCCTGACTGGAGTGAGATAGGGTCATCGGTAATACATCCCAGGATGGAGATGACTACCCAGAGTCTTGCAATGGTAATTGCCCTAGTCGGTACAACAATAGCTCCCTGGATGCAGTTTTATATGCAGTCATCGGTAATCGAGAAGGGACTGAAGATGAAGAACTACAGATTTACACTGATAGATATTGCTGTTGGCTGTGTAGTTACAATTGTAGTTGCCTTTTTCATAATGGTAGCCTGTGGTGCCACACTTCACCCGAACGGGATTGTCATAAATGAGGCAAAAGATGCTGCTATGGCACTCGAACCTCTGGCCGGAAGACTGGCATCACACGTTTTTGCGTTCGGCTTATTCATTGCGTCGGTGTTTTCTGCAACAATTCTTCCTCTGGCAACTGCCTTTTATGTCTCTGAAGCCTTCGGTTTTGAAGCCGGCATTGACAAGAAATGGGATGAGGCTAAAGAGTTTTATACCCTCTATACCGGTATCCTGGTAATCTCGGCTATAATAATCCTTCTGCCGAATGCTCCGCTTATACAGATTTCAATCTGGTCACAGGTTCTTAACGGAATCCTCTTGCCTGTTGTTCTTGTAAGTATGATTCTGCTTATCAATAACAAAAAAATTATGGGTAACTATGTGAATAAGCCTTATCAGAATATTATCGGCTGGAGCGCAGTAATAATTTTAACAGGTTTATCTCTGTTGCTGCTTATTATGCCCGCAATAAGCTAGTTATGTCTAATGCGATTAACATCAACCGAGACAACTAATAAAACACTAGCTATAAAAGCTAATTGGCATTCATTTAGAGTACTTTACACAATGCCAGAAGTCATACCTTGATGAATTCCAGTACCTGACAAATCCGTTTTCCGAGACAATTTATCGATTGGAACATTAGCGCTTATATATGTGGTGTTTAAGTTGTGCAACATATGAGATTTTCTTAACTTTGACAAGTGAAAATAGAGAAAACCATACAACTTGATTTTGTCATTGACAAATTAACGGACTCTATCCAAAATACAATATCAGGCGATAGTTTTCAGACTGAGATAAATAAATACTTTAAAACATAAGAAATGGGTCATATAAAAGAACCAGACGGCGTTGACCTTATTATCAAAAGCCGATCTCTTACAAAAGAAGAAAAAATTGCAATTAGCAGTTATATTAATGCTTATAAGGCAAAGCATTCACTTAAAAAAACCCAATCCAGAAGGGTGCCAAATAAGACAAGAAAAGTTGCAGATCAGTTGATGAAAAAATAATTCAGACGAAACACTAACAACGTTAATTTGTTTGTATTGTTTTTTCCCCACCTGAAGCTACGTTCGTACAGGTTTGCTTAGCATTGAGCCGCTCACATGTAAGCTAACGAACTTAGCCCCCTGACCAGTTTTAATTATTAAAACCGGTAATGATTATTCAAGCGGCCAATTCCCGTTTTCAAATGCTTTCGCACTGATCTTCAAAGGATCAATTACAACATGTTTTATGAGTTTCCTGTTCCATGTATAAGTGATATGCACTAAGCCGTCGCTTGTCTGAATTACAGCAGGATATGAGAATTCTGATTTATCAGATTCGTTCTCAAGAAGTACCGCGGCTTTCCATGTCAGCCCATCGTCAGAGATGGCAGCATTGAGTACATTCCTACCTTTCAGGATGTGATTATAAATCAGAATATGCCTTCCGTCTTTAAGAGTTACGGCATCTATTCCCGAGTTCGGATTCGGAAGAGTAATTGGAGATAACCCGCTCCATGTATAGCCGTTATCGCTTGAAAATGAACTCAGTATTTTGCCAGTTGTCTTGCTTCTGCAGAGCATCTGAATTTTTCCGTCTTTATGTAATAGTATAGTTGGTTGTATGGCCCCCATTTGCTTATCATTCAGTGCAAGAGTTCTTTCCCAGGTGAGTCCGTTATCTGAGGTCATCTCCATATGAACCCTCCATCCTTCATCCTCAGTACTTGACGGACAAAGGAGTACGCCGTTGGCCAGAATCACAGGTTTGTTTTTTATAGGTCCATATATGCCCTCAGGAAGCCTTCTTGTAACTAACCATGTCAGCCCATTATCTTCTGAGTTCTTTAGCTCGCCCCACCATGTCGAAGGCGATGGTCCGGTTTTATAAAAAAGTAATATTTGTTTCCCGGTATTATACAGCACAGGGTTCCAGCATGGATATCTTTTGCTTTTATGCTGAATGCCATTTGCAAGCTCTACAGGAACAGACCATTTTCCGGAAGTGTAATGACTTATCCATATTCCGACATCAGGATTTCTCTCTTCTGTTCCGCCAAACCATGCTGCCAGTAGTCCATTGGCGTTTTCAATAATTGTTGATGCATGGCAGCTCGGAAATGGGACATCATTTTTCTGGTAAATGAATTCAGTTCTGACTACTGCTTTTTCACCTCTGAACTGGGCTTCCAGAACGAATGGCAGACAAATTATTACCAGCGCAGATGTTATCAGTTTCTTCATTGTTCATCCATTTTATAATTCTTTAAATTTAAATATTAGATTTGTAAATAGCTTATTCAATAAACTATTTTAAATCATAATCAGATGGTGGTAAAATTGAATTATAGAAAATCTCTGCTTAACATTCTCTTTCTGGCAATTACTGCAGGCGTTCTTAGCGGACAAAAGAAAGATGAAGAAAAATTTCTTGGCAAGGCCGATATGTATAAGGCAAAGAAGAGCGCACTTGAATATCTGAATGACACTTCGGTTATAAAAAAATATGGTCTTATATCTGATGCAATCTGGGGATTTGCCGAACTTGGCATGCAGGAGTTTAAATCTTCAGCTCTTCTGATTAAAACGCTTGAAGAAGCCGGATTTAAGGTAGAAAAGGGTGTAGCAGGGATGCCCACATGCTTTGTAGCAACATGGGGTTCAGGGAAACCTGTTATAGGTATACTCGGAGAGTTTGACGCACTTCCAATGATATCGCAGAAAGCACTTACTCCGCAGCAGTCACCTCTTGTTGAAGGAGCACCCGGACATGGTTGCGGACACAATATGATGGGTACTGCAGCAATTGCCGCAGCTATTGCAGTAAAGAACAGTATGATAGAAAACAAGCTGCCGGGTACAATAAAGTTTTTCGGTTCACCCGCAGAAGAAACTGTTATAAGTCGTCCGTATATGGTAAGAGCCGGTGTCTTCAATGATGTTGATGCAGTTATAGATAATCATACTTCAACAGATCTTTCAACGAGTTATGGCGTTAACGGAAATGCTGTTTTTTCGGTAGTCTTTACCTTCAAGGGAAAAACAGCACATGCTGCAGCTGCGCCATGGAGCGGAATAAGTGCCCTCGACGGAGTTGAACTTATGAATATTGCAACTAACTATCTCAGGGAACATCTTTTCTATACATACCGTATGCATTATGTTGTAACTGAGGGTGGTGAGGCCCCGAATGTTGTTCCCGACAGGGCATCTGTATGGTATTATATAAGGAATACCGATGAGAGAGTTGAGGAGATGTACAAAAGGGTTCTTGACTGCGCAAAGGGAGCCTCACTTGCTTCCGGAGCAGAGCTTGACACTGTTACAGTTCTGACTGCCATTCATCAGCGTCATTCAAATAAGGGCATGGCTGAAACAATTCAGCGAAATATTGAGCTTATTGGTCTCCCCGAATGGACAGAAAAGGAGCATCAGTTTGCAAAAGCACTTCAGAAGGATCTGGGCGAAAAAGAGACCGGTTATCCTGTTAAAATAAAGTCGTTACGCGAGCCTTCCGGAGTACAGGTAGGAGGAGGTTCGTCAGATGTTGGTGAAGTAACCCTCATAGCTCCAACAGCTACTCTTAATTTTCCGGGGGGTGTGCCCGGCGAGATTGGACATCATTGGTCAACTGTAACTTCCAATTACGGATCAGCTGCCTGGAAGGGTTTGAATACAGGTGCAAAGGTGATGGCAGCTTCAGCACTTGATCTTTTAACAAAACCAAAGCTTCTAGAAGATATAAAAGCTGAATTTGCCGAATACTCAAAAACACATCCATATAAGTCTTTCCTGCCCGAAGGTGCACAACCTCCACTTGACCTGAACAAGGAACTTATGGAAAAATACCGCGATGCCATGATGAAGATTGGCAGTGACGCTTACTAACAATTAACAACTATAGGGAATGAAGGGATATTTTGAAGGCAATACATATTATACTGCTAAAAAAGAGAAGCTTACATTTTTTGACTGGCTGCGTCTTAACAACAGGATATATTTTACCCTGAAGTACGCCGGTGTTATTTTTCGTACCAGAAAACAAGCCATCAATAAGGATTATGATACCAAAGCCTGGACAGATTCATCATTTGAGATACTGCAGCTTATTGAAAAGTCAGGAGGTGATTTCCATATAACCGGAATGGAGAATATTACAAAACATGATGGTCCTGTTCTGTTTATCAGTAATCATATGAGTACCCTCGAAACAATGGTTATGCCCTGCATTATCGGACCTCACAGGGAATCAACCTTTGTTGTTAAGGAGAGTCTTGTTAAACATCCTCTTTTCGGCGATGTCATGAAAACGCGTAATCCGATAGTTGTCGGACGCACTGACCCGAGGAAAGACCTCGAGGCAGTAATGAACGGAGGGGCTGAGTTACTGGCAAAAGGAGTATCAATAATTATCTTTCCTCAAAGTACAAGAAGTCTTGATTTTAAGCCTGAGGAGTTCAATTCTCTTGGAGTAAAACTGGCAAAGAAAGCAGGTGTTCCTGTTGTTCCTGTAGCAATTAAAACTGATTTCTGGGGTAGTGGGAAACTTATAAAAGAGCTTGGTCCAATCGATAGCAAAAAGACAATATATTTTAAGTTCGGCGAGCCATTCCTGATCACCGGCAACGGCAAAGAAGATAATCAGAGGATAATAGGGTTCATTAAGTCTTCTCTGGAAGAGTGGATGTAGAACCAGAACCCCCTCTGCCGCTTTGCGGCATCTCCCCTGGGAGGGGAGAAGAATTCTGCATTTGATGGAAATTATCTTACTTCCAGAAGTGTCTTCACCGTCATGAAATAATATTTTTTATTTTTTAAGTGTATTTATTACATTTATTAAAGTTTTTTATAGATTTGTTATGAGGAATAGAAGTAACTTATTTCTTTTTACCTGATAATAAAACCTGTTTTGTACTTTTTCCGTAATCTATTCAATAATTAATATTTAAAAAAGATTTAACTATGGGAACATTAGACTGGATCGTTTTGGGAATCTTCTGTCTTGGCCTGGTGGGCATTATTCTGTGGGTAATAAGACAAAAAGATGAGACCTCTACCGATTATTTCCTTGCAGGACGTGATGCGACATGGCTTGCAATCGGATCATCAATTTTTGCTTCAAACATCGGATCAGAACATCTTGTTGGTCTTGCCGGTGCCGGTGCTTCCAGCGGAATGGCAATGGCACACTGGGAAATGCACGGATGGCTGATACTTATTCTGGGGTGGTTCTTTGTTCCCTTCTATGAGCGAAGCGGAGTCTTCACAATGCCCGAATTTCTTGAAAAAAGATATAATAAAGGATCGAGAAGCGTTCTTTCAATAATATCTCTCGTGAGTTATGTATTCACAAAAGTTGCTGTAACTGTATATGCAGGAGGCGTTGTTTTCAAACAGGTTTTTGGGATTGAAACAATGTTCGGTATCGATTTCTTCTGGATAAGTGCTGTTGGACTTGTTGTTCTCACGGGAATTTATACAACACTTGGAGGGATGAAAGCTATATTATGGACTTCTGTTCTTCAGACTCCTGTGTTGCTTGTCGGATCACTTGCAATAATGGTAATTGGTCTGATAAAACTTGGAGGCTGGAGCGAAATGATGGAGATCTGTCGGGCTGTTCCTGTTAATGCTGCAGGCGACACGATGACAACCCTGATGAGATCGGCCAGCGATCCGGAATATCCATGGACAGGTGTAATTCTGGGCTCAGCAATTATTGGTTTCTGGTACTGGTGCACCGATCAGTTTATAGTTCAAAGGGTTCTGTCGGGAAGAAACCAGAAGGAATCACGTCGTGGCGCAATACTGGGCGCAGCTTTCAAACTTTCACCGGTATTTATCTTTCTTATTCCCGGTATGATAGCCTATTCACTGAATGCAAAAGGAATGATCAATCTCACTGATAATGATGCCGCATTCTCTATGCTGGTTAAAGAATTGCTTCCACTGGGATTTAAAGGTCTTGTCGTAGGAGGAATTCTTGCCGCACTGATGAGCTCTCTGGCCTCTTTATTTAATTCTTCCGCCACATTGTTCACAGTTGACTTTTATCTGAAATATAAGCCACAGGCTCCCGAAAAGGAACTAGTAAAGGTTGGCAGGATAGCAACTGTTGTAGTTGTTATACTTGGTATTTTATGGATTCCGGTAATGAGAGGATTAGGCAAGGTGCTGTATGCTTATCTTCAGGATGTCCAGTCTCTGCTGGCTCCGGGTATCGCCGCAGTTTTCCTGCTCGGAATAACATCACGCAAAACTACTCCTATGGCAGGACTTGTAGGTCTTATCTCGGGATTTGTGCTCGGAATGACCAGGCTTGCACTTAAGATTTTCGCAGGTGGCATCAGTACAGATAGTCTTATTTATAAGGTATTCCTTGCACCCAACTGGCTGCATTATGAAATAGCGTTGTTTGTTATTGTAATTTTAATTATGATAGTTACAAGTATGGTCACCAAAAAAGCCGATCAGAATGCAATAAAGGGATTGTATTTTGGCTCTGCTACAGCCGAAGAGAAGGCTGTAACCAGGGCAAGCTGGAATAACTGGGATCTTGTTTTCTCGGGCTTGATAATTGTGGCAATTGTATGGTTTTATGCGTATTTCTGGTAGGGGATAAAAACTGACAAAATGGAAAAAAATAAATCAAATGAAATATGGTTTGTAACAGGTACCCAGCATCTCTATGGCCCTGATACTCTTAAGCAGGTGGCTGCTGATTCAGCTGTAATTGCTGCTGCACTCGGCAAATCTCCGAAAATATCACATAGGATTGTATTCAAGCCAATTCTTACAACACCCGACTCAATTACCGAACTCTGCACAGAGGCAAACAACACGAATAATTGTATCGGACTGATAACCTGGATGCATACTTTTTCACCGGCTAAAATGTGGATCAGGGGACTAACTATACTAAACAAGCCTTTTCTGCATTTTCATACCCAGCTCAACCGCGATATTCCCTGGAATTCAATAGATATGAACTTCATGAATCTGAACCAGTCAGCCCATGGCGACCGTGAGTTCGGATTCATAGGTTCGAGGATGAGGCTCAACAGGAAAGTCGTTGTTGGCCATTATCAGGACGAGGAGGCTGTTGACAGGATAGCTGTATGGATAAGGGCTGCAGCTGCTTACAATGATGCACTCAATATGAAAGTTGCCCGTTTCGGCGACAATATGCGCGATGTCGCAGTTACCGAAGGAAATAAGGTGAGTGCCCAGATGAAAATGGGCTATTCGGTTTACGGGTATGGTATTGGTGATCTGGTAAAATATGTAAATAATGTTTCTCCTTCAGCAATAAAAAAACTTATTGCCGAATACGGTTCTGACTATAAGCTTACAAAAGATGTAGCCGCATCAGACTCACTGAAAGAAGCTGCCCGTATTGAGCTTGGTATGGAGGCATTTCTTGAAGCCGGAAATTTCAAGGCTTTTACAACAACATTTGAGGACCTTCACGGACTCAAACAATTACCCGGTCTGGCCGTTCAGCGACTTATGGCAAAAGGATATGGTTTTGGTGCCGAAGGCGACTGGAAAACAGCTGCACTCGTTCGCTCAATGAAAGTGATGTCGGCAGGACTAAAAGGTGGAACATCTTTTATGGAGGATTATACCTATCACATGGATCCGAAAGGAATGAGAGTACTCGGCGCACATATGCTTGAAGTGTGTCCCTCAATTGCTCTCGGTAAACCTTCTGTTGAGATCCACCAGTTGTCAATAGGAGGGAAACAAGATCCGGCGCGACTGGTGTTTAAGACTTCGCCGGGAGAGGCAATAAATGTGTCAGTGATAGATCTTGGAAACAGATTCAGAATGATTGTTAATGAGGTGGAAGTAGTAAAATGCCCTGATATGCCTCACCTTCCTGTAGCGAGCGTTCTCTGGAAACCCTTACCTGATCTTAAAACCGGAGCTGCCGCCTGGATACTCGCCGGAGGTGCACACCACACAGGATTCAGCACTGCAATAAATGCTGAATATCTGGAGGATTTTGCAGGAATGACAGGCATTGAGTATACGCTGATAGATGATAAATGTGATCTTTCATCTTTTAAAAAGGAACTGCGATGGAATGAGCTTTATTATCATATAGCTGATGGAATAATTTAATGATTTTTAATTTGAAACTGTGCTGCCATGCCATTAGCCAAATCTGAGATCTATTCACATCATCAAAGACATCTTGTCGCCGTTGACTGTATTATTTTTGGATATGATATTCATGAGAAGGAAATAAAACTTCTTCTTATTAAAAGAATCATGGAACCTGAAAAAGGCTCCTGGTCACTTGCCGGTGGCTTCGTTGAGGTGAATGAAAGTCTCGACGAAGCTGCCATAAGAATTCTCTGCAACCTTACCGGACTCGAATCCATTTATATGAAGCAATCATATTCGTATGGTGATATCAGCAGGGACCCGGGCGACAGGGTAATCTCCGTTGCTTACTTTGCCCTTATTCCGGTAATTGATATTGACAAGGAGCATGCTTTATCAAATGGTGCTCAATGGAAGGCTCTTTCAAAACTTCCCGGACTCATTTTCGATCATCCTAAAATGGTAAAGACAGCTCTTACTGATCTTCAGAATCAGATAAAAGTAAAGCCGGTAGGATTCGAACTGCTGCCTGAAAAATTCACTCTGGTACAACTTCAGGATCTCTATGAGGCAATCTACCAGAGAACGGTCGATAAACGCAATTTCAGGAAGAAACTACTCTCAATGGGAATTGTTGAACGACTTGATGAAAAGGAACGGGAAACTTCAAAAAAGGGCGCTTATTATTACAAATTCAACGAGGATAAGTATAAAACGCTTAAACAGAACGGATTTTATTTTGATCTGGATGTAAATTAAAAATGATTTCCTATGCTTGAAAAACTAAAGGAAGAAGTCTTCAAAGCTAACCTCGATATTGTAAAGCATGGATTGGTAATACATACCTGGGGTAATGTAAGTGGAAGAGACCCTGATTCCGGATTGATAGTTATTAAACCGTCCGGGGTGAATTACGAATCAATGAGGCCTGAGGATATGGTGGTTATTGATGAGACCGGAAAGTGTGTTGAAGGAAAATTCAAGCCATCAACAGATGCCCCTACACATCTTGTCCTCTATAAAGCCTTTAAAGAAGTATTTGGAATAGTTCATACTCACTCAACTTATGCAACTTCCTGGGCTCAGTCAGGAAGGTCCATACCTCCTTTCGGTACTACGCATGCCGATCACTTTTACGGACCGGTGCCATGTACCCGTCTACTGACAGATAAGGAAATAAGTGCTGATTATGAGATAAATACAGGAAATGTTATTGTGTCTGCCCTCTCTTCTGTTAATCCATTAACAGTACCGTCTGCACTGGTTAACAGTCATGGCCCTTTCTCCTGGGGAAAAAGCGCTTCAGACGCTGTCTATAATGCAATAGCTCTTGAGGAAATTGCGAGAATGGCTCTTTATACAGTTATGCTCGGTAATGATGAACCGGTAGGAAAATCACTTCTTGATAAACACTTTTTAAGAAAACACGGTGAGGATGCATATTACGGGCAGGATAAAAAGACCCCCCAACCCCCCAATTGGGGGGCTTAAGAGTAATTTAGTTCTGTCCAAAGTCCCCCATTTGGGGGATTTAGGGGGTCGAAACAAGGGGAAGCAGTGCCTGAAGATTATAGAAAATGTTAATTGAAATGTATTTAAAGAGCTAAAGAATTAGTAAAAATATGACAGGAAGATATGTAATAGGAATTGACTATGGAACTGATTCTGTAAGATCTGTAGTAGTTGACACAGCCAACGGAAAGATAGAAGGGTCTTCAGTTTTTGAGTATCCAAGATGGAAGAAAGGCCTTTTCTGTGATCCGGCTGCCAACCAATTCAGGCAGCATCCTCTCGATTATCTTGAAGGGCTTGAAGAATCTGTTAAGGGTGCATTGAAATCCCTGCCTTCATTTATCGTAAATAACATTTACGGCATAACCGTTGATACCACCGGATCAACTCCTGTTGCAGTCGACAAAGATGGCGTCCCTCTGTCGCTTAATCAGGGCTTTGAGTGTAATCCGGATGCCATGTTTGTGTTGTGGAAAGACCACACTGCTGTTAAAGAGGCTTCAGAAATAAACAACCTTGCCAGAAGCTGGGGCGGAATTGACTTTACTAAATATGAAGGTGGCATTTACTCCTCAGAATGGTTCTGGGCAAAAGTATTGCACGTACTCCGTAATAATACAGATGTCAGGGATAAAGCTTTCTCCTGGGTTGAGCACTGTGACTGGATCTCTGCTGTGCTAACCGGAGAAACCAATCCGCTGATAATTAAAAGAAGCCGCTGTGCTGCAGGTCATAAAGCCATGTGGCATAAGGATTTTAATGGTTTGCCCGATGAAAAGTTTCTGGCAAAACTTGATCCTCTGCTCTCAGGACTGAGAGACAGACTTTATTCTGAAACATTCTCCTGCGATATTGCTGCAGGTAATCTGTCGTCAGAATGGGCATCAAAACTGGGACTCTCCACTTCAGTTAAGGTTGGCGTTGGTTCATTTGATGCGCACCTGGGTGCCATAGGAGGCGAGATTAAGCCATACCATCTTGTTAAGGTAATGGGAACATCAACCTGTGATATGCTTATTGCCCCTGTTTCGGAAAAGGAAGAGAAACTTGTTGCCGGGATCTGCGGGCAGGTTGACGGGTCAATCGTTCCGGGAATGCTTGGTCTCGAAGCCGGACAGTCTGCTTTTGGTGATATATATGCCTGGTTTGCTAAACTGCTTATGTGGCCTGTGAATGATGTAGTTGGCGGATTTTCATGGCTTGATGATAATATAAAAAGCAGAATTAAGGAGGAGACAGCCGATAAAATAATTGCAGAACTGAGCAGGCAGGCAGATCTTCTGCAGCCCGATGAAACAGCAATAATTGCTCTCGACTGGATGAACGGAAGGCGAACCCCTGATGCAAATCAGGAGCTTAAGGGTGCCATTACAGGCTTGTCTCTTGGCTCAGATGCGCCAAAAATTTTCAGGGCTCTTGTTGAAGCAACTGCCTTCGGCTCGAGAATGATAAATGAACGTTTTATATCTGAGGGCGTAAGAATCGACGGCGTTATTGCAATTGGCGGAGTGGCAAAAAAGAGCCCCTTTGTTATGCAGATCGTTGCCGATGTTCTCAATATGCCGATAAAAGTAGCAAGTTCCGATCAGACATGTGCTCTGGGGTCAGCAATGGCAGCTTCAGTAGTGGCTGGTATTCACCCCGATATAGCCTCAGCTCAGATTGCAATGGGTGGCGGGTTTGAAAAAGAATACCATCCCGATCCTGTCAGGGCTAAGAAATACGACTCGTTATTTAAAAAATATAAAGAACTGGGTTCATTTATTGAGAATAAGACTACTTCCTGAATCTCCTTTGTGAACCTTGGCGCCTTCGTGCCTTCGTGGCAAATATTTTTAGCCACCAAGATGCTAAGACACAAAGAAACACCAAGTTATAATGGTAAACTTACATAACAGATATATATTTATGAAAAAACCAGCTTTCCTATTTCTACTACTGGTTATTATACCTGGCGCAAAAGCATGGTCTCAGAAAGATAATCTGTTATCAGTAAACCAACTCGTTGTAGTGGCCAATCATCAGGGGCCTGTTATTAGCAAAGATATTTACGGACATTTCGCCGAGCATCTCGGTGCCTGTATTTACGGTGGTTTGTGGGTGGGTACCGATTCTAAAATCCCAAACACTTACGGTATCAGAAATGATGTCCTGTTTGCTCTCAGGGAAATAAAAGTACCGAACGTCAGATGGCCGGGTGGCTGTTTCGCTGATACTTATCATTGGAGAGATGGCGTTGGTCCGCAGGAGAAAAGAGCCTCAATTGTAAATATTCACTGGGGTGGCGTTACCGAAGATAATTCCTTCGGCACGCATGAGTTTATGAAACTCACCGAGTTACTTGACTGTGATGCCTATATAAATGGCAATGTCGGTACGGGTTCGCCCAGAGAAATGTCGGAGTGGGTGGAGTATCTTACATCTGATTCTGACAGTCCGATGACAAAACTGCGTAAGGAGAACGGCCGCGAGGCACCATGGAAAGTTAAGTACTTTGCAATTGGCAATGAGAACTGGGGTTGTGGTGGCAATATGACTGACGAATTCTATGCCAATATAATGCGGCAGTTTTCCACATACCTTGGTAATTATGCTGATAATAAACTGTATAGAGTGGCATGTGGCCCGTCGGACTTTAATTATGCATGGACGGAAACTCTGATGAAAGACGGAGGAACAAGGGGACGATTCCAGGGTTTATCGTTACATTATTATTCAATAGTTGATGGCTGGGGATACAAAGGATCAGCAACAAAATTCGATGAGCGTGAATGGTTTGAAACAATGAGGATGAACCTGCAGATGGATGCTATTCTTAAGGGACATGAAGCAATTATGGACAGGTATGATCCACAGAAGACTAAAGGTATTATTGTTGACGAATGGGGTAACTGGTTCCAGGTTGAACCCGGAACAAACCCGGGTTTCCTTTATCAGCAGAATACAATGCGTGATGCACTAACCGCTGCAATTCACCTCAATATCTTCAATAATCATGCAGGCAGGGTGAAGGTTGCAAACCTGGCTCAGATGGTAAATGTTCTTCAGTCAGTAGTTTTAACAAAAGATGATAAAATGGTTCTGACTCCCACATATTATGTCTTCAGAATGTTCAGGGTTCATCAGGAAGCCACACTTCTTAATATTGACCTCAGGTCAGAAGAGTATGCCTATGGCAACAGAAAAATTCCATCAGTATCTGCTTCTGCTTCTGTTGATAAGGACGGGAAGGTACATATTTCTCTTGCAAACCTGAACCCGAACAAACCAATTACTGTATCTTGTCCTGTAATTGGGGAAACATTTAAGAAGGTAACAGGGGAGGTCCTTACTTCATCAGAAATGAACTCATTCAACAGTTTCGAAACTCCTGAAGTTGTGAAGCCTGCTAACTTTAATGGTTTCACCTATAAGGATGGAATGCTTACAATTACTATGCCTTCAAAATCAGTAGTTGTACTCGTATTATCAAAGTAATTTACTATGAATAAGCTCCTTAAGTTATTTTTTGTACTCTCCGGCACCCTGCTGATTTCTCCCGGATGTGCTGATAAAACTGAGATAAGTGCTGATTATCCTATCCAGCCCGTCCCATTCACTTCAGTAAAACTTACAGATAATTTCTGGGCACCCCGTATTAAAAAGAATGCAACTGTAACCATTCCAATTGCATTTGCATATTGCGAATCAACCGGAAGAGTGAAGAATTTTGAAATTGCCGGCGGACTCGATACCGGGAAGTTTCAAACAATTTACCCTTTTGATGATTCTGATGTTTTCAAAATAATTGAAGGGGCCAGCTATTCTCTGCAGACTCTCCCCGATCCTAAACTTGATTCATATCTCGATACATTGATTTATAAAATTGGACTGGCCCAGGAGGATGACGGTTATCTTTATACAAACCGGACAATTGCAGAGATGCATGGAGGAGCCGGACTACATAACTGGGCAAGCAAAAACAGATGGGAACTCGATTCAATACTGAGTCATGAACTATATAATCTCGGACATCTTTATGAGGCAGCAGTAGCTCATTATCAGGCAACAGGCAAAAGAACTTTACTCGATATCGCCATAAAGTCGGCCGACCTTGTAAATAAAGATTTCGAAACCGGCGAACTAAAAGTTTATCCCGGTCACCAGGTAATTGAAATGGGTCTGGTAAAACTATACAGGACCACCGGTGAAAAGAAGTATCTCGATCTTGCCAGATTATTCCTCGATATTCGTGGACCTCAGGGCGATGCTTATAATCAGGCAAATAAGAGAGTTATTGACCAGACAGAGGCTGTAGGACATTCTGTAAGGGCGACATACATGTATTCGGGAATGGCAGATATCGCTGCAATTGAGAAGGATGAGGCATATCTGAATGCTATTACCAGGATCTGGGAAGATATGGTTTATCGCAAAATGTATCTTACCGGTGGCATAGGAGCCTCAGGGGGTAATGAAGGCTTCGCTGATCCTTACGTCCTTCCGAATATGTCGGCATATTGCGAGACCTGCGCTTCAATAGGAAATATTTTCACAAATCACAGGTTATTTCTTCTTCACGGACAGACAAAGTATATTGATATTCTTGAAAAAACACTCTACAACTCAATGCTGTCGGGCGTCTCATTGTCAGCCGACAGGTTTTTCTATCCCAATCCGCTTGAATCGGCCGGCCAGCACAACAGGAGTGCCTGGTTCGGATGTGCCTGCTGTCCTTCAAATATTGCCCGGTTCGTGCCTGCCATTCCCGGGTATATTTATGCAGTTACAGATAAAGATTTGTATGTTAATCTTTTCATCTCCAATGATGCAGACATTAAAATCGGCAGCAATGTTGTTAAGATTTCCCAAAAGGCAGATTTCCCCTGGGATGGGAAAGTAGAAATATCTGTCGATCCCGAAAAAAGGGGACGGTTTGATATTAAGCTCAGAATTCCGGGATGGGCGGTAAATGAAGCTCTGCCGGGAGGGTTATATAAGTTTACAGATCAGAACAACGAAAAGGTAAACATTACTCTAAATGGCGAAGAAGTTATTGTTAATCCTGTTGAAGGTTATGCAGTTATTTCAAGAAACTGGAAAAAAGGAGATAAGATTTCGATCGATATTCCGATGCCTGTACGAAAAGTAATGGCAGACGAAAAAATCAAAGAAGATATAAATAAAATAGCGGTGCAGCGCGGACCTGTTATATATGCAGCTGAATGGCCCGATAATAATAATGGAAATATCCTCAATGTTGTCGTAAAGAATGATGCTGCTTTTACAACTCAGTTTTTGCCGGAGCTTCTTGAAGGAACACAGGTGATAAAAACAAAAGGATTTCAGACTAAAAGGACATTGGAGGGAAAAATAAAAATGCTTGACGAAGAGGATGTTACTCTTATTCCTTATGCATTATGGAATAACCGTGGTGCCGGACAAATGATGGTATGGCTTCCGTCAACTCCTGAAGCAGCAAGGCCGCTGCCTGCACCTACCATTGCTTTCAGGAGCGAAGTACGGGCAAGCAAGGCATCGCGCGACCTTAAAGCCGTAAATGATCAGATTGGACCTTCAAATTCAAACGATCATTCAGTTTTGTATTACCACTGGTGGCCGAATAAAGATAAGTGGGAGTGGATTCAGTATGATTTTGATAAACCTCAGACAATCTCAAAAACCAGGGTTTATTGGTTCGATGATGGTCCTGACGGAGGATGCAGGGTCCCCGATGAGTGGGAGGTACTTTATCTGAATGATAATGTGTGGGAACCCGTTAAGGGCAAAACTCCATATAAAGTCACCAAAGACGCCTGGGATTCTATGACTTTCAAGCCTGTCAGAACTTCAAAAGTAAAGATAAAGGTAAAACTCAACAAGGAATTTGCAAGCGGAATTTATGAGTGGATTGTTGAATAAGAGAGTATTTAAGAGATTTATTTTCAATAAGAATGATAAGTAACTATTTGCTTGTCCTGCCGGAAAGTAGTGGGAATATGGAAGAGGAGTGGAGCCAATGCCTGAAGAGAATTATTGCTTCAGGGAGTGATCTTTCCAGGTTGGTTAAGTTAAATGTTTATGTTGATGTGCCATCCTTTAATGCATTCACAAAATCCAGCAGGAATATCAGTGAATCAATTCTCTTTGCCTTCGGGGATAAGTGTCCTGCATACAATGTAACAGCCCATCCTCCTGAAAAACCATGGAAGGTGGCAGTTGAAGCGGGGTATGTTAATGTCAGTGAAAGTGTTTCAATCGTAAGTAAGTTCTGGAAATCAGTACCTTATGTTGTAGCTTCTTCTGAGAGTTTCAGGGAGATCTGGGCAGGAGGCCTTGGTTCAGATTCTGTAACAGAGGATACAGCCGAAGCTGCTATTGCTGCTTTTGATCAGATGAGATCTATTCTGGAAACAGAACAGATGTCATTCAATAATATTATCAGACAATGGAATTTCATAGGGAACATTCTGAAATTCAAAAATGAAAACCAGAATTATCAGATATTCAACAAAGTAAGAAGCGATAATTATCTGAAGCACCGGACTGTTCATAGCTATCCTGCTGCTACAGGCGTGGGAATGAAATTCGGTGGTGTCTTTCTCGATTTCTTCGCTGTAAAAGCTGAAAGTAATCTGAAACTGATTGCGGTTGATAATCCTGATCAGATACGACCTTATGACTATAGCCAGAAAGTATTGAAGGGGAAGCCTGTTGATGGTGAGAAAATTAATCAGCCACCTCAGTTTGAAAGAGCTGTATATCTTGTAAACAACACGGGTTCTTCATTATATGTCTCCGGTACTGCATCAATAATAGGTCAGGATACAATAGGAATAGGCGATATTGAAAAACAGACAGAAATTACAATTGGGAATATTGGAAAGCTTGCTGATTCAGAGAGAATTGGACATCTGACAGGAAATATGGATTTTTGTTCTGCAAATCTGATCCTGCTGCGAGTTTACATTAAAAATCAGTCTGACTTTGCAAAAGTGAAATCAGTCTGTAAGGAATATTATTCAAATGTGCCGGTGGTCTTCATTGAGGCAGATATCTGCCGCGATAATCTTCTTGTTGAAATTGAGGCTGAATATTCAGTTTGAAATTGTCTATATAAAATGTATAAAATGAGAAAGTTACTTCTTCTATTGTCAGTTTTTCTGATTACTCAGTCATCGGTTGTTGAAAACCGTTCATACATGACAGTCATGGGAAAGTCGGCCAGAGATTTTGTATGGGGCAGCAGTTCTGTTGCAGCAAATCAGGGCATCCTTCTGATACAGGCGTTTAAACTCACCGGCGACAGGAAATATCTTAACAGTGCTCTTACAAATCTCGATTACCTTCTTGGCAGGAATGCCACAGGATACTCGTTTGTTACAGGTTTCGGCGACAAGACACCAATGTTTCCGCATCACAGACAGTCAGAGGCTGATGGCGTTGCAGATCCGGTGCCTGGACTTCTCTCAGGCGGACCCAATCCGGGCCAGCAGGATGGATGTAAAAACTATCCGTCAAAAATTCCTGATGAATCGTTTACAGATGAAGTATGTTCATATGCATCGAATGAGATAGCAATCAACTGGAATGCACCCGGAGCCTATCTTGCGGGAGCTATAGACGCACTTTTTAACCGTTAGTTTTATCATAGCAAAAACAAAAATCCAGATGATGAAAAGATTTCTGTTATTATTACTTGTAGTTGTTGCGGTAGTATCAACTTCCTGCTCTGACTCCGCAACAAATAAAAACATGGTACGAAAAGAAGTTTTCGGTAAGCATGAGGGAAAAGAAGTATACCTTCTTACCCTCACAAACAAAGAAGGCAACGTAATAAAGCTTACTAATTTCGGTGCCAGAATAACATGGATCGAAGTTCCTGATAAGAATGGCAAAAAAGATAATATAACATTTGGATTTGATGCCTTTGAATCAATGATAAATGGCGATCCGTATTTCGGGGCTGTTGTTGGAAGATATGCAAACAGGATAGCAAAAGGAAAATTCACACTCGATGGCGTAGAATATTCCCTACCAGTAAACAATGGAGTTAATTCGCTTCATGGCGGCCCGGGCGGCTGGCATAGTTGCATATGGGAAACAGAGATTGTTAAAAAGGCAATTGAACCAACAATCGTTTTTACACTTAAAAGTCCTGATATGGAAGAGGGTTACCCGGGAAATATGGATATAAAAGTCACCTATACCTGGACTGACAAAAACGAGATAGTTATTGATTATGAGTGTACAACGAATAAGAAAACAGTGGTCAATATTACCAACCATGCTTATTTTAATCTACATGGTGCCGGTAATGGCGACATACTTGATCATGTTCTTACGATTCAGTCCTCTGCATTTTCTCCTGTTGATTCTACTCTTATCCCTACCGGTGAATCATTTCCTGTTGCCGGCACTCCGTTTGATTTTTTAACACCTCATGCTGTTGGCGAAAGGATAGGGGAAGATTTTCAACAACTTAAGTTTGGCGGAGGATACGATCATAACTTTATTCTGGATAATACCTCTGAAGTTGATGCTACGTTGTACGATCCGGCTACAGGCAGGCTTATGGAGGTGATAACTGATCAACCCGGGATTCAGTTTTACAGCGGTAATTTCTTAAAAGGAACCTTGATTGGATTTGGAGGCAAGCCCTACAATTACAGATCAGGTCTGTGCCTTGAGACACAGCATTTCCCCGACAGCCCGAATCACTCAGATTTCCCGACAACAGTTCTTAATCCGGGCGAAACAATGAAAACAACTACTATCTACAGATTTTCAATTAAATAAAATAACAAGCTATGTCATCAAGAAGAGTTTTTATCAGGAACACTGCAATCACAACTGCAGGATTAGGACTTATGTCTTCTGTATCAGGAGCATTGTCAGGTTGTGCACCATCGGACAGGATTAATGTTGCACTTATTGGTTGTAACGGAATGGGATTCTCCGATCTTACGGAATTTCTTAAACATCCTCAGGTAGAATGTATAGCTCTGTGCGATATCGACGATGAGGTTCTCAACCGCAGGGCTGCCGATGTTGAAAAACTTCGTGGCGCTAAACCTGCAAACCTTTATAAAGACTGGAGAAAAGTTATTGATAACAAGGATGTTAATCTTGTTATTATAGGTACCCCCGACCACTGGCACTGCCTTCAGATGATAGCTGCATGCGAGGCAGGGAAAGATGTTTATTGTGAAAAGCCGATAGGAAGGACCATCGAAGAGTGTAACCTGATGGTGAAGGCTGCGAAGAAATACAAGAGTATTGTACAGATTGGTCAGTGGCAGAGAAGTGATCCTCACTGGCTTGAAGCTGTTGACTTCATAAGGTCGGGTAAACTTGGCAAAATAAGAATAGTCAGGGTGTATTCTTACCAGGGATGGAACACCTCAATTCCTGTTCAACCTGATATGGCGGCACCTGCAGGCGTTGATTATGATATGTGGCTAGGTCCGGCACCAAGCAGACCATTCAATCGTAACAGGTATCATTTTACATTCAGATGGTTTTGGGATTATGCAGGAGGCCTGATGACAGACTGGGGTGTTCATCTTCTCGATTTTGCACTTTATGGAATGGATGTTACTGCTCCTAAATCGATAATGGCGATGGGCGGCAAATATGGTTATCCTGATGATGCATGTGAGACACCCGACAGCCTCCAGACTATATATGAATTTGAAGGATTCAATGTTATGTGGGATCATGCAATAGGGATAAACGACGGAGGCTATGGCCGAAATGCTGTTCTGGGTTTTGTAGGAGAGAACGGTACTCTTGTTGTTGACCGTGGTGGATGGGAAGTTATTCCTGAAGTAGTTAACAGAGTAAAAAGGATGGAAGCAGTTCCATGGAAAAAGGGAACAGGAGAAGGTTTGAAGAACAATGTTCAGAACCATATCGATTGCATTATAAAACGTAATCCGAAAACTAATGTAACTCCCGAGATCGGCGCTCATATAGCCAAATTTTCAGCTTTAGGCAATATTGCTTATCGAACCGGCAAGAAGCTGGTGTGGGACGGAACAAAGTTTACGAATGATGTTGATGCAAACAGTTACCTGATTCCAAATTACAGAGATCCATGGAAACTTCCGGTAGTATAAACTTTTAAAAATTACTTATATGAAAAACAAAGCATTTTTAGTATTATCATTCTTGTTTCTTGTTACTTATGCAGGATCACAGAGTGTTGTATGGCCTTCTGAAAACATTATAGCATTGACGAAAGAATGGACTGGTGAACGTACAGCCGATGGCCGTCCGAAGGTTTCCGATCAGCTTCTCGAGAGATTAAAGTTTCTTTCGGTAGAGGAGGTGTGGGCCGCTCTGAGTGGCAAAGGATATGAGAATCAGTTTGAAAATTTTGCAAGCATTTACGAGAACGGATGGCAGATAATTCATCCTGAAAAAGTTATGACAGGTCGTGCAGTAACTGCCCAGTTCATGCCCTTGAGGAAAGATTTTGACAACTACGTTCAGGAACAGGCAAAAAAAGAGGGAACCAAAACACCTGTGACAAACTATGCCCCTATAATTAAATTACTTGACGGAGATGTATATGTAGCTGACAGTTATGGCAAAATGGTTGATGGCACCCTTATTGGTGATAATCTGGGAAACGCGGTATACAATGCCGGCAAAAGGGGTGTAATTTTTAATGGCTCTGTCAGAGATGTTGAAGGGCTTTCTGAAATTGAAGGATTCAATGGATGGATAAGAGGTTCCGATCCCTCATTTCTGAAGCAGATGATGATAGCCTATGTGAATGGACCTATTCGTATCGGACGGGCTACAGTCTTACCTGGTGATGCAGTTCTTGCGAAAACAGCCGGTGTGGCTTTTATTCCTTCCCAGCTTGTTCAGGAGATCGTTATCTCAGGCGAATATACAGCTCTGCGCGATGAGTTTAGTTTCTTCTGTCAGAAAACAAAAAAGTTCGAATATGTAAATGAGGCATTTGTCGTGGAACGCGATGTCTTCGAAAAAGCATTCCAGGAGTGGCTTGATGCTAAAACTGACCTTCCAATGTCCAGAAAGGAACTTACCGACTATATAGAGGCACAAAAAGCCAGAAGAGCAGCAAGGCCTGCACCTGCGCAAAACAGGTGATTAAAATTCAGGTGCTAATCCTAAGAATCAAGCAAATCATGATTCAGACAAATGAGCATGTTGCTGTTATATAAGGAGGTAGCCATGGAAAATAGTCAATCATCCTTTATTTTATTCAAAAAAATGACTTTTCGGAGTGGACTCAATCTTTAAAGGTGCAAAGCCTCGGAATCTTCCGGGGCTTTTTGCTTATGGTACATAAGACTGCCTGGCATTAAAATCCCTGAACAGTGCATTAAGTAGTGGAGACCGGGGTTTTTTGTTATGGAATAAACTGAATAAGTTCCAGGATTTCTTTGTTGGTAAGATTTGCAATATCTGATTTATCGTAGATGGATAGCAGATAAACGGTATCGTTCTTAAAAAACACATGAGTTCTAACACGTGCGCCTCCGGATTTGCCTTTCCCTTTACTGGAAATAGCAAGGCGTATTTTATAACAGTTATGTCCAATTGAAGTTCCTTTTTCCGGTACTTCCTTCAATACTTTAATTAGTTCCTGAATTTCTTTTTTAAGTGAAGGATATTTTTTAACCAGACGTTTGGTTTGCCGTTCAAAAACAGATATGGATTTAACGTTAAAGCTCATTAATAAAATCTTCAGCGTTATGGGCTTGTTTTTTGCCTTCCATTATCAGCTTCATTTCTTCAACAGCTTCAGCCAGTTCTGCCATAAAAATCTTTTTGTTTCGGCAAGGATGTACGGTCCGCAAATTGGAAGGTGGCATGTGATGGATCCAATGGCTGAGAAACATCAGAATTATACACCGTATCATTACACATTTAACAATCCGATAAGGTTTATTGATGAATTAGGGCTCGATACCAACATTTACGTTTTTGACCAAAGACAAAGACCAACAGATGATGGGACAGATGATAAGACCTATACAGCAACATTTTATGTTGTTGGAGATGATGGCAAAGTACTTGGAACATATAGAGGCAGTAGTTATCCTAATTCTGCTGAAGGGGATAACACTACTACCATTTGATGATAAAGCTCCCAATACAAGAACAATAAAGGGAACCGATCCAAATGGAAAAAAGGAATAGAGATGACTAATGTTAATGTCCATGAAGGAGAAAGTAATAATGAAGATTTATGACGATTGACCCATGGACTGAAAAATTTAACTTTCAATCACCGTATGTCTATGCATTAAATAATCCGGTGCGTTTTACAGATTACATGGGATTAGGTCCAGAAGATGAAGTTAATAAATTAAAAGAAGCTGCTCAGAAAGGTGTTGAAAAAGCGGAAGAAGCAAAAGGGAAACTTGTTGACGGGAAGGCTGATCCAGCTTGTAATGTTGGAGTAAGTACTGCCTATGAAGAGAAAACCAAGAAGACTGATCTTAGAAATAAAACTGCAAATGATATTGTTGATTATGTTTCTACCACTCCAGATAAATGGGCTGAAGTGAACATGAGCGAAGTACAAGATATAGCTAATGAAGGAGGAGTTGTAATAGCAGGGGCTAAAGGAGATTTAGTAATGGATAAGGAAGGAAGGGAAACCAACGAAAGATAAAGATGGAAATGTGATAAGAGAGCGAGGTCATGTCGCCATAGGGGTGCTTGGTGAAGAACAATCCAGTTCTTGGGGAAATGTACCTGTGGTAATGGATACTGGCAGAAATAAGCGAACAACAAGCCAGAAATTGAGTTTGTCCTGAACAAAAGATGAAAAAGAAAAGGTTAAGTTCTATAAATATATTGGTAATTAAAGAATTAGTCTGCAGATAGTTACTAAATAAGAACTAAGAAAAGGGAAATATTATCACCCCTGGTCCGATTCGACCCTGCAACCCACCGTGATCCTTTTCCTGAGCTTGAGGACGGTATTGGGACTACACTCGACAACGGAGCTTATCTTTCTGACCGACATTCCGCAGTGGAGCATCGCAAATATTGCGGACCTTGGGTTTTGAGAAGAAAGAAGAAACGCCTGAGAGCGATATCGATATTCTGGTTAAGTTCAGGGAAACAATAACCCTGCTAGATCTGGCTAAAATCCAATATATATTGAGCATATCCTGCAAAGTATTGAAAGAATTGAATCATATTTAAAAGGGAAAGACTATCAATCTTTCTCAGATGATTATCTGACTCAGGATGCCGTTGTAAGGCAACTTGAGATATGTTTATCTTCATCATCGAGCTGCTGAATAAGCTTCATTTGCTCCACGGCTGTTTTATCTTCCAGGACAACCTCCTTAGGGATCTTCCTGCCAAAGTTTATAATCTGGTCGGTTGTCATATCAAATAGACCGGCCATCTTCTGGAGCTCTTCCACTGTTATAGGCGACCAAATAGAATTTATTGAGAAATACGAAAAATGCAACAAGCACGAGGCAATCATAAAAGCAAAGCAAACTTCCAACTGATTAGATACAAGAAATTCTATTAATGACCATTCCTAACCCTCATTAATAAAAAAACTGTACTTTAATGACTTCAAATTTTAAAAATTAGTGTTATGAAAGAGAGTGCTGTAAATCAGAATTCTTCACTTACAGAAAGGATGTTCTCAATTGATTTTTTCCGTGGCTTCACAATGTTTTTGCTTATCGGCGAAAGCACCCGGTTATATTCCCATATCCGGAAGATAGATACCGGATTAACTCAGTTTATTGGTACTCAACTTGATCATCATGAGTGGCATGGACTCTATTTCTGGGACCTTATTCAGCCTTTTTTTATGTTTATTGTAGGGGTGGCAATTCCTTTTGCTGTTGCCAACAGGATTAAAAAAGGAGAGGGAGACCGTACAATAACTCTTCATGCTTATAAAAGAGCTCTTCTGCTTTTCCTCCTTGGCTGGGCTCTTTATTGGATAGGTCCGGGAAGAGTAGTGTTCCGGCTGCAGGATGTACTTACTCAATTATCTGTAACATATCTAGTTGCATTTCTTATCAGAAATAAAAGCTTTTGGTTCCAAATGACTTTAACTCTGGCAATTTTGCTCATCATGGATCTTGCCTACAGATTCTTCCCGGTCGAAGGGTTTAATCAGCCCTGGCTTGCTTATCAGAACCTTGGCGCCTGGGCAAATATCAAGATTGAAGGGGTGGATAAAACAAGTATCTGGGCCTCAATAAATGCCTTCTCTACTATTGCCCACACTGTCTGGGGTGTTCTTTGCGGTAAACTTCTGATGAGTAATAAAACTTCAGGAGAGAAAATAAAGCTGCTTATAATTTCAGGGATAACAAGCCTCATTATAGGATACTCTCTCGATCTTCTCAATATAACACCAATAATCAAGAAGATTGCCACATCATCGTTTGTCTTTACAAGCGGTGGATATGCCATACTCGCACTGACTTTCTCATACTGGCTCATTGATGTGAAAAAGATCTTCATCAACGGTTCAAAAATGTTCCGAATTGTTGGGATGAACTGCATATTCATTTATGTCTTCTTTGAGGCAGGCGGTGCAAGCCTGGTTTATAAAATATTGACTCCATTACCTGTCACTTTGTTTTCGTGGGCAGGTGAGATAACTGTCGGAATAGTTACAAGTTTAATGGTCTGGACTGCATTATGGTACCTCTGCTACTGGCTGTATAAAAACAAACTCTTTATCAAGATATGATCAGAAATATGAATTTGCTTATACTCAATAAGGCATATCAGCTAATTATTATTATAGTGTTTATAGTCGCGGTATCAGGGTGTAATACAGGCGGCGGTAAGAAGCAAAATGCTGATGTGCAGACCAGTGCTGCCGTTGCAGAACCTTTACCGGGCATGTCGATTCATGAGGCTTCCGTGAATGGCCAGACCGCACAGGTGATTGGTCTTCTTGAGGCTGGAATGAGTGCAGACACTCTTGATGTTGAGGGACGAACACCACTGATGTATGCCTCTTATAATGGATATACTGTTATAGTGAAAAAGCTGCTTGAAAAGGGAGCGAACATCAATGTACAGGACAAATACGGACGCACAGCTCTGATGATGGCTTCATCAGGTCCCTATCCGGAAACTGTAAAGCTTCTGCTTGAAAAATATGCCGATCCCAATATTGTTGATAGTGAAGAGCATTTTACCGCTTTAATGTATGCAGCTTCAGAAGGACAGCTTTCTGTTGTTAAGCTGTTGCTTGCCAATAAAGCTGATCCTTCATTTAAAGATGTTGACGGCGATGATGCTCTGACTTTCGCCATGAACAATGGTCATTCTGATGTTTATCTCCTATTGCAGTCGCTGAAAAAGTGACTCCTTATCAGAATGTTTTATCAATTTCTTCAGGCGGCGTATAGTCAGAGATGAGTTTGGCTTTGCTGTATTTTTCAATCTGTCTGTCACATTCTTTCCGAAGCTTAATAAGCACGTCTTTTAATAGCGGGTCCTGTGCAAGATTGTTGGTTTCAAGTGGGTCATTTATAAGATTATACAGTTCCTCAGGTGCTTCAATGAACCTATATCTGAAATACTTCCATTCGCCTGTTCTTATTCCTTCGCTGGAAGGAATTTCAGCTAATTTCCAGAGGTGCTCGAATAAAATCTCCTCCCGTATTTTTTCAGGTTTCTTATTCCTTGCATAAGGTAACAAGCTTATTCCCTGGTATTCTTCCGGTATTTCAACACCGGCCATATCAAGGATGGTACATGCAGTGAATTATCATGCATAAGCCATCCTTTGAATCCTTACCCGATATACTCCCTGTAATTAAAGTACATCCTATTAGTAATGCAGATATTTTTTCCATAAAATAATTGTGCAGTTTTTACAATGATAAACAGAATTTGTGATTCTCTGATCAGCAATTTAAGCATCTTATCTGCTTCTGAATCAAGTCTGTTTAATGGAATGGGCAAAAACTATCTGAAAGATAAGAAAGAATATTAAATTATTTTTACTTTTATAAATTAATTGCATAAGTATGATAATTAAAGCTTATAACCTGATATTTAAATATTTAGGATTAACTCTGGTCATAGTATCTGTTATATTATTAACAGCATCAATGAGATTTGATTACGGCAGAGAAACCCGGATAATTATTTCTCCTCAGAAGGATGTGTTGATGACCGGAATTATTCAGGATGCTATTGACTCTTGTGCATCCTCCGGCGGCGGTGTTGTTAAATTAAGTGAAGGCACCTATTTGTGTGGCGGTTTGCAGATTAAAAATCATGTTTCTCTCATACTTTCAAAAGGAACTTTATTACAGGGCAGTGATAAATACTCTGATTATAAGAATGATGCGTTTATTTTTGGAAAAGATGTGCAGGATATATCAATAACAGGAGAGGGAATAATTGATGGTGTAGACTGTTATAATCAAAGGGGAGAGGAAGGTTTCCGTGGACCGCATTGTATAAGGTTGATAAACTGTAAAAACATTAGCATAGAGGGTATTACGATTAAAAACGCTGCAAACTGGGCAATTAACTGCAGGTTCTGTTCAAATGGCACTGTTAAAAACGTAAGCATAAGAGGCGGACATGACGGCCTTCATACACGCTTCTGTTCAGACTTTACTGTTAACGGATGCGATTTCCGTACCGGAGATGATGCATTTGCCGGCAACGATAACATGAATTTTAAAGTAAGCGATTGCAAGGTAAATACCTCATGTAATGGTTTCAGGTTCGGATGCCAGAACCTTTATGTAAACAATTGTACTTTCTGGGGGCCCGGTGAGTATGTGCACAAAATCCAGAAAAGGAATAACATGCTGTCAGCCTTCGTCCATTTTTCACCAAAAGATGAGAAACCCAAAATTGCAAGCAGCAACTGGGTGATCAGAAATGTTACAGCTGAAAATGTAGATCAGTTTTACAATTACAACTTTGAAAACGGACTCTGGCAGACAGGTCAGCCTGTTACATCAATATCATTTGACAGAATTACTGCAACCGGACTTCTGAAAGTATTTTCAATTAATGGAGGTAGTGACAGGCAACTGAAACTTTCTGTCACAAGATCATCCTTTTCATATCGGGAAGGTAACACTGTAAGTTCAGATAGTTTTGAAGGTGCGAAATCTAAAACCAATGCTTTTTTCAGTGCAGTCAATTTTGGAAGCATTGACCTAAACAATGTGTCTTTTGAAAAATCGGGGGATGATCCGTTGTTGATTTTTAATACGGGTACCAGCCTTATTTTTAATAAAGTAACCATTCTTCCTGAAAAACATGAAAGGTCTGTTTTGATTGAAAGTGTAACACAAGTAAAACAAAACAATTAATAAAAATCTGTATGACTATCAGTTATCATAAATATTATTGTCATGGTGCTTGAAAATCAATTATTTGCCCCAGCCCTAAAGGGAGTAATTGATTTTCTTCACACCCTTTAGGGTAAGGGGCTAATGAAGAAAATCAATTCAAGGATATTAATAATTCAAGAAATTCATAAAATTCTTAATACTTTCCCATATTGATTAAATACTGAAAAATGAAAAGAGCTTTATCATTCACTCTGTTGCTATCACTTACTTTGGCAACATTTGTTTCAAAGGCCCAGCAGGCTCCTTATGCGTTTCCGTTCAGGAATCCGGCACTCCCTCTTGAGGAGAGGGTAAATGATCTTGTATCGCGGATGACAATGAAGGAGAAGGCAGATCAGCTGTTATATACTGCTCCTGCAATTACCCGATTGGGAATTCCTTCATACAACTGGTGGAATGAGGCCCTTCACGGAGTTGCAAGGGCCGGTTATGCAACTGTGTTTCCTCAGTCAATAACTATTGCTAATTCATGGGATGAAGGCTTAATGTACAATGTTGCAAATGCCATTTCCGATGAAGCACGAGCCAAGTATCATGAGTTTCAGAGGAGAGGTAAGACAGGCATATATCAGGGACTTACATTCTGGTCTCCAAATATTAATATTTTCCGTGACCCACGCTGGGGAAGAGGGCACGAAACATATGGAGAGGATCCTTTTCTGACCGGACGCATGGGCATGCAGTTTGTAAAAGGACTTCAGGGTGATGATCCGAAATATCTGAAGGTGGTCGCCACTGCCAAGCATTATGCAGTTCACTCTGGCCCCGAACCATTAAGACACGAATTCAATGCCAAAGTAAGTGAAATAGACCTCAGGGAAACTTATCTGCCTGCCTTCCGCACTCTGGTTAAGGATGCAGGCGTATATTCTGTTATGGGAGCTTACAATCAGTTCAGAGATTTTCCGGCATGTGCTAATCCGGTATTGTACGGAATACTCAGGAATGAATGGGGCTTTAAAGGTTACATAGTTTCAGACTGCTGGGCTATCTCCGATTTCTGGAAGTATCAGAAATTTTCAAAGGATGCGGCAGAGTCATCAGCAGCTGCACTTAAAGCAGGAACTGATCTCGAATGCGGAGTTGATTATAAACAATTGATGACTGCTATTGAACGGGGACTTATTACCGGGGCCGATATAGACATTGCAGTGAAAAGGATTTTCACTGCCCGATTTAAACTGGGTATGTTCGACCCTGATGAAATAGTACCATATGCCCAGATTCCTTTTTTCGTAAACGGATCGGATTACAATAACGGACTGGCAAAAGAGGCAGCACTGAAATCAATTGTGCTTCTGAAGAATGAGAATAATATTCTTCCTCTTAAAAAGGATATTAAAACTCTTGCTGTTATTGGCCCTAATGCAGATAACTTTGAATCACTTGCAGGAAATTATAATGGCATTTCAAAAGACCCTGTCACAGTATTAAGAGGAATAAGAAATAAGCTCACCCCCGAAACAAAAATTATTTATGCAGAGGGGAGTGATCTTGCAGAAGAAGTTCATAATCTTACTGTTATTCCTTCAAGATATCTCCTTTCCCCCGATGGCCGGCAAGGTGCTCTTGGCGAATATTTTAACAACAGAGATCTGAAGGGGGAACCTGTTTTTACAAGAATTGATGACCAGATAAATTTCTACTGGGAACACCTTTCACCCAGGTTCGATATGCCTGATGATGATTTCGGAGTGAAATGGACTACTTACCTAACTCCGCCTCAGACAGGTTCTTATGCTATAGGAAGCTGGGGATCATCTTATTATGAGATCTGGCTCGATGGCAAGAAAATAATTTCAGAGAGAAATGAACATCATGCTTTCCATAAAGAGTATTCGGTAAACCTTGAGGCAGGAAAAAAATACAAGGTTGAAGTAATATATAAAAATTATGCCGGCGATGCTGACATGAAACTTCTTTGGGCACCTCCCCGTGTCGACATGACTGAACTGGCCGTAAAAGCTGCTAACGAAGCAGATGTCGTTGTTCTTGTTCTGGGCTTATCACAAAGACTTGAAGGTGAGGAGATGCCAATAAAAACAGAAGGATTTCTTGGTGGTGACCGCACAAACCTGAACCTGCCTGCAGTACAGGAGAAGCTTCTGGATGCCATAACTGCAACAGGAAAACCGGTTATTGTAATACTCACAAATGGGGGTGCTTTATCTGTCAACAAGGCTCAGGAAAAAGCAGCCGCAATAATGCTCGCAGGTTATGGCGGACAACAGGGAGGTAATGCAGTTGCCGATGCACTTTTCGGAGATTATAATCCGGCTGGAAGACTACCTGTAACATATTATAAATCAATTGATCAGATTCCCGCTTTCGAAGACTACAACATGACAGGAAAAACATACAGATTCTTCACACAGGAACCTTTATATCCATTTGGTTACGGACTAAGCTATACAACATTCACATACAGTAATTTATCGATTCCTGAAAAAGCTGTGGCAGGGGAGCCTGTAAAAGTAAAGGTTACAGTTACAAACTCAGGTAAAGTATTTGGTGAAGAAGTAGTTCAGCTTTACCTTACCGACGAAAAAGCTTCAACTCCCAGACCAATACGTGATCTTGAAGGATTTAGCAGGATTTCTCTCAAACCGGGAGAAAGCAAGGACCTTGAGTTCTCACTTGACCCAAGGCAATTTTCAATAATCAATAATAAGGAAAAAAGGGTTATTGAACCTGGCTACTTCATTGTCTCAGTCGGCGGTAAGCAGCCGGGGTTTAAAGGCTATCTCGATCCGCAGTCGACCCAGGTTCTGACAGGCCGAATCAGGCTAACCGGGAAAGAGGTCCCGTTTGCGAATTGATATTGTAGTATAATTTTGAGTTATGATAATCGCGCATGGCTCCTATGCTTGTGCGCATTGCTGCAAAAGATTTTGGCAAGAGAAGCCTTGCCGGGTCTAAATGTCCCGATACCGGTCTGCCTGTTAAGACATGGGCAGTGGAAGGGGAGGAGATTATCTCTATCTATACCGGAAGAAAGTATAAACAGGGACCAACTGGTTATTTTGGTCCCAGATCGAGGAATGATAACCAAAAAAATTCTTTAGCGATTCCTTGTGTTGACAGGTGATGTTTCAGGTTATGTGGTTGAAACAGCCGAGAAGAGCAAATTCGGATCACTGGACTCTTTCGATAAGTATATAAAAGAAAATAAAACAAAGAACGAGTTGTGGAAAATGGCTGAACCTAAAATGACCAATCCAATAAACAAATCTCAGTGTTATACTGGTCATACTTTAAATGAGAGTCTCAAAAAGACAAATATCAGTGCACTGGCTCATTATACAGACCTTAATGATGAACAGGTGGAATTCTTGGCTATGCGCCCTGGTTTTGGAAAGTTTATTGTTGGAGTGAATCTTAAACCAATTAATGCGATGGAAGGGAATCTCTACATTGAAGAGTGGAAATACGATCCCGACTTGCTTACGAAAACAAAATTTGTTGATCCTCTTTCTCTGTATTTGAGTTTCAGAGAAAGCAAGAATGAACGTGTTGAGATGGCTCTTGAAAGATTATTAAAACAAATTTGCCAAACCTGTTTTGAAATATTAACTTGTCAATCTGTAATAATGTCCGTATTTTTATAATTGACTAAATTATTAAGCTAGCCTGTATATGAAAACAAAACATTTATTCTCCTGCATTGTATCCCTTATTCTTATTTCAGCTTCCTGCAACAATCAGAACTCTGAATACAAGACTATTAAAGCAGATGTTCTTAAAGACAAGATAGCCGGTGGTTGGGCCGGTAAAATGATAGGTGTTACTTATGGTGCACCTACCGAGTTCAGAGCCCAGGGGAAGATGTATACTGATTCCATCAAATGGAAACCTTCAGATGTAAAGGGAAGTATCTGGCAGGACGATATTTATGTACAGCTGACGTTTATGATGACAATGGATAAATATGGAATAGATGCCCCGGCTAAAAAGTTTCAGGAGATGTTTGCAAAAGCCGGCTACCATCTCTGGCATGCCAATGTTCAGGCAAGGAAAAATTATTACGACTCAATCTTTCCCCCTCAGTCGGGAATGCCCGAATACAACTTCCATGCTGATGATATCGATTTTCAGATCGAATCGGATTATATAGGTTTTATGTCGCCCGGAATGCCTCAGACTGCTGTTAAAATTGCAGACAAAATAGGAAGGATAATGAATTATGGAGATGGACTTTATGGAGGAATCTTTGTAGCAGCTTTGTATTCTCAGGCCTTTTTCAGCGACGATATTCCAGCACTTATCGATTATGCGCTCAGATCAATACCTTCAGAGAGTGATTATTATAAGATAGTTAAAGATGTGATACTTTTGCATCAGCAATATCCCAACGACTGGCAGCTTGCATGGAACGAAATTCAGGCAAAGTGGGATGAGGTTGATATCTGCGGCGCAGGTTCGACATTCAATATCGATGCCAAACTGAATGGGGCCTATATTGTTATGGGATTGCTGTATGGCGACGGAGACCCGCTGAAAACAATGGAAATATCAACCCGTTGCGGCCAGGATTCTGATTGTAACCCTTCAAATGCAATGGCAGTGCTCGGTGTTATCAAAGGATTTAAAAATCTTCCGGCCGAATATACTGCAGGTGTTACTGAGTATAAGGATTCACTTTTTATAAATACAAACTATTCTTTTGTTAAGGCTGTTGACAACACATATAATTATGCACTCGGACTTATCGAAAAAGAGTCAGGAACAGTGAAAGGCAATAAAATATCGATTAAGGTTCAGGAGCCTGTCGCTCCCGCTTTGGAGGTGGCATTTCCGAATGTTGTTCTTGATAAGAAAATATCGGTATTTGATAACGATTACTGGAAGTATTCAGGCAAATGGGAACCTGTTACCCGTATAAATAAGAATGATAAAAAGGTTATTAAGATCTCACAGTCTGCTGATAAGAAGGGCAGTACAGCCGAAATAACTTTTGAAGGCACCGGTGTCTCACTAACAGGCACATGGAACAAAGTGGGAGGTAAAGCAGATATTTATATTGATGGTAATCTTGACAGAACTATTGATACTTATTTCAATTATAATAAACAGCAATACGGCAATACAAGCATCTGGCATAAATTCAACCTCCCTGCAGGAACACATACAGTCCGCATTGAAGTGAAAGGAGAAAAGCGTTCTGATTCAGAAGGATCTGTTATTAATTTAACAGATGCACTTGTCTTTAAAACAGCTCCAAAGAAAAATGAGACTTTTAAGTTTTCTTTTCAGTAGAGTATTTACCGTGTGAGAAGGATATGCAGAAGTTTGGAGAGCTTGAACTTTTCTGTCCTGTATACTTAATTATTCACCTGGCTTTTTTCTCTTGATTATTAATGTTTTGTTTTGTATATTTGATAATCAATGCATTTGGGCAATAAATTTCGTTGAGCAAAGCACGTCATCTGGTAAAAAAATGCCCCCGTATTGAAGGACGAGGGCGGCCTAAATGTTTTCACAACGGAATAATCCTTATTGTGAATTGCTTCAGTTGAAACAAATGTAAGAAAAATATCAATACATAACAAAATGAAAAAAATTCTTGGGCTTGATTTGGGTTCTGCATCTATTGGCTGGGCTTTAATTGCCGAAAATGAAATATCAGGAATTGGTAAAACTGAAATCCTTGGCCTGGGAAGCAGGATAATTCCTTATGACGGAACTGAAGGGAATGACTTTGCAAAAGGGACAGGAGAAAGCAGAAATTCACTTCGTACTAAAGCCAGGACAGCCAGAAAAGGTTATGATCGGTATCAGTTACGGCGAAAATACTTAGTAGATGTTTTGCTGAGGAATGGACTGATGCCAGATGAGAACCTTAAGAATTTAACAAAAATACAACTTTGGGAACTTCGCAATAAATCTGCAAGATCTGAAATATCTTTGGCAGAATTGGGAAGGATTCTCCTTTGGTTAAATCAAAAAAGGGGCTATAAAAGCAGCAGAAGTGATGCTAATCTGGATAAAAAAGATACTGAATATGTTGAAAAAGTAAAAACCAGGCATGAAAAAATCAATGAGCTTAACCTAACTATAGGAGAGTATTTTTATAATGAATTTCAAGTGAATGTAGATTATCGGGTAAAAGAAAATATCTTTCCGCGAGAAGCTTATATAGAAGAGTTCGATAAAATTTTCATAATTCAGAAAAGATTTCATCCGGAATTAAATGATAATCTGATTCAAAAAATAAGAAACGAAATTATTTATTATCAGCGACCTTTAAAATCTCAGAAAGGACTAGTCTCTGTTTGTGACTTTGAGGGATTTTGGAAAATAAAAGAAGGTAAAGAATATTTTGTTGGTCCAAAAGTTGCTCCAAAAAGTTCTCCATTGTTCCAATTAGGAAAAATATGGGAAAACATAAACAATATAAAAATCAATTCACGAACCGGAGGCGATATTTCTTTGACAAAAGAACAGAAGTGGACTTTGTTTCACCATCTTGATAACAACGAGAAACTAACTCAAGCTGACTTGCTAAAGATCCTCCAACTAAAAAGGGACAATTGCTTTGTAAATAAACAATTAACTAAGGGAATTCAGGGTAATATTACAAAAGTGGCA
>JBBQZN010000025.1:0-49535 GCA_038207725.1 Bacteroidales bacterium | reverse complement strand
TTAACTTATCAGCAAAATTTTAATAAATGAAAGAGAAAACCTGGACAAAGTTTCCTGTACTTTTCAGTCTTTATATCGCGCAGTCGATACCTATGAGCTTCTTCTCTACGGTAATCCCTGTTATTATGCGACAGGAGAAATATTCGCTTGAATCGATAGGATTGCTTCAGCTAGTTAAACTCCCCTGGATATTCAAATTTTTATGGGCTCCGCTAATTGACAATAATGCCCGTTCAGATAAACAACTCAGAAGGTTGATAATATTTTCTGAATTGTTCTATGCTCTTGTTATTCTGAGCATAGCTGCGTTTGATTTGCAGACCGATTTCAAACTAATTGTAATTCTGATGATTGTGGCATTTATAGCATCAGCAACCCAGGATATAGCTGTTGATATTTTTGCTATTCTGCAATTAAATCCAAATGAGCGTAGTTTGGGTAACAGTATGCAGTCAGCCGGGAGTTTTGTAGGGAGCCTTTTCGGGACAGGTGTTGTTTTGATAGCTTATTATTATTTTGGATGGACAGCACTTCTTGTTGTTCTTGCAGCATTTGTAGTATTTGCCCTGCTACCTTTACTTCTTTATCGTAAGCCTCCTGTAAATAATATTGAAAATGAGAATAAACCTCGTGTCTCGCTGATTGAGATTTACCATTTTTTTGCTGAAAAGGGAAAACATAAAAGGGTTCTGATACTCATCTTTTACTATTCCGGTATTATTGGCATACTTACTATGGTAAAACCTTACCTGGTTGATCTTGGATATAATGTAAAGCAGATCGGTTTCATGTCGGGAATCTTTGGAACTTCAGTAGGCGCACTATCAGCACTTGCAGGTGGTTTTATTGTTAAGAAAGCAGGCAGGAATCTGTCTATGTATTTCTTTTCCATTGTCAGTCTTTTTACAGCTTTATGGTTCTGGTTCATGACAAAATCAACTCCGTCATTAGTAATAATCTATATTGGAATTGGGATGTTGTGGGGAGCATATGGTCTGTCAACAGTTGCAATCTATACAACATCAATGGACCTTGTCCGCAAGGGGAGGGAAGGAACTGATTTTACAGTACAGATCGTTATAACACATCTGAGCAGCCTCATTATTGCGGTATTTAGTGGAAAAATTGGTGATCTGGTTGGGTATAATGGCCTGTTCGCAATTGAAATACTCCTTTGTCTGCTTACGCTGGGTATACTCTTTTATTCACTCCCAAAAGCTAAAGAAAATGCAAATATCTGAAGAACTGCTTAATAAGTATAATGTTCCGGTACCCAGGTACACAAGCTATCCTCCTGCCAATCATTTTAAAGAATCATTTACTGAACTTGAATATCTTAAAATATTAAAGGAGTCAAACAACAGACAACCGGAAAAAATCGCTTTTTATATCCACATTCCTTTCTGTCAGAAGATATGCTATTACTGCGGATGCAATGCATGTTCAATCGGGACCGGGAGTATGGTAGCTCCTTATATGGATGCATTAATGAAAGAGATTGAGCTTGTTTCAAAACACATAGATAAAACCAGAAAGGTATCACAGATTCATTATGGTGGAGGAACTCCTAATTCCTTAGATGTCAAAATGATTGCTAAGCTCAATGAGTATTTTTTCAACCACTTCTCTTTTGTAGAAAATCCTGAAATTGCTATTGAATGCAACCCTGCATATCTGGATTTTAAGTACATAGATGATCTTATATCTGCAGGATTTAACCGTTTCAGTCTTGGAATTCAGGACTTTAATAATGATATTCTGGAACAAGTCAACCGCTTACCCTCTGTAATTCCCCCGGCTGAATTGTTCAACTATATTAAGTCGTCCAACAGAAACATTAATGTAAATTTTGATTTCATTTACGGGCTTCCGGGACAGACACTGGATTCGTTTTCAGATACAATACGTAAAGCAATTGCAATACGGCCCGACAAGCTTGTGACTTTTTCCTATGCACATGTTCCATGGATCAAAAAACACCAGATGATACTCGAAAAAAGAGGTCTTCCGTCTCCCGGAGACAAAATGGACATGTTTCTGGCAGGGTATAGTTTGCTTGCTGAAGCAGGGTATCAACCGATAGGACTTGACCATTTCGTTCTTCCTTCAGATGACCTTTTTAAAGCTGTTAATGAAGGCAATCTTCACCGGAATTTTCAGGGCTATTGTACAAGGCGCACAACCGGACAGGTATATGCCTTCGGAGTTACAGCTATAAGTCAGCTTGAGCAGGGTTATTCACAAAACAAGAAAGATTTAGGCGAATATATATCAGATGTGGAAGCAGGAAAACTACCTGTAGAAAGAGGATATGTTTTATCCGGAGAGCAGATACTGACCCGTGAAATAATCACCGAGCTGATGTGCAATAAGAGGGTAAGCTTTCTACAAATTGCAAAGGCAAATAATATTTCTGTTTCTGCTCTTAAAAATGCAGTAAAAACAGATGAGTCTGCCTTGGCTGGTTTTCAGAAAGATGGCCTGATCAGATTTACATCTGATCTTATTGAGGTGACGGAAACAGGGACTCTTTTTATCCGAAATATCGCAGCATCTCTCGATAAGGAGTATCAGGAGAAGGTACAAACATATTCAAAAACAGTTTAGCCTTATGAATAAAAAAGCAGACTTTATTATAATCGGGGCAGGGTTGACAGGTTTAACACTGGCATACTATTTGAAAAAAAGTGGCAAGAATGTTATTGTCATTGAAAAAGATGGAAAAGCAGGTGGTGTTATAAGCACAACTTCAGAGAATGAATTCACCTTTGAAACCGGCCCGAATACAGGAGTCCTCTCAACACCTGAAATTGCCGCTTTGTTTGAAGATTTGACCGGAAGTTGCATACTTGAAACAGCAAATCCAAAATCAAAAAAAAGATACATACTTAAAAATGGTAAGTGGCAGCCATTACCATCAGGGTTACTCTCAGCGATAACAACTCCTCTGTTTTCATTAAAAGACAAGTTCAGGATCTTGGGTGAGCCATTCAGAAAAAAAGGAAGCGATCCTGATGAATCCTTAGCGCAACTTGTAAAAAGAAGAATGGGGCAAAGCTATCTTGATTATGCTGTTGACCCTTTTATTTCAGGTATTTATGCAGGTAATCCGGAAACTCTTGTTACCCGCTATGCCCTGCCAAAACTTTATGCTCTTGAACAAAACTACGGCAGTTTTATCAGAGGGGCCATAAAAAAAGCAAAGGAACCAAAATCTGAAGCTCAGAAAAAAGCGACCGGCGAAGTATTCTCAGTTAAAGGAGGTCTTGAAAATCTGATTAAATCCCTGGTAAAAGAATTTGGGGCAGATAGTTTGCTGACCGGCCTTAATGATATAAAAGTTGAACCAAAAGAGAATGGTTATCTTGTATCTTTTAGTAATATAAATGGTGAACCTGAAGAGATATTTACCCCTCAGCTTGTCACTACTTTTGGTGGAGCTTCGCTGCAACATATTCTTCCATTTATACCTGCGACAATTATTGCCCCGGTTATTAATGCAAAATATGCCTCAGTTGTGCAGGTTGCAGTCGGTTACAAAAACTGGAAAGGATCGCCCCTCGATGCTTTCGGCGGACTGATCCCTTCGAAGGAAAAGCGTGGTGTTCTTGGAATTCTCTTCCCTTCAGCAATATTTAAAGGCAGGGCGCCTGAAACAGGTGCACTGCTCTCAGTATTTCTGGGAGGTATCAAAAAACCGGAAATTATTTCGAAATCAGATCAGGAGATCAGGGATATTGTTATGAAAGAGATCAGGGAAACACTTTTCGATAATAGTGAACCGGATCTGTTTAAGATCTTCAGATATTCGCATGCGATACCGCAGTATGAAAAAACTTCAGGTGAGAGGCTCTATTTCATAAAGAAAATTCAGGATCAATACCCCGGACTGATACTTGCCGGAAATATCAGGGATGGTATTGGGATGGCTGACAGGATAAAACAAGCGAAAATTATTTCCGACATGCTGATCAGGAAAAGCAATGAATAACAGAGTCCTGCTCATAGTAAACACAGGGACCCCTGATAAACCGGAGGTAAAGGAGGTAAGGAGTTTTCTTTCTGAGTTTCTTAACGATAAACGTGTTATTGATCTGCCATGGCTTCTCAGGAAAATACTTGTTAATCTGATAATTGTGCCGTTCAGGGCACCAAAATCGACTCAGCTGTACAGAAAATTATGGACCCCTGATGGGTCTCCTTTACGATATTACCTTACCAGTCTGGCAACAAAGGTTCAGGCTAAACTTACTGACAGATACATAGTACTAGGTGTATTGCGGTATGGTAAGCCTTCATTGAGAGAAACTATTATGGATTTGAAAAAAAATCCACCCGACAAACTTGTAATCTTGCCACTTTACCCACATTATGCTTCATCCACTACCGGTTCTGTTATTGAGCTTATTAATAATGAGATAAAAAGCTGGAATGCAATTCCTGAAATCAGAATTGTTGGTCAGTTTTATTCTCATCCTGAATATGTTAATACAATGGTTGAACATATTAAGAAGTATGATCCGGAAAGATTTGATCATATTTTGTTTTCATATCATGGACTGCCTTTGAGCCACATACAACGAATTCATCCAGATAATGATTGCACCGTATGTGATTGTGAGAAAAAATTTCCTGCTGATGGAGCGTTCTGTTATAAGGCTACCTGTTACGAAACAACCAGATTATTATCTGCAAAACTTAACCTGACTCCTGATATATTCTCGACTTCTTTCCAGTCGAGGCTGACAAAAAAATGGTTAAGCCCCTTCACCGACGAAACTTTAGTTAAACTCGCCCGGTCGGGTAAAAAAAAGGTGCTGGTAATCGCTCCTTCATTTGTTGCGGATTGTCTTGAAACAATGATAGAAATTAAGGAAGAATATCAGTCCCTTTTCATGAATGAAGGGGGAAAGGAATTAATACTTGTCCAAAGTCTTAATGATTCCGATGCATGGGTTGATTCATTAATGAGGATATCAGACTTATCCACAGATCAATATTTAATATAAAAATAGTGTATCTTAATTGACAGAATATTCGTATAATACTTTTACATGTTTTTAACATATTACAAAACAGACACAAAACTAAAATGAACCGATATATAAAATTCTTATGTATAATGTCAATGTCAATGTTTCTCAATATCTCATTGATTGGACAGGTTGATACTTCTAATATAGACGAACTTTTTGATATGTCTCTTACCGATCTTATGAATCAGGAAGTTATTACTTCTTCAAGATTCATTCAGAGATCGGTTGAGGCAGCATCCTCAATATCTGTTATTACTGCAGATGATATTCTAAACTACAATTATTCAACTCTCGGTGAGGCACTTAACAGTCAGAGGGGAATGTACCTGTCAAACGACAGGAACTACTTGTATGCAGGTTCGCGCGGATTCAGCAGACCAACAGACTATAATAACAGAATTTTAATAATGGTCGACGGGCATATATTTAATGAAATAGTCTTTGGCTCAGGTTTTCTGGGTAATGAACTAGGCATAAGTATGAAAAATATTGAAAAGATTGAAATAGTAAGAGGGCCTGGTGCGTCGGTATATGGCTCAGGTGCAATGCTGAATATTATTAACATTATAATGAAGAAAGGTTCCCATACAGACGGGGTAGAGCTATCAGCCGGAACCGGGAGTTTTGGCAAGAGTGAGTTTTCGGCACTCCTTGGCAAAAAGATTAAGAAGACAGATATTTCATTATCTGCTTTTGGAGGATTATCTGATGGTGAAAACTTCTATTTCAGGGAGTTAGATGCTCCTGAAACTAATTATGGGATTTCTAAAGGAATGGATTGGGAGAATTATTCAGGAATACAGACAAAATTGACGCGCAATAATCTTACAATTAGCAGTATATTAAACAGCAGGTCGAAGGGTATACCAACAGGGGCATTTGAGTCAGACTTAACTGGAGATGTCAGTTCAACTGATAGCAGATTCTTTATTGATGCTAATTACAGGCTTGAAATTACTGAAAACAGTTCTTTGCTATTCAGGGGATACTATGATGATTATAATTATTCAGGGTCGTATCCATCAGCAGGTGTTGAGTTGTATGATGCATCAAAAGGACATTGGGCAGGTTCTGAAATTCAATATAATCTGCAGACCGGTACCAGGAACGTTTTCATTTCTGGTATAGAGTACAAACAGGTTTTCAGATCAGACTATAAAGAGTGGGATAATTCAGATACCTACTTCGATGAAAACTTTCCCTATTCTTTTTTCTCATTATATCTTCATGATCAGTATAAAGTTCTTAAAAATCTGAATTTAACAGCTGGTTTGAGATTGGACCATTATTCAATTTATGGTCAATCGTTAAGTCCAAGGTTAGCTGCAGTTTATTCTTATTCAGATGCTTCTTCCCTGAAACTATTGTATAGCGAAGCTTTCAGAATACCTTCTATGTATGAAGCTTTTTATGAGTCTGAGGGCGTGCATAAGAGTAATTCTTATATTAAACCGGAAAAGATAAAAGCTATTGAGCTGGCATGGGGTCATAAGTTAGGTGATAATTTCTATGTTTCATCATCTGTCTATAGGTTCACAATGATCAATCTTATCGATCAGATACTTGATGAAAATGATGGATTTACACTGTTTTCGAATGTTGGAAAAGCACAGGGAACAGGTTTTGAGTCAGAATTGAAGTATCAATCTTTAAAGAAAGCGGGAGGATATTTAAATTTTTCATTACAGAAAACCAAAGATATGAATCTTGACACTAAGCTGTCGAATTCTCCTGAACTGTTAATAAAAGCAGGTTGCGTATATCCCTTATTGAAGAAGGTATTTATTGTTCCTGAGTTATTTTATGAGACAGGTAGGCTTACACTTGCTGATAATAAAACAAGTAATGTATTTCTGGCAAACCTGACAATCAGAACTGTAAGGATTCTCAAATATTTTGAATTATCAGTTAAGGCGAGAAATATATTTGATCAGAAGTATTATTTACCAGGCGGTTATGAATATCGTCAGGATGAATTGATTCAGAATCGAAGGAATATATTTGTTCAATTAAATGTACACTTCTAATATTTTATGCCTGGAGTATTAAAATATGATTTTATTGTAAGAGTGTTTAAGTACTCTTTTTTGTTATTTCTCCTTTTGCCTCTATCGGCCCTGGGTCAGTATAACAAAAATGAGATTAAGGCAGCTTATGTAGAACGGATAACCCGTTTTGTTGAATGGCCTGAAAAAATTTCAGTAAGGGATACTGGCGTTTTTGTAATAGGAGTATTTGGTGATAATAGCTTTTTTAAAATACTCAAAGCATCTCTTAAAAGCAAAACTATAAAAGATAGAAAAGTTAATATAGTGGAATTGTCCGACCTTAATAAAACTGAATTGTGCGATCTTTGCTATCTTTCGGGAATTGATGAAGCTGATATTGTTAAATTATTAACAGAAGCAAACAGGAAGGGCGTATTGGTTATGGCTGAGCAGAATGGTTTAGGCGAAAAAGGTATTCATATTAATTTTTATCTTGAAGATAATAAACTTAAGTTTGAAATAAACAGGTCATCAATTGATTCAGGTAAATTTAAGGTAAGCTCTATGTTGCTGAAAAGTTCCAGAATTATTTAATTATTAAGAATGAAATTCCTTCAATACACGTCAATACGTCAGAAGATAATTGGTATTATCCTTATTGTTACAATAATAAGCCTTTTAGGAGGGTTCTCATTTGAAATTTACAGTTATATCTTAACTCTGCGAAAGGATCTTGTAAATAGTATCTCGCTAAATGCTAAACTGATATCTGATTACGCAGTTCCTACAATTTTATTTGATGATGAAACTGAAGCCGGTATAATTCTTGAAAAACTAAAAAACATACCGTCAGTATTGCATGGAGATATTGTGAATGAAAAGGGAAAGGTTTTTGCAGAGTATTTTAATAAAGAATTTCCTGATACTTCAGGTTTTCACCAAAGTGAAAACCTGCTGAGCAATAATAAAATCATATTTATATCCGAACCTATACTTTCAGAAAATGATATAATAGGTAAAGTGAATCTTGTCGCTTCAACAGATATCATTAGCGAAAAAAGCGCCGATCATATACGTTTCATAATAATCATCTTTACATTAACATCTCTCTTCGCAATTTTTCTGGCTTTTATGCTTGAGAGAATTATTTCAAAACCTATCCTTGAACTTTCTAAGACTACCAGGAAAATTCAATCCTCCGGCGATTTTTCAGTTAGGGTAAATAAAACTGCCTACGATGAAATAGGATTATTATACGATAGTTTTAATGATCTTTTAAAAAGTATTGAGGAAAGGAAAGTTGAAAGGGATGTAGCCGAAGCTGCACTCATAAATGAGAGGGAAAGTCTTGAAGTCAGAGTAAAGGAAAGGACCATTGAACTTAGTACCGCAAAGGAAAAGGCAGAGGAGTCGGATAAGCTTAAGTCAGCATTTCTTGCAAATATGTCTCACGAAATAAGGACTCCGTTAAATGCTATTCTTGGTTTTTCGAATCTTTTTATTGAGCCGGGCACAACTGAGGAGGAACGGCATGAATATATAAGATTAATGGATGTAAGTGGGAGTGACCTCATAAAGCTTATTGATGATATTCTTGATATATCACGTATTGAAGCAAACCAGGTTAAAGTATCTCTTTCCGAATGTGATGTGAATGAAATTGCACGTGAAGTTTTTGACACTTTCAGGCAGAATCTTCGAGATGAGGCCTCAGAGTCATCTGCAACTCCTGTTCTAAGAATTCCTGATCAGAATACAGATATTGTAATGCTGACAGACCGGCTTAGATTAAAACAGATTCTGTTAAATATTCTTAATAACGCAATTAAGTTCACACCTTCAGGATCAATAGAATTCGGTTATTTTCTGGTTGAGGCTAATAAGTATATAACTTTCTATATTAAGGATTCAGGTATTGGAATTCCTTTTGTTAAACTGGAAACAATCTTTGAAAGATTTTCAAAGGTTGCAGACATAAAGACCAAGCATTACAGAGGCACAGGACTTGGTCTTTCCATAGCATTAAAGCTGACTCAGATGCTCGGTGGCAACATCAAAGTTGAGTCAGAAGAGAGAAAAGGATCAATCTTTTACGTTTCATTTCCTTATTTAAGACTCAATCGCTTGTTACCTGAAGTTAAGCAACCTCTAACGGAAGAAACTAAATTATCTCTTGAGGGCCGGGTAGTTCTTATTACAGAAGATGTAGACTGGAACTTTCATTATCTGGAAATCCTTCTTGGTTCAGTTGCCGGCGCTAAAATTTTATGGGCTAAGAATGGCATCGAAGCAGTAAGTATCTGTCGCGATCACCCTGAGATTGATCTAATTCTTATGGATCTTCAGATGCCGGAAATGAACGGATATGATGCTACAAAGTTAATTAAGGAGTTCAGGCCGGAACTGCCTGTTATTGCTCAGTCAGCCTATGCTATGAATGATGAACAGGAGCTGTCAATTTCAGTAGGTTGTTCGGCTTTTATTGCAAAACCATTCACTAAAAAACAGCTCTTCGATACTATCTCTGAGGTACTTTCAATTTAAAACCTTTCTTTCTTTGTTCTGAACTTTTTGCCTGTTACCAGTCGCCTGATTGTTACCAACTCGAATCATACCATGTTCTTACATCAGTGGCCTGCATTCCGGCTTGCAGAGCTGCTTCTATGCCAAGGTCACCATCTTCAAATACTTCAATAAATTCAGGATCAATGTTCATCATCTCAGCACATTTGAGGAATGTCTCAGGATGAGGTTTGAAGTTCTGAACATCATTTGCTGTTACTATTATATCGAAGTACTGTCTGATTCCGGTTATTTCCATTGTGCGTTCAACAGCTTCCCTGTGCCCTCCGGTCCCAACTGCCATAGGAAGTTTGCCAAAATATTTAATAGCAATTTCAACTACCGGAAGAATTGGCTTGACAGTATACTGTTCTTTAAAAAATGTCTGTAATTTTTCCTCAAGGATCTCATCAATTGTAACAGTTCCGCTGAGATTGTTTTTCTTTAGAATTTCTTCGGCTATCATCCAACCCGGACTGCCAGTATGTTTTCGCAGAAAAGCTGTATCAATATCTGCACCAAATTTCTGACAGGCTTTTCTCCATCCCTTAAAGTGAAGCGGCATTGTGTCTGCCAGAGTGCCGTCAAGATCAAAAATCAATCCTTTAATTCCGCGTTTTATATCGTATTGCATTTTTAATTTATTGTTGCGCAAAGGTAGAAAGAAAACTGAAAGAGAAAAGGGTGGTTTTTTTACAATGTTTATTCCATTTCCCGGTTTAGTCATCATCAGATTTTAAAGAAGGTGATCTGAAGTTATTTCTTATCTTTATGTAATTGAAAATGACAAATATTTCTAAAATTGTTTGAATTCTATGGAGCGAACATATAAGGAAATTCAGGATGAATTATATGCGCTGAAAGTAGCCTACGATACATTGAAATTGCAATGCGATCAAGGCAAGGCAGTTCTGAAGCAAGCCGAAGAAAAAGCCAGACTTAGCGAAGATAAATTCATGAAGGCATTTTTCACAAGTCCCGATTCAGTTAATATCAATAGACTTTCAGACGGGATGTATGTTTCAGTAAATAAGGGATTTGTGGATATGCTGGGTTATTCTGAGGAGGAGGTTGTTGGCAAAACATCTCTCGAATTGAATATTTGGGCTGATCCTGATAAGCGCAAAAATCTTGTTAATTTACTTAACAGCAGTGGGAGAGTTGAAAGTTTTGAAGCTCTTTTCATACATAAAGATGGGCACAAAGTTATTGGATTAATGTCTTCAGCTGTTATTGATCTCGAAGGAATTCCTCATAATCTTAATATCACTAAGGATATCACGAGCCGTAAAAAGATTGAAGAAGCTCTTTCGCGGGAACAGTTTCTGATAAATTCGCTAATGGATAACATTCCTGACCATGTATACTTCAAAGACCTTGAAAGCAGATTTATCAGAATAAACAAATCTCATTGCGAATCATTCGGGTTGAAAGATTCCAGAGATGCAATAGGTAAATCAGATTTTGATTTTTTCTCATCAGTACATGCCCGGGCAGCCTTTGATGATGAGCAAACAATAATAAGGACCGGAAAGGTAATTCAAAAGTCTGAAAAGCTTACCTGGGAAAACAAGCCAACAAAATGGTCTTCATCGATCAAACTGCCTCTCAGAAATTTAAATGGCGATATAATTGGTACATTTGGTTTATCAAGAGATATTACTGATCAGAAAAAAGCCGAAGAACAATTATTACTACTGGCTAACGCGCTTAGAGGAACCAATGAGTGTGTAAGTATAACTGATATGAATGACAAGGTACTTTTTCTTAATCAGGCATTCAGGAATACTTATGGATTTAATCAGGAAGATCTTAAAAATGAATCTATTAACATAATCAGATCTCCAAATAACCCTCCTGAAGTAATAAACGAAATTCTTCCGGCAACACTTAAGGGTGGCTGGCATGGAGAAATCTTTAATCGCAGAAAAGATGGCTCGGAATTTCTTATATCACTTTCTACTGCTGTGATAAAGGATGACAATGGTGATCCAATAGCTCTGATTGGAATTGCCAGTGATATTACAGTACGTAAAAGAATTGAAACTGAAAATAAAGTACTTTATGATATTAATCAGGGTATTACTTCTACATCAAATCTTGATGAATTGCTGAGTCTTATCCATAATTCTCTCGGAAAGGTTGTGTATGCCGATAACTTTTTTGTGGCTCTGATTAATGAAAAGACTGGTCTTTTCAGTTTTCCTTATTTTGTTGATGAACTAGATACCACCCCTCTTCCAACATCGATGGCTAAGAGCTGTAGCTCCTATGTTTACAGAACAGTCAGTCCATTTCTTTATACGCCACAGGAGTTCGAAAGACTCGAACAACTTAATGAAGTAGAACTTGTTGGATCTGCTTCACCATCGTGGATTGGAATTCCGTTGCAGACTCCCTCCAAAGTGCTGGGAGTTATGGTTCTTCAGCATTACGATAAGGAAAATGTATACTCTGAAGATGATATTAAATTTCTTATTTCAATTGCAGGGCAAATTGCATTTGCGATAGAACGTAAACAGGCTGAATCGGATCTAAGGGAAAGTGAGAGGAATCTCAGTGAGTCTCAAAAAATTGCGGGACTAGGAAGTTATAATCTGGAATTAGAAACAGGTAACTGGACAAGCTCAAAAATTCTTGATTCAATTTTCGGGATTGATGAAAAATACGAAAGATCTGTGAAAGGATGGACAGAATTGATTTATCCTGACTGGCGTGAAATTATGAGTAACTATCTTCAACAAGAGGTAATAGGGAAGCGGTTGGGTTTCGATAAGGAGTATAAAATTATACGTATGAGCGACAGTTCAGTCAGGTGGGTACACGGCAGGGGAGAACTATTGTTTTCAAAGGATGGGGAATTGACAAATTTGATTGGAAATATAATAGACATTACTTCCCGAAAAAATAATGAAGAAGAGATCAAACTTAAGAATGAACTTCTCCAGACAGTAAATTCGGAGAAAGACAAGTTCTTCTCAATTCTTGCTCACGACCTCCGTGGACCATTGAGTGCCTTTGTCGCTGCCACACAGATAATTACTGAAGAAATTCATACAATGTCAGTAGAAGAGATAAAGGATATTACTCTTAGTATGAAGAAATCTGCAACCGGTATTTTCAGTCTGCTCGAAAACCTTCTTGAGTGGTCGCGCCTGCAAAGAGGTGTTATGGACTTTATACCTGAGAAAATCAACCTTAAAAAGAAGGTAAATGAATGCATAAGTGTTTTATCAGAATCAGCGCAGAAAAAGAATATTGAAATAGAGGTTTCTATTAGCAATGATATTGAGGTTATTGCTGATAAGAATATGTTTGATACTATTATCAGAAACCTGATTTCAAACGCGTTGAAATTCACAAAAGGAGGGGGTAAGGTCAGTGTGTCCGCTTTGCGTGAAAAGGATAATTCAGTTGAAATTAAAGTATTTGATTCAGGAATAGGCATGACATCGGAATTAAAGAATAAACTCTTCAGGATAGATGAAAAAACAAGTCGTCCCGGAACTGATGGAGAACCAAGCACAGGCTTAGGTTTGTTGCTTTGCAAGGAATTTGTTGAAAAACATGGTGGCAAAATATGGGTCGATAGTGAAGTTGGCAGGGGAACGACATTCACATTTAAATTACCTTAACCAGCAGGCAAAAAAAAGATGGAGAAGGTGATAGACGACAATTCGAATGGGGCTCGGGAGCTTAAGATCTTACGTGAGGAGAATGTAAGGTTGAAGGCGGATCTGGAGGAAAAGTCTCTTAAGATAAGGGAGTTTTCAGACATGCTCCCTCAACTTATTTTTGAAACAGATATGGAGGGGAAAATAACCTTTATTAATGAGTTCGGACTAAGACTACTTGGTTATTCCAGAGAAGAAATGCTGATGGTTGGAGATGTTTTCAGTTTGGTTGATCCTACTAGTAAAGAAGCAGTAATTGAAGGTTTTCAAAACACACTTAATGGTGCAGGACCGGCTCCGCGCGAATATAAAGTAATTCGAAAGGATGGAAAAACTTTGCCAATTCTCCTGCACGGAGTCTTATATAAAGAACATGGAATTCCTAAAGGGATAAGGGGAACAGGTATTGATGTTTCTGAGCTTAGGGAAGCTGAGGAAAAGCTTTCAATTGAGAGAATCCTTCTACGGGCTCTGATTGACAATTTGCCTGACCGGATATATGCAAAAGACACATCAAGCAGGTTCATAATCTGTAATGATGCTCTCGTCAGGAGGATGGGGAAAAATAGTGCTGAGGAAGTAATTGGCAAGACTGATCTGGACCTTACTAACAGGGAAGATGCCCTTGAATACTTCGCAGATGAGCAGAAAATAATTAATACAGGAATCTCTCTTCTTAATAAGGAAGAGGCTCTTAGATTCATTTCCGGTGAGCAGAGATGGAGCCTCTCTTCAAAAATTCCGCTTAGAAACAGTCGTGGTGAAATCATTGGAATAGTAGGTATAGGACGAGATATTACTGACCTAAAGATTGCTCAGATGGAGGCTGAAGATAAAAATGAACAACTTCGAAAAATAATTGCTGACAGAGATAAGTTCTTTTCTATTATAGCCCATGATCTTAAAAGCCCGTTTAACTACTTTCTTGGTTTTACTGAGCTCCTTTCCGACGAGATTGAATCAATGTCAAAAGAAAGAATTAAGGGAATAGCATCTAATATGAGGAAATCAGCTGTTAACCTTTATTCATTACTCGAAAACCTTCTGGAATGGGCAAAAATGCAGAGGGGGTTGATTGAATTTAAACCGCAGGAATTCAGTCTTTTTGATAAGATCAGGACGTGTGTTGATACAATTAGTGGACCGGCAGTCAAAAAAGAAATCAAAATTACCCTGGAAATACCGAAAAAATTATTTGTTATTGCCGATAATCATATGTTCGATGCAATAATACGCAACCTTGTATCAAATGCAATTAAGTTTTCAAACAAAGGGAGTAAGATTGTGATATCAGGAATTGCCTTGAACGAAGGATTGACTGAAGTCACAGTATCAGATAGCGGGATCGGGATGAACGCTGGTTTGATTAGCGACCTTTTCATAAGGAATGATAAAACCCGACGTAAAGGTACAGATAATGAGCCAAGTACTGGTCTCGGTTTAATGCTATGTAAGGAATTTGTAGAAAAGCACGATGGAAAAATGTGGGTAACAAGTAAAGAAGGAGAAGGAAGCATCTTTGGCTTTACAGTATCTGGTTTTATCAAATCGTGAACTTTTACGTAAATAAATGGCTGACATGGAAAATCCTTTTAATAATATTCTGGTAAAAGCCTGTATAGACAGCCAGAAAGATATGATCATATTGGCGATCGATTCGCAGTTTAACTATCTGGTATTTAATTCATTTCATAAAAATGTCATGTTAATGGCATACGGGAAAGATGTAAGTATTGGGATGAACCTGCTTGAATGTATTACTAATAAAGAAGATGCTGCCAAAGCAAGATTAAATTATGGAAAAGCACTTGCCGGAGATAGCCATATAACAGTTGAAGAGTTTGGTGAATTCGACCGTAAATTTTACGAAACAAGATACAATCCCATTTATAGCGAGAGTAATGAGATAATAGGGGCTACAGCTTTTGCTCTTGATGTCTCAGATAGGGTTCTTACTATCGAAGCATTAAAGAAAAGTGAAGATAAATTCAGAAGAGCCTTTGTAACAAGCCCCGACTCAATCAACATTAACCGGCTTTCAGATGGCGTATATGTATCGATAAATGAGGGTTTTACAAAAATTACTGGCTATACCGAAGAGGAGTCCATAGGCAAAAGCTCCTTAGAACTTGATATCTGGGCAGTTCCATCCGACCGTAATAAACTGGTTGAAGGTCTGAAAGCTCATGGGAAAGTTGATAATCTGGAGACAATTTTCAGAACGAAGGATGGGAAGCTGATTACAGGTATTATGTCAGCTTCAGTAATTGACATTGATGGTGTTCAGCATATTCTAAGCATATCGAGGGATATCTCCGACAGAAAACGTGCAGAAATAGCACTTATGGCCAGCGAAACAAAGTACAGGGAACTTGTTGAACTTGCAGTTGATGGAATATTGCTGGGCTCTCATGATGGCATCATAACCGATGCAAATTCATATATTTTGACGTTGACAGGAAGATCGCTTGATCAACTTATTGGAATCCATATTGGTGACCTGTTTGTTTCTGAGGACCTCATAAAATCTCCTTTAAGGTTTGATATTCTCAAAGAAGGAGCAACTGTGATAAATGAGCGTCGTATTCTTAGTATGAATGGAAGTCAGGTTCCGATTGAGATGCATACAAAGATGATGCCCGATGGGACTTATCATTCAATCTTTCATGATATTACTGAGAGAAAAAAAACTCAAACAGCGCTGGCCGAAAGCAATGAAAAACTGCAGAGTATATTCCGCGTTGCCCCCGTAGGGATTGGTCTGGTAGTGAACAGGGTATTTGCCGAAGTGAATGATACTTTCTGCAAAATGACCAGATTTTTACGAAGCGAATTAGTCGGGAAGAGTTCAGAAATGATCTATCCTTCAAAAGAAGAATATGATTATGTCGGAACAGAAAAATACCGGCAAATTTCTCTTACAGGTACCGGTTCTGTTGAAACAAGATTCAGAAAAAAGGATGGCATAATTATTAATGTAATGATGAGCTCCACTCCTCTTGATATTCATGATTTGTCGAAAGGTGTCACATTTACAGCTATGGATATAACAGAGTTGCAAGTTAAAGAATCTGAACTTCGTAAGCTGTCAAAAGCAGTTGAACAAAATCCTGCTTCAATTATAATAACAGATACTGATGGTTTTATTGAATATGTAAATCCAAAGTTTTGTGAAGTAACAGGTTATACTGCAGATGAATTATCAGGCAAAAAACCCGGCATTTTAAGTTCACATGAGAAATCAGGAGGAGATTACAGAATCTTATGGGATACTATCAAATCGGGAAAAGAGTGGAGGGGAGAATTCCATAACAGGAAGAAAAATGGTGACTTATATTGGGAAAGTGCATTGATTTCCCCAATAAAAAATGAAATAGACGAAATAACACATTTCCTTGGTATTAAGGAAGAAATAACTTTAAGGAAAATTCTTGAGGCATCTACTAAGGAGAGTGAGCAGAGGTACAGGGAACTCTTTTTGAATAACCCTATCCCAACTTATATTTTTGATGAATCAACTCTTGAGTTTATTGAGGTAAATGAGGCAGCTATACTTAATTACGGATATTCCAGGGAGGAGTTTGCATCTATGACATTAAAAGATTTAAGGATTCCTGAAGAAATACCTTCACTTCTTGAGTCTTTGGAGAAAATTGGAAGCTACGTGTTTCATTCAACGTCAATGCGTCACAAAAAGAAGGATGGTACTATCTTTTATGTTGAGATAACTTCTCATGCCCTGCCTGTAAAGAAAGGAAGAAAAACCAGGTTGGTGATGGCTGTTGATATATCAGACCGGGTAAGGGCTGCTGAACAAATGAAAATTGCCAGAGAAAAAGCTGAAGCAAGCGACAAATTGAAGACTACATTTCTTAATAATATTTCTCATGAGGTGCGTACACCATTGAACGGGATTCTTGGCTTTGCCGAGATAATGTCGCAAAGCATTCTCTCTGAGGACGAAAAGCTGGAGTCACTCTCAATGCTTCATGAGAGCAGCAACCGCTTGCTTGGTACTATCACTAATTATATGGATATATCATTACTTACATCAGGAAGTCTTGTAGTAAGTAATAAGGATTTCAGGCCGGGGCTTATCCTGAAAATATTAAAGGATAAATACATGCCCTTCTGCTTGTCGCGGAAACTGAAACTCAACCTGGAAACTCCAGCTGATCCGGAGAATTATTCCATAAATTCAGATTCAGAGATATTTTATAAAATTGTCACCCAGCTGCTTGATAACGCTATCAAGTTTACAAGAAAAGGTGAAATCACATTCGGGTTTGAAGAACAGGGTAATAGACTTGAGTTCTTTGTACGGGATACCGGCATTGGTGTCAGCGATTCTGCTATAAAAAATATTTTTGACAGATTTGTTAAATTTGATTCTATACCTACTGAGCAATCTGAGGGCAGCGGTTTAGGCTTGTCAATAGCCAAGGGCATGGTGGAGATTATTGGAGGAAATATTTGGGTAAAATCAGAAGTTAATGCCGGATCTACTTTTTTCTTCTCTGTTCCGTTTAGCAATACACGCAAACAATCAGGATCTGCTGGCGCAGAACAGAATCAGATTAAGGAAGCATCCGGTTTATTGATTTTGATTGCTGAAGACGATGAGATAAACTATTTCTACCTTAATGTACTTCTTAAAAGGGAAACTAAGGCAAAGATACTATACGCTAAAAACGGCAAGGAAGCCGTTGACCTCTTCAGAACCAATCCCGGAATATCCCTTGTACTGATGGATTTAAAAATGCCGGGTATTGATGGATTAGAAGCAACACGGCAGATTAAAAGTATGAACTCAGACGTACCTGTTATAGCAATTACAGCCTATGCCATGGCAGGCGATGAACAAAAGGTTCTCTCGGCAGGTTGCGATGGCTATCTTAGCAAACCAATCAGCAAAGAAAAACTCCTGCGAAAAATAGCAGAATTCATTAAAATCTAAGCTCTTTGCTCTTGTCTCTACGCTTTACGCTCTACGCTGATTTAATAAGTCTATCTTTTAAACTCAGAAAGGTAACCTGTTACTTGTTTGTACACATTATCAGCAGTAAAACCGAATTTTTCATCCAGCACTTTGTAAGGTGCGGAATATCCAAAACTGTTCATTCCCCATATACTTCCTGTTGGCCCCACAAGTCCAAGTAAGGTGACTGACAATCCGGCTGTAAGTCCGAAAACAGGCACTTTGTCAGGAATTACTGACTTCCTGTAGACTTCCGGTTGGATCCTGAAAAGTCCCTCCGATGGAGCTGATATGATTCTTACCTTAAGATTGTCTTTCCTCAACATTGGCGCACTCTCAACAAGTGTAGCCACTTCAGATCCGCTCGCGATAAGTATAATATCAGGAGTACCCTGACAATCTTCGACTATATAAGCTCCGTTGTATGCTTTCAGAGCATCAGTATACCTTGTGTTATTTACCGAAGGAAGATCTTTGATATTCTGACGTGAAAGAATAAGGGCAGTAGGAGTCTTCCTGTTTTCCATTGCCATTTTCCAGGCGACTGTTGTCTCATTGGCATCAGCTGGTCGAAGTACAACCATGCTGTTTTCTCCATGATGATTCTTCAGATGCTCCATCAGACGAAGCTGGGCTTCCTGTTCAACCGGCTGGTGTGTCGGTCCGTCTTCTCCAACGCGGAAAGCATCATGTGTCCAGATATATACTACCGGAAGTCTCATCAGGCAGGCCAGTCGTACTGCCGGCTTCATATAATCAGAGAAAACGAAGAAGGTACCGCAGGCAGGAATCACGCCTCCATGCAAAGCCATCCCGTTCATTATTGAGGCCATGGTAAGCTCAGAAACTCCGGCATGAAGGAATGCTCCGGAGAAATCTCCTTTTGTAAATGGATGCGTGTTTTTCAGGAAACCATCTGTTTTATCTGAATTAGCAAGGTCAGCCGATGCAACTATCATATTTTCAATTGAGCTTGCATAAATGCTGAGAATTGCTGCTGATGCGGCTCTTGTTGCTGATCCTTCCTTCTGTTGAATCGATTTGTAATCTATATCCGGAATTTTTCCGGCGAAAAACATATTAAGCTTTTTATCAAGATCACTGTTTTTTACAGCCCATTCATCCCTCTTCTTCTTCCACGATGCAGCATTCTGCTTTTTGATATTAAGAACTTTGCTGTAATGGGCTTTGACTTCATCAAAAACCCGGAATGGATCTGCAGGATCGCCACCCAGATTTACAAGCGATTTCTCAAATGAGCCTCCTGCTTCACTTACAGGCATTCCGTGTGTTGACGTTTTTCTTTCAAAACTATTGCCTTCCTTGTCGAGAAGACCTTTCCCCATAATTGTTTTACCAATTATTATCGTTGGTTTATTATTCTCTTTTATCGCTGAAGAAAGTGCCTTTCTTATCTGATCCTGATCATTGCCGTCAATATTAATTACATTCCAGCCCCATGCCTGATATTTCATCGCAGTATTTTCGATGGTAACAGCACAGGTTTCCGTTGAAAGCTGTATGTCGTTTGAATCATAGAACATTACAAGATTGCTGAGTCCGAGAAAACCTGCAATTCTTCCGGCACCCTGTGAAATCTCTTCCTGTACACCTCCGTCTGAGATAAATGTAAAAACCTTGTGCGAAAAGAGCTCTCCGAATCTTGATGCCAGAAACCTTTCGGCTATCGCAGCTCCTACAGCCATTGTATGTCCTTGCCCGAGAGGGCCGGAAGTATTCTCAATACCTCTCATTATATCAAGTTCAGGGTGACCGGGAGTCGGACTTCCCCATTGCCTGAAGTTTTTAAGCTCGTCGGTAGTAAAATGGCCTGTTAATGTAAGTATTGAATATAGCATGGGCGACATATGTCCCGGATCAAGAAAAAACCTGTCACGGTTTATCCATGCAGGATCAGAGGGATCGAAATTCAGAAATTCAGAGAACAGAATGTGTATGAAATCTGCACCTCCCATAGCACCGCCCGGGTGACCTGATTTGGATTTTTCAACCATCGACATAGCGAGAATACGGATATTATCGGCTGCTCTTTTGTTTACATCAATACTCATCTTGTAAGAAATTAGAATTACACTTAGGTCAGCAAAATTAAGATTATTCATCGAGAAAAAAAGCATATATTAATCTGCTGCCGCATTTTGTTAAGCAATTCACAGTAATCAATTTTATTTGTATATTTATGCTGAAAAGTCAAAGATACCTTTAGATGGAAAAGGAACTATCTGATCTTATTGTTGATGATGAAGAAAGTGCAAGAAAACTATTGTGCAAGCTTCTGGAGGAAACACTCTTGTTCTCTGAAATCAGGCTTGCTCACTCAGTTGCCTCGGCGAATAATCATTTATCAGATTTTATACGCGATATTATTTTCCTCGACATTAAGAAAAGTACTGTTTTCGCCACTGATAAGGGTTCGCCTTTCTATCATGTACTTGTTTCTGATAATGATCATAATGTTTTTGATCAGTGGAATATGAAAGATACAATTACGAAAGAATTTTCACTTCCTTTTTTCGGAAACTATGATAATGATAAATTCAGTGAGATATATATATTTTCATACAAGGAAGATTCTGTTTTTTTAAATGTTAATGAGTTTTTTGAAATAGATGGAGCTAAATCAGAAAGATTTTTTATAACGAAGTATGGGTGCCGGTGTCAGACTAACTTAGCCAGCCGGGCTTATCGGGCAGAGAGTTCGTGAATCGTTTAAGAAGCGAATTTTCGTAATCTCCTGAATACGTGCCGTTCATGAATTTTTCTCTACCTTCATCAATGAATTTTTTCCACGATTCATTCTCGCTTCCCGGAATAATAGGAAAGAACAGCACTCCGTTATTCCTTGCAGCATCAAGGTCGCCTTTTGCATCGCCTATCATAAGTATTTTGTCATCATCATACTTGTCTTTGGCTGCCTGTGCGATGTGTTCTGTTTTTGTGCCATGTTCCTGACCGGCAATAAAATTTATGTATTTTTTCATGTCGTGCTCTTCCCACTCGCGGTGAAGGGCTTCAAGGGGCGTTTGCGATATAATAATTAAATCAGCACTGCCTGAAATTTCCATAATAGCCTTTTTTGCATACGGGAAGGGCGGAATGTTTCTTAACCATTCACCTATATTGCGGTTTACAGCTTCTGTCCACATTACAACTTTGTAAAGATCCTCTGATGGATTAGCTTCATAATACTTACGAAGTGTTGCATTGCCAAGTTTTGTTTCGGTTATGGTCCATTGTCTTAGAGACGAAAGGTCTGGCAGTTTTGCACCTGATAATTTTACATCTTCTCTTTCTTCAAGAAGTTCAAAAACTTTAAGAAGCGATGTGAACCTGTTGCCTCCCCTGTATACAGAATAGAGGTTGACAAACTCCCATGTTTCCCTGAGAAGTTTTGAGATCGGAAAAAGGTCAAAATATTTCAGCGCATTGGGAATGAAAAACTCATTTTGTTTGACTTCCATAGAATCAAAAACACAACCATCGGAGTCAATACCGATAAAGAATTTATGACCAGGCGTGAGCTGTTTCAGTGAATCCTGATATTCCATAGAGTTATCAGAATCTGAAACCATATTTTATTTCCAGTCTGTTAAGAGCGTTGTAGTATGTTGTTAGCTGACTGTTGTTCTTTTCAGTATAGCTGGTATGGGCATTTCTGAATGCAAAACTCAGATAGGTCTCATGGTCCTCCCTTGCCCAGGATATGCCGGTTCCGATTGTCATTGTAAACCCGCCTTTATAGTTCTTTTCATAATTATAATATGGATAGCTTGAATTGCTGCTTCCTTCTTCTCCGCTAAGATGAATCAATCTTCCTGCCCTGCCGAAAATAAACGGACTCGTTTTTTTCCCGTTCATAATATGCTTATATTCAAAAAACAGAGGCATAAAAGGATCTCCTATATATTCAACTCCTGAACCTATAGCGAAAATGTTGCTTGTTCCTGATGTGTAGTTTCCCAGATAGTTAAAAGAGAATGGTGCCATGTAATCAGTATTTTGTCCTCCTACCAATAAGCCTGCCTCAAGTACAAATCCGAATCCGTTCCCCTTTCGACCGTCAAACTTAATATCTTCGTTTATGAATTTTTCAACTTCGGCAGTCGGAAAAATAAAAACACTACCATCATTTGTTTTAATTTTGTACTGGTTATCTGTAATCTCGATGAGTTTGCCATATATCATACTACCGTTTTTCAGGTAAAGGACATCTTTTGATTTTTGGGCAGAGATCGTTAGTGTGAATATAATCAGCACGATAATTGTGAGAAGTTGTTTTTTCATATTTTTTTAGCTTGAAAGGTTAGTAGTTTAGCATGATTTTTGTTTGAAGGTTATAACCTAATTCTACTATTTATGAAAGCAAAAATCATTCCATTTATTTTACTTCTGTCTCTCATCTTGGTTTTAACTACATCATGTGAAGATACCACCTTTAAGGAATATAAAGGTTATGCTCCTGTTTATATGACTTATGAAAATCTGAGATCTGCAGTTAAAACTGAGCAGAATGTAGATCTGGTGAATCCGGGAAAAATTTATTTTAAAGACAATTATATCTTTATAATTGAGGAGCTGAAGGGCATCCATTTCTATGACAATACAAATCCATCCTTGCCGGTAAAAAAGGGTTTTGTCAATCTTCCCGGTGTTATTGATATGGCAATTTCAGGCTCCATTTTGTATGCCGACAGTTTTGTTGATCTGGTTGTTCTGGATGTTGAAAATATAGAGAATATTCACGAGGCAGGAAGGTTGAAAAATATCCTTCCCTATACAATGCCCAAAGCCGGAAACGATTTTCCTGTTGGTCCTGTTGATAAGGATAATGGTGTCGTACTTGACTGGAAGCTTGGTACCGTAAGGGAAAAGGTTAATTATAACGGAAACCATTACCCATACTTCAAAATGACTTCTGACAGGAGTTTAGGGGCTAATTTTACAACAACTTTAGGGATAAGCAGTGGCGGTGTAGGAATAGGCGGTTCAATGGCACGGTTCGGAATTAAGGACAAGGTGTTGTATGTTGTTGATAATAATAATCTTAAAGTATTCAACATTACAAATAAAACAGCCCCGGTACAATCAACACAATTTAACCCCGGATGGAATATTGAAACTATGTTTCTGACTGCTGATAAAATGTTTCTGGGTACAACAACAGGAATGGTCATCTATGATATTACAAACCCATTAAATCCGGTTTCACAATCTTTTTTCCGTCATGCACGAAGCTGTGATCCGGTAATTGTTGACGATACTCTGGCTTATGTTACACTCCGTTCAGGAACTACCTGCGGTGGCTCTCTGAATTGTCTCGATGTGGTTAATGTAAAGAATATCAGTTCTCCTGTACTTGTAAAATCATATCCTTTTACAAACCCTCATGGACTAGGCAAGGATGGAGATCTTCTGTTTATTTGCGATGGGGCAGCAGGGCTGAAGATCTATGATGCCTCTGATCCGAAGAACATTACCGGAAACCTTATATTTACTTACCCAAATATTAATGCTTTCGATGTAATTCCCATTGGTAACGTACTGGTTATGATAGGCGACGACGGCTTGTTTCAGTACAGCTACTCAAATGTGCAAAATATAACTTTGCTGAGTTCCATACTGTCGTTGAAGGAATAGAATCCTTTATTACTTCAGAGAATTAAGAATTTTTACCGCAGAGGGCGCAGAGTTTTTTCGCAGAGAACCGCAAAGAAGAACAAAAAAAAACGGAACAGGGAGAGAATCCTTTATTACTTCAGAGAATTAAGAATTTTTACCGCAGAGGGTTCAGAGTTTTTTGAAACTGAATTCAGCTATTTCCTTTCTTATTTTCATTCTAAATTAGCGAAAATGACATTAGTCTCTTTTTTTAAAAAGTATTGTTATTAAATTAACAGCACTTTTTAAACCCAAAAAAGAACTTAGAATTAATTCAATTAATTACTTAAAAACTGATAAGAAATGTATCAAGTAGGAAATCTGGTTAAGGAGTTGTCCGGCAAGCACGGTCGCGAGAGGGAGAGCCTTATGCCTATACTTCAGGGAATTGTGCTTAAGCATAACTATCTCAATGATGAGGCTATGGTGGAAGTTGCAAGAGAACTTAATATCTCAGCCGCTGAAGTTTACGGGACAGCATCATTTTACACTTTTCTCGACACTCAGGTGAAAGGTAAATATGTAATAAGGGTTTGCAAAACCATTACATGTTCAATGAAAGGAAAGAGTGACATTATTGAGACAATTGAGGAGATGCTCAAAATAAAAGTTGGAGAAACCACTGTTGATAAACAATTTAGTCTGATTGAGACAAATTGCATCGGCTGGTGTCATAAAGCTCCTGCCATACTTATAAATGAGCTGCCCTATACCGAGCTTACACCTGAAAAAGTTACTGAGATTATTAAAGATTACATGCAAAAATAAATATCCTGCAAAATCATGGAAAATATTGGATTAAATAAGGTTAGCCTTATATTCGAGAAAATTGATAACCGCGAAGTGCTTGAAAAAGCCTTTAAATTGACTAAAGATGAGATTATCCAGGAGATACTCGATTCAGGACTAAAGGGAAGGGGAGGAGCAGGTTTTCCGACCGGAATGAAGTGGAAGTTTACAGCAGCTGAGAAAAGTGCCGTGAAATATGTTGTCTGTAATGCAGATGAAGGAGAACCTGGCACATTTAAAGACCGTGAGATACTCGACAGGGTTTCCAATAAGGTCCATGGCGGAATGGCAATAGCCGGAAAAGCAATAGGTGCCAAAAATGGTATTGTTTATCTGCGTGGTGAATACCGTTATATGCTTCCCAAACTAATGATCGAACTTGAGGCTTTTCATAAAATGATCAAAGAGATAGGTTTTGACTTTAATATTGAATACCGTATGGGAAGCGGCGCTTATATATGCGGAGAAGAAAGTGCCCTTTTTGAATCTATTGAGGGTAAGCGTGGCGAACCAAGAAACAAGCCGCCATATCCAACTGCATCAGGGGTGTTCAGCAAACCAACATCAATTAATAATGTAGAAACCCTGGTTACTGCCATGGCAATTATAAAGCATGGAGCAGTTAACTTTACGAAATATGGAACAAAGGATTCAAGAGGATCAAAAGTGTTTTCTGTTTCAGGTGATACTCCTGTTCCCGGTATCTTCGAGCTTGAGCTGGGAATGACAGTTAAGCAATTCGTAAATGAGTTCGGCGACGGCGATACCAAAGCTGTTCAGGTAGGTGGTGCTTCAGGATTCTGTGTACCAAGGAAGAAATTCGCGGAAACAATAATAGGTTTCGAAGGTGTCCCTACCGGTGGTTCAATGAAGCTTTTCAACAGTTCACGATCGATGTATAACGTGCTGCATAACTATCTCGATTTCTTTAACGAGGAATCATGCGGACAATGTACTCCCTGCCGTGTTGGTTGTCAGCAACTGCTAAAAGGTATTGAGAAAGTCAAAAAAGGAGAGGCCAAATCAACCTATCTTAATGAACTTATGAAACTGGCTGACTCAATGAAGATTGCAGCGAAATGTGGTCTTGGACAGTCAGTCGGAAATGCCTTTAAATCAATAGTTGGTAATTTCAGGGAAGAAATCATCTATTAATCACCTATTCAAAAAGAGAATCATGATAAATCTGTTAATAAACAATCAAAAGGTCTCGGTTCAGGCCGGAACAACTGTTCTGGCAGCAGCCAAGAAACTTAAAATCAATATTCCAACCCTTTGTAATCACGACGATCTATGCGTTGCAGGCAACTGCAGGGTATGTGTCGTTGAACAAAAAGGAGCCCGCACGCTTGTAGCATCTTGTGCAACTCCTGCTGCAGAGGGAATGGAGATCCTTACTAATACTCTCAAGGTAAGGAATGCAAGAAAACACATTGTTGAACTTCTGCTTTCTGAGCATAGGGCCGATTGCACAAAGTGTTATAAAAACCAGAATTGCGAACTTCAGTCACTTGCAAATGAGTTTGCTTTCGGTGAACATGTTTTCCTCGATCTGGTTGAAGATCATAATTATACTATTGACAGGTCATCTCCTGCATTTGTTAAGGACGACAGCAAGTGTATCCGTTGCCAGCGCTGTGTGAGAACATGCTCAGAACTACAGTATATATCAGCAATCGCAGTTGCAAATAAGGGATCACATCAGAAGATCTCCTCGTTCCACGACAAACCAATGAGCCATGTTGTTTGTACCAACTGTGGTCAGTGTGTCAACCGTTGCCCCACAGGAGCTCTTGTTGAGAAAACATACATCGATCAGGTATGGGATGCCATTTATGATCCTGAAAAACATGTTGTTGTACAAACCGCTCCTGCCGTAAGGGTGGCTCTTGGCGAAGACCTTGGTTATGATCCGGGCGAAAGAGTAACAGGCAAAATGGTCAATGCCCTGAAACAACTGGGCTTCGACTCTGTTCTCGATACCGATTTCAGTGCCGACTTAACTATTATGGAAGAAGGTACAGAGCTACTTGTCAGACTGAAGAAAGCACTTGTCGACGGGGATAAGAGTATATCTCTGCCAATGTTTACTTCATGCTCGCCAGGCTGGATCAAATTCATAGAGCACAAATACCCGGAATTCCTTCCAAACCTGTCTACATGCAAATCTCCGCAGCAGATGTTTGGAGCTCTTGCAAAAACTTTCTATGCCAAAAAACGCAACATTGATCCTTCTAAAATAGTTTCTGTATCAATAATGCCATGCACAGCCAAGAAGTTTGAAGCTGACAGACCTGAAATGCGGGCAAGTGGTTTCAAAGATGTTGACTTTGTACTTACCACCAGAGAACTCGCCGTTATGATAAAGCAGGCAGGACTCGATTTCAGGAACCTTGAAGATGTTAATTATGACAGCATTATGGGTGATTCAACCGGAGCAGCCGTAATATTCGGAGCTACAGGAGGTGTTATGGAAGCGGCCTTGCGTACAGCCTACGAGATAGTTACCGGACGTGAAGTTCCTTTCGGTAATCTTAACATAACACCCGTTCGTGGTATGGATGGTGTTAAGGAAGCAACAATTAAAATTGAGGGTTGTACCGCTGACTGGAAGTTCCTTGAAGGTGCTGAACTGAAGATTGCAATAGCCCACGGACTAGTTAACGCCAATAAGATCATGCAAATGGTGAAAGAAGGCAAATCTTCATATCATTTTATCGAAATTATGGCATGTCCGGGCGGATGTATCGGCGGCGGTGGTCAGCCTATACCAACTAACATGACAATAAGGAAAAACCGTATGAAGGCAATCTATTCGGAAGATGAGGGTATGGTGCTTCGTAAATCACACCTGAATCCTGATGTTATTGCAATTTACAGCGAGTTTCTTGAAAAACCCAATAGTCATAAATCACACGAACTTCTTCATACACATTACGTGGAGAGAGATGATTTCTAAATACCAAGCAACCTTTCTAACCTTAAAAAGCCGGCAGATTATCGCCGGCTTTTTATAGTTTGTATAGTATGTGAGGTCCTTAAAATTATTTGATTTTGGACTTTTTCTTTTCTCCTTTCATCCTTTTACCTTTAACTTCTCCCCTGGTCTTCTTCAGAAGCCAGGCCATATTTTCTCCAAGTACTTTCATAGTCTTCATTCCTTCCTCGTCTTTCAGTACCTCACCCTTTTCCCTTCCAATTGCGAGGTTCCAGTATGATGACCCGGGTACTATCATCTCGTTAATGAGAAAGAAATGGTTAATACTGTCGAATGCATGTATTGCACCGGCTCTCCTGACAGCTATTACTGCAGCACCAACTTTTCTCTTAAGCGGATTGCCTGCCCCTCTGATAGCATAACCGGCAACATCAATCAGGGCCTTGGCTTCAGATGTCAGATCAGCAAAATATACAGGTGAACCGATAATGATCCCATCAGCTTCCAGCATCTTTCCGATACACTCGTTTATCACTTTGTTCTTCTTGTGACATACTCCGTCTGCTTCCTTCCTGCACTTCATACATGCAACACAGCCATTAAGTTCCTTGCCTCCGATCTGAAATAACTCAGTCTTGATGTCTTCCTTCTCAAGTGCTTTAAAGACCTCTTTTATAAGTATTTCAGTGTTTCCTTCTTTACGTGGACTGCAGTTTATTCCTAGTACTTTCATCTCTCTTAATTTTAGATTTGTATTGAATTATTGAAGTGCCTAAAGTGCCTGAAGTGCCTAAAGTGCCTGAAGTGCCTAAAGTGCCTGAAGTGCATAAAGTACTTAGAGTTATTGTCAAAAATTTCATTTGGTTTTCAACTTTAGGCACTCCTGACTCCGAACTCCAAACTTACTTTACCCAATTATATTCAAAATCTCCTTCAAATCCAACTCTTTCAAAGGATTATTGCTCGAGATAAATGTCTCTGCCAGTTTTGATTTCTTCTCCTGGAGCCGCACTATCTTCTCTTCTATACTGTTGCTTGTTATATACCTGTAAACAAACACACTTTTTGTCTGGCCAATCCTGTGTGCTCTGTTCATAGCCTGCATTTCAGATGCCGGATTCCACCAAGGATCAAGGATAAATACATAATCAGCAGCAGTCAGGTTGAGTCCGACACCTCCGGCTTTTAAAGAAATAAGAAATATCTTTTTCCCGGGATCATCCTGAAAACTATTTACAATTTTTTCACGGTTTGTGCTGGCACCGGTAAGCATAGTATATTGTATCCTTTTCTTTCTGAGTTCAGCAGCATAGAGATCAAGATGTCTGACGAATGAAGAAAAGACTAGTATTTTGTGCCCTTCTGATATTACACTCTCCATATCCTGGAGTACAGTCTCAAATTTTCCTGACCCATTAGCATAGTCGTCGAATGCCATAATGGGATGATTAGAGATCTGCCTTAGCTTCATCAATCCCTGAAGTACGACAATCGCTGATTTTTCGATGCCGTTCGACTCAATATTCTTCAGAATGCTGTTACGTACCGCTGATTTTTCCTCATCATAAATCTTAAACTGTTCGTCTGTCATATCACAGAAAACCATTTGCTCTGTTACAGGTGGAAGATCCTGTGCAACCATCTCTTTGGTACGTCTGAGAATAAAAGGCTGAATAATCTTTCTGAGCTTAGACTCTTTATCATCATCTCCCAGCGTTTCTATTGGTAAGGCAAATTCCCTTCTGAAAAACGCGAGGTCACCAAGCAGTCCGGGATTTACAAAGTTGAGCTGTGTCCACAAATCGGTAAGCGAATTCTCAACAGGGGTTCCGGTCAGCACAAGTTTAAACTGAGACTTTAATTTTGTAACAGTCTTATAAAGCATCGATCCCGGATTCTTTATGACCTGACTTTCATCGAGTATTATGTAATGAAACTGGAATGAGCTTATCAGGTCAATATCTTGTCTTACAGTATGATAGCTTGAAATAATTATATCAAAATTCTGAAACCAGTTCTTTGCTTTTTTCCGTTGCATCCCTTTATGACAGTATACCTTCATTTCAGGAACAAATCTCTTTATTTCGTTTTCCCAGTTATATATGAGAGAGGCAGGTACTATAATAATTGAAGTATGAGGAGCTTCCTTTACAGCAAAGAGTGTCTGTTCAGCTTGTTCTGCCGCTTGGTTTGTTGTTGTGAAAGTTTCTTTGTTATGCTGTAAAAGTGCGAGTGTCTGAATAGTCTTTCCAAGCCCCATATCGTCGGCAAGACAACCACCAAGGCCTGCATTCTGGAGGAAGTTAAGCCAGTAAAATCCATCGCTCTGATACTGTCTCATTTCGCATTTAAGACCTGCAGGCTTACTGACAACCGGTATTTGTCCAGGAACCAGAAGTTTTTCAAGTTTTTCCTTACCCTGACTTATATTGTTTTCGAAAGTCTCTGCAAGTATTGCAAAATGCTGTTTATGTAATTTCAATGAATCATCGGTGCACTTGCCGAATGCAAAGATATTCTTGTATTTTGAAAACCATGTTTCCGGCAGAATAGCTATAGACTTGTCAGGAAGCTCAAATTCCCTTATCCCTTCCAGAATGTTTTTTCTGAACCTGTGAAATGGAATTTCCCATTGCCCTATTTTCACAACTGCTTTAAGATCGAACCAGTCGTTTTCGATCTGGCTGCTCATTGAAATATTAACGGGATGAAGGTTATAATTATGATCCAGCTTTGATTTTATAATAAACCCTGATTCTTTTATCTCAGAGTAACAGTTGTTTACAGTTTCCAGTAAACTATAAAGGTCATCTCTTTTTTTATTGTCAGTTGTAACAGGAAAAAAGTTAATATCATCATCAGCGAAAAAGCCAAGTTCACCCAGTCTTGTACGGCAATCTTTTTCCCATTCAAAATCGCGTTGATATTTTCTGAAAGTATATTCATCACCTATATGCTCAAAAACAGTAAATGCTGTTGAAAGATCATTGGCAAAGATCTCTTTTCCTGCATATCTGTACTTAAGAATCAGAACAGGTTTCCCCCTTAGTCCTGTTTCAAGTTCGAGCAGCGATTCCTTTTTTGGTACCGAATCAACTATCTCAAATCCTTTGGCAATGACCTTAAAGCTGTTGACAGCATTAAGAACAAAGCCTGAAAAGTATTTTACCTCAGTTTTTTTCGGGATAATAATATTATCTTTTACTAAAAAGGGCTTTAGTTTTGATCCGTCAATATCTGATACAAACAGAACAGTATGGTCGTCCCTGATTATGCATGGTGACATGCAGAGGATATCGATTTGATTCTTTCTCATATCTATAAGTACTCCGCCGGCCTCCAGACTAAGATTATATGTTGTCTGTTCCTCGTTTCTGACAAATCTGAATACAGGCTCCCCGTTTTCGCTGCTCAGAACCAGCCTGTCTTCTTCATGAAGGGTTGCTGTCTTTTTTTTCTGGTAATAAACCGGAATGTTTTCATCCCTTGATATTGTGAGACATTTATGTATTCTTCTTTCTATATAGGGCCTGATGAAATCCTCGGTTTTTTCAGGGCTAACCTTCTCAAGAAAATCCTTTACTGATTTATCTCTTGAGAAGAGTTTAAAAAGGGTTCTGTCGGTGTATTCGTTTATTAGCTTAATAACCTCATGCTCTTCAGGATTCAGGGTAGCCAGAGTATCTGTATTAGGGAAAGGGGAGAGGCATTCGGAAAGTTTGAAATACTTTCTTCCGGATTCATTTTTAACAATATACGGAACCAGAATATGTCCCCATAATCTGTGTGATGTCAATATTAATGCGAAGTGCTTCATTTTCTAAGTAAGGGCTCTCTAAAAACAGTGTGGACAAAATATCCTGCAATGTTGGTCATTGTTCGGGAGATTACAAAGGATTTTCTTGTTAGATTTGTTCTTGATAAGTTCGGAGTGCCTAAAGTGCCTGGAGTGCCTGGAGTGTCTGGAGTGCCTAAAGTTAGAGTGGGGTAATTATAATTGAAAAACGTCATGGATAATAAAGAATTCAGTAAGAAACTTGAATCGAGGACTAAACAGTTTGCAATAAGCATTATAAGGCTTTCAGTTTCTCTTCCAAGAACTGAGGAAGCAAAGGTTATAAGAAATCAGATAACCAAGTCCGGAACAAGCATCGGAGCAAATTACAGGGAAGCAAACAGATCAAGAAGCAAGGCGGATTTTAGCAATAAGATTAAAATTTGTGAAAGTGAAGCTAGTGAAACATCATACTGGATTGAATTAATCATGGAGATGGGTTGGACTACTATTGAAAAAACACATAATCCTTTCTGATGCAAATGAAATTCTGGCTCTATTTACTTCTATTGGTAAAAGTCTAAAAATCTGATTTAAAAAACTTTAGGCACTCCAAACTTTAGGCACTTCAAACTTTTCTTATGAGAAAAATAATCCATATCGACATGGACGCCTTCTTCGCTTCGGTTGAACAGCTCGACAACCCTGATCTGAAGGGTAAGCCTGTTGCAGTAGGTGGAAGCGGTGAAAGGAGCGTTGTTGCAGCAGCTAGTTATGAAGCACGTAAATTTGGTGTCAGATCAGCCATGCCATCTGTAATAGCTAAAAGGTTATGCCCCGAACTGATTTTCGTGAATCATAATTTTGAAAGATATGTTGAAGTCTCTGCTTGTGTAATGAGTATTTTCAGAGAATATACCGACATTATTGAGCCTCTCTCAATTGATGAAGCTTTTCTCGATGTTACGACCGATAAACAAGGCATTGGTTCTGCCACTCTTATCGCCAAAAAGATCCGGTGCGAGATTAAACGCAAAACCGGACTTACTGCATCAGCTGGTATTTCCGGAAATAAATTTCTTGCGAAAATTGCTTCTGATATAAACAAACCTGATGGTTGGTTTCTGATTAAGCCTGAAGATGCAGAAAAATTCATAGAAGAGTTGCCGGTTGAGAAGTTCTACGGAATAGGCAAAGTTACAGCACTTAAAATGCATCAGCTTGGTATTCATACGGGTATTGATCTTAAAAAGTGGGATCAACTTGACCTCGTGAGAAATTTCGGAAAAGCCGGCATCTTCTTTTATAATATAGCAAGGGGAATCGACGAGCGTCCGGTTGAGCCGGACCAGGAGAGAAAGTCAGTCGGGACTGAACTCACCTATGAGAAGGATCTTACAACACGCTTCGAGATAATTGCTGAACTGTATAAAGTTGAAAAGGAGCTATTTGAACGACTTGGGAATTCCGGAACGACAGGTAGAACAATAACAGTAAAAATAAAATTCTCGGATTTTCATCAGATAACAAGAAGTAAAACTCTTCAGCATTATATCCGCGATTTTAAGGCACTTCATGAAGAGGTATCAGCTCTTAGAAGATCTATTAAACTTGAAAATGTCAGAGTAAGGCTTCTCGGAGTCTCAATTTCAAACCTCGAAACCGATGATACAGAAGAAAGACAATTATATCTTTTTGATTAACAGAAAAGACTGCATGACTGCAAGACTGCATGACCGCATAACTGATAGACAAGCTAAATCCAGTCATAAGGTGTTTCCTGGTAGACGTAATAGTTGAGCCAGTTTAAGAAGAAAAGATTTGCATTTGCCCTCCATTTGACCTCAGGTCTGGATTGTGGATCATTTCCGGGGTAGTAATTTTCCGGAATATTAATCTCCAGCCCTTTAGCAACATCTCTGTCATACTCAGCTTTCAGAGTCTCTGAGTTGTACTCAAAATGTCCTGTAACGAATATCTGCCTGTTATTTTTGGAAATCACAACATGAACTCCGGCTTTTTCTGACCATGCAGCCAAGTTTAGTTCACCATGTTCACGGATATCCTGTATCCGGTTTTCTGTATATCGTGAGTGAGGAGTTAGAAATACATCATCAAAACCCCTGAAAAGAGGTGTTTTACTGTCTGTTATATTATGTTCAAAGACACCGAATAGTTTATTATTTAACGGATACTTTTTTATCCCGTAATGATGGTATAATCCGGCTTGCGCACCCCAGCAGATATGAAGTGTATTTGTTACATTTGTTTTACTCCAGTCAAGAACTTTAGTCAGGTCTTCCCAGTAATCAACTTTCTCAAATTCGAGATTCTCAACAGGCGCTCCGGTAATAATTAACCCATCATATCTATTGCTTTTAATCTGTTTGAATGTTTTGTAGAATATATTCAGGTGTTCTTTTGAAGTGTTCTTTGAGTCGTGCCTGTCCATGTAAAAGAAGTCCAATTCAATCTGCAGAGGTGTGTTGGAAAGTACTCTTATGAAATCGGTTTCAGTAACAATTTTAAGTGGCATCAGGTTACAAAGCGCAATACGAAGAGGGCGAATATCCTGATGGGCTGCGCGTTGCTCACCCATTATGAATATATTCTCGTTTTTGAGTATTGTAATTGCGGGTAAATTATCAGGAATTGTTATCGGCATAATCTGTGCTTTTTTACTGGCACTAATTTAACTTAAAAAACCTCAAATAAAACTCATAATAGTCCGTCAGTTGACAAATATCTCTCCCCGGTATCATAATTAAATGTTAGTATTGTTGATCCTTTTGGAAACTCATTCAATAACTGATTTATCGCTGCAAGAGAAGCACCAGTTGATATTCCCGCGAATATTCCTTCTTCTCTGGCAATTCTTCTTGTAAATATATATGCATCATCTTTGCCTACTTTAATAATGCGATCCAGAAGGTCTGTTTTCATTATTGACGGAATGAATCCGGCACCAATGCCCTGAATGGGATGAGGACCCGGCGAGCCTCCGCTCAGCACAGGAGATAATTCAGGCTCAACGGCATATACTTTCAAGTCAGGGAATTTTGCTTTAAGTACCCGGGCGCATCCTGTTATGTGTCCGCCGGTGCCAACTCCGGTTATAAGATAATCAATGCCTTCAGGGAAGTCAGTTAGTATCTCTTGTGAAGTAGTTTTTATATGTATCTCAGTATTGGCCGGATTATCAAACTGCAAAGGAACCCAGGAATTTTTTATTTCAGCGTTCATCTCTCTGGCTCTCTCTATGGCACCTTTCATTCCTTTCTCCCTGGGAGTAAGCTCAAATTCAGCACCATAGGCACTCATTATCTTTCTTCTTTCAACAGACATCGATTCGGGCATAACAAGAATAATACGGTACCCTTTTACGGCAGCTACCATAGCTAATCCTATACCGGTATTTCCGGATGTTGGCTCAATTATTACTGTATCTTTTTTTAATATACCCCGTTGCTCTGCATCAATTACCATCGACAAAGCAATTCTGTCTTTAATGCTTCCGCCCGGATTGAATTTCTCGAGTTTAATCCATACAGAAATATCCCGGTCGAAAAGGCGATTAATTTTAACATGTGGCGTATTGCCTATTGTATCGAGAATTGAATTTGCTTTCATCTTAAATAGTTTTACTTCAATTTATTTCAAATTATGAAATTCAATGGTTCATTATAGTTATTCTGGTCTCTGACAATTATTTCACTTTTATGATATACCACTGAGAAAGGAGCAATACTCTCTGTGAGCCAGACATTTCCGCCGATAATGCTGTTTCTTCCTACTACGGTATCACCTCCAAGGATTGTACAGCCTGCATACAAAATGACATTATCTTCAATTGTAGGGTGCCTTTTCTTTGATGCCTTTGATTTGTCAACACTTAAAGCCCCTAGAGTGACACCCTGATATAGTTTCACTCTGTTACCTATAATTGCTGTTTCACCGATTACAATACCGGTTCCATGGTCAATTGAGAACGGACTTCCGATAGTAGCCCCGGGATGAATGTCTATACCTGTTATCTTATGTGCATATTCTGTTATCATTCTGGGAAGCAGAGCGACCGATAACTTATTAATTGAATGAGCTATACGGTAACAGTAAATTGCAAAAAAGCCGGGATATATTACGATTACTTCAGCAAGCTCTTTAGCGGCAGGATCAGAATCGAGAATAAACTGAGCATCTTGCAGGAGAGTCTTTTTTATAGAAGGAAGATTTTTGAGAAATATTTGCGGAAGTTCTTTGTTATCAGGTGACACAGCTTTGAATACAGGAAGCAGATGTTCCATTACAGAGCTGCCGGTAGAATCCAGGTTGGGATCTGTAAGTTTCTCGTTATATGGAAATAATAGTCGGAATATTTTCTTGACAGTTATCTCTACGCCTTTTTTGTCGGGGATATTCACTGGGTATTATTTAAGTGCATTTTTAAGGTCATCGATAAGATCATCGATATGCTCAATTCCAACTGAAAGCCTGATAAGATTATCAGTTACACCTGTTTTATTCCTCAGAGTTTCAGGAAAATAGTCGTGAGTCATCGCGGCTGAATAGTTGGCAAGAGATTCGACGCCAACCAGACTGTCGGCTAGCTGGAATAGCTTCAGGTGCCTGTTCAACCCAGATGGCTTTTGTTTCAAATTTCATTTGTTAATTATTACAGATTATGTTCTACAAATTTAAACATTTGTATAACACATTTTGTTCACCTGTAAACAATAACCTGGCAGAAGCTTAAAAATATTCAGACAATCATTCCTGCAGCTACAGTTTCATTCGTTCCTTCATCAACGAAGATCATGCTGCCGGTAATGTTGTTTGTTTTATAGCTGTCGAAGAATATCGGCTTTGCGGTCCTGATAGTGATACTCGCAATATCATTCATTTCAACATTCATATTTACAGTGTCTTTTTCAAGTGTGCTGATATTAATCCTGTAATTAACTGATTTGATAACACAGCCCGATTCGTTACTGTTAATCCTGATAAGGTATCGTCCTCCGGTTTTCAGCGGACGCTCATTGAACCAGCAGATCATAAGATTAATATCCTGACTGATTACCGGAATATTCTGAGAAGCAACAAGCATATCACCGCGACTGATATCTATCTCATCTTCAAGTGAAATGGCAACCGATTCTCCGGCTGTTGCCTCTGAAAGCTCTTTGCCAATGGAGTCGATGCTTTTAATTCTTGATTTTCTTAGTGAAGGCAATACGGTAACTTCATCACCCGGATGAAATGTTCCGCCTGCTACTCTTCCTGCATATCCCCTGTAATCATGGTACTCTGCTGTATGTGGACGTATTATTGTCTGCACAGGGAAACGCGGTGTTGAGGAATTCTTATCTGTAAGTATCTCAATTGTTTCGATAAGGTGTAGAAATGTTTTGCCTGTATACCAGTTAAGGTAAGCTGATCTGTCTACAACATTATCACCGTATTTCGCGCTTATTGGAATATATTGCGGATCGGCAATATCGAGTTTTGCAACCAAACCATTCAGTGCTTCTTTTATTTCGTTAAATACTTTCTCCGACCAGTCAACCATGTCCATCTTATTGACACAGAAAATAATATGTCTTATGTCGAGAAGAGATGCTATATATGAATGGCGTATTGTCTGCTCAAGCACTCCTTTGCGGGCATCAATAAGTATTACTGCAAGGTCAGCAGTGCTTGCGCCCGTAACCATATTTCTTGTATACTGCAAATGTCCGGGAGTGTCGCCAATTATGAATTTTCTGACTGGTGTGGCAAAGTACCGGTATGCAACGTCAATTGTAATACCCTGTTCCCGTTCGGCCCTGAGACCGTCGGTCAGAAGCGAAAGATCAAGTTCCTCCCTGCCAAGCCTTTTTCCCGATGCCACAATATGATCCATCTGGTCTTCAAAGATAGACTTACTGTCATAAAGTAATCTTCCTATGAGAGTACTCTTGCCATCGTCAACACTACCTGCAGTTGTGAACCTCAACAGGCTCTTAAATTTATTCTTACCGTTAATGGTCATAATCTGAAATTTCAAAATTTGTTAAAAAATCGGCTCAGGCCTTATGGCTCAGGGCTCAGGGCTCAGGGCTCAGGGCTCAGGGCTCAGGGCTCAGGAAACTCTTGCTCTGCGCTCTGCGCTCTGCGCTCTGAGCTCCTCGCTCTCCGCTCTTAAAAATACCCCTCCTTCTTCCGATCCTCCATTGCAGCCTCCGACCTTTTGTCATCGTATCTGCCTCCTCTTTCAGTTACCCTGGTAGCAGCTATTTCAGCTATTATATCCTCGAGGTTATCGGCTTTTGAAAGAGTAACCCCGGTGCATGTTATGTCGCCAATTGTTCTGCATCGGACATCTGTTTCGAATACCTCTTCATTTGGTTTGAGCTGCATAAATGGAGCCCAGGCAAGATATGTTCCGTTCCTGCTGAATATTTTCCGGCGGTGGGTATAATATAGTTCCGGCAGTTTAATGTTCTCATTAAGAATATACTGCCATACATCAAGTTCTGTCCAGTTGCTTATAGGGAATACTCTGAAGTGTTCTCCCATGTGTTTGCGTCCGTTGAAGATGTTCCATAATTCGGGACGCTGGTTTTTAGGATCCCACTGGCCAAATTCATTCCTGTGCGAGAAGAAACGCTCCTTTGCACGGGCTTTCTCTTCATCACGGCGACCACCTCCGATTGCAACATCAATTTTGAGTTCCTCAATTGCATCAAGCAAAGTTACTGATTGAGCTTTATTCCGACTTGCATTAATTCCCTGTTCTTCTGTAACTCTTCCATTATCAATAGAGTCCTGCACTTTTTTAACTATTAGTTCAGCCCCAAACTCAGTCGCAAGATCATCCCTGAATTTCAGTGTTTCTTCGAAATTATGGCCTGTATCTATGTGCATGAGGGTGAATGGAATTTTGGCAGGCCAGAATGCTTTTCGTGCCAGATATACAAGCACAATAGAGTCCTTGCCTCCGGAGAACAACAGCACCTTATTCTCAAACTGAGCTGCCACCTCCCTCATTACAAAAATTGCCTCATTCTCAAGCTCCCTGAGGTGTTCGTCGTTTATATCCAATGTATTCTTCATCAGTCCTTCATTTCTTTTATATTTCTCTCCTGTGCCCTGTGCCCTGTGCCCTGAGCCCATAGCCCTGTGCCTACTTTGTATGGCACCCGCACTCCCTGGCACCGTCATTTTCCCACCACCATCTTCCGGCACGGAAATCTTCGCCTTTTTTAACAGGCCTTGTGCAGGGCTCACAGCCTATGCTCACATATCCCTTGTCGTGCAAAGAGTTATACGGTACATTATTTGTCTTTAAAAAATTTTCCACATCTTCAAGCGACCAGTCAAAAAGCGGATAGTATTTAATAATGTTTTTGTCCGCATCGTATTCTATCCAGTTGAGCTGGCCTCTGTCGTTTGACTGACTTGCCCTGATTCCGGAAATCCACACTTCCATTCCTTCCATCACTCTGTTCAGGGGTATTACCTTTCTGACGTTACAGCACTCTTTCCTGTCTTCGATTGACTTGTAAAAACTGTACGGACCTTTTTCAGTTACCATTTTTTCAACTTCCTCATAGCCGGGAAAAGTCACATGGATTTTTTTTCTGTATTTGATAACAGTACTCGATAATACATCGTATGTTTCACGGAATAAGCGTCCGGTATCAAGGGTAACAATCTTAATATCAATGTTATTTGTAAATATTTTATGAGTAATTACCTGGTCTTCAATTCCAAGACTTGTTGTGAAAATTATTTTGCCCTTGAATTGTTCTGCAAGCGATATTAGCTGCTCCTCTATTGATTTTCCTGATAACCTGTCAGACAGTTCTTTGAACTTCAGATTGTTTTCCATTTCAGCTATTTCAGTTTTGACCAAAAGTAGGCCAATAGAACCGATGTTGAAGTGTCAATTATGCGGGAATTTTATCAGTATTTATGCATATAGGGATGTATGCACAAAGTCTGATCTACTGAATAAAAAAAGATTCGGAAAACTAATTTTTGATAATTTCCTCTGCTATTTCAGTGATTCTGCCAAGGAGTTTTTTCAGGTGTTCTTCATTGGTTACAGGATTAATAACTGTAACTCTCAGCCAGATTATCCCGTTAATTTCGGCCTGTACTATATAGAAGGAGCCTTCTTTAATGATCCTTTCCCTGATGGTTCCATTGATTAAATTTAATTCCTGATTATCTTTCTTATTGCTGATGTATCTGAAACAAAGAATATTGCTATCCGGCTCTGCAATGTATTCAAATGATTTATCATCCTTAATCATCTGAGCAAATATCCTTGTAAGGTCATATCTGCTGTCAATGTATGTTCTGAAATAATCATTTCCGTAGTATTTCAGGGCTGTGTAGGCAACAATTCCCAGTGCACTTTTGGTGCATTCTATTGTTCTTATTGCGCTGTTGTACCAGACATTTTTTTCTGATTTGCGGAACAGGTACGATGCTTTTTGAGCAAATGTCTCAAAGGAACTTTCTCCCTTACGGAACATAACAAGGGTATTAAGGGCAGGCACCAGAAGCATCTTATGAAAATCAATTACTATGGAATCGGCTCTTTCTGCTCCCTTAACCCGTTTTTTGTATTTATCCGAGAAAAGGACACCCATGCCATGGGCTCCGTCGATATGAAGCCATAAATTGTGTTTTTCGCAGAAGTCAGCAATTGTTTCAAGGTCATCATATGATCCTGTTGCTGTGGAACATGAACTAGCTACAACTGAAATTACTTTAATTCCTTTGTTTTCAGCTTCAGATTTTAAATTCTCAAGCATTTTTGTATTCATCCTGAAATGGGAATCTGAAGGAACTTTAATTATTGAATCCTCACCGAGTCCCATTATTTTGACGTTTCTTCCTATGCTATAATGAGCCTGTTCAGAAATCATGAATCCGGGCTTCTCATCTTCCTTAACACCCTCTTCCCAAATATTATAGTCAGTTTTTGACTGACGTGCGGCTAGCATTGCTGTTAAATTGCCTGCTGTTCCGCCATGAGTAAAAATACCGTCAAAGCCGGGAACAAAGCCTATTAATGAACCAAATTTATTTATTACATTTCTTTCCATTGCCATGTTTACCGGACCCATCTCATAAACTGCTGCTCCGTTGTTGAGAAGTGTCGTACAAAGCTGGGCAAGTATTGCAGCCGGAAGGGGAGAGGTTACCTGGTGGCCGATATACTGAGGATGATGAATATGAATTGAATTGTCTATGATTCTTTTAATGAAATCGTTGAGTGGTTCTTTAGCGCCACCTGACGAATCAAGAGAGAAGTATTCAGCAAGTTTCTCCGGTTCATTCCAAGGAAGAACAGGCATCTCTTTTCCTGATAATGAATCATGAAGGTAATCAGCAAGTGTATCAATAATTTTATGGCCCTCAATTCTGAAGTTTTCGGGGCCAAATTGTTCCGGTATTTCAGCTTTAATTTTTGTCATATATTATTTTTTTTGCCACTAAGGCCCCACAACACGAAGGAACACAAAGAAAATTAAAGTATTATATGACTTTGTGCAACTTAGTGCCTTAGAGCCTTTGTGGCATATTGCTTTTCTTCATCTCCGTACTCAAACCATTAAAATACCAATTCATTACAGGATCGTATGAATAAGAGTCGCTGTTATCAAGAAATTTACTTAGCTGAATCTGTTCATCTTTCATTTTTGAAAACAACTGTAATACTCCACAGTAAGCGAAAGGTTTATCGGTTTTAAAATTATAAGAGTTAAGCTGTTTATTGTATTTATCGAAAAAATCGTCCAGCAGATCATACTTTGATTTATGCCCCATGCAGAGTTCCTCAGAGAAGTTAAAAAGTTTTTCAAAATTGTCGAATCTCTTTCTTGCATTCTCCCTGATTTTGTTTCCAATCTCGCTATAACTTATTTTCCTTTCTATATAAATATCTGAATACCTGTAAATTCCTGTAAAACCAAAAGCATCAAGGTCATCCGCCACCGAAAGAACCAGAAGAAGGTCATTTACCTCACCTGTTCCATTGTACTCCTTATTGTCGTGGTTCTCAATAGTATCAAGTACATCCTTAAACTCTTCGATAGGGAGTTTTTGTTCATTCAGGAATCTGACACATAATGATTTACTGTGTTTCCCATGAATAAAGCCTGAATCAATTGACATGCCTGTATCATGCATAAAGCACACGATAATCAGTCGCGATGCAAAATCATCATTAAAGACTTTGTTCTGAGAAGCAAGAGCCAGAGTAAGTTGTTTTGCATTTTCCCATACCCGGCGATGGTGTTCAATACCATGCGAGCTGAGTGATTTCTCGTCATAAATATTAACAAAGAAATCCTCAAGGATCTGTCTGAAACGAATTTCTGCAGATTCAAATGTGGCGGTCAGATTCATTCTGGTAACAAAAAAAGCAAAAGACTAAACCTTTTGCTTTTGAACAGGCTTACAGGTACTTAATCAGAATTTAATCATTTTCTGAGCAAGATCGAGTATCGTGGTATCGTCAAAAGTGACTATGCCTCCGTCCGGTCCCTGTTCAAAATGGACACCTACAGATTGTCCTTTGTCAAAATTTCTCCCTCCGAAGTAGTTTCTGACCGTCTCTTCATTCAGATCCAGCTTTTCTGCAATCTGTTTCATACTACCGGAGGGTAACTGGTCTTTTATCTTCCGGAGTTCATTAAAAGTGATTGTTTTTGCCATGATATTTCGGATTTATATTTCAGTATTATCAATTACTAGTGTCCATAATGAACCAAAGTTAATCATAATATGAATATGATGAAACATCCTTGTAACAATTTTAAAAAAGAGTAGAGGAGGTGACAGTGGCTATTTGATTTATGATACTTTATTTATAATCCGCTTAGTAATTTGAGGAATAATGCAAGTCCCTTCCTTTTCTGATCATCGAACACATAATCAATATTTACGGTAAGGTATGATCTTAATGCTTTGCCGGTGATAACTCCGGTATTTTCGAACACATCAACAACCTTGTCAATATTATCAACTCCGAATTTAAGAGCCGCATTAAAATCAGCAACGAATGATGGTTCAAGTTTTTTGTTAGATATCCAGCATGCAAAGACAAATGGAAGTCCCGAAAAACTTTTCCATTCAGAGGCCAGATCAATCTTCTGACTGAAGCTGTTTTCATATTCAAAACACTGGTCGCCGATCAGTACAACTGCCTCACCACTTTTAATATTAATGAAATCGAAGCCTGCAGTTGTATTAATCCATTTATATTCCTTTTTCCAGCTGTTTTTTGCCAAAACCTTCGTAAGATTTACCGATGACCGGGAACGGTAATCAAGATAAATAGTTTCAATTCCGGCAAAAGGAGTATTGCTTAAAAGCATCACGGTTTTTACATTTCCATTAGCTCCTATACAATAATCTCCAATGATATAGTGTTCTTTAAGAAGCGGAATAACAGCAACCGGAACAAGTCCTATATCTGCTCTTCCGCTTTTCAGTTTTTCAGCACAATCTGCCGGATGATCGGTCTCCAGTATTACCTTTTTATCAAATCCGCTCTCTGTCAGTCCATAGATAAACGGGTATGTATTTGCATATTTAACTGCTGAGATCCTGATTTTGTCCATAACCTTTTTTTACAATGTCTAAAATACTACTTTTGTGTGTAATGTTATAACAACTGAAAACTCATTCTGATCAATAATGGAATTAAATTTTCTTACTGCTATATCGCCCCTCGATGGAAGATACAGGTCAAAAGTTGATGAGCTTGATCTCTATTTTTCAGAATTCGGACTCATAAGGTATCGTTTGATGGTTGAAGTAGAGTATTTTATAGCACTTTGTGATATTCCTCTTCCTCAGCTTTCTGATTTTAAGAAGGAGGATTATAAGCTCATTCGTAGTGTCTATGAAGATTTTTCACTTACTGAAGCCGAGAAAATAAAGGATAAGGAGAAAGTCACAAATCACGATGTAAAAGCCATTGAGTATTATCTTAAGGATAGATTTTTTCAATCGGGCCTTGGTAAATGGAGTGAATTCATACATTTTGGCCTTACATCACAGGACATTAATAATACTGCCGTACCACTTTCAATAAAAGATGCGCTTATAAATGTTTATTTCCCAATGTTATACGAACTCAGGGAAACACTTGCAGGTTTTGCTGATGAATGGAAGAATATTCCCATGCTTGCCAGAACTCATGGTCAGCCTGCCTCTCCGACACGACTGGGTAAGGAGCTTGAAGTCTTTATTGCACGGCTTGATGGTCAGATAAAGTATTTCGGACAGATTCCCTATTCGGCCAAATTCGGCGGTGCTACGGGAAATTTCAATGCACATAAGGTTGCATATCCCGAAATAGACTGGATCTCTTTCGCAGATGACTTTGTAAATGAACAACTTGGCTTGCAGAGATCGCATCCCACCACCCAGATTGAGCACTATGATAACCTGGCAGCCCTTTTTGATAATATGAGAAGGATAAACGTTATCCTTATAGATATGTCGCGCGACTTCTGGTCGTACATTTCAATGGATTATTTCAGGCAGAAGATCAGAAAAGGTGAGATAGGTTCCTCAGCAATGCCTCATAAGGTAAACCCGATAGATTTTGAAAACGGCGAGGGAAACCTGGGATACGCAAATGCAATATTTGAGCATATTTCAATGAAACTTCCTATATCGAGACTTCAACGCGACCTCACAGATTCAACTGTTTCAAGGAACATAGGTGTTCCAATCGGACATTCAATACTTGCGTTTAACTCTCTGCTTAAAGGACTTAATAAGCTCATAGTAAATACCGATAAAATAACCAGCGATCTCGATAATAACTGGGTTGTTGTTTCAGAAGCTATCCAGACAATTCTCAGACGTGAGGGTTACCCTAAACCCTATGAGGCACTTCTCGATCTTACCCGTACAAACCAGAAGATCACCCATCAGTCGTTGACAGATTTTATTGATAAGCTCGATCTGTCATATGAAGTAAAAAATGAACTTAAGGCAATCACACCTTTTAATTATACAGGTTTTTAATTCTATTTTGCATAATGAAGAATGTCAGGTTGCTTCTTAAATATCTTGCTCCTTATAAATGGTCAGCGATAAAAAATATTTTATATAACATACTGAGCGCAATATTTGCCCTGTTTTCCTATACGCTTATTATACCATTTATAAAAATTCTTTTCGACACTGTTTCTGTTGCCGAATCACCAGGAGAGTTTCAGTTTACATTAGCTTACATCGGCGAGTATTTCAAGTATTACCTTCATGACTTTATTGTAAAGAACGGTCAGGCTGAAACATTGCTCATGGTAAGTGTTCTGTTTATTATTGCCAGTCTTTTTAAAAATGGATTTGTCTTTCTTGCAAATAACAGCATGTCCTATATCAGGGCCAGTACTGTACGTGATCTCAGAACAAAGATGTACCATAAGGTTCTGAGGTTGCCATTGTCGTTCTTCACTGATTCCAGAAAAGGAGATATAATGACCCGGATTTCAAATGATGTCCAGGAAATAGAGATTTCTGTAATGTCTTCTCTTACAATGCTTTTCAGAGATCCTGTATCAATTTTTATTTTTGTTATCTATCTTTTTATAATAAGTTACCAGTTATGTCTGATAGCACTGGTACTCCTTCCTGTTAGTGGTTATCTTATCGGACTTGCCAGCCGTACCCTCCGGTCATCTTCTCTTGTTGGACAACAACACCTCGGCCGGCTTCTGTCAATTGTTGAGGAAACTCTTTCGGGGCTGAGGATAATTAAGGGTTTCAATGCTGAAAATCAGATGAAGGAGCAATTCACCGAGAACAATGAAAGGTATGCAAAGGTATTTAAGAGAGTAACGCGTAAAGCTTATCTTGCTTCACCTATCAGCGAATTTCTTGGAACTATTGTTGTTATGATACTTCTTTATATTGGCGGCATACTTGCTTTGAGCGGAAAGAGTGGAATGACTTCTGATAGTCTGCTTGTATTTGTAGTCGTTTTTTCTCAGATCCTTCAACCTGCGAAGAATATTTCCACAGCATGGTTCAGCATACAGAAAGGGATGGCGTCAATCGACAGAATAGACCAGATACTTGAAGCTGATGAGCTTATTTTAGAGAAAGAAAATGCAATCCATGTAAAAAGCTTTAATAATTCAATTGAATTCAAAGGCGTCTGGTACGGGTATAACTCAGAACCTGTTCTTAAAGACATTAACCTGACTATCAAAAAAGGACAGACAATTGCCATTGTCGGAAAATCAGGCTCAGGAAAATCTACTCTTGCTGATCTTCTTCCACGGTTTATGGATGCAGACAAGGGAGCTATTCTGATAGATGGAGTTGATGTCCGCGATCTTAAAATAAAGGATCTGCGCTACCTGATGGGTATTGTTAGCCAGCATCCGATTTTGTTTAATACTACATTTACCGAAAATATTGCTTTCGGTATTGATCAGCCAGATCAGGAAAAGGTGGAGAGCGCAGCCCGCATAGCAAATGCTCACGATTTTATTATGGAAACAGAGCTAGGCTATGCGAACATGGTAGGTGAATCGGGTAATAAACTCAGTGGCGGTCAGCGTCAGAGAGTAAGTATTGCCAGGGCTATTATGGCAAACCCGCCGGTACTCATACTCGACGAAGCTACTTCAGCACTTGATACCGAATCAGAACGACTTGTTCAGGATGCCATCCTTAAACTTATGGAGAACAGAACCTCAATAGTTATTGCTCACCGTCTCTCGACAATACAGCACGCCGATCTCATTGTTGTTCTTGATGAAGGAAGAATTGTAGAATCCGGAACCCACAGTGAACTTATTATGAAGAAGGACGGATTCTACAACAAACTACATAGTTTTCAGGCAATCTGAGATGAAGAGAATATTTTTATTTTTTTCCTCCCTGTCAATGACATCTCAAAAGGAAAGCAACTTATATAAGCGTTTTAAGATCAGAAACATAAAAGTTATTATTACTTTCTGCTGTTTCTTTTTATTTTTTCATGAAACAAATTCTCAGATAAGTTTCTCTTACCAGTCATCGTGGAAATACTTTAAAGGGAAAGATGCTGTTTCTCTTTCTCCCCTTTGGGTCAATCCGGAGTTTAATGATGCCGGTTGGTTAACCGGTAAATCTCCGCTGAGATATGGCAACGGAGTATTGGGAGTGGAACTTACTGATATGCAGAACAGCTACACTACAGTATATATGCGCTCAACATTCTTCTGTCTGAATAAAGACCTTATTTCAAGTCTTACACTTTCAGTTGATTATGACGACGGATATGTAATCTGGATAAACGGAAGGGAGGCTGCCCGGAAAAATGCACCATCGGTTCTTTTAAATACTGCTGTTGCAACCCTGTCTCACGAATCCGGTACAGGAGAAGATGTAGTGCTTGAAGCAGCTAAACTGAATCTAGCTGAAGGCATTAATTCAATAGCGGTTCAGGGATTTAATGTGAGCCTGACAAGTACGGATTTCTACATTGACGTTTCTATAAATGCAGAATCTGATCTGCCTGAATTTAATGATCCGGCAGGTATCTCCTTCAGCGTCAGATCAGGCTTCTGCAACGATCACTTTGATGTTATACTCACATCATCCGATCCTGCTGCTTCAATAAAATATACTCTGAATGGAAGCAACCCGCAGAGTTCAGCAAGATATTTTACAGGTTCTTCACCACTTGCAGTTCATATAGATCCATCAGATACAACAGGAAGAGCCTTAACTCCATCAGTTATTCTGAGGGCTTCATCAGTCAAACCGGGTTTTAAACCATCAAAGCCATCAGCAGCCACATACATTTTTCAGGAGAAACTTAAAACACAGAGTTTTCCCGGGGGCGACTGGCCATCATACAATGTAAACACCCAGATTATTGATCTGGGTATCGATCAGAGAGTTGTGAATGACCCCTTATATTCACCCTCTTTTATCTCATCATTTAAGTCAATTCCTTCTGTGTCAATTATTACTGATAATAAAAATCTATTCGATCCGGCGAGCGGGATCTATGTAAATGCTGATGGCCATGGAATAAACTGGGAAAAGGAATGCAGCGTTGAATTGATCAACCCTGACGGTTCAGAAGGTTTTAAAATAAATGCCGGACTTAGAATAAGAGGTGGATGGAGCAGACATGATACATATCCCAAGCATTCTTTCAGACTGTTTTTCAGAGAAAAGTACGGAAGCGCAAAACTGAATTTTCCATTGTTTGGGGAAGAAGGTGTCAGTGAATTTGACAAGATAGACCTTCGGACTGAACAAAACTACGCATGGAATAACGGTTTATCTAATAATTCCTTTGTGCGTGATGTGTTTTCCCGTGATATTCAAAGAGATATGGGACAGCCATACACACGGAGCAGGTATTACCATCTGTATCTTAATGGTATGTACTGGGGTATATATCAGACTCAGGAACGGTCGGAGGCACGATTCGCATCTTCCTATTTCGGGGAAGATGATGAGGACTATGATGTTGTAAAAGTGAATACAGAGAACTGGAGCCATCTTATCGAAGTTACTGACGGTAATCTGGATTCATGGAAGAAAATATGGGACCTGTCTGTCAAGGGATTTGCCTCAGATGCTAACTATTACCTTCTTCAGGGAAGAGATGAAGAGGGTAAACCTGTCAGGGGAGGTGAAGTAATGGTTGACATCGACAATCTGATTGATTATATGCTGATTATATTCTATACAGGAAATTTTGATGCACCTGCATCCTCTTTTTCAAAGAATAAATACTGCAATAATTTTTACGCTATTGCTGACAGGCCTGATAAATCATCGGGATTCATGTTTTTTGCTCATGATTCAGAGCATTCGGCATTTGATGAACCTCATACACCGGGTATAGGAATAAATGAGGACCGTGTTAATTTAGGTACCAGAACAGACAATATGACCATGCTTATTTCCTCATTCTCTTACTTTCATCCCCAATGGCTTCATTTTAAACTAACTGCAAACAGCGAGTACCGTTCACGTTTTTCGAGCCGTGCCTATAATCATTTCAAAACTGGAGGAGTCTTCTCACCTGAAATGGCCCTTGCCAGTCTCAATAAGAGGGTAGCTGAAGTCGAAAATGCAATCGTCGCTGAATCAGCACGCTGGGGTGATGCAAAAAGAACGACAGGAAATCCTTATACCAAAAACGGACAATGGCTGACCGAGATAGATAAAATAAGAAGCAGATTTATACCTCTGCGACCCGCTATTGTTAAAAGTCAGCTTGCTAGTGCAGGACTATACCCTGATTCTGATGCACCTGTGATAAGCACATCATTAGGTATAGTTACATCAAAGGAGCAAAAGGTAACTAACCCTGTCATTGTCAGAATAAGTAATCCTAATTCCAAAGGCTTAATCTGCTACACTCTAAATGGAAATGATCCCAGAAAAGATGGCGGGTCAATTAACTCCGGAACTGTATCATCAGACGGAGAGGCTTCATTAAAAGTCTCTGAATCAACTGTAATTAAGGCTCGAATTCTGACTGATGGAAAATGGAGTGCAATCACCGAGGTGAATTTCATAAAAGAACAATCTGTTTATACTGGATTGAAAATAACTGAGATCTATTATCATCCGGCCGATTTCCGCATAGGTGCCGATACCATATCAGGTCAGGATCTTGAATTTCTGGAATTCAGAAATACAGGTAAGAATGCGGTTAACCTTTCGGGTCTTGAGCTGGATTCGGCTGTAAGTTATTCTTTCCCCAACCGGCGACTTCTCGCTCCGGGAGAATACTTCGTTGTTGCATCCAAACCGGCGAGATTCTGGGATTATTATGGACTGATTCCTTCAGGTAATTTCAGCGGAAATCTTTCAAATGCAGGAGAAGAGATTCTTCTGAAGGATGATCTTGACAAAGCAGTAATTAACTTTGCATACGACGATTCCTATCCCTGGCCTGATAAAGCCGATGGCGAGGGGTACTCACTTTCATCTGTTCTGAATAATCCTACTGGTAATCCTTCCGATCTGAAGTATTGGAAAAACTCCTCACAAATAGGTGGAACACCATTTGGCGATAATCTATCTGAAGGACCTCATACTGTTATGCCTGCCGATTCTTTATCAGTATATCCTAA
>JBBQZN010000024.1:0-49543 GCA_038207725.1 Bacteroidales bacterium | reverse complement strand
AATTAACCCCTTTTGATCGAAAAAGTTACCGGAAACATAGTAATTTACATTTTCAGCACCGCCCGAAACTGCTAACTGGTGTGTCTGCACAGTTCCTTTCTGAAGAACCACATCCTGCCAATCTGTATTCTGTCCTTCACTTACATAATTTGGGTAATATGGCATTGTCAGATCCAAAAACTCCTCAGCATTCAGCAGGTCGATCCTGTTGGTTTCTTTTTGTTGAGAATATGTTGTATTGTACTCAATAGAAACTTTCCCTTTTTTACCTTTTTTGGTGGTAATCATAACAACACCATTGGCTCCACGAGAGCCATAAATAGCTGTAGCCGATGCATCTTTCAATATTTCGAGTGTTTCAATATCTTCCGGCTGTGGCAGGAATGCGCCAGGAAAGCCATCGACAACATATAGGGGATTACTGCTGGCATTGATAGAAGTGCCACCTCTGATTTTTACAGTTACCGAACCTCCCGGATCTCCGTTGTTAGCAGAAATCTGCACACCGGCTGCCCGACCCTGCAACGCCTGAACAGCGCCGGAAACAGGAAAAGATGTTATTTGGTCGGCTTTTACTGTTGATACCGACCCTGTAAGGTCGCTCTTTTTTACTGAACCATACCCTATCACTACTACTTCTTCGAGACTTTTAATATCAGGGCTCATGTTTACAGCGATGGATGTTTGACCCTTAAAAACTATTCGTTCTGTGTTGTATCCCAAACACGATATAACAAGCACTGAATTCGGCCTGGGAATATCAAGACTGAATTTCCCGTCCAAATCCGTTACAACTCCCAGAGTAGTTCCTTCAATAATAACATTTGCCCCAATAACGGCCTCACCCGTAGTTGCATCGGTAATGAAACCGGTAAGTTTTTGTTGTTGCGTTCCCGCAGCCGACAGGCCTGAAAGATCTCCCGGTGAAAGTATGATCTTCCTGTCATAAACTACATAATTCACCCCGGTACCTGAAAAGAGAGAGGCGAGAATATCGGAAATTCTTTCACCCTTGACTGATATTGCGACTTCCCTCTTTACATCAACCAGCTTTGCATTATATAAGAAGAAAAACTCGCTGTTGCTTTCGATTTCTTCCAATACTTGAGCTATAGTAACATTTTCCATGTTTAGAGTAAGCTTAGTATTCTGAGAATATGAGTCACTCGCGTTTGCCTGAAAGACTCCGATAAAAAGGATCAATAAAGTGTTTCTCATAAGTTTTAATATTTTCCAGGAGTATATTTTTTTAAAATAGCCACCTGAATAGGTACAATATTTTTTCATAGATTTGTATGATTTAGTGGTTATAAACTATTGTTATAATTTGCATTGGAAAAACTGCTGAATTATAAGGAGAGCGTTGCCGCGCTTTCCTTATTATTTTATGCGTGGCTTTTGTTCATAGGCATTTGTTTATAAAGGTTAGTAACAGGGTTGATTATTTTTTACTGTAAATCTCAATCTTTCTTTTTTCGTATGATCCGTCGGGTTTTTTATCTCTGGCAAAGTCCCGGAATCTTAAAGGAGCAGTTACCTGAAGAAGTTTTAGGACTTCATCAAGAGTTTCATTGTGAAATGTACCATAATAGATATAAGAATTAAGGGATTCATCCTTTATGACGATATTAACATTATACCAACGGTTTAGTCTGCTTATAACCTCCTCAAACGGTTCATATTTAAACATCAGTTTACCATCTATCCACGAAAGCCTTTCTGCTGTTTTTACTGATTGTATTTTACACGAATCTGTCAGGTAATTATATGTAAATGACTCAGATGGTTTCAGAAATCCCATACTTATTTTTTTATCATTTTTTTTCTTAAACACTTCAACTTTCCCGTTTTTCAGTGTTACTTCAGTCTTTGGTTCATCAGCATAAGCCATTATATTAAATGAAGTTCCTGTCACTTTAACATCAATGCTTTCAGTTGAAACAATAAAAGGTTTCTCATGATTTGAAATAACATCGAAATATGCTTCTCCAACAAGCTTCACATCTCTGACATTACGGTCGAACTTAGTCGGGAATCTCAATGAGGAGCCTCCGTTCAAATGGCCTGTTGAACCATCGGGCAGAGAGAAATCAGTCCGTGTTCCGTATGGTGCATGAATTTCTGCCCACGACACTGCGTTATTAAATGATCTGTTCTGAAAATATAAAAGCAATGATGCAATTAATAACGGTATAGTAAGTATTGCAGCAATCCTTGTTAGATAATTGATAAACCTTATTTTTGGTTTTGTTTTACTTGAGAATGTACCTTCCTCTATCATTATATTATGATGTATTCGGTCGAGAATATGATCACCATTGTAATCGTTTATATTTCGATCAGGGTTTATTTCATCCCAAAACCGGAAGGATTCTTCACTTAATTCGTGCTCCGTATCAGTGTTGTTCAACCATTGCTGAATAATAATTTCATCTTCGTCAGAGCCACTTCCTTTCAGATATCCCAGTAATAATTCTATGTCAATTTTTTCTTTGTTTTCCTTCATAATTCTGTTTTTACTCTTCTGAAAGTTAATTGAAATTGATATTCTGACAAAATCAAAAGTCAGAAAATTTACCTTACCAATATAATATCCAGCCGTTAACCTATATTCCCAAACAAAATGTAATTTATAATCAATCTAATTAAGATGCCTGCAAAATCCATAAATGCACTACTCTCTCATTCAGTTATTATTGCCACAAAAAAATCAGGATGGAAGATAATATCTCCCATCCTGAAAACCCTAACCAACTAACCTATAATCCTCACTAACTAACTTGGTTCACAAGAACTATAAATCGAAATAAGTCAGAACTAACCTGACTAACAATAATATCCAACCGGCAACCAGTATTCCCAAATAATTAGGTAATTTATAATCAATCTAAACATGATCACTTTATGGGGCTAAAGAAGTTCAAATGGTTGAATGGGTTGAAAGGCAGCACAGCAAAAGCCTATGACCGCAAGACTGCAAGTTGAGGTGCAGCCGAAATCCTGAGAGCCCCGCTGTGCGGGGTAAGCTCTGCGAATCGGAAAATGCAATACTGCATGGCCGTAAGACTATGAAAGGTCTTGCCAAAATATTTATTTAAGGAATAACCATATGAAAAGAACGGGCAATATACCTCCATCAGCGAGTGATTTTCTTAACGATGCTTTTGCCAAGGACAGGTAGTTCTCAACGGTCTTCTTTGAAATATCAAGTTTCTGAGCAATCTGATCGGAACTAAAGTGTTCCTCAATGTTCAAAAGCAGGATATTCTTTTGCCGGGAAGGTAATTTTTCTATCAGTTGACTTGTTGTTTCCAACAGGCTGCTATATTCAATATCCAGCTTTGTTGAGTTATCTTCAATGACAAAACTTTTAAGCACCTCTTCCAATTGCCTTTTATCTGATGCATGTTTCCGGAATTTTTTGCAGGTTGCATTATAGGTTATCCTGAAGAGATACTTGCTGAAAACATAATACTCACTTATCTGATCCCTGTATTTCCAGAGATTCATAAATACCTCCTGAACAACATCTTCTGCATCCTCTTTATTCTTTAAATAGCTTATTGCGAAGTAATAAACCTTTTTATTATACTTCCTGAAGATATTATCAAAAGATAAAACGTCCCCTTCTTTGAGTTTATTGATAATCAGCTTGTCATCAGGATATTTTACCAATTTTAAGAATATTTGTAGTTGTTTAGCTGTATTTATGCCGTAATAAAATTGTGTCCCTCAAAGGTAGTGCATAATTCTGAAAAGATGGACCGTTTATTTTTTCTATCTGTGGAAATAAAACCTTCAATTCTGGCATATATTTCAGCTCCTTTTCATCTTATTCATACCACTGCAGCATTATTTGTCAAATCTCCCAACCGTTCTGATATGGTTCTTTGATTAACTTATTGGCGTCTTCGTCATTGGTGATTTTCATGTTTATTCCATCCCACCCGAGTTTTTTGTCAATTCTGATAGCAATATTTCCAAGCAGAACGACTTCTGTCAGCATGCTGCCATATCCAAATTCAACACCTGCAGGTTTACCACCTTTACAGGCCGCTACCCATTCTTCATAGTGACCAATAGACCGTTCCTCAGTTTTTTGCGGTTTTTTGTAAGAATTCATCTTTGTCTCTGGTATTATCCTTGGATTATCGCCAACACTGTCGCACAGTATTGCACCTTCGGTTCCTCTGAACAAGATGCCGGTTGAAGGAAATTCTTTATTGCCTTCCAATTCTTTTGGTCTTTCGGGCTTTAGTCCGCCATCGTACCAACTTAGTTTAACTGGAGGCATTTTCCCTCTTGCAGGAAATTCGTAATAAACTATCGAACCAATTGGAAATGTTTCGGGAAATACTTTTGTTGAACTGGCTTCAATACTTGTTGGATGTCCGAGTTTAAGCGCTTTTACGACGGGATTAAAAAAGTGGCATCCCATATCTCCAAGCGCTCCTGCTCCAAAATCAAACCAGCCTCTGAAATTAAACGGATGATATGCAGGATGGTAAGGACGGAAAGGTGCAGGCCCAATAAACAAATTCCAATCCAGCGTATCTGGAACCGCAACAATCTCTTGTGGCCGCACTAATCCCTGGGGCCAGATAGGCCTGTCGCACCATATCTGGACCTCATAAACATCTCCAATTGCTCCATTCCATATCCACTCTCGCAAAAGTCTGAATTCCTCCATTGCATCGCTCTGGGTACTCATCTGTGTTGCCACCCCTGCTTTTCTTGCAGCTGCGGCAAGAACGCGTGATTCGTAGATTGTCCGTGTAAGTGGTTTGGCACAATATACATGAAGTCCTTTCGCTATTGCTGCCAGAGCAGCTGTTGTATGAGTATGATCAGGAGTTCCGATCATCACAGCATCAAGGTCTTTTTCTTTGTCAAGCATCTCCCTGAAATCGCGGTAAAACCTGGCTGCATTGATTTTTTCCAGGAAGCCAGGATTGCCTTTAATAGTCAGTATTTTTTTATACAATAATTCGTCAACATCGCATAATGCAGGAAAATTTTCAGTGTAAGCTCCGTTAAGATAATTTCTTCCCATACCTCCAACACCTATACCGGCAATGTTCAGTTTATCTGACGGTGAGGGATGATTCTTCTGATTCGGGCCCACATTCAATAGGAAATTTCCGCCATATTTTCGCCCCATTTCCCAGCAGGTACTGAATAAATTCCCCAGTGAATAAACATGCCGAATTTGGCCTCTTTCCACCATTGCATTTTGGCGTCGTTTTGTTTCGATACTGAAGCGCCATCGCCATTTTGCGCCATGGAAGCAGCGCAAATGAGAATAAAAAAAGACAAAAGCAGACTTTTCTTCATTTTATTTAAGAGTTTAGCGTTTAACAATTTAACCTGATTAATTCATAAACTTAAAACTAAACATAAAAATTGACATTTTGCTCCTTCTTTTTGTGACCGTTTCCGTTTTTTGGTTTTATGGAGATGATTTCCCACGTTTTTTGCGTGGCATTATTTGAGGGTGCAGATAAGATTGCGAGGTTCGTTCAGACCTGATGAGCCCATTTTTGAAAGTGCATCAAATAAGGGCTTTAGAGAGTTAAAAAATGTTAAAGAATCTGAAATTTGAAAAAACTCCCTTCTTATATGTGTACGTTCACGGAATTTAAAGTAATTTTACAATAAGGCCATGATCGCAACCCCCCCGCCTAAACGGGGCAAGTTCTGAATGGGGGTTAATAACAGGTAAATTGGGTTTTAAGCCCCCTTTAGTGGGTTTGGGGGCGATAAGTAAGGGGCAGAGTGACAATTATTTAGTGTTTAAATAAATCAAATTATGACAAGCCGCAGAGACTTTATTCAGAAAACAGCATTAGGCGCAGCAGGTCTGACACTTAGTGCAAAGAGTTATTCACGTATAATTGGTGCTAACGACAGGGTACGTGTTGGAATTGTAGGTTATTCAGACCGCTTCAGGTCGTCACTCGTACCTGCATTTTTTGAGCATTCGAAAGAGCAGAATTTTGAATTCACGGCACTCTCTGATATCTGGAGTGTTCGCCGTACTGCTGCTGATACTTTTTTCAAGGGAAAGGGGATTAATCTTCGTCTTGCCCGCAATAATGAAGAACTATTTGATGGAAAAGATACGGATGCTGTAATAATAAGCACTGCTGACTTTCAGCATGCACTTCATCTGGCCGATGCAGTAAGGGCAGGACAGGATGCTTATTGCGAGAAACCGTTTGCAGAAACAATGGCTGATGCACGTGTAGCCCTCAAAGCTGTTCAGGAGACAAAAAAGATTGTACAGATAGGCTCCCAGAGAAGGAGCACTCCTAATTATATTGCTGCAAATGAATATGTCAAATCAGGTAAATTCGGCAAGATCGTAATGGTTGAAATGTCGTGGAACGTTAACCAGCCTGGCAGATGGAGAAGACCTGAGCTGACGGGAGTTATTAAGGAATCAGAAACTGACTGGAAACGTTTCCAGCTTAACCGTGCACCTGCAGCGTGGGATCCCAGGAAATATCTTGAGTTCAGATTATTCTGGCCATATTCTTCAGGAATTCCCGGTCAGTGGATGGCTCACCAGATTGATACTGTACATTGGTTTACTGACCTTGCTCATCCAAATAGTGTGGCTGCAAACGGCGGCATTTATCTTTGGAAAGATGGCCGTACAAATTTTGATACCATGACAGCTGTAATGGATTACGGAACAAAAGATAACGGATTCCAGGTTGTATATACTTCAAGATTTACAAACTCGGCTGGCGGTACAAAGGAGATCTATTTTTCAAATGGCGGATCGCTTAACCTTGATACAAACAAAATTAATTCCGAAGGCGGACTCAGAATAAATGATGCGAAAGCAATGAAGATGGCAGAAAACCTTCTTGCAGCAAGTGATCTCCCGGGGTTTAAAATAGAGACTGCTGCGAACACAGGTTCAGATCCGATGACAAGCGCTCATATGAAGAACTGGATGGAATGTGTAAGGAGTCGCAAGAAACCGAATGCAGATATAATGGCAGGTTATAATCATTCTATTGCAACCATTATGTGTACAGCTGCCCTCAGAACAGGAGAAAAAGCCTCTTTTGATGAGGTGAAACAGGAAGTTCTGGCAGGCGGAAAAGTATTCCAGTATTAATATAATCAATTAAAGAAAATGAAATATCTATTATCTGTTATGTTTTTAGCTCTCAGTATGTCAGCTAATTCTCAGAATGTTAAGTTCGTTCAGGATGAAGCTAAAAGTAAAGTTGACGTTATAATAGGAGGAAAACTTTTTACATCTTATTGCTATCCGGCTGACATTGAAAAACCATTCCTTTTTCCGGTAATAGCCCCAAACGGTTCAGTTATAACAAGGGGATTTCCTATCGAACCACGAAAAGGGGAACGTGTTGATCACCCTCATCATATTGGGATATGGTTCAATCACGGAAACGTAAATAATCTCGATTTCTGGAATAACTCTTCTGCAATTCCGGCGAATAAAAAGGATACTTACGGGCATATTGCCAATCAGAAAATTGTAAAGGCAAAAAACGGAAAGACAGGTACTCTGGAAGTAGTTGCTAACTGGGATGACAACAAGGGGAATACATTACTTACAGAGAATACAACTTTTGTATTTTCAGGCGATGATAACTCGAGAACCATCGATCACATAAGCAAACTTACGGCAGTAAATGGTACTGTTACGATTGGAGAAACGAAAGAAGGTATGTTTGCTATCAGGGTAGACAGGGCTTTTGAGATGCCTTCAAATGAATCACTTATATTCACTGATGATAAGGGAATTCCAACTACTGTGAAAGCTACTGATAACACAGGAGTTACAGGTATGTACACTTCCAGTAAAGGTCTGAAGGGCGATGCAGTATGGGGAACCCGGAACGACTGGGTGCTTCTTAGCGGAACAAAGGATAATGTTCTTACAACTTTCGGCATGTTTGATAATCCAAAAAATCCGGGTTATCCGGCTTATGCACATGCACGCGGTTACGGACTCTTCTCAATAAATAATCTTGGACAGAATGCTTATGATTCTAAACAGGAGAAGAAATCATACACTCTTGCAAAAGGTGAATCGATGACATTATATCATAGATTTTACGTACAGTCAGGATCAGATATTACCGCTGAAAAAGCAAATAAGATATTCCAGGAGTTCTCAAAAGCATATTAGTTGTTATTTAAATATTTATTAATCAAAAAATTAACATGAAAAATTCAAGCACCATTTTTCGTTCATTTTCTGTACTGGCATTATTCCTTTTTATTGCAGTAACAAGTTTCGCTGCACCAAAGGGCAAACAGATGATCTATGAGGTTAAGATTTACCGGATAAACAGTACTTCACAGGAGTCTGTTATGGATGCCTATTTTAAGGATGCATATCTTCCGGCATTGCACCGCGCAGGAATTACTACTGTGGGCGTATTCAAGCCAATTGAGGCAGACACTGCTTTCGGAAAAATGGTATATGTATTTATACCTTATAAGAATATGGAGCAATATGCTCAGCTTTCTGTAAAACTGGCAGCCGATCAGGTTTATTCTCAGGCCGGAAAAGCCTTTCTGGATGCTCCCTATAATAATCCTCCGTTTGTGAGATATGAAAGTGTTCTTGCACAGGCCTTTTCAAATATGCCTCAGGCAATATTCCCTACTTTTACAACTCCAAAATCAGACAGGATATACGAATATCGCAGTTATGAAAGTGCTACAGAAGCTAAAGCTGCAAAGAAAATCCATATGTTTAATGAGGGAGGAGAAATGGGGATCTTTGAGAATATCGGAGCTAATGCAGTTTTTTATGCAAAGGTAATTCTGGGCAGCCAGATGCCAAGGCTTATTTATATGACAACATATGCAGACATGAAGTCGCATGATGCCTGCTGGGCAGCATTCAGAGCTCATCCTGAGTGGAAGAGATTATCGGGTCTTGAGGAGTATAAAAACTCCACATCAAAAACAAGGGCGTATCTTCTACACCCAACAAACTATTCTGATTTCTAGAAATAATTTCTCTGTGGCCGGGGCTGATTAAAAAGTGCTTCCCTGGCAGTGGGGTGGAGAGTAAAAGCCCTTTAGGGGGCAAAAAACAAGGGGGTTTGAATAGAATTCACACTTTTTCAACACCCCCATGTTCCACAGAGTCAATTAATCAGATTGTAATATTAATTTTCGAAATAGCCTCCTCTACCTCAGCTGTTGTCAGCGAATGGTCGGGGAGGTTGTTTTCGAAATATTTTTCATAGGCTGATATATCAAAATGGCCGTGACCACTGAGGTTGAAAAGTATTGTTTTTGAAACACCCTCAATGTCAGCCCTTCTTGCTTCATCCATTGCACCTGCAATTGCATAGGTCGATTCAGGAGCAGGAAGAATACCTTCATTTCTTGCAAAAAGTACCCCGGCTTCAAAACATTCTCTCTGAAGTTTAGCCTTGGCTTCAATGAACCCGTCCTTGAGAAGCTGACTCACAAGCACTCCTGCGCCGTGGTAACGTAATCCGCCTGCATGAATCTTTTCAGGAATATAATTATGTCCCAGCGTATACATAGGCAGAAGAGGTGTCATTCCTGCAGAATCGCCAAAGTCATACATGAATTTACCTTTTGTCAGTTTAGGGCATGAGGCTGGTTCAACCGCTACGAGTCTGATATCCTTTTTATTAATAAGCTTCTCGCGAAGGAAAGGGAATGCAATTCCGGAAAAATTAGACCCTCCTCCGAAACAACCTATGACAACGTCGGGGTAATCACCGGCCTTCTCCATTTGTATAAGCGCCTCCTGACCAATAATTGTCTGGTGAAGGCTGACATGGTTGAGAACACTGCCGAGAGCATATTTGGTATAAGGATCCTGTCCTGCAACTTCCATAGCTTCTGATATTGCAATTCCAAGACTCCCCGGAGAATCAGGATCGAGTGCGAGAATTTTTCTTCCGTATTCTGTCATTGTGCTCGGCGATGCAAGTACTTTTGCATTATATGTGTTCATCAGGAGTTTTCGTCCGGGTTTATTGTCATAACTAACCCTTACCATAAATACAAGTAATTCCATTCCGAAATAATTGCAGGCAAAACTCATGGCAGAACCCCATTGTCCGGCGCCTGTCTCAGTTGTAATTCTTCTCACACCTTCCATCTTATTGTAGTAAGCCTGAGGAATAGCAGTGTTGGCTTTATGAGAACCTGAATAGTTGCCGCCTTCATACTTGTAATAAATCTTACTTTTTGTTCCAAGTGTTTTTTCCAGATTTAATGCTCTGAACATAGGAGACGGGCGGTATGTCCTGTACAAGTCAAGCACTTCTTCGGGGATATCAATATATCTCTCGGTCGAAACTTCCTGCTTAATAAGTTCCATCGGGAATACTGCTGCAAGGTCTTCGGGACCTATTGGCTGTTTTGTGCCGGGATGGAGAGGCGGCATGGGTTTATTGGGCATGTCTGCCAGAATATTATACCATTGCCTTGGCATTTCATTGTCGCTTAAAATAATCTTTCTGATCTTTTCCATTTTTCTGATTTTTATAGTTTGGTTAAAATTTTGACAAAAAAAAGGCACACTGTGAACAGTGTGCCTATATAAATAAATATCTTATTAATGTTATATAACGGCTTCTATCACAGCTTCAACTGATGAACTGCGCCAAGACCAAATATAAAACATTGCTTTTTTCATGCCACAAAAATAATTAAAATTTTAAATTATCATAATAAAAGGCAATTATTTTTAATTTTTCAATGAATAATTCACTTTTGCCACCTTTATAATGATATCAGGCACTTATTTGTTTCATTCATGAACAAGTGCTCCGAGCTTCCTGATATCGTTGTAGAATTCAGGATATGATTTTCCGATACACTGTGAATCCCTGATATATACATTTCCTGAGGCGCCGAGTGCGGCAACAGAAAGTGCCATTGCTATCCTGTGATCCTCGTGTGATTCGACATGTGCTCCCTTTACTTCTCCACCTGTAATGAACATCACATCATCTTTTATCTGGATATCGATATTCATTTTAATAAACTCTTCACTAAGCGCTTTTGACCTGTCACTCTCTTTGTAAATAAGTCGGGAAACTCCTTTTATTGACGACACTCCTTTGCAATATGCTGCAAGTGCAACCAGTGGAGGGAAGAGGTCGGGACATTCTGTTGCATCGAAATCAAATGCTCTGAGTTCTGATTTTGAGATCTCAATATGATCCTTTTTAACAGTCATTCTGGCACCTGCCTTCTCAAGGGCAGACATTACTGCCATGTCGCTCTGTTTACTCTCAGACTGAAGACCTTTTATTGTAAGCTCTCCGTTAATAGCTCCTGCTACAAGAAGAAACGCCGCTCCGCTCCAGTCACCTTCAACTGTATAGTTACCGGGTTTATATTTCTGATTACCGGGTATATGAAACAAAGTATAACCGGTATTTTTAATTGTGATGCCGAATGATTTGAGAATCTGAATAGTCATATCAATATATGGTTTACTCTTCAGATTACTGACCCTTATTTCAGAATCACCTGATGCCAGAGGCAATGCCATTAAGAGACCTGTCAGCAGCTGACTGCTTACCGACCCGTCTATTTCACAATAGCCACCTGAAATGGGCCCCTGTATTGTAAGCGGAAGGAATCCTTCTGTGCTTGAACATTTTACACCAAGCTGATTGAGAGCTTCCTCAATCATCCGCATGGGTCTCTTCTTAAGTGAGATTGCACCAACCATCGTAATTTCAGCAGGAAACAGAGCCGCAATAGGTGAGAACATGCGTATCGCCAGTCCTGATTCTCCGCAATTAAGCTTTGATTCCTTAAGTACCCCTGTTCCTGTAATAATAAGCTCATCAGTCTTTGGTACCAGTCTGGCCCCGAGCCCGACAGCAATACTCATTGCAGCCAGAGAATCGTCGCAATAGGAAGGATTATATATTCTGCATGGCCCGTCTGCAAGAAGTGCGGCAGCAATTGCCCGTTGTGTCATACTTTTTGAAGCAGGGGCATTTACCTGGCCCTTTAATTTTGATGGCTCTACATATCTTTCCATAGGTTCAGTTTTTATATTTTTACCTCAATTTTTATTTTCCCAATGTGGGAAAATTTGGCCTGCTCCTTCCTCTTCAGGGGAAGGCCGGGATGGGGTTTCTGTTTATTTATTTACCATCCTCAACATTCTTATCTCCGGTGTTCATTACCTTCATCTGATGGTTTATCGACTCCTGATGAATTGCCTTGAACATCGTATCTATAAGTTCAGAACTAAGTCCCTTTGCTTCTCCTTTTACAATTACCTTTTTAATTATTTCGTCCCATCGGGTACTCTGCAAGATAGTGATATTATTCTCCTTTTTATAACGTCCGATAGTTTCTGCAACTTTCATTCTTTTTTCCATGAGGTCGAGAAGGTGATCGTCGTAAATATCGATCTGCTGTCTGAGTTCTCCAAGAACATCAAGAAGTGTGGGATCGGAAGGATCGGGATTCCTTAGTATCAGTCTGCTTAACAGCTCCTTCAGATCGTTGGGTGTCAGTTGCTGCGCCGCGTCGGAAAGTGCAACTGAAGGATTTATGTGAGACTCAATCATCAGTCCGTCGAAGTTCAGATCCATTGACTTCTGAGATATCTCAAACAGATATTGCCTGGCACCTGCTATATGACTCGGATCGCATATTATTGGCAGATCAGGAATTCTCCTGCGCAGCTCAATAGGAAGCTGCCAATTAGGCTGATTGCGGTACAGAGTTTTTTCGTACGATGAGAATCCACGGTGAATTGCACCTATACGGGTGATTCCCGCTCTTGCTATACGCTCAATTGCACCCATCCATAATTCAATATCAGGATTGATGGGGTTCTTGACAAGAACCATTACATCAACTCCGTTCAGGGCATCAGAGATCTCCTGAACTGTGAAAGGATTAACAGATGTTCTGGCACCGATCCAGAGCATATCGATACCATATTTAAGGGCTTCATAAACATGTTTTTCATTAGCAACCTCAGTTCCCACAAGAAGACCGGTTTCCTGTTTTACCTGCCGCAGCCATTTGAGTCCTTCCACTCCAACTCCTTCAAAAGAATTTGGGCGGGTACGGGGTTTCCAGATCCCGGCGCGGAAAACACTTATCTGTTTCATCTGTGCCAGCTGCCTCGCTGTATCCATCATCTGCTCCTCACTTTCAGCACTGCATGGACCGGCAATAAGAAAGGGCCTGCCTTTGTGTCCTTTCCAGTCGCTTATCAGAGAATTTCCGAGTTTTAACACCATGATATTATTTATTTATTTGTTATTATTCCTTTTTAAAAGTTCGGAGTTCTAACTCCGAACTCTAGTTAAGTATTTTCCGTATTTTATTCGCCTCGTCCATTAGTTCTTTGAGACCGTTCATATCTTGCTCGGCTATTTTTTTTCTGAATTCATTCATCTTCTCAATATAAACATCCATCACCTCCAGTATATATTCCGAATTCTCCAGAAAAATAGGAGCCCAGGTTTCGCCGTTACTTTTAGCCAGACGAACTGTACTTTCAAATCCACCGCCTGCCAGTGTAAGTATATTTTCTTCCTGCTGTTCTTTTTCCAGAACGCTGAGTGCAAGGGAGAATGATGTTATGTGCGATATATGCGATACATAGGCAACGTGAATGTCGTGCTCCTTTGAATTCATATATACCTTTTTCATGTTCAGAATAGCAAGCATTTTTTCAACGGTATCAAGTGCATCATTATCACTGAGTTCCTTGTCACAGATAATTGCAGTCTTGTAGTCGAAAAGCTTACCGATTGCAGCAAGCGGACCCGAATATTCGGTACCTGCCATAGGATGAACTGCAACATATCTCCCTCTTGCCTTATGATTTTCCGAAGCTCTTGCAATGCTTGCTTTTGTAGAACCCATATCGGTTACAACCTTATTGGTACCGGATATTTTGTCGAGAATATGAGGAAGCATTTTGCAGTTTGTGCTGACAGGGGTGGAAAGAACTATCAGCTCACTTTTATCTATTGCCTCTTCAAGTGTAGCAATCTCATCAACAAGTCCGGTCAGCAGAGCAATATTCTGATGACGAACATTTGTGTCTACCCCGATTATCTTTTCAGCGAATCCTCTTTTCCGGAGGTCTACCATAAGCGAGCCTCCTATTAGTCCTATTCCAACTACTGCAACTGTCATATTATATTAATTTGTGTTATTATAATAAAAGTTCGGAGTTCGGAGTTCGGAGTTCGAAGTAAAACCTACTCTGACTCTTCCGTCTTCCGACTTCCGACTTCATCTTTTCATCTTTGTTAACCTCTCTTTCGCCTCTGTCAATCGTTTCTCATTGGCACATAATGAAATTCGAATATACCTCTGTCCATTTTCTCCGAAAATAAATCCGGGAGTTATGAAAACATGGGTCTTATTCAGGATCCCTTCAATAAAATCTTCACAGCTAACTATTGTGTCCGGAATCCGGCCCCATACAAAGAGTCCTACCTGCGATTTTTCGTATTTACAATTCAGAAGATCCATTATTTCCTCAACTATTTTTCTTCTCCGCGTATATACTGAATTGACAGTGTCGTACCACGATTCAGGGTTATTAATTGCCTCAATCGCAGCCATCTGCATGGCAAGAAACATCCCTGAATCCATATTGCTTTTAACCTTGAGGATGTTCTTTATATACTCACTGTTACCCGCTACCATTCCGATACGCCAGCCTGCCATATTCTGTGATTTGCTGAGTGAATTTAATTCGAGCGACGACTCTCTGGCTCCGGCAACTTCAAGTATGCTATGATACTCCTTATTTAATATGAAGGAGTAGGGATTATCATTAACGAGAAGAATGTTGTGTTTCTGAGAAAATGCAACAAGTTCTTCAAAAAGTTTTAATGATCCTTTCGCACCTGTTGGCATATGCGGATAATTGATCCACATGAGTTTAACATTAACAAGGTCACTTTTTTCAAGCTCTTCCAGATCGGGATGCCAGTTGTTTTCGGCTTTCAGCAGGTACTTTCTTACAACACCACCTACAAGATTTGTTACTGAGGAATATGTAGGGTAGCCTGGATCAGGAACGAGTACCTCATCGCCCGGATTAATATATGCCATGCTGATATGCATAATACCCTCCTTGCTTCCCATTAAAAGCAAAATCTCGTTATCAGGGTTCAGCTTAACATTGAAGTACTTATTATACCAGCCGGCAAATGCCTTTCGGAGAGCGGGTATCCCGGTATAGCTCTGATATCCGTGCGACGAAGGTTTACGGGCTTCAGTTATCAGAGCATTTATAGTACTCTCAGATGGCGGCTGGTCAGGACTTCCGATACCAAGGTTAATGATATCCGCACCGTCTCTCCTCATCCTGTCGAGCTGTGCAAGTTTCTGAGAGAAATAATACTCCTGTACATTTCCTGTACGGTCGGCTGGTTTAACTGTCATAAAGCATGTCTCCTTTAAAGTATACACCCAGAATTTCCAGGTTGCTGGTATTAGGTTCAAGAACTCTTCTTATCACGTCGGCACTTGTATTCTTATGAATCTCAAGATCGAGGTAGAAGAGGTATTCCCATTCACCATTCAACCTTGGTACAGACTGAATTTTTGAAAGGTTTATATCAAGTTCGGCTAGTGTAACAAGCACTTTTGCCAGAGAACCGGGCTGATGGCCGGTTGAGAAGCAGATAGAAACCTTGTCACCTCTTTTGTTTCCATGGTCCTCAGGTCCCACGATCAGGAACCGTGTGTAGTTTTGTTTATATGTCTCTATTCCGGGAGCGAGTATCGTCATTCCGTACATTCTGGCAGCCGTAGATGAGGCAATTGCCGCTGCTCCCATAATTTTATTTTCACTTATTTCTCTTGCACTTCCGGCTGTATCATCGCTCTCTATAAGCGTGATCCGGTGATGCTGACTCAGGAAAGCCATACACTGTGTAATTGCAATCGGATGGGTTCTTATCTCCCTGATATCATCAATTGTTTGTCCGGGCAATGCCATCAGGTTCTGAACTATCCTGAGGTTATGTTCACCCAGGATCTTCATTCCTGATTCCCTTATTAAGGTATAATTGCTTAGTATACTGCCCGACCTAGCATTCTCAATTGCCATAACAGCAAATTCAGCTTCCCCGTTCATCATCCTGCTTAAAGTCAGATCAAATGTTGAACAAGGCACTATCTCAACTTCATCATAGCTAAAATACTGTCTGGCAGCTACTTCATGAAAGCATCCCGGTTCTCCCTGTATTGTAATCTTCATTTCGGTTTATATTAAAAAAATAAGGGTCCCATTTCCGGGACCCTTGCTCATATAATTTTACTTATCTGTATACAAAAATCCCTTATTTCCTTTTAAAATAAAAGAAGTAATAGAAAGAGATAAAATAATTGTACACAGTATTCATTTGTCGCTGGTATTTGCTTACAAAAGTAAACGAATTTTTAAAAAAACAAGTAAAAAGTCATTAAATCTATAATTTTTGTGAAGATCAGTCAGATGATACTATAAAATTCAGCGTTTTAATATTATAAAAAATGACTATCGGGAATCATAAATAACGAATAAATTGATTTACAAACGGTTCATAATCCTTTGTGCATCATTCCCGATACTCATATTATAAAATTATTATATTTCATTTTTATTTCCCCGGATCTTTGGAGACTAATCCGCAGTACAGACTGGCTATTGCCACTCAGAATGTGGCCTATAATCAGCCGCCTAATACAAGTTTTTTTCTTGGAACAGGAACGAAAAAGGCTCCGAAACCTGATATTATTCTTGTTAAGATTCCGTCAGGTAAATGATTAAAATAGTGAAAATAAACTGAATACTTTTTACTTCTTGTGCCTTTCCCTGAGAACCTCTTCAATATTCTGAAGATTTACTCCTTTGGCTTTGAGTAAGATGAGCAGATGATACAGCAAGTCGGCAGCTTCATTTTTGAAGAGATCAATATTGTCGTCTTTTGCCTCAATAACGAGTTCAACTGCCTCTTCACCAACCTTCTGAGCTACTTTATTAATGCCTCTTTTATAGAGTTTATTTGTATATGACTCACCGGCATTATCTTCTATGCGCTGATCAATTATTTTTTCAAGTTTATATATAAAGCCCTTTGCCGGCTCTTCCGAAAAACAGGAAGTTGTTCCTGTGTGGCACACAGGTCCGGCCGGATTTACCTTTATCAGGATCGAATCATCATCACAGTCTGATAAGATCTCTTCCACATATAAGAAATTGCCCGAAGTCTCTCCTTTGGTCCAGAGCCGGTTTTTGCTCCTGCTGAAGAAAGTGACTTTTTTTTCTGCATTTGTCTTTGCAAATGCCTCTTCATTCATGTATCCGACCATTAATACCTGTAATGTATTATTATCCTGAATTACAACAGGTACCAGGCCGCTTCCTTTATTGAAATCTATATTCATAATAGTAGTTTTTTTAATAATTCTTGTGGTTTGAAGCCCCCTTCAGAGTTTGCCCCGCTTAGGCGGGGGTGGGGGCAATTAAAACGACAGTAAAATCATTGTAATCTGACAGCAATATTCTCATTTCTTAAATATTTTTTAAGGTCCCTGATATCAATCTCGCCAAAGTGGAAGATGCTGGCTGCCAATGCACCGCTGCAGGCCGTATTACAGAATACCTGCTTAAAATGATGCTTTGTACCTGCGCCTCCTGATGCAATGACCGGAATGTTTACTCTGCTGCTGATATCGGAAGTTATGTCGAGTGAGAATCCTGCTTTTGTTCCGTCATTATTCATCGATGTAAGCAGTATTTCACCGGCGCCAAGTTCCTCAGCTTTTAGTGCCCATTCTCTGCATTTTAGTCCGGTGGAAGTACGTCCGCCATTTACGAAAACAATCCATTCATTATCAATAAGTTTAGTGTCTATTGCAACCACAACGCACTGATTTCCAAACTGTGCGGCAATTTCGCTTATCAACTCAGGTCGTTTTACAGCAGATGAGTTTATCGTTACTTTGTCGGCCCCCGCTTTTATCAGAGCCGAAACATCTTCAACCGACTCAATTCCTCCTCCGACAGTGAATGGGATATTAATTTCAGCTGCTATCCGTTCAACCAGAGATGCCAGTGCCTTTCGGTTTTCAATAGTTGCTGTAATGTCGAGAAATACAAGTTCATCAGCACCCTGTTCTACATATAGTTTAGCCAGTTCAACAGGGTCGCCGGCATCTTTCAGATTAACGAAATTAATTCCTTTGACTGTCCTGCCGTCTTTTATATCAAGACATGGTATGATTCTTTTCTTCAGCATAGCTCCATCAATTCTTTCAGTGTAATTCTCCCCTCATAAAATGCCTTCCCGATTATTGCACCCTCGCAGCCGGTTTCAATCAGGTCTTCACAATCTTTTAAAGTGGTGATACCTCCACTTGCGATGAGGCTGACATCTGTCGCTTTTAGTATTTCTTTATAGAGTTCCGTTGATGGACCCTGAAGCATTCCATCTTTATCAATATCAGTGCATATTGTGTATTTGAGACCTGATTCTCTGTATCCTTTAATGAAGGTAATTACGTCCTGATCTGAACCCTCAAGCCAACCTGAAGTAGCAATTTTTCTGTTTATGAAATCGGCCCCGAGAATGACTTTTTCGGGGCCATATTTTTCAATCCAGCACAAGACAAGTTTTCTGTCAGATGCAGCAATACTTCCTGCTGTGACCTGTGCAGCTCCTGATTCAAATACATTTTTAATATCCTCATCCGTTCTGATCCCTCCTCCGAAATCGACTTTCAGATTGGTTAAGCTTGTTATTTTTTTCAGTATTTTCAGGTTCTCACTCTTTTTGTTTTTAGCTCCGTCGAGGTCAACTAAATGGAGATAACTCAGGCCACTTGCTTCAATCTCTCTGGCAACTTCAAGAGGATCGTTATTATAGATCTTTTTTGTACTGAATTCGCCCTTAGTCAGTCTGACGCATTTTCCGTCAATTATATCTATTGCAATAATTATTCTCATATTTCAAGAAAGTTTTTCAGTATTCTTTCGCCAATTGCTGCAGATTTTTCGGGATGAAACTGTGTTGCATAAAAATTGTCTTTTTGCATGGCGCAGCTGAAAGGAAGTATATAATCGCATGTAGCTGTGGTGCTTGATGATATATCAGCATAGTAACTGTGTACATAATACAGATCATCTGTAACCTTTACACCTTCAAACAATTCTCCTTTCAGAGTGAAGAAGTTTTGCCATCCCATGTGCGGAATTTTTTCAACAGGGGGAAACAGCTTAACCTCCGAATCGAATATTCCGAGACATTTCGTATCTCCCTCCTCACTATGGTTGCACATCAGCTGAAGACCCAGACAAATCCCCAGTACAGGTTGTTTGAGTGACAAAATTGCAGCATCAAGTCCGCGCTCTTTAAGATATTGCATGGCGGTGCCTGCTTCGCCTACTCCGGGGAATATTACCTTTTCTGCGCTTCTTAGTTCATCAGGATTATCAGTTATCAGACTCTTGTAACCAAGTCTGCTCAGCGCATTCTGAACCGATTTTATGTTGCCTGCATTATATTTCACTATTGCAATCATAGAGTTCCCTTGGTTGTTGGTATATTGAAATTGTCGCTTTGTTTTACAGCCATCTTAAGTGCCTTCGCGAATGCTTTGAATATTGCTTCAATCTTATGATGTTCATTGTCTCCTTCTGCTTTTATATTAAGGTTACATTTTGCATTATCGCTGAACGACTTGAAGAAGTGAAAAAAGAGTTCGGTCGGCATCTCACCAACCTTTTCACGTTTGAAGTCTGCATCCCATACAATCCATGCTCTTCCTCCAATATCCACTGCAACCCGGGCAAGTGACTCATCCATAGGCAGAACGAAACTATATCTTTCAATTCCTTTTTTCCCTCCAAGAGCTTTCAGGAGAACGGTACCAAGTGCGATTGCAACATCTTCAACTGTATGGTGCTCATCAACTTCCAGATCACCAGCAACTTTTATGGTCAGATCAAAGTTGCCGTGACGGCTTATTTGTTCCAGCATGTGATCAAAAAAACCAATACCGGTATTTATATCGCTTTTGCCTGAACCATCGAGGTCAATTTCAACGAAGATATCCGTCTCAGAGGTTTTTCTTTTCAGTGAAGCTCTTCTGGGAGCACTTTTCAGAAATTTGTAAATATCGTTCCAGTCGTTGGTGCACAGAGCAGCACCGTTATCAACTGATTCACCTATAAATATTGCTTTACATCCAAGATTATCAGCAAGTTTGATGTCTGTCAGCCTGTCGCCGATTACGTATGATGATTCAAGATCTATTCCCTGCGCAAGATATCTGGTCAGCATAGCAGTGCCTGGTTTTCTTGTTGGCGCCTTTTGTTCGGGAAATGTCTTGTCGATAAATATCTCATTGAAAACTATTCCTTCTCCCATTAGAATCTCAAGCATCTTATTTTGTACAGGCCAGAATGTGTCCTCCGGAAAGGATGCCGTTCCCAGTCCATCCTGATTAGTTACCAAAACGTATTCATAGTCAGTTTCCCTGGAAATCCTGGCAAGATTGGTGATAGCTCCCGGGAGGAAGGAAAATTTCTCAAACGAATCAACCTGCTCATCTTCCGGTTCTGTTATTATAGTCCCGTCCCTGTCAATAAATAATACCTTCTTCATCCATTTATTGTTTTAATTTGAATTATTCATTAACTTAGTTAAAGTGCTATATTTCTTTGTGTTACTTTGTGCTGTACTTTGTGATTCTTCGTGATAAAAAAAAAGTTTAAACACAAAGGCACACTAAGGTATTCACAATGGTTCTCACTAAGGTAATAAGTTAAGAGCTTTTAATAATTTGTTATTCTCATTCCTGGTGCCAATTGTTATTCTAAGACAGTTCTCAGCCACTGAATTACGATTTCTGACAATTATGCCCATGTCAGTCAGTTTGTTATATGTTAAGCCGGCATCTTTTACTTTTACTAAAAGAAAATTTGAATCTGAAGGAAAGATCTTTTCAATAAGTGCAATTTTTTTAAATGCCTTTATGACTCTTGCTTTTTCCTCTTTTATACGTCCTATCTGTTCTCTGTATTCCTTAATTCTGCTAAGCTTTTTTAAGGCTGTTTTCTGATTTATGGCACTTATGTTATACGGGGGTTTTATCTTGTTGAAATACTTTATTATTTCGCGACTGGCAAACGCCATTCCAACCCTTACTGCTGCAAGACCAAATGCTTTGCTGAATGTCTGCATAATTATCAGATTTGGATATTTGTCAATTTCACTGAGAAATGATGCCTGTTCACTGAAATCGGCATAGGCTTCATCAATAACAACAATGCCCTTAAATGTTTCTATGATATCTATTATGTCACTATTATTGAAACAGTTGCCGGTAGGATTGTTTGGCGAGCAGATGAATATCAGTTTCAGTTTGCTGTCATTCAGTAGTGGTTTTACTTTTGCCATGTCAATATGGAAATCTCCATCCAGCGGTACTCCGGCAAGGTTTATATCATTAACCGAAGCTGACACCTCATACATGCCATAAGTAGGAGTAAAGGTGAGGGCCTTGTCAGTACCCGGATTACAGAAGATTCTGTAGCACAGGTCAATAACCTCATCGCTTCCGTTTCCGAGAAATATTTTTTCAGATGCAACTCCCCTGAATTCTGATATTGCCTTTTTAAGTTCTGACTGGTAAGGATCAGGATATCTGTTAAGAGTGCCAAATGGATTTTCGTTAGCATCCATAAATATGCCTGCTTTCCCTTTAAACTCATCTCTGGCACATGAGTAGGGGGATAGGTTCTTTACATTTTCCCTTACAAGTGTGTTTATATTAATCATTCTGTAAACTTTTTAGTCTGACACTCACCGCATTTCTATGACCTTTTAGTAATTCTGCTTCAGCCATAAGTTCAATTGATGGTCCAAGGTTTATTATTCCTTCTTCAGTGATCTGCTGGAAGGTCACTTTTTTCATGAACGATTCTGTCGAAACACCTGAATAATTTCTGGCATATCCGTTTGTGGGCAAAGTATGGTTTGTGCCCGATGCATAATCACCTGCACTTTCACAACTGTATTTTCCGAGAAAGACAGATCCTGCATTTATTACTGCTTCGGCAAGATTTTCAGGGTTTTGAGTATTAATTATCAGATGTTCAGGGGCATACATATTACTAAATTCTATGCATTCTTTCATGGAACTGAGCAGTATCAGGCTGCTGTTTTCGAGTGCTTTTAACGCTATCTCTTTTCTTGGAAGTTCCGGAAGTTGTTTTTCTGTCTCTTTACTAACGAGGTCAATAAGATCAATGTTGTCGGTAAGCATTATTACCTGGCTGTCGGTTCCGTGTTCAGCCTGCGACAGAAGATCTGCTGCAATGAATGACGGGTCAGCAAATTTATCGGCAATTACAAGAACTTCACTTGGTCCGGCAGGCATATCAATTGAAACGCCATCGAGCTGTACGAGTTCTTTGGCTTTTGTTACATACTGGTTACCCGGACCGAAGATCTTAAATACTTTTGGAATGGTCTGAGTGCCGTATGCCATCGCAGCTATTGCCTGGGCCCCGCCTGCTTTGAATATTTCGCTAATGCCAATCAGCGAAGCAGTGTAAAGGATCAGCGGGTTTATTTTTCCATTTTCGGAGGGTGGGGTGCAGATAATGACTTCTTTACATCCGGCAATCTTTGCGGGTATGCCCAGCATAAGAAGGGTTGAAAAGAGGGGTGCTGTGCCGCCGGGGATATATAAGCCGACTTTTTCAATAGCGATACTTTTTCTCCAGCATCTGACACCCTTTGTAGTTTCAACAGCATGTTCGGAAATCAGCTGGGATGAATGAAATTTCTCTATGTTTTCTTTTGCAGTATTGATGGCATTCTTAAGGCACTCCGGAATTAGCAGGGAAGCTTCTTTTATTTCACCGGCAGGTACTTTTATGTCATTGATGTTTACCCCGTCAAAGCGTTTAGAGAAACGGAAAAGTGCATTGTCACCTTCGGAAATAATATCTTCTATTATCCCGGATACAATTCCGTTAAGATTCTCTTTTTCAATGGCAGGTCGCCGGCAAAGTGATTCCCATTCAGATACTGAGGGAGATATTATTGTTTTCATCAGAGTATCATTTTCTCTATCGGAATAACAAGTATGCCTTCAGCGCCGGCTGCTTTAAGCTGGTCGATCCTTACCCAGAATTCATCCTCTTTGACAACTGAATGGAGGCTGCACCATCCTTTTTCAACCAGCGGAAGTATTGTAGGGCTTTTCATCCCTGGCAGAATGGCGCATATTTCAGGTATTGCTTTTTCGGGAGCATTCAGCAGGATGTATTTGTTCTCCTTTGCATTTTTTACGGCCCTAATGCGGAAAAGAAGGCTGTTCAGAATTGATTCTTTCTCTTTGCTGAGATTCTTGTTGCTTATTATTACAGCCTGACTTTTAAAAATCGTTTCTACCTCTTTCAATCCGTTTGTGAGCAGTGTGCTTCCTGAACTTACGATATCGCATATTGCATCAGCGAGACCAATTCCCGGAGCAATTTCCACGCTTCCGCTTATCTCCTCAATCTCGGCAGTAATTTTATTTTTATTCAGATAATCAGTGAGTACCTTCGGATAACTTGTAGCAAGCTTCTTGTTCATAAAATATCCCGGACCGGTGTATGTTTCATCCTTTGGTATGGCAAGACTCAATCTGCAGCTTGCAAAGCCAAGTTGCTCTATGACAGTTACATCCTTGGCTTTTTCAAATACCATATTCTCACCCAGAATGCCAATGTCAGCTACTTGCTGCTCAACATACTGTGGAATATCATCATCACGCAGGAAAAGAACCTCAACAGGAAAGTTATGAGCCGTTGTCTTCAGTACACTAACCCCGTTGGAAAATTTTATACCACACTCTTCTAGCAGTTTCTTTGAATTATCGCTCAGTCTTCCGCTCTTTTGAATTGCAATTTTTAATACACTCATTTTTAATTTTTAGTTATGTCTGAGCAGTTTGTCAGGAAAAGAAAAACCCGCCTGAACTGCTCAGACGGGTTTATGATATTTTTAATGTAACAACATATCACTATCTCCTCGCCTGAAAGCAAATATGAAAATGATGGTGATGTGACAACTTGTAGTTCATTTCTTTAAATTGTGAATGCAAAGGTAAGAAATAATTAATAAATATTACAATAATTATCTAAAAAGTGATATTTCCGGGTGTTCCCATGTGTCTTGTCCGCAAGCTGGCTGATTGGTGGCTATTATTTTAGGCACAAAGGCGCCAAGGCACAAATGCTAAATCCTTATTCTAAAAATTATTGCTTTTAAGGATATAATCTGAAATCCAGTCGCCAACCTCAGAAGTTGATCTGGGATTTTCCTTATTAAGATCAACTGTAACATAATCAGCCTCAATTGATTTCTCAACAGCTTTCTTCACAAGTTCAGCTTCCTCTTTGAGCTTGAAAGCGAGGTCGAGCATCATTGCAGCTGAGAGAATTGTACCGAGCGGATTAGCTATATTTTTACCGGCAGCCTGAGGGTAGGAGCCATGTATAGGTTCAAATACTGATGTCGATAATCCAACCGATGCAGAAGGAAGTAGTCCGAGAGATCCGGTAAGAACAGATGCTTCATCAGAAAGGATATCGCCAAACATATTTTCTGTTACAATGACATCAAATTTTGCAGGCCACTGGATAAGCTGCATCGCAGCATTATCGACAAACATAAAGTCCATTACGACTTCCGGGAATTCCTTGCCGGTTGCAACAGCTGTCTCTCTCCATAATCTTGATGTAGCGAGAACATTAGCTTTATCAACTACCGTTACTCTCTTTGAACGTTTCATAGCATATTCGCAGGCCAGACGAACAACTCTTTCAATCTCAAAGCGGCTGTAAACGCATGAATCATAAGCTGTATTTCCGTCTTCTGATCTGCCCTGTGGCTTTCCAAAATATATACCTCCGGTTAATTCTCTTATCATCATAATGTCGACACCCTGAACTAGTTCGCGTTTAAGAGGCGATTTGTCAATAAGTGACGGGAAAGTTGAAACAGGCCTCACATTTGCATATAATCCAAGTTCTTTTCGCATTGCGAGAAGTCCCTGTTCAGGACGTACCTTAGCTGCAGGGTTATTATCATACTGTGGATCTCCGATTGCTCCGAACAGAACTGCATCAGACTCTTTGCAAAGAGTAAGTGTCTCTGCAGGCAAAGGATTTCCTGTTTTATCAATGGCTATTGCCCCTACGAGTGCATGGGTATAATCGAAAGAGTGCTTATATTTTTTTCCAATTGCGCTTACAACTTTTTTAGCCTGTTCAATTATTTCAGGACCGATACCGTCGCCCGCCAATACTGCTATTTTATAATTCATGAGATACCTCTGTTAATGTTTTTGTTGATGCACTGCCTTGTTCTATATTTTCAATTATGTTAAGCATTCTTTCGGTTGCCTTTATTGCCGATTCTGTCTGGTCGGCATCGAGACCCCTGGTCTTGAATTCTTTACCTTTATAGTCCCAGCTGATAGCTGTTTCAACAAGGGCATCCGTTTTTCCTCCGGGAGGTATCGATACCTGGTAATCGATGAGAAGAGGATATTGTTTTCCCAGTCTGTCATATATTACCCTTACAGCCTTCATAAAAGCGTCGTACTGTCCGTCGCCGCCCGATGTCTCCTGATATAAGTTTCCGTCAATTTCAATCTGGACACTTGCAGAAGGTTTTAGACCATAAGACAGCGATAAAGAATAGTTCTTTATAAAAATCTTGTAGTTTATCTGCTCATTACCAAGTACATCAGCGATTATGTAGGGAAGGTCTTCAGTTGTGACATTTTCTTTCTTGTCGCCAAGTTCAATTACTCTCTGGGTTACTTTTGTAAGCGATTCGGGACTCAGGAATAGTCCGAACTCCTCGAGATTCTTTTTTACGGTAGCTTTTCCTGATTGTTTCCCGAGAGCATATTTTCTTTTCCTGCCAAAACGTTCAGGCAGCAGGTTATTGTAGTATAGATTGTCTTTGTTGTCGCCATCGGCATGAATACCGGAAGTCTGGGTGAAAACATAATCTCCGATGACAGGTTTGTTAACAGGTATTCTTATTCCGCTGAATGTTTCGACGATCTTGCTTACCTTGGTTATTTCAAATTCGTTAATGTTTGTCTCGGCGCCAAGCTGATCTTTGAGTACCCCGATGACACTTGAAAGAGGAGCATTTCCTGCCCGTTCACCAAGTCCGTTAACGGTAGTATGAATTCCCTGAACACCGGCTCTTACTGCTGAAAAAACATTGGCAACTGCCAGATCATAGTCGTTATGAGCATGAAAATCAAAATGAAGACCAGAATAGCGGTCAATTGTTTTTTTGCAGAACTCGTAGGTCTGTTCCGGACTTAATACACCGAGAGTATCGGGAAGCATATATCTGTCAATGGTTTCATCTTTAAGTGAATCAAGCATATAGAAAACATATTCTTCGGAATTAATCATTCCGTTTGACCAGTCTTCGAGATAGATATTCACCTGCATATCCATCGATTCAGCCTTTTTGATAATCGCTTTAATTTCACTTACATGTTTCTCAGGTGTTTTTCTGAGTTGTTTTTCAAGATGGCGGAGTGAACCTTTACATAACAGGTTGATTACTTTTCCGCCTGCATCATTTATCCAGTTCAGTGAAATATCACCATCAACAAAACCAAGAACCTCAACTTTCCTGTGAAGGTTATTGTGACGGGCCCATTCGGTGATTTTGCTCAGAGCCTCGAATTCACCTGCTGATACTCTGGCAGAAGCTACCTCAATACGGTCCACTTTAATATCCTTCAGAAGAAGTTTTGCTATGTGAAGTTTCTCGGGAGGCGAGTAAGATACTCCTTGTGTCTGCTCACCATCCCTAAGGGTGGTATCCATTATTTCTACTCTCATCATGCTGTTTTTTTTTTGGTTTCATAAGCAGTTATCAGATCCTTCATACTCAGAAGAAAATCGATATCATCGAGACCTTTCATGAGGCACTCTTTTTTGTATGAGTTTATCGAAAACTGAACTGTTTCACCTGTTGGCACTATCGTAAAAGTCTGTTTTTCAAGATCTATCTTTACTTTAGTGGAAGGATCTTTCTGGATCAGTTCCTGTAGTTTTTTAAGAAGTTCATCTGAGATTACAATAGGAAGAAGCCCATTGTTAAGGGCATTATTCATAAAAATATCGGCATAAAAGCTCGATACTACTGCTCTGAATCCGTAATCATATATTGCCCACACGGCATGTTCGCGGCTCGATCCGCTGCCGAAATTTTTACCGGCAACAAGTATTTTTCCTGTGAATTTCGGATTGTTAAGAACAAATTCCTGGTTTTTTTCACCACTCTTCATATACCTCCAGTCGCGGAAAAGGTTGTCGCCGAATCCTTCTCTTGAAGTTGCACTAAGAAAGCGGGCAGGAATAATCTGATCTGTATCCACATTCTCAAAAGGAAGCGGAACACAAGTCGATTCAAGGATATCTATTTTTACTTTAGTCATTTCAGATTATTTTGTTCGTTAACCATTCATAAAGTCTCTCGGGTCGGATATCTTTCCTGTTATCGCTGCAGCTGCTGCGGTAAGCGGACTGGCAAGAAGGGTTCTTGCACCCGGACCCTGTCTTCCTTCAAAGTTGCGGTTTGAAGTTGATACGGCATATTTACCCAGTGGAATTTTATCTTCGTTCATTGCGAGGCATGAGGAGCAGCCGGGCTGACGCACCTCGAAACCTGCATTTTTGTAAATCTCAATCAATCCTTCGGCAATCATTTGTTTTTCAACAAGTTTTGATCCCGGGACAATGAGAGCAGTAACATTTGCTGCCTTTTTTCTTCCTTTTATTATACCTGCGAAGGCACGGAAATCTTCAATTCTTCCATTTGTGCAGCTTCCAATAAAAACATAATCTATCGGATGACCAAGAAGCTTTTCTCCCGGTTTAAATCCCATATAATCAAGTGATTTTATAAATGAAGAAGAAGCTGCGGCTGTTTTTGAATCAGACAATGGTATCGAAGCATCTACAGCCATTCCCATTCCGGGATTTGTACCATAAGTTATCATTGGCTTAATTGCTGCAGCATCAAATTCGAGTTCACGGTCGAAGGAAGCACCTACATCGCTCCTGAAGTTCTTCCAGCCGGCAATTGCTGACTCAATATTATCGATACCCGGAATTGAAGATAGTTTTCTGAGATAGTTGAAAGTTGTTTCATCGGGCGCTATAAGACCGCCACGTGCACCCATTTCAATACTCATATTGCAGATTGTCATTCGGGCCTCCATGCTGAGGCTGCTTATTGCGCTTCCGCTGAATTCAACAAAATATCCTGTGCCGCCTCCGGTAGAAATCTCTGAGATTATATACATTACTATATCTTTGGATGTCACTCCTTTATGGAGCTTTCCGTTTATAGTAATTTTCATCTTTTTCGGTTTGGGCTGAAGGATGCACTGAGTTGCAAGTACCATTTCCACCTCGCTTGTACCTATACCAAATGCTATTGTTCCAAAGGCGCCATGAGTTGAGGTATGGCTGTCGCCACATACAATCGTCATTCCCGGAAGGGTGTAACCAAGTTCAGGTCCGATAACATGTACTATACCATTTTTTATATGGTTCAGACCGAAAAGTTCGATACCATATTTTGCACAGTTTTCACTTAGCCTTTCCACCTGATTGCGCGACAGTTCATCCTTTATTTGCAGATGCTGATCTTTTGTCGGAATATTGTGGTCAGCAGTAGCAATAGTCCTTTCAGGTCTGAAAACAGGAATGTTTCTCTCTTTAAGGCCATTAAATGCCTGAGGGCTTGTTACCTCGTGAATATAGTGACGGTCGATGTACAGAACATCGGGGCCATCCTCTATTGAGCGGACTACATGTCCGTCCCAGATCTTGTCGAATAGTGTTTTTGCTTTCAAATTTCAATAATTAATTTTTTCCGGTTCCTTTCATAATCTTGCCCCAATCGTGCCCCTCATCTTGCCCCTAAATCCCCCCGCCTAAACGGGGCAAGCTCTGAAGGGGGCTTTGAATCCTAATCAATTAAATTTCTCTTTATCTTATTTATAATCAATAAGTTCCCTTTAGGGGATTTAGGGGCAAAAAGCTGGGGAAGTACTTTTTAAACACACCCATGGGGGCTATTGTATTTTAGCAATTGCATCAATAAACGCTTCAACGGAAGCAGTAATAATATCGGTGTTTGCTGAGAATCCGTAGTAAGTTTTGCCCTGATGTTCTACCTGGATATGAACTTTACCGAGGTCATCGCTTCCCTTGGTAATGGCCTGAATAAGAAACTCTTCGAGATGGACAGTTTTGCTTATCAGGTGTTTTACAGCAGTGAAGCAAGCGTCGATAGGTCCGTTTCCTGATGCAGTTGAATAATGAACTTCACCGTTAATCTTCAAACCAACAGTAGCTACAGGAATAAGTGATTTTCCGCATGAAACCTGAAGAAGGTCGAGTTTCATTGATTTCTCACCCTGGTTAACAACACCGGCTAATACCCTTATATCATCATCATTAATCTCTTTCTTTTTGTCGGCGAGAACGAGGAACCTGTGGTATATTTCATCTATTTCTTCTTTTCCGAAATTGAAACCAAGAAGCTCGAGACGGTGATTCAATGCAGCTCTTCCGCTTCTGGCTGTAAGAATTATAGATGATTCTTTAATTCCTACCTCAACAGGGTCAATTATTTCATAGTTTTCGCGGTTTTTAAGCACCCCGTCCTGATGAATTCCTGATGAATGAGCAAATGCATTTCTTCCAACGATAGCCTTGTTGGCCTGTACTGGCATACTCATTAGAGTCGATACCAGACGGCTTGTGCTGAAGATGAGCTTTGTGTTGATATCAGTCCTGAGGTTCAGATTATGATGACTTTTTATAATCATGGCAATCTCTTCGAGCGAAGTGTTGCCGGCCCTCTCACCGATACCATTTATTGTTACCTCTACTTGTCTTGCACCATTTATGATACCCATCATTGTATTTGCAGTGGCCATTCCGAGATCATTATGGCAATGAGTTGAGATTATTGCCTTGTTGATATTCGGAACATTTTCGCGGAGGTATTTTATCTTCTGACCGTATTCCTCAGGAAGACAGTAACCTGTTGTATCGGGTATGTTTACAACTGTTGCTCCGGCTTTTATGACAGCTTCAATTACCCTTGCCAGGTATTCGTTTTCACTACGTCCGGCATCTTCAGCGTAAAATTCAACATCCTCAACGAACTTCTTTGCATATTTTACTGCATCAGATGCTCTTTTTATGATCTCTTCAGGAGTTGTCTTAATTTTATATTTTATATGGAAAGGAGAGGTGCCGATACCGGTGTGTATCCTTTTCCTTTTTGCATACTGAAGCGCTTCGGCAGCAACTTCAATATCTTTTTTGACAGCCCTTGTAAGAGCGCAGATCACCGGGTTTGTAACAGCCTTAGAGATCTCAACTACTGAGTTGAAATCACCGGGGCTGGAGATAGGGAAACCTGCTTCAATAACGTCGACACCTAATGCTTCGAGGGCCTGGGCAACTTCAATTTTTTCAATTGTGTTTAACTGGCAGCCGGGTACCTGTTCTCCATCCCTGAGGGTGGTGTCGAAAATTATGATCTTATCATCCATATTTCTTGTATAAATAGGTTATTTTTTATTTTTCTCTGGTCTCAGTTTTCTAACAGCAGCGCCTGCTTTCCACAATTCTGAATTATGAAGTTCATCAAGCTCAGCTGTCAGTTTCTTTCTGTAATCAGGTTGCCTGTTGGCCTCAATTGTAATTTTAGCTTCATTACCAGAAGCCACACTGGCATATAACTCATCAAATACAGGAGCTACTGCATCCCTGAAGCGGTTCTTCCAGTCGAGGGCACCCCTCTGCGCTGTTGTTGAGCAGTTTGCATACATCCAGTCCATACCGTTTTCAGCAACAAGTGGCAGCAGACTCTGTGAAAGTTCCTCTACAGTTTCGTTGAATGCTTCTGAAGGAGAATGGCCTTTTTTTCTTAGCAGGTTGTACTGTGCTTCCATTATGCCGGCGATGGCACCCATAAGAACACCTCTTTCGCCTGTAAGGTCGCTGTATACTTCTTTTTTAAAGTCAGTTTCAAAGAGATAACCTGAGCCAACTCCGATTCCGAGCGCGAATACTCTCTCTTTTGCTTTGCCTGTTGCATCCTGATAAATTGCATAACTTGAATTGAGTCCTTTGCCGTCGAGGAAAAGTCTTCTGAGCGAAGTACCTGACCCTTTTGGGGCGATAAGAATAACATCAACATCTTTGGGAGGAATGATGCCGGTCTGATCGCTATATGTAATTCCAAACCCATGTGAAAAATAGAGTGCCTTACCGGCTGTAAGATGTTTTTTAACTGTCGGCCAGGCTGCAATCTGTCCTGCATCTGAGAGCAAATACTGTATTATAGTACCTTTTTCACAAGCCTCTTCAATGCCGAAAAGGGTTTTTCCTTCAACCCAGCCATCTTTTTTTGCTTTATCCCACGATGGTGAATCTTTCCTTTGTCCGATAATAACATTGAAGCCGTTATCTTTCAGATTGAGCGACTGGCCTGGTGCCTGAACGCCATAACCAATAACAGCTATCACTTCATTTTTAAGAACTTCGCGTGCTTTCGAAAGTGGAAATTCTTCTCTTGTTACTACATTTTCGATTACTCCGCCAAAATCAATTTTTGCCATGATATTAATTATTTAATTTTCGTTTTATGTTCTTGTTTGTTTTTATTGCTCATCCATTTCCGCTACCCCCTAAATCCCCCCAAGGGGGGCTTGTTTACCCCCTTTAGAGCTTGCCCCGCTTAGGCGGGTGGTAGTGGGCAGTAATCTGAATCATAATCAGTTAAGTGCTTCAATGGAACTTGATTTGAATCTCTTTGCTTCATCCATCTCTTTCAGGTAGGAATTAAGTTCCTTAACCTGTCTGGTAATTGCAACCCTCCCTGACCTTACGAACTGAAGAACACCATATGGCTCCAGTTGGGTAAGAAGGTCGGTAATCTCAGTTTTATGTCCTGTCTTTTCAAGCACTAAAAACTCGGGCGATACCTCAAGTATTCTGACATTGTGTGCCCTTACAACATGATCGATAATATTTCCTGACATAAGCCCCTTGGTTGTTACCTTATAGAGCGCTATCTCCTGATATATTATCTGTTCAGAGGTGTGTACGAATACCTTTAGTACATCAACAAGTTTCTCCATCTGTCGGGCAACCTTCTGTATCATCTCAGGAGTTGTTTTGACAACAATTGTGAGTAGCTGAACGCTTTTAACGGCAGATTCAGAGGCTGTTATGCTTTCAATATTAATTTGCCTTCTGGTAAGAATGATGGTTATCTGATTGAGGATTCCTATATGATCCTCGGTAAAAAGCGATATTGTAAATTCCTGTTTCATATTGAATTTTAATAAGTTAATCTGATTTCAGAAACTGCTGATCCGGGTTGTATCATTGGAAATACATTTCCCTGTTTTTCAACTATAATATTCAAAAGGTACGGACCCTCATCTGCCAGCATATCAGCAAGCGATGATTTGAGATCTTCCCTGTTTACTACTTTTTTTGCAGTTATTCCATATGCCTGGGCTATCATTACGAAATCGGGGTTAACAAGTTCTGTTGAGGCATATCTTTTGTCAAAAAACATGTCCTGCCACTGACGTACCATTCCAAGGTAATCGTTATTCAAAATGATTACTTTAACCGGTATTTTGTACTGGAGTATTGTTCCCAGCTCCTGAACAGTCATCTGAAACCCTCCATCGCCAAGGAATGCGATTACAGGTTTTTCAGGTGCTCCAAGTTTTGCTCCGATTGCTGCAGGAAGACCGAAGCCCATTGTTCCCATTCCTCCTGATGTGACCCAGCTGTTTGGATTTTTAAATTTGTAATAGCGGGCAGCATACATCTGGTTCTGTCCCACATCTGTAACAATTATAGCTTCACCTTTAGTGAGATCTGATACAAGCTTAATGACTTCCCCCATTTTGAGAGCTCCTTTTTCAGGCAAGGTCTCAGGCTTAACAACTTTCTCATATTCAGTCTTATCATGTATGCGGAATTCCCGGATCCATTTCTCGAATGAGTTCTTTTTAACGAGTGTTGTAAGATGAGCAAGAGCCTCTTTTGCGTCGTTATTGATTTCAATATCAACAGCGACGTTTTTATTTATTTCAGCTTCGTCAATTTCAATATGGATTATTGAAGCCTGTTTTGCATATTTCTTAAGATTTCCTGTAACCCTGTCGTCAAAACGCATACCTATGGCAATTATCAGATCCGCTTCATTTGTGAGCAAATTGGGACCATAATTTCCATGCATTCCCAACATCCCTGCGTATAGCCTGTGATCAGTAGGGAAAGACGAGATTCCCAGAAGTGTAAGGGCAACAGGGATCCCTGTTTTCTCCGCGAATTCCTTAAGTTCATTTTCAGCATGTGAAAGGAGTATTCCGTGACCTGCAAGGATCAGCGGTCTTTCAGCATGATTGATCATAATTGCAGCTGATTCTATAGCCTTTATTTTGAGTGGTATATGAGGATTGTAACTCCTTATATAGTCACATTTTTTATACTTGTAATCGAGTTTTTCAATCTGAGCATCTTTTGTAATATCAACAAGAACCGGTCCGGGCCTGCCTGATTTTGCTATATAGAATGCTTTAGCTAAAGTTTCGGGGATATCCTGAGCTCTTTTTACCTGTATGTTCCATTTTGTAACGGGCATTGAAACACCTATAATATCAGTCTCCTGAAAAGCATCTGTTCCGATAAGTGTTGAAACGACTTGTGCTGTTATAAATACAACAGGTACTGAATCGAGGAATGCATTTGCAATTCCGGTGACGAGGTTTGTTGCACCTGGTCCGGATGTTGCGAAGCAGATACCGGGTTTACCTGTTACCATTGCATAAGCCTGAGCTGCATGGGCTGCTCCCTGTTCATGTCTGGTCAGATAATGGTTGAGCCTGTCCTCATAATCCATTAATTTATCATAGATTGGCATAATAGCGCCACCCGGGTACCCGAAAATTGTATCAACTCCTTCTTCAACAAGGCTGTTAAGCAATGCTTCAGCTCCTGTGATGTGTTCAAATCCGTTTACCTGAACGGGGGCCTTTTCTTTTTTTGTAGTGGTCTTCATATAATCACTTTTGTCTTTTTTACTCCCGATAATTATCGGGATGTCTTTTGTCTTTCAGATCAATCTTATAGCTCCGAGATCGGCTGAACTTACATGTTCAGCATAAAATCTAAGTGACGCAGGGATTTTACGGTCACGTTTCTCCGGCCTGTAAGCTTTTTTCCCTTTTTTCTTTTCCTCTTCTTTCCTTTTCAGAAGCTCTTCATCTGACAGATCAACGTTGATGCTCCTGTTCATTATGTCAATCTTTATAGTATCTCCGTTTTTTATAAGCGCAATCTCTCCGCCTGCAGCTGCTTCGGGAGATAAATGTCCTATTGAAAGTCCTGATGTTCCACCAGAGAATCTGCCATCGGTTATGAGGGCACATTTTTTACCCAGACCTTTTGATTTCAGGTATGAGGTAGGATAGAGCATTTCCTGCATTCCCGGTCCTCCCTTTGGGCCTTCATACTTTATTATAACAGCATCGCCGGCTTTTACTTTGTCACCAAGTATCCCTTCAACTGCATCTTCCTGTGATTCAAAGATCACGGCAGTTCCGGTAAATGAAAAGATCGATGGATCAATTCCTGCAGTCTTCACAATACAGCCCTTAGAGGCAATGTTTCCGTAAAGAACAGCCAGACCTCCGTCAAGGCTATATGGTGTTTTTACTGAACGAATGCAACCTTTTTCCCTGTCGGTATCGAGTTCTTTATATTGTGAATTGTGTGAGCCCATTACGATGCTTCTCTTCATTGAAGGTGCACTTCTGAATAACTCAAAAGCCTCCTCCTTTGCTTTTCCTCCGCAGATATCCCAGTCAGATATTGCATCGTGAAGTGAAGGATAGTCAATTCTGTTAACCGAGGTATCAATCAGTCCGGCACGTTCAAGCTCGCCCATAATAGCAAGGATTCCTCCGGCACGGTTAACATCCTGAACATGATATTCTGAGCTGGGGGCCACCTTGCAGATATTAGGAACTTTCTTTGAAAGTTCATCAATATCCTTCATTGTGAAATTTACCTCAGCTTCCTGAGCAATAGCTAAAAGGTGCAATACTGTGTTTGTTGAGCCTCCCATTGCTATATCGAGCGACATAGAATTAAGGAAAGCCTGTCGAGTGCCAATAGAACGGGGAAGAACTGAATCGTCACCTTTATTATAATATCTGTCGGTAAGGTCTGCTATAAGTGAGGCTGCTTTTTCAAAAAGTTTTAATCTGTTCTGATGCGTCGCCAGAATAGTTCCATTACCGGGAAGAGCAAGTCCTAATGCTTCATTTAGACAGTTCATTGAGTTGGCAGTGAACATGCCTGAGCATGATCCGCATGTTGGGCAGGCTGATTTTTCTATCTCATTCAGTTCAGCGTCAGTAGTATTATCATCTACGCCTGCTACCATTGCATCGATGAGGTCAATGTATTTACCCTTATTCAATCCTGCCTCCATTGGTCCGCCTGAAACAAAAACAACAGGGATGTTCAGACGCATAGCTGCCATAAGCATACCGGGCGTTATTTTGTCGCAATTGCTTATACAGACCATGGCATCGGCACAATGGGCATTTACAACATACTCAATGCTGTCGGCGATAAGCTCGCGTGAAGGAAGTGAATATAGCATGCCTTCATGTCCCATTGCAATACCGTCGTCAATTGCTATAGTGTTAAACTCAGCAGCAAACAAGCCCCTCTTTTCAATTTCTTTTTTTACATGCTGACCAATCTCATGAAGATGAACATGCCCGGGTACAAATTGTGTGAAAGAATTAACAATGGCTATTACCGGTTTGCCCATCTGTTCATCTTTCATTCCGTTTGCTCTCCAAAGACTCCTGGCACCTGCCATATTCCTTCCGAATGTTGTCTTTGAGCTCCTGAGTGGATTCTTCATAAATTGTGTTAAGTATTAAAAAAAAAGCTTTCCGGTCTCCCGGAAAGCTTCTGTATGTTTAAAGCAATACATATTATTCCCGGGTCATCTGCGCTTTGCAAGAATAAGAAGGAGGCTAATAATATGGATTAAAGAAATTCTCATCTGTTTGTTATTAAATGCCGGGCAAATATACTTGTATTTTTAATAAAAAAAAGAAAAAGTGTGTTTTTTTATCATAATTGGTAATGAGACATTACATGTATTCTAATTCTGATGATTCTTTATATTCTGAATACTAGTATTATACGGTATATATTAAACTCTTTCGTAATAATGGTCGAAAATTCAAACTTACATATTTAATTTAAAACCGGTCTTTTACTTTATAATTGTTACTACTCTATTTGTAAAGTTCCGTAGCTGTTTTACCTGTAACAGTTCCTTTTACTTCAACTTTTACTATTGAAGCAATCGGATCAGGAGCTGTTGCCGGGAGCGTTATCGTTAGAACGCCATCCTTAGAAGATTCTTCTCTGCGTCAGCCTGAGCTTGCCGAAGGCCTCTGGGAAAAACTCCGCGTTCTCTGCGGTAAAAATTCTTCATTCTCGGCGGTAAGAATTCTTCATTCATCTGCCTGTTTACTTTTAACCGCAGAGGCCTCTGGCTCCCCTTCGGGTCGCAAAGGTCTTTTATACCCTGCTTCTGGATTAAAACCATATAACGGGATTTCTTACAGGCAGATTCCTTATAACTTCTTCAACTTTTGGGAAATGTTCCAGGGAACTCCATGTTTTATACCATGGCTGTATACCAAACTTTACAGCGCCGAATATAAGAAAAGGGTGTGCAACGGGCCATTCATCCCAGTACATAACATCCTTATTATATGTCCATTTGCTTTTGTCAGCAACAAATGGATAAAGGAATTCTATCCCTTTCCTTATTGAACGGCCATCTGCTGTGGAATAATTCCAGAGGTCATTGTTCTTGTCAGAAAGGATGAGGCATACTATTGTCATCGCATCGAGATTGAATAATGAATAGCCATAAGGTTTTGTCCGCTTTATTTCGAGGGGAAAACTTCCGTCGGTTCCCATCTGGTCGGGGAGGAGTACCTCTTTGTATCTTTTTCTGCAGAAATCCATGATCTCATTATTACCGGTCAGTTTTGCAAATGATGCAACCTGCATTACCCAGCATGTGCCATGATTGTTTTTTGCATTCATCTCATCCTTGCCGTACTGGTGAGACATGAGCCAGAGATTATACTCCTCAAACCAATTTTTTATTATTGCAAGAAGCTGCTTATCAACACACCTGGCATTTTGCATAGCAATAATTCCCTGAGCAACTTCCATTAATTGTATTGTATCTATAATTCCTATACCTCTTCCCGTGAATCTGCCTTTTATTGCCTGTGAGTATAAAAGTGATGGATTCATTCTGCTCGAAGGATCAGCGAACCATGCTTTAAGGTGTGTAAATGCCTGTTTAACATATTTTTCGTCACCTGTTATTTTGTATGCCGAAGCAAGAGATCCGACAATCTGACTTAGCCTTATCATTGCTTTTCTGTGATCGACAAAGTTTTCAGGATTGGTCATCCCATCTTTCTGAATATAAGGACCTTCCTGATTTTTGGGATCCGGCCACCAGTAATCTCCTTCGCTGTAAAAATCGTGAATACCTCCGGCACTACGTTTGCAAACAAAATCTGTAATACATTGGGGTTTATCGAGAAGCACTTTATCGGCACGGGCAATTATCTCACTTTTAAGTAGTTTAATTACCTTTTGCTCAATGGTTTTATCATGTTTGATTCCTGACAATGGAATCAAAACCCAAGTCAGCAGAATAGTAATTGCTATTATAGATTTACTCATTAGTATTAAATTGATGTTCTTTTTAAATTACTTCAACATCAAGCTTTTTTTCTGTCCCTTAACTTTTATAGCGTTATTTTGCTGATTCTGAGGCTTCTTAATATTATTCTTATCTACTCTTCCTGTTACTTTCGCTCTTCCTGTTCCATCTCCATTATCAACAATACCACCGGCAGGATTAAGTTTATCAAGCTCTTTCTGAAGACGTTTCCTTGCCTCAATTGCTGAAGGATTTTTTGAATCAGCAGGAACAATGATCTCTTCAAATGGTGCTTTTGTCATGTCAAACAGATTTCCCGATTCAGTAAGTTTCCAGTTGGTATCGCGGACATACCATCTATTACCAAGCTGAATGAAAACATTTGAACGTGGATGTCCTTTTTCACCATGAATCTGCGCATTAAAACTCTGACCGTCAATAATTGTATTTTCAGGAAGTTTTGCTCCTGCTATTTCCGCAAATGTCGGGACAAAATCTGCTGAGCTGATAAGGTCGTCAGATACTTTGCCTACAGGAGTAACACCCGGCCAATATACAATCAGGGGCTCAAGAGAGCCGCCTTCAAGCATAGAACCTTTTGCCCCGCTTAACCTTCTGCCCCCGATCATTGCCCTGTCGGCTCTTGCTACTGCAGTACCGTTATCACCAAAAAAAACGAGGATCGTATTGTCACTCAGTTTAAGCCTGTCAAGCTCATTAATCAGTTTACCGACAAGCTTATCCATATAAGCAATATTATCGGCATAAATATCCTGGCTATCCTTAGTGCTTTCCGGTGTAGGAAGAATTTCAGAGTGCACATGTGATAAAGAATAATATATATAAAAAGGTTTATCACGATTCTCTGTTAAGAAGTTGATCAAATGATTATGCATAACATCAGGCATATATTCACGATCGAGTAGTATCATTTCTACACTATTCAACAAATATGTTTTCCCTTTAACCTGGGTATTCCAGTAAATTCCGCTACCCGTGAATTTCAAATAATCATCAAAACCAAAGTCAGACGGAAGGAGAGGAAGCTGACCCCATTTGCCAATTGAGGCGGTAACATAGCCAGCCGATTTTAATATCCCGGGCATCATGGTTTCAACAGAAGGTTTCATTTGTCCGGTTGAATTCTGATTTGTCGCCCCGGTATGATACAGGTACCTGCCTGTGAGAATAGTTGCTCTTGAGGGGCCACTTAATGAAGGAGTATATGAATGTGTAAACCTGATTCCTTTGCTTGCGAGCCTGTCAATATTGGGAATCTTGTAGTTATCTGCACCATAGCAACTTAATTCACCAACACCAAGATCATCAGCAAGAATAAAGATGATGTTCGGCTTCTTTGCTGTTTTCGCTAATGCATCTGAGTTGTCTTTTGCATGAGCATTAATATTGCCAACCAGCATCCCTGCTGCAACAATTCCAGTGGCTCTTATGAAATCTGAATTTTTCATCTTAAAAGTATTTTTATTTTCTCTGAGTCTCTGTGTTTTTTACAGATTCCCTCTGTGTAATTATCAGTGAAGAACTTACACAGAGTTGTAAGAAATAGTCGAGAGATTTAAAGAAGTTTGTCCGGGATCGTTAATATAATTATTCCTCTTTTATTCCTGCTTTGACTTTAGCCTTAGGTTTTGCTCCGGCTTTACCAATTGAGACATCAACCGGAGCCTGATAATCTGCGAGTTTAGTGTAATTTGTACACGTATTAAATTCTCTTTGAATACACTCTTTAAACAATTTTTCCAGTTTGGTCCGGTCAGCTTTATATTCGGGTTTATTCAAAATATTTTCGGTTTCCAGATAATCTTTCTGATAGTCATACATCTCTGTTGCAATGATATTCGCTGGATCATAAGCTAAATTAGTTTTGTAATTATTTGAAAACCAAACTGTATAACGAAACCTCTCAGTCCTTATTGAGTATCCCATTTTATCTTTTCCCCGTGGATACTGGCTAAGAGAATATTCTCTTAATTGTGAATTTGGATTATCGATTGCAGAGATAAGACTTTTACCGTCAAGATAAGCAGGAACAGGGGTGCCGGTAAGTTCGCAAAGAGTGGGGAAGATGTCTGTAAATTCACAAAGTGCGACAGGTTTAATACCTAGTTTTTTCCCCGGTATACTCATCATCAGAAGCGTGTGTGTAGCCTGTTCAAAATTGGTGTGCTTGCACCAGAGGCCATGGTCCCCAAGATGCCAGCCGTGATCGCCCCATAAAACAATTATTGTGTTTTCCCTGATACCAAGACGATCGAGTTCATTCAGGAGCAGCAGGATCTGTGCATCAGTGTAAGATACTGCTGCATAATAACCATGTATCAGCTCTTTTTGTTTGTCAACAGATAGATGATTCAGCTCCTCCTGCGAATAACTGTCAAATTGCGGAATATCTGTATAGCCCTTCAATTCACCTGAAACATGGTATGCCATATCAGGACTATTCAATGCTTTTTTCTGGAAAGAGGCTACTTCAAATTCATTCCTGTCATAAAGATCCCAGTATTTTTTTGGTGAAACAAACGGGAGGTGAGGTTTTAAATATCCGACTGCCAGGAAAAATGGTTTGTTTTTACCACTAAGACTATCAAGAAGATGGATAGCCATTCCGGTCATTTTTCCATCATGATATGTATCGTCAGGCACATCGGCACACTCTGTTGCCTTTCCTTTTCCGTTGATGCCTAATGAAGCGGGCAGAGCATAGGTCCTCGTTTTTGGATTTCGGTACGGAATACTCCATGAAGGAGCATCATGTCCCGGTCCGGCACTTTCAATGTGATAGATTTTCCCCATTCCTGCTGTCTCATATCCATTTGATTTCAGATATTGAGGAAGAGTCACAACATTTGGATTGACCTGTCTGAAATCGGTCACAAGGTCCCATACTCTTGTTTTGTCGGGGTGCATTCCGGTCAGTAAACTGGCCCTTGTTGCTGCACTTATTGCCTGCTGGCAGTAGCTGTTCATGAAGACAATTCCTTCTCTGGCCAGCCTGTCCATTCCGGGGGTTTTTGCATGGGTATCTCCATAAGCACTTACCCAGGGCTTAAGATCATCAACAGCGATGAAGAGAATATTTGGTTTTGAAGATTTCTCTTTTGTCTCTGGTCCTTTTGAAAAAGAAGGTAAACAGGTCAGACTCGTTAAAGCCAGAGTAATACTTTTAGTTTTGATATTCATTTCCGTGCATTTTGATTAATACTTTACTTGTGTTCCTCCGTGTAATTTTTTGTTTTTACCCTGGAGAAAAGCAAGGATCACAAACAAAGTAATTGACAATAGATTATTTTTCATTTAAGTAAGTTCTTAGTTGATATATTAAGTAATAACGCCATAACGCAGTAACGCAGTAACGCAGTAACGCCATAACACCGTTATTTAAACTGCTTCACATACTCCAGAAACTTCTTCGCAGCTTTGTCAAGATTTTCTATTGATCCGCCGCCATCCAGCACCTCACACATTTCGTAGGTAATATAACCCTGGTAGCCGATTTCTTTAAGTGTATTTATGAATGTCTTATAATCAAGGAATCCCTCGCCAATCGGCACAGCCCTCATTTGAGATTGCAGTTTTGTGTAATTGGTCTGGTTGATTTCATACTTAAATCTGGGTAGCTCCTTGTAATCGGCAGTTGTAGTATGCACGATATAAGGTTTCATTGTGTAAATGGCTTTTTTAATTTCTTCTGATGATAATCCTTCGAGGGTAGGGGACCAGCAATCGAAAGCGGCCTTTACGTTTGGCAGATTTATTTCGCCGAGAAGCCATCTCATTGCATCGTGGTGCAATGCGATATCGTGGTGGTTCTGTATTGCCAGGGTAACACCATACTGAGATGCTATTTTCCCTGCCATTTTAAGTCCGTCCACAACAAGGGCATACTGTTTATCATAAGGAACATCAGGCCTTTCGTATCCGGTGTAGACTCTGACCATATTAGTCCCCAGATCGCGTGCAAGACGTGCCAGTTCGCCTATATATATAGCCTGTATTTCAGTATTTGGGATCCCGGCTTTATCGACACCGGCTGTAAAGTCGCAATATCCTGCAAGGCAGACGAGTTCCAGTCCCAGTTCTTTAATTCTTGCACGGAGTTTTACCCGGGCGGCATCATCATAATCGATAAGTGAGACATGCGGTTTTTTTGCTGCCAGCATAACACCATCAAATCCAAGTTGTTTTGCTTTTACCAGAAACTCATCAACTGAAAGAGTTGCTTGTCCACGCCAGATACCCATATAGCTTACTGAGTGAAGGCAGGTTTTTACCTTAAAGTCGGCAGGATTGCCTGTAGGGAGCTTTTGTCCGTTAACGACAACGGCCTGGATGGATAATGTTATTAGTAGAAGTAATAATTTCTTCATATGTGGTCAGGTTAGAAGATTGAAAGCATAAATATAAATTAAAGAGGGAAGAAGTGCAAATTTATCGGGCGGCAAGGGTGAGGGGTGAGCCCGTCACGCCTTTTTTAAGCGCCGGTGCCAACCATCGGTTTCTACAATATTTCTGCTCCGGCGCGGAAATGTGTGAGAGATGTCCGTTTTCTACAAATAGTTCGCCACTCTGTGGCTCAAAACCCCTCATAATTCTTCATAAACTATGCTTTTTATGTAAACCGTATTCAGGATAAGGCACTCTACGCTCACCGATCACTCCTATACCTATATATATATATGTTAACCCAAATTATTACGGTTCGAAAAAAAAAGAAATAATATTTTGTTAATATTTGTTAAGAATCAATTTATTTTCTAATATTGCTCACGGGAATTATGGAACAAGACCTCAAGATGCTCCTAACTTGGTATTTTTAAGTTACACAAGACCCCATATTTAAAACACTGATCTGCCTTAAGAACCCATTTATTAATTGTTTGGGGATTATTGTTTGAATTGTTTTTTATTAACTAACTAACCGGCCTTCCATGAAAAAGAGATTGATCCAAAAAATCTTTGTGTGCTTTAAACCCGTTAACCTACACGAAATCATTCGTAATTATTTCTATTATACCCTATAAACTAACCAACCTACTTACCATGAAAAACAGATCAAAACAAAGGAAGCCGGGCTAATGTGATAATCCGTTAACCTACACTAATCCTCCATTTAAATGGCTAAAATTATTAATACTCAAATTATTTAAAATGCATGAAAAAAATTACTGAAAAACGGTTGCAATTTGTCAGGTATCGCTGGCTTAAGCCATCGATCATGTCAAAATTGTGCATCATGTTTCTGTTTTGCTCTTTAGCATTTACTCAGTTAGCTACGGCCGCAACCGGCAATCTGGGTGATATGCAACAGGCTACTGTTACAGGTACTGTAACTGATGCTGCTACCGGTGAAGCTCTGATTGGGGTGTCAGTTGTTGTAAAAGGAACCACAGTTGGTGCGCTAACCGATATTAATGGAAAATTTTCCATCCCTGTAACAAATATGCAGGTAAACCTTATGGTTTCTTTCATTGGTTATGCATCGCAGGATGTTCCGGTAACAGCAGGAACACCAGCTAACATTGCCCTTGCTACGGAATTGACTCAGATTCAGGAGGTTGTTGTAATCGGATATGGAACCCAGAAAAAAGAATCTGTTGTTGGTGCCATAACACAGGTTAACAGCAAGGCCCTGATGCAGGCAGGTGAAACTTCAATTACAAACGCTATTACAGGTAAACTGTCAGGTGTGTTAACCATACAGCAGGATGCAGAACCTGGATCAGACAATGCTACTCTGTATGTGCGCGGTCTTTCAAGCTGGAACGGAAGTGCCCCTCTTGTACTTGTTGATGGTGTAGAACGTGATTTCTCTAATATCGACCCTAACGAGATTGAAGCAATCTCTGTTCTTAAAGATGCTTCTGCAACAGCAGTATTCGGTGCAAAAGGCGCCAATGGTGTTATTGTTGTAACAACAAAACGTGGTTTGCTCGGTAAACCTAAAATGGATTTTACAGGTACCTATGGTATTCAGGTTGCTACCAGGATCCCAGAGAATATTGATTCTTATACCACAATGTCGATGTACAACGTGGCCCTTATGAACAACGGTACATTTACGGGTCTTATACCTCAAACAGCTTTGAATGAATATAAGAATCCTTCTACTCCTCTTAATGCTCTGCGTTACCCTAATGTTAACTGGTTTGACGAAACAACGAAACCTTTCGCTCCGGTTAGCACTGCAAACCTTAATATTACCGGGGGTACTGAATTCGCAAAGTACTTTCTGTCATTTGGTTACCAGTATACAGGCGACTTCTTTAAAGGAACCCACGACGGCGCATATGATATGAGGTATTATAACAATAAATTCAACTACAGGATCAACCTCGATTTTGATCTTACCAAGTCAACTATCCTTACTCTGAATGTGGGTGGTGTACTCAATACAAAAAACAACCCGAACAGCAGCGGATGGAGAGACCTGTACTCTACTTCGGGTGCCAGGGCTCCTGCATATTACCCAGCCTGGGTTCTCGGTATGGTTCCCGATACCGATTATCCTGACGCAACTGGCGACAGGTACGCTTACCCGGCAGGTGAATACACATCAAACCCTTATTACACTCTGCATTCAGGCCAGTTCAATAAAGAACTTGGTTCAACTCTCTTCACCGACCTTATACTGAAACAAAATCTTGATTTCGTAACCAAAGGACTTTCAGTAAACGGAAAAGTATCTCTCAGCAGTTATTACCGCAACAGACAGGTACAGGCTTCGCAGACTTTCCCTCTGTATGTATTGTACTTTGACAGGATTGGTGTTGATGTTAAGAATAATGTTACCGGATTAGGTTCTGTATCAGCTCCTCAGTCTGATGGCAAGGTTGACCAGAACCCATGGTTCAGGTATAACCCTGCTGAAGGTAATGATGTTTGGTCACAGCCTCCTCTCGATGTTAATACAGCCGGACTTCAGGGTGGTTACTATGCCGACCTTTATTATGAAATGTCATTAAATTATGACAGATCATTCGGAAAACACAATGTAAGTGCATTGGGGCTTTTTAACCGTCAGCAGAAGAACTCAGAAGTCCAGTTCCCTTATTATAATGAGGGCTTGGTTGGAAGAGCAACCTATGATTATAGCCGTAAATACTTATTCGAATTTAACGTTGGTTATACCGGTTCTGAAAGATTCGCTCCGGAGAAAAGATTTGGCTTCTTCCCCTCAGCTGCTGTGGGATGGGTAATATCAGAAGAACAGTTCTTTAAGAATACTGTTCCCTGGATGAACAGACTCAAACTTAGATATTCAGACGGTATGGTAGGTAGCGATTATGCAAAAAGCCGCTGGCTTTATAACAGTGCCTACTTTAAAGATAATGGCGGTTACATCCGTGAGGACGAGATGGCTAATACTAAGGCTTCATGGGAAAGAGCCCATAAAAGAGACCTTGGTGTAGAAATAGGTCTTTTCAAAAATATGGTCACTATTACTGTTGACGGATTTGATGAATACCGCGACCAGATGCTTCTTACTCCGAAAAGTACCACAATGCTTATCGGACAAACTTTCAAGGAGATTAACCTTGGTCAGGTTAAGAAACATGGTATCGAAGCAGAAATTGAATTCAGAAAAAGTCCTTCACCGAATTTTGAGTATTTTTTCAGGGGAATCTTCGGATGGAATGAGAACAGGGTTATATTTAAGGATGACCCGGCAGCTTTTCCCGATCACATGAAACTTGCAGGGAAACCTCTTACCGAAATGCTTTGGGCAGAAGGCGGCCTTGAAGGTCTCGAAATTAACGGGGTGGAACTTACCGGTACAGGATACTATACATCAATTGATGATATTCATAACAATCCTACACCTATTGATTATACCAAACAGTATATTGGCGACTATAAATACCTCGATTATAATGCTGATGGAACAATCAATACTATTGATAAGCATGCTATTCCGGGACTTACCTTTCCTCCGATCACATATGCATTGTCGGGTGGATTCAACTGGAAAAATTTAACCTTTAATATGTTATTCTCGGGTAACCAGGGAAAATACGTTCAGTATAACCAAGCATTTGAAATAGAGTTTATTAAAGGTGACTGGCGAGTTCATAAATCAGCTCTTGATTACTGGACCCCAACCAACCAGGATGCAACACATGCAACAATGCACTTCAGCGGAACCTCAAGTCAGGATAACCTTGTATGGGGCGGAGGAGAGGCCGACAGGGGCTATCAGACAATTATAAAAGACAGGTACTTCAGAAACGCATCTTACCTGAGACTGAAAGATGTCTATCTGGGTTATAACATCAAATCATCGATGTTGAATAATTCCTTAGGCGTTTCAAATCTGCTTGTTTATATCAGCGGAAGTAACTTATTAACATTTACTAACCTGATTGAAGGCGACCCTGAAGCTACAAACTTCCAACAGGGTTTTTATCCCCAGATGACCACATTTCGGGGCGGAATTAAAATAGCATTTTAATTTATAAGACAGTAATTATGAAAAAACAATTAATACTGCTTTTAATTACAGGGATGAGTTTGATATTAACAACCTCATGCTTTAAAGAATATCTCGACAAGGCCCCGGAATCGGGTCTGACTGAAGATGTTGTTTTTACAAAATACGCAAACTTTAAGCTGTTCTTCGATGCAAACTACAATGGCAGGAAGTATTATAACAACGGCTGGAGGGATACATGGAATTACAAATCCACTACACCTTTCTATATAGACGAATGGGATCAGAAATACGCCTTAAACTCAACAACAGATGCAGCTGACCAGGGCCGTTATATGGAAGGACATGCATGGAAGAGCGGGAATATGTCAGAAACCATTATAGCTAAGCTTTGTTACGATGGTAACAGACGACCAATTCTGGGTGCATGTTTTGATGGTATAAGGATGTGTAATATTGCTATCAGAAATGTTGACAGGATACAGGATGCCGATGATAATATCAAGAATGACTTCAGCGGTCAGGCTTATTTTTTAAGAGCCTGGTATCATTTCACAATGTTCAGATACTGGGGGCCGATGCCTTACCTTGATTATGTTATGACACCATTTGATAAATCATGGGACCTTGCCCGTATGGAGAAGAACGATTACCTGATAAGGATTGTACAGGATATTGATTCAGCTTATTATTTCTTCAATCTGGCAGGTATGGTACGGAGGGATCCGATGCCGGGTGTTTCAGGTTCTCTCGACTATTCTACATATGAAATGCACAGGCCAAATGGTATGGCTGCCAAAGCTTTCAAATCGAAGGTTCTTTTATATGCTGCAAGTCCGCTTAATCAAAAAAATGGTGCTACTGACTGGCAAAATGCCGCTTCTGCAGCCTGGGACGCTATACAGGTTGCTGAATTAAACGGAGTTGTAATATTGCCGCTTGTCGCTGGTGCAGGAAGCGATGACCGTCATGTAAACTTTTATGGCAAGGATGTTTGTGCTGAGAGTATTTGGACACGTACTCACGGGCTTCAAAACTGGAACTTTAGTGCAACATATTGGGCTGGCGTTTTAATGGCTGGTAGTGGAGCATCTGGTACCATGCCGACTCAAAACTGGGTTGATAAATATGAGACATTAAACGGTATGCCTCTGAATACCCCAGATGACAGAGCCGCAGCTGTAACTGCCAGTCAGTATAAGGAACAGAATCCTTTTGCTAACAGGGATCCAAGGCTGGCTGCAGATGTTGTCTGCAATCAGGGCCCATTGCAGGGATGGACGAGTAACAAGGCACAGCTCTGGTATGAGGGTACAACACCTTCTGAACTGCTTGTTACTTCATGGAACGGCAGATCTTACACTGGATATTTGCTAAGAAAGAACTGGGCAAATAACAGTACCAAGAACAGGGTTTCTTCTATCTTTTCAGATCCTTTATTCCGTCTGTCAGAACTTTACCTGAACTATGCTGAGGCTGTAAATGAAGCTTATGGTCCGGCCGGAACAGCTCCCGGATCGTCTATGACAGCTATTGCAGCTATAAATATAATAAGGGCAAAATCAGGAATGCCGAATGTCAGGGCGGAATTCATTGGATCTAAGGATGCTTTCAGGCCAAGGATCAAGAACGAGAGAAACATTGAACTCTCATTTGAAGGACAGCATTACTACGATGATATCCGCCGGTGGATGGACCTTCCCCAGGTTATGTCAAGTAAGCTGTATGCAATGTTGCCTCAAAAACTTGCAGCTTCTTCTGCTACCTACCCGACAGGATTCAGGTATGAGCGTACAGAGTTAACAGCTGATCGTCAGCCTGTATGGGAAGAAGGCATGTATTATTTGCCGTTCCTCAATGCGGATGCTCTGAAAATGAAAAATTTTGTTTCAAACCCAGTCTGGTAACATGAACCATTAATACGAAAATCTATGAGATTTAATAATATATTTTATCAAAAAATCAGATTTGCCGGGCTCTTTCTAATCGTTATTATGCTTTCATGGCCTGTAAATGCACAGGTACAGAAAAAGAAGGAAACCAGGCAACTGTTCGACGTAGTTCTTAAAATTGTTGATGAGAGCGGGACGCCGATTTCAGGCGCTAAAGTGGTAGTGGGTGAAGGACTCATTCATACCCAGTCAGATCAGGATGGTTCAGTTACATTCAAGGGTTACCCCGAAAGTGTTGTAACTATTACCGCTCCTCTGTTTGAGAAAAAAGTTTCACCTGTTATCGACCTTATGCAGGGTAAAACTGTTACACTTGGGCATGCTAAAATGCACATGACAAGCGGTGATGATGTGGAATTGCCTTTTACAACAATTAAAAGGCGCCTCCTTACCGGACCTGAAATAGTAATTCCGGGATCATATTTTGCGCATTATCCATCAACAGATATACGTAATGCCCTTACAGGAATTTCTTCTATGTATGATGTCAGGGAATTAGATGGCTCTCCGGGTCTTCACCCGATGGAAGGATATCAAAACCTGAACCTGCTTAGTACCAGTGCGATGGGCGCTACAGATAAATTCGGAGGTATGCCTTATGTTATGGTTGATAATGTACCAACCGATTTACAGGAGTATGTTCTTGATCCGGCTGAAATAGAGTCGGCTACTCTTATAAAGGGTATCCTGGCTACAACAATGTATGGACCAGCCGCTACCGGAGGAGTACTCTTTATTAAGACGAAGCAGGGTATGAAAAACGAGCGTATGATGCATATTGATATCGAAAGCGGGCTTAGCACCGTTGACCGTATGCCCGGCTACGTACTTGGAGCCGATTACGCAAATCTCCATAACCTGGCCAGGGTTAACAGTGGATTACCTGAATTATATACAAGTGCTCAGATATCAGGATTTGCTAAAAATGATGGATATGATCTTCAGTATCCAAGTGCCGACTTTGCTGATTTAATGCTTGATAAAACGAAAGAGTTCAGAAGAGTTAATTTGTCATCTTCAGGAGGAAACGATATTGTTCAATATAACTCTTACCTGGGATATGCAGGAGAAGGTGATATCATTAATCTGGGTGCAAAATCCGATTATAACAGGATTACCACACGGCAGAATGTAAACGTAAAGATAAATGATCAGTTCACTGCATTGTTTGGTTTTTACGGTAACCTCACTTTCCGCCGTTCACCAAGTTATGG
>JBBQZN010000023.1:0-50038 GCA_038207725.1 Bacteroidales bacterium | reverse complement strand
CCCCTGTCAGTAGCAACCATAGTAACAGTTAATGCTTTACCTGTAACACCAACTATTACAACCGGTGGACCAACGACATTCTGTAACGGTGAAAGTGTAACATTAACCTCAAGTGCAGCTTCAGATTACTTATGGTCGACTAGTGCGACAACCATAGGAATAGATGTTAATACAGCAGGTAGTTATAATGTTCAGGTAACAGATCCAAACGGATGTCAGAGTGCCTCGTCAGTACCAATGATAATATCTGTTAATCCAATACCTGCAGTAAGTATCACTAATCCGGCAAAAATATGTTTTCCCATGACTGTTAATCTGACAGCAGCTTCGGTTACAACCGGATCGGCTGCAGCATTAACTTATACTTACTGGAACGATGCGTCAGCAACTAATCCATATACCACACCCGCAACATCTCAGGACGGAGTATATTATATTAAAGGTACTTCAGCAGAAGGGTGTTATGATATAAAAAGTGTTTCAGTTACAGTCAATTCTTTACCGGTAGTTGTCATAACTGATCCATCACCGGTATGTTCACCTTCTTCTATTGACCTGACCTTATCAACTCTGACAGCAGGCTCAACCCCGGGGCTTTCATATTCATACTGGTCTGATGCCGGGGCAACAATACCTTATTCCACACCACTCACTGCAACGGCTGGAAGCTATTCAATAAAAGGAACAGATGTAAATAGCTGTGCAGTAATAAAACCTGTTAATGTTATCGTGAACTCATCTCCTTCAGCAGTTTCAGGCAGTAACAGTCCGGTTTGTGCCGGTTACTCTTTAAACCTCACTTCGTCTGTAGGATCAAGCTACTATTGGAGCGGCCCCAACGGCTATAGTTCTACCGACCAAAACCCTTCAATAAATGATGCATCAGCCATATGTACCGGAACTTATTCTTTAACTGTAACTGCAGCAAACGGATGTACTAACACTGCTATTGTAAATGCAATTGTTAACCCTTTGCCTCCTGTAAGTATTATCAGTAGCAGCAGCCCGATGTGCGTAAATGATAAACGAACAATGACAGGAAATCAGCCGGGAGGAATATTTACAGTTACTTCAGGACCAGGTACTGTTTCAGGAGGAATATTGTCGGCCACAGGAACCGGGAATATAATTTTAGAATACAAGTATACAGGCGTATGCACAAACCTTGTAACCCAGTCAATCGCGGTTACTGAAGAGCCAACTGCTAACGCCGGCCCTGATCAGGAACTGAAATTTGTATATGAAACAAATATGCAGTCAGAACTGAATTCTAACGAAACAGGTAAATGGACACTTGTATCAGGCACAGGATACATACAAAACATTAATTCGCCAACTTCTGCGATAACAGGTCTTTCAAACGGCATAAACGTTTTCCTGTGGACAGTCAGCAATGGAAATTGTGAGTCGAGTGCGAATATCGGGATTACAGTAGAGGATCTGTTCATACCATCAGTGATAACACCAAACGGAGACGGCAAAAACGATTTTTTTATGATTAGCGTTTTATCAGGGCAAGTGGAGCTGGTCGTTTTCAACAGGTGGGGAAATGTGGAATACAGAAACAGGAATTACCTGAATGACTGGGATGGATTGAATGATAAAGGCGGGCAAATGCCAAATGATACCTATATGTATGTTCTCAGGCTTCAAAATGGCACAATCAGAAAAGGAACAATTCTAATAACAAGATAAATGAACAGATTAATTATCAGCATATTTATACTTCTTGTCCCGTTTCAGCTTAAGGGACAGATGTATCCTTTATCTGATCAGTATTTGAACAATTTACTCGCCATTAATCCTGCTTTCGCCGGATGCCAGAATGCACTCAGTGCAACACTATTTTACAGGAATCAGTGGGTCGGATTCAAAGACTCACCAAAAAGCCAGGGGTTATCGGTTCATACTCCTGTTAAAAATGACAGGATCGGACTCGGACTAGTAATTGACAGAAGCAGTTATGGGATCTTCAGGGAAACAAGAATAATAGCCAACTACGCTTACAGAACTGAACTCCACAATGGCAAGCTGGCACTCGGATTGGGATTCGGCGCCTCATTCAATAATATGGCCTGGAATGAATTGAAAGCAACAGATCCTAATGATCAGCAACTCTTAAATACTCCCGTGACACAGGTTTTGCCAAATTTTAGCTTTGGTGCATACTATTATACCAGGAAGTATTTTATTGGCCTCTCTCTTCCTATGCTGTTTAGTCATGAATTAAATAGTGCGACCGGCAAATACAAAACTGTCAACCTTTTTTCGGAATATAATTACTTTTTAACAGGAGGCTTGTATTTCGATATTTGTCACGGTGTTAAAGTGCTTCCCTCCTTCCTTCTTAAGTACCAACCAAACCATTCGCCGCAGGTTGATTTTAATGCCCAGATCATTTTAAGAGACAGGATCTGGTTTGGATTAGGTTACAGAAGCAGCAATACAATAATTGCAATGCTTCAGTATCAGCTGAATGATCAGCTAAGGCTTTCATATTCATATGATACCGATTTAAGTAAACTTGGAACTTATAAATCAGGGTCACATGAAATCGTATTGAATTATGTATTCAGTTATTCACGAAAGGTAATTGGGCCAAGACAATTTTAAACTACCCCCTTTCCAGTCCCGTAAAGCGGTAAGCCCTACTCCTTCCCCCCTGGGGGAAGGTTGGGAAGGGGACAGAAACAACAAAAACTAATAATATTTTATATATGATTACAGATAATCAAATTAGAGTTAAAATATAAATGAACAAACCATTCACAATATTGCTTCTTTTCTTCCTTATCCTGAGAGTTGATTTACATTCACAGAATCAGCGTTTTATAGTTAAAAGAGTTACGTTCAGTTCAGGAATAAACGATGAATTTTCACCGGTATATTACAAAGACGGAATTGTATTTTGTTCGAATATCAGAGATAATTCGCTCGTGAGCTATAGCAATGATCAGAACAGACTTTTCAAAATAGTATACGTACCAGGGAATGACAGCAATGGATGGAAACAGACTGTTTTGCTTTCGAAAGAATTAGCAAGCGGGTTTAATGACGGTCCGGCAACCTTCAATGCGACCCGTGATACTATGTACTATTCAAGGAATAATTCAATTGAAATAAGTTACAGGAGCATGAACGATACTTCAAATAAACTTGGCATATATTCGGCAGAACTTAATAACGGAATATGGACCAATGTAATACCCTTTAAGTTTAACAATCAGCTTTATTCACTGTGCACACCTTCTCTCAGCCCTGACGGAGACAGAATCTACTTTTCATCTGACATGCCTGGGGGATATGGGAAAATGGATCTTTATTACTGTGAATTAATTAACAGCGCCTGGGGAAACCCGGTAAATATGGGCTCGGTTATAAATACATCAAAAAGCGAATCCTTCCCCTGTGCAGGGAAATATGGAAAACTATTCTTTGCCTCCGACGGACATCCGGGTTTAGGCGGTAAAGACCTGTATTACACACAGGAGATCAACGGAATATGGATTAACCCTGTACATCTCGATTCAGCTATTAACTCACCTGCCGATGATTTCGGTTTAGTTACCGATTCAACTTTTGAGAAGGGATATTTTTCTTCAAACAGGCTCAGAACGGATGATATCTTCAGCTTCAGCACTACTCCTGCCGGGTTTACATCATGCGATACGCTCAGGGAAAACAATTATTGCTTTACACTTTATGACGACCAGCATCATCTCAGCGATACAATACCGGTTACCTATATCTGGGATTTTGGCAACGGGCTAAAAGTTACAGGCACAGAGGTAAAACATTGCTTTCCCGGACCAGGAAAATATTCTGTCTTGCTTAACATCATTGACGACCTTACCGGAAAAGCGATTGCTGAAAATGTTAAATATGATGTAGAACTTAAAGATGCCGAACAGGTATACATAAATTCAAACTATACAGGAATTACCGGAAAACCATTGTCTTTCGATGGTTTTAGAACGAATCTTCAGAATTTCAAAACCACTGACTATCTGTGGAATTTTGGTGATGGTTATAAGCCCGGCGGGGCATATATGACCAAAACATTTAAAAAAGAAGGTGAATATTCAATCAGGCTTGGTTTGGCAGGGAGTAAAGACAGCATAGGAATAGTACCCTTAAAATGTGTTATTAAAAAAATAAGAATATTAGATTCATACCAGGAACTTGAAATAAAAGGCAAGAAAGAAACTGGTCTGTTTGCCGAAAAACCTGATTCTGCATGGAAACTGACAGATGTACTGCGGATAAGATTGTATTTAATGAACGATCTTTCCGACCGGCAGAAATCACAATTGAAAGGAGCTGTAAAGGAGTCTGATAATCCCATTCTGAATCTCAATCAATCTGGAATTGTACAATCATCATCTCTCCTGCTCGATAAAATAAGTAAGGTTTTAAAGTCAGACTCAGATATGAGGATGAATATAATTGTATATGAAAGTGATGGCCATCTTTCTCAGATGAAAATATCAAAATCTGAGAGATGGGCACAGGAAATAGGCTTCTGGTTCAGAAATAATGGAAACAAGACTGAATCCTTTGTAAGCAGACCTGCTGAACAGTCCGGCTCTATTTTTAAACCGGTTGCACAAGCTGATAAGACTTTGGATGGATTCGTGGAAATAATGCTTATGAAATACTAAAAGCAAGAAAGTATAATGAAATATGTCTACATCATATTATTTATTCTGATTGCAGAGCTGAGTCTACATTCACAGTCTGTCCCTCAAGTTGTTGAAAACATTCCATATCTTATAACTTTCGGAGGGAATGCAGTCACATCGTGGGGCGATGATGATTTCACCCAGATCTTTTTCTGTGTCATACCTTCATCGCAGACCAAACCAATCTATATACGTGTTTATGACCCTGATACAGGAGGATATCTCGATGAACTAAAAGGCGGATTCAATACTATTGTTAACTTTTCTGTTTATGGTGGAGTTAGTTGCTGGACTGATACGGCTTCGCAAAGTATTCGTCCGAGAGGGAATTATAAAAGCGGTAATCTTCTGTTATCAAAGTCTTTCGGGGCAGAACCTAAATACGACAAACAGTGGTACAGCTTAGGGCCGATAAATCCTTTTGAAGGTGAATATGTTGAGCGCTTCGGAGGGCATGTATTTAAAATTATAGCTCAGGGAGTTTCAGGTGATGACGGCAATATATACAAATACTTTCTGAGTACCAGTGCAACCGATAATGTACCTGTAGAAGGAGGCAACCTGTTCGTCTATAAATATCATTTCCGACTATCTGATAATCAGAAAAGTGTGTGCCAGATATACCCCTACATCGATGACAAAACAATATCGATTAAAGTTTCAAATTTCGACTGGGATAATGACGGAATTATAAGGATATTCTCTGTTGCCAAGAACGGAGTTCTTTGCGATGTTTCAGGTGAAAACAACTGGACAGAAAGAGAATTCCAGATAGTCGAGGAGGAGAAGAACTCAACACTTGAGATCCAGTTTACTAAAAACCAGTCAACTCAGGTTAAAAATAATAATGTTGTTATTGCTGTAAGGAATCAATACGGTGAATCCCTCCCGTTTTATGTTATCCCTCTTGGAGGTATTCCGGTATATTCTCCTAAAATACGTATGAAGTAAATGAACAAAAAAAGATATTTTATGCGAATCGGAACAGTCATTATTGTTTTCATGTTTTTTGCAATTCGTGTAAATTCCCAGGACTACATTTTTCGCAATTTTACTTCGGAAGAGGGCCTTACACAACCCTATGTCTATTCAATCGTTCAGGACAGTCGCGGATACTTATGGCTTGGAACAGGTGATGGATTAGCACGATACAATGGATTTAAGTTCAGACAATATAATACAGATGATTCTCTCGCATTCAATTTTATTACCTGCAGTTTTATCGACGGTGAGAACTTATGGTTTGGTCATAGCAACGGGATGGTTTCATTTTATGACGGAAGAATATTTCATAAGATAGATTTGGCCGACAGAAAAATAAGTCCGGTTACTCATATTGGCAAAAGTCCGGGAGGGTCAATTTTGATAAGCACTCTCGCTGATGGGATATTCAGATCAGATAAACCGATAATTGCAGATGAAAGTAAATCTGATATTGAAAACCAAAACATTTATTGCTTTGATTTCGTAAATGAAAATGGTTTACTTATTGGTACGGGCTCAGGTCTGAAATACTGCATACTTAATAATAATGGCAGTATTGACTCTGTTCGTCCGGTAGATGAAATTCCCGATTCAAAAATTAATGCTATCAGAAGGAAACAGGACGGGAAAGGATTTTATATTGCAACGGAGAATGATGGGATATTCATTCTAAGTCTTAATAATAACATATTTAAGGTATCAAAAATCCTTACAGATTCTCAATCCGACTTCAGCGGAATTCAATACATTCTTGAAGATAGCCGTATGAACTTATGGTTATGCTCCTTTGGAAACGGGCTGATCAAACTGGTTCGCGGTACTTCCGGAGAATACAAATCTACAGTTTACAATACATCGACAGGATTTTCAACTGACAATGTAAAAACAGTTTACGAAGATCGTGAAGGATGTATCTGGAGCGGGAATTACGGAGATGGTTTAACTCAGATAACGCCTAAGCCTTTTTCGGTATCTGTATTTGATAAAAGATCAGCATCAAATGGTGTATTTGCAATCTGGTCAGACAATCAATACAGATGGATTGGAACAGAAAATGGTTTGATCAAAACAGATCAGTACACGGGGAAAGTAATTAAAACTTACAGACAGGGAAGTGGATTGCCAAAAGACACTGTTTCAGCCTTATATTCAGCCGATGGAAAAGAACTCTGGATCGGAACTGACAAAAATGGGTTATTCAGGATGCAGATTGAAAATGAAAAAATAACAAAATACTCATTGGCAAGCGGCGCGCTGGAGAACTCTGTAACCGCAATAACAGGCAAAGATGACCAGGTATGGATTGGCACAAAAAAGGGGCTGTGTAACATTAGCATATCTGCTGACATTGCAAAATGGTATTCAATCAGTCAGGGCGGATTACCCCAGAATCTTATTAAAGGCATCTTTCTTGACCGGCTGGGAATCTTATGGATAACAACAAATAGCGGAACTCTTACAACTATAGAGAATGGTAAAGTCAGTAAAACGACTGTAAACACGGGCGCAGGCATATTAATACTTGGTCCGGTTGCAGAAGATAATGAATCGAGGGTTTGGATCGGATCGAACGGGAATGGGGTGTTTATAGTTGAAGCTGACTCTATATTTAATATCACAACAAAAGAGGGTCTTTTATCAGACTACTGCTATTCGTTGATAAGAGATGACAGGAATAATATCTGGGTTGGCCATAAAGGAGGACTGAGCAGGATAAATACAACCGACTTAACAGTAAAACCGTTTCGATACTTTGATAATATTTCAGAAAACTTCCAGTTCAATCCAAATGCAGTAAACATAAGCACTGACAGTAAAATCTGGTTTGGGTCAGATAAAGGTCTGGTTTCATATAATCCGTTAATGGAACTTCAGCAGATAGAGGCTCCGTTGCTTGGAACCACTTCGGTAAAGGTGGATGATGAAGAAATATATCCTACAGGAAATAAGATCATTCTGCCGCCCGGTAATCACAAAATAAGGATTGATTTTCTCGGTGTCAGTTTAAAAAATCCTGAACTGGTTACCTATCAGTATATGCTTGAAGGTTATAATCAATGGTCGGAAATTACGAAAATCCCCAGCATTACATATGACCGTATTCCTGAGGGAGACTACCGCTTCATTCTGAAATCCTCGAGTGGAGATGGTGCAGTTTCGGAAAATCCTGTGATAATCAACATTACTATTAAAAAACCATTATGGAAGAAGTGGTGGTTTTATGCATTAAGCTTTGTGCTAATCAATATTGTGATTTTCATTTATATTAAAAGACGGGAAATAATATTTCTGGAAGAGAAAAGAAAGCTCGAAAAGAAAGTTACTGAACGGACATATGAAATAAGCTGTCAGAAAAATGAAATTGAACTCCAGCGCGATGTAATTGAGAATAAGAATGCAAGCATAACTTCCAGCATTACGTGTGCAAGTAATATCCAGAATGCGATTCTTCCTCCGAGAGAGCTGATGGATAAACTGTTGCCCGATAATTTCATACTTAGCAAACCAAAAGACATTGTCAGCGGAGACTTTTATTGGATGACTGAAAAAGATAAGAAGATTATTTTTGCTGTAGCTGATTGTACGGGCCATGGGGTCCCTGGCGCTTTCATGAGTCTGTTAGGTATTACATTACTAAATGAAATAGTAAATATTCATGGAATAACAAGATCAGATGAAATTATAACAGCATTGCGTGAAAAGGTTATTCAGTCTATGCAACAAAACAGGAAAGATGTAACTACAACAGACGGAATGGAGATAGCTTTATGTGTGCTGGATCGACATAACAACAAATTACAATATACCGGAGGTATGAGTGATCTCATCTACATAAGTGGTGGCAAGTTACAAATTATAAAAGCAGATTTTATGGATGTCAGTATTTCATATAATTTTCGCAGCCAGTTTAAAATGAACGAGCTTGATTGTAAGAAAGGAGATGTATTGTACCTGTTTTCAGATGGATACCAGGATCAGTTTGGCGGGAATTATGACAAAAAGTTTTTACGTACTCACTTCTATACTATATTATTGGAGATACATTCATTACCGATGAAAAGGCAAAAAGAAATACTGGAAAAAAAACTTAATGATTGGATGAAAAATCCGCTTCAGACAGATGATATAACAGTTATGGGAGTCCGCTTATAAATTTGCTTTTACCTTATCCCAGTATGCAATTGTCATTTTACCCGATCCGTTCCAGTTGCGCGCAATAACTTCAAAATCCTGATATTCTGATTGGTGGGCATAATACAGGAATATCTCTTTTGATATCTTATATCTGTAACAATCAACAAGTTGATAGTTCTTTCCGGTTCTCTGGTTATAATCAAGAAGCCTGATTGGTCTTATCTGAAAAGCCCCGTAGGCATCTTCGTCAGGATTGAACGCCATAGTGTCGCCAGAGCTTTCTACCTTAACAATTGCATCCACAAGCTTTTCGTAGATCTTAATAGGTTCTGATTTGACAATTACTAATAATTTCAGATCAGGAGCTGCTGCCTTTAATGTCAGCAATGAAAAGAAAATAATCAGAATTCTTTTCATGATTTAAATTTTACTGTAAATTTTTGATTTGTCATACTATCCTAAAATAATTCTAAACAACAAAGATGATATCATTATTGATGTCATTCCTTACATAAGTTCTACTAAATATTACATAATTCACACGTTATCAGAGGGTAGTGCGGTCTTAATTGCGTGAAGTGTAATACTTCAGTGCTTCCGGCATAAATTGATTTATCTTTCTTATTCTTGTTGCATCAGAAGGATGCGTGCTTAGAAATTCCGGCTGATTTGCACCACCAGATGCTGACATCCTTTGCCAGAAAGAGATTGCTTCGCGTGGGTCATAACCAGCCAGGGCTGCAAATATCAAACCGTACTGATCAGCTTCTGTTTCCTGCTGGCGCGACCATGGCAACATCGCTCCGATTGAACTGCCAACTCCATAGGATTGTAAAAACAGATTCTGCGTTTCCTGAGGTTTATCAGATATAGCAACCTGTAATGCCAGACCTCCCAATTGCTGGACCAGAGCCTGACTCATTCTTTCACTGCCATGCTTGGCAACCGCATGTGCAATCTCATGTCCCATAACAATAGCCAGTGCCGTTTCGTTTTGGGTTACAGGCAATAATCCTGTATAAACAACCACCTTCCCACCAGGCATGCACCAGGCATTCACTTCTTTACTATCCACTGTGTTAAACTCCCATTGATACCCTTTCAGAATTGATCCTTCTCCCTTACCGGTATAATATTTTTCAATTGCACTTGAAATTCGTGCACCAACACGGTCAACCATTGCAGCATCTCTGCTGGCAGAGGATCTTAATACCTTATTTTCAGTTAAAAATTTATTGTACTCACCTGAGCCCATCGACTGTAGCTCCGATTCCTGTACCAAACTCAATTGTTTCCGTCCAGTTAACATATTTATCACGCAACCTGACAGAGTAACAGCGATTATTAGAAGAAATAAATATTTTTTCATTTGTATTCAAAATTAGTTGGTCTTAATAAATGTGACAGACAAAGGTAGAAGTTGCTGTTTCAACCGGCTTTATATAATAACAGAAAAGAGTTACATCATTCACACATTATCAGGGATGTCGTGCGGGTCTTGCGGTCTTGCAGTCATGCGGTCTTGCAGTCATGCGGTCTTTGACGACTTGCACGACCTGCACGACCTGCACGACCTGCACTACTTATACGACCTGCACGACTTCTTAAACAAAATGTGTGAATGTTGTAACTATTTTCTAAAGTAATGTAATAGTTGGTACAGCATCATGAATGAACTTTGTATCTGAATATTTAAGAAATTATTTAAATGGCTGATAAGTACAAAATGAAAAAACTAAGTCTCATTATTCTTTTAACAGTAATTACTATTTTCACAGTAGGAGCACAAAACTCAACCGACCGCGGCAACACCCAGCTTAATGCAGGTGTAGGATTTTCAGGCTGGGGTATTCCTGTATATGTCGGATTGGATTTTGGTGTTCAGCATGACATAACTCTTGGTTTGGAAGCATCTTTCAGATCATATAACAGGAATACTTATAACCACTCGATAATTGGGTTTTCGGGTAATGGAAATTATCATTTCAACAGGATACTCGAAATTCCAGGCAACTGGGATTTCTATGCAGGATTAAACCTTGGCTTTTATTTCTGGTCATCACCATCAAATTACTCTGGCAGCAATATGTCGAAGCCTGGTTTGGGAGCTCAGATCGGTGGAAGATACTTTTTCAGTAACACATTCGGTTTGAACCTTGAGTTTGGAGGTAATAATGCGTGGAATGGTGGTGGAAAATTCGGCATAACCTACAGATTCTAAAAATAAAATTTCTAAAAATTATAAAGATGGAAACAATAAAACTAAACAGGTTAACCAAAAATGTCATCATGACATTTGCAGGAATAATAATGATATTTTCATTCAGCCTGTGTTCTGCTCAGGCAGATTTTTTAAAGTCGGCTATTGTCCCTGCTGCAAGAGGCTCAGTAACTGTAAACAAAGACAAGTATAACAACTATATAATGAAAATTCAGATAACTAATCTGTCAGAGGCAGGAAGGCTCACTCCTTCGAAGAATACTTATGTGGTATGGATGTTAACAGATGAAGGCGTAACAAAAAACATCGGACAGGTACGAACAAAAACCAGCTTCCTGTCAAAAAATCTGAAAGCCGATTTTGAAACAAAATCATCTTTCAAACCTGTTAAAATATTCATAACTGCTGAATATGGCCCTGAACTACAATCACCAGGTGAAGTTATTGTACTTACGACTGATGTTTTCAATCTCCCGAAACCATAAGAATCAGTTGAACAAATAATAGCATAACAAACTGCAAACTTAAGATCAAGAACACAATTACTCAGGCTGTAACCATTCTTCGGAACAATTAAAATAAAATTTTTAAACTGATAATACTTAATACCATGAAAAAAGCAGGAATCGCAATTATTATCATCGGATTAATATTTACCGTGATAACCGGTTTTAAATACTTTACCCGGGAGAAAGTTGTAGATATTGGTTCACTTAAGATCACCGCATCTAAGCCTCACAGGGTTGACTGGTCTCCATATGTTGGAGTAGGGATAATGCTGGTTGGAGGTGCCGTTCTGATATTCAGTAAAAAGTAGAAATCAGGCTGGAAATTAATATGTTCTGATAATTAAATAATATAGAAGATGGATGATCAGGATATGGAAAAATCAAAAGCATTCATTATTGTTGAGTTAATAGAATATGCACCCAATTCAGTTGTAAGCAAGACTATTGTTAAAAAGTCAACCGGAAATGTGACAGCTGAGGCTTTTGATTCAGGCGAAGAACTATCTGAGAAGACGTCTCCGTTCGATACTTTTGTTCAGATTATTGATGGAAGGGCAGAAATCGTAATTGATGGCGAATCAAATTTTCTTGAAATGGGAGAATCAATTATTATCCCTGCACACAGAACAAATATCATAAAAGCCAATGAACGGTTTAAAATGACCTCAACTATAATTAAAAGCGGATACGAATAGCAAATACTTAATACCATGCGCAACTTACTCTTCTTAGTAGCAGCAATTCTTATTATTGCCTGGTTAACAGGATTTTTTCTCTTTAATGCCGGGAATTCGATACACCTGCTGCCCCTTTTAGCTGTCGCTGCTATCATACGCGCCTATGTCAAAGCAGAAGAACCTCTATATATAAAGAAGAACCATACCTGGAAAATACAGGATCAGGAAAATCAGGCGTAAGGCATAAGTTTGATGTCATTCAGTAGTCATTCAATGGTCATTCGATAGTCATTCAGTAGTTATTCAATTGTCATTTAATAGTAAAACAACTAATGGCAACAAATGACGGCGCAGCCAAATGACGCCCGCAGGGCAAATGACACGAAGTGAATTATCCCTCTTCCAACCTTTGAAATGTGTGAATCTTATAACAAATTCCAATAGTTATGTAATAGTTCCCCTTATGTGTCTTATGATCTTTGTAACGTAATTATTTAATAACTAAAAACTTAAAATCATGGGAAATTTACTTTATGTAGTCGCAGTAATATTAATTATTGCATGGGCAATCGGTTTTATCGGCTATAGTGCTGGTGGAATAATTCATGTGCTTCTTGTAATTGCCGTTATAGCAATAGTACTGAGACTTATTCAGGGCAGAAGGGTCTAATAACTATCTGTAACTATTTTTTTTAAACAAGTATGTATTAAATATTTATTAACTAAAAAATTGAAATCATGGGAAATTTACTTTATGTAGTCGCAGTAATATTAATTATTGCATGGGCAATCGGATTTATCGGTTATAGTGCTGGCGGTATTATTCATGTATTACTTGTTATTGCCGTTATAGCAATAGTAGTGAGACTTCTTCAAGGCAGAAAAGTCCTATAACTATCTGCTATTTTAACTTAAACAAATTAATAAATAAAATTATGAGCACAGGAAAAGTATTATTAGGTCTGCTGGCGGGTGTTGCTGCAGGCGCATTATTAGGTGTTTTATTTGCTCCCGATAAAGGAACAGTAACCAGAAAAAAAATTGTTAAAAAGAGCGAGGATTATACTGAAGGCTTAACAGAAAAATTCAATGAATTTCTTGACACTCTCAGCGATAAATATGACGATGTGAAAGAAGACGTTGAAAACTTAAAGGAAAAAGCGGAGAAAGTTAAAAAAGATGTAAAATCTGCTACAGCATAACAATCCAGAATTCAAATCATGGAAGACAAAAACAGCTCATTTGAGAACCTGATAGATACTGCTGAAGAATATGGCAAAACGACCTTTGAAATATTAAAGCTAAGGGCGATAGACAGATCATCAGCAGTGGCTTCAACTTTCGTCTCACGGACTATTGCAGTCACGGTAATTTTCATGTTCCTTCTTATGGGTTCTCTGGGGCTTGCTTTCTGGCTGGGCGATATACTCGGAAAGCCTTGGCACGGTTTTCTGATTGTATCGGGTTTTTATGGTATTATCGGCTTTGTTCTTTACTTCTTTATGCACAAATGGCTCAAAAAGAGGGTTGGCAATTCAATAATAAAACAGGTTCTAAAATAAACTGCAATGCAAAAGATAAGCACAATAGCTGAACTGAGGGATGAAATCCGGCTCCTTGAGCAAAAACAATCGCTTCAGGTACAATCAATGAAAGAGGAGTTCATTAATGTCCGTGAAAGCTTAAGGCCTGTAAATATTCTAAAGAGCACCTTTAAAGAAGTTGTTTCCTCTCCCGATCTTGCATCCAATGTACTTAATGCAGCTGCAGGTCTGGGTGTAGGAATATTATCAAAGAGGATGTTTGTCGGGTCAACACTTAATCCTTTTAAAAGGTTGCTTGGGACACTGATTGAAGCTGGTGTAGCAACAGTAATTACAACTAAGGGCGATAGTATCCGGAATTCAATCAAACGGCTCATCTCATCATTTTCCGGAAAGAAACCGGATGACGATGAGGATCAGGGCTGAACTTCTATCAAGAAAATATAATGGAAGCCCCGCACAAATTACCCTTTTATGCAAAAACATCCCTTATTCTGGTTGGGATGTTTGCTTTGTTTTCAATGTTGTACATTGCGCAGGCAATTATCCTCCCCATTATTTTCGCAACTATTATTGCAATAGTCTTGCATCCGGTTGTAAACCTGTTAACGAGATTAAAAATTAACAGAGTAATTGCGATAATTATTACATTGATACTAACAATCATTGTAATATTTGCATTTGGCTCCTTCATAATTTCACAGATAGTCCGGTTCAGCGATTCATGGCCAAAAATGGTAGAGAAATTTACAGGATATACAAACGAAATAGTTACATGGGCATCAGGATATTTCAATGTTAGCCCGCAGAAAATTCTGGAATGGATTGCAAAAACAAAGAGCGAACTTATTAATACAAGCGGTGCCGCAATCGGAAATACTCTGCTGAATGTAGGTAATGCCCTGGTAGTGATACTCCTGATTCCTGTTTACATGTTTATGATATTGTTTTATCAGCCACTTCTGGTTGAATTTTTTAAAAGATCATTTGGCGCTGATAACCGTGAAGACGTTAGTTTGGTAATAAGCAAAACAAAATCAGTTATTCAGAAGTATCTCTCCGGATTGCTTATTGAACTTGTAATTATTGCTGTGCTCAATACAAGCGTACTCCTCTTACTTGGAATTGAATATGCAGTACTGCTTGGCATACTTGGTGCCCTCCTCAATTTAATACCATATCTCGGGGGAATCGTTGCTGTGGCCCTGCCTATGGCAATTGCCCTGGTAACAAAAAATTCGACAGTATATCCATTATATGTGCTAATTGCATACTATTTAATCCAGCTTATTGATAATAATTTTATAGTTCCGCTTATTGTCGCGTCAAAGGTAAAAATCAATGCATTGGTTTCGATTGTGGTTGTGCTTGCCTTTGGTGCTCTATGGGGCATACCGGGTATGTTCATTTCTATTCCCCTCACAGCTATAATCAAGCTTATCTGCGACAGTATTGAACCACTTAAACCATGGGGCTTTTTATTAGGTGACACTATGCCTGAATTATCAATATTCAAGATCAAAATCAAGAAGAAATAAAACATTGCAGAAATAAAACATGAGATATTCAGACCCGATAAAAAAGGCAAAAATATTTGCTGAAAATGAGTCAATTAAGCTCAGTGAAAAAACTATTGTTCGTGCCGGCGTCGCCCAATCCTTTCTGACCGACATAGGAAACATGTCTCTTTTTATTGCAAGAATATTCAGGGAAATATTTTCTTCTCACTTTGAGATGAAAGAATTCCTGAATCAATGCTTTCAGACCGGTTATAGATCTTTGCCGCTTATTGCCATAACAGGTGCAATTATGGGCCTTGTGCTTACTATTCAGACACGTCCGTCCCTTGCAGAATTCGGAGCAGAAACACTTCTGCCCGGAATGGTTGCAGTATCGATGCTGAGAGAAATTGGTCCGGTTGTAACAGCTTTGATATGCGCAGGGAAAATAGGATCGGGCATAGGAGCCGAATTAGGTTCCATGAAAGTATCAGAGCAGATAGAAGCCATGGAAGTATCAGCAACTAATCCGTTTAAATACCTGATAGTTACACGTGTGCTCGCAACCACACTTATGTTACCGGTGCTTGTAGTATTTGCCGATGCATTCGGTCTATTGGGAAGCTGGGCAGGAGTAAATATAAAAGGAAATGTAAGTCTCGTCCTTTTTATTTCGCAGGCTTTCGGCTCACTCGACTTTATTGATTTCTTCCCTGCTATTATAAAATCTGTTGTTTTCGGAGCAGTAATTGGAATTGTAGGATGTTATAAGGGCTACACCGCCGGAAGGGGTACAGAAAGTGTTGGTATTGCCGCAAACTCAGCAGTAGTTGTTTCATCTCTGATGGTTATCATAGTCGACATGATGGCTGTTCAGATAACCGACATGCTGCTATGAAGAACTCAAAAGAAGATCTGAACATCAGTCCTGAAACAGTAGATACACATCAGGGACCCATGATCGAAATTCATGACCTTAAAATAGGATTCAATAAACAGGAGGTCCTGAAAAATGTTTCACTGAAACTCAATAACGGAGAAAACCTGGTAGTTCTGGGAAAATCAGGATCTGGAAAATCAGTTCTCATAAAGTGCATTGTAAGGTTACTAAAACATGATGCCGGAACAATTCATGTTCTTGGGAAAAAAGTCGATTCAATTGACAGAAAAGAACTTAGTGAGCTAAGAAAAAAAATCGGATTTCTCTTTCAAAGCGGAGCATTATATGATTCTATGACCGTAAGGCAGAATCTGGAATTCCCTTTGCGCAGGATAAGAGAAAAACTGACAAATAAAGAGGTTAATGAGAAGGTTATTGAGGTACTTGAAAATGTCGGGCTTGGTGATGCCATTGATAAAATGCCTTCACAATTGTCCGGGGGAATGCGCAAAAGAATTAGTCTGGCCCGGACAATTATTGTTGATCCCCTGATTATGCTCTATGATGAACCAACAACAGGCCTTGATCCGGTTACATCTGACGAAATAAGCACACTTATAAATGATGTTAAGAAGAAGTATAAAACATCATCGCTTATAATTACCCATGATATAGAATGTGCACGCACCACCGCTGACAGAATTATTATGTTGCATGAAGGTGAAATATATACCGAAGGAAAACTGAAGGATTTTGAAAATTCTGACGATCCGTTTATAAAATCTTTCTTCAAGTAATTTTCAAATTAACAAAATCAAATTAAACAAAATGGAATCACACTCACCCAAATTCAAGATACGGCTAGGACTATTTGTAGCCGGAGGATTTCTTCTCTTCATAATTACAATATTCCTGATAGGCCGACAGAAAAACCTGTTCGATCCGGTATTTGAGCTTACAGCTGAATTCTATAATGTGAGCGGATTGCAGGTTGGAAACAACATTCGTTTTTCTGGGATCAATATCGGAACTATCGGCAATATTGAGTTAGTAAACGATACAACTGTTAAAGTCGATTTGCTTATTAAAAAGAGTGCTCAGAAATTTATTAAAACTGATTGTATTGCTGCAATTGGGTCTGAAGGTATAATCGGCGATCGTGTTCTTATTATTACTCAGAGCACTACTGATGCTGCAATGGTAGAAGACGGTGAATATCTTGCTTCTGTAGAACCTGTGGAAATGGATAATATCATAATAAGTCTGAACACAACAGCTACGCAGCTGGCAGAGATAATGACTAATATAAATCAGGGTAACGGAACACTCGGAAGACTTATCCGCGACTCAACAATATCTGAGAATATAAACAAGACAATTATTAATCTCAGAAAAAGCAGTAAAGGACTTGATGAAAATATGGAAGCAGCCAAAAGCAATTTTCTTTTTAAAGGCTTCTTCAGAAAGAAGGAAAAAGCTGAGAAGGCAAAGCAGGATTCTATAGCCAAGGCCAAAAAAAACCTGAAATAATCAGATAATGAGACAGGTAATGAAACTCCAAAGCAATGCATCGCAGATTACTTTTTCTAATACTTTTAATAATTCCACTCTGCTTGCAGCTAAGCGCTCAGGAGGAAAAAACTGCACGTGATTCTTTAAAAACCGAAAAGGATTCCTTAAGGGCCGAAACTGATTCACTTAAAATTATACGTGATTCACTTAACTACAAGGCAATTGAAGCCTATTCAAAAAAATCAAAACTAACAAGTTTAATTCATCAGACATTTTTCAAATCTGTTATTCCGCAGCCTCGCCGCTCTTCTAAAGAAAAAATAAAGGGTAAAGCAAAACTTATTAGTTTACCGGAGGGTAAAATTGTAAGAGAAATTCTTATTACAACCCTGGATCCGTTCGGGTATGATCTTCGCGACACCTCAAAGCATCCAAAGGTTCTTCTGATGAAGGCAGGAAATTATCTGCACGTAAAAACAGTTCCCGGAATTATTAAGAACCTTTTATTGTTTAAAAAAGATTCTCCATACGATTCCGTTCTGGTAAATGAATCTATAAGAATAATCAGATCGCAGGAATATGTCAGGGATGTCTATCTATATTCAGCACCTGTTGCCGGAAACAAAGATTCTGTTGATGTTTACATTCGCGTTTCTGATGTCTGGAGCATAGTCCCTGCATTCAGTATGTCCGGTTCATACACAAATATCGGACTAATAGATGTCAACTTTGCGGGATTGGGTAACAGGCTTCAGGCAGAGATATTCCGTAACAGAACAGAAGATTATAGTATCACCAGGTTCAGCTATCAGGTCCCCAATATCCGGAAATCGTTCATTAGCCTGAGTCTTCAATACAAGCTCCAGGGCAAAAATGAAATGATTGCAAACTATGATTTCCTAAGATCCTATTATTCACCTGTCACCTCAAACCTGAAGTATTTGTTCTTCGAAAATAATGATATTCTGAGAAGCATTGACCTGGAAAGAACTTTCTACTCCCCTTTTGCAAAATGGGCCGGAGGAATTTTTATGGGTCAGATGATACTGGCTCAGAACTATGTCAGGCAAGATACTATCCGGTACATAGCTTCATTGGCTAACATCCAGGATTTCTGGGGTGCAAAATCGTGGCAGATCTTTAAAGGATATCCCGCCCAGGGTCGGATAAGCAGTTTTGTTATTTCCGGAAGATTAATAAACACAAGTTATCCGCATCGGAGTAATGAGTCAATTCAGGAAAATCTTTTCAACAGGGGAGTTACCTACTTTGCAGGTATAGGTATTACTTCAAGAAAATACATACAGGATAACTATATTTTTAATTATGGAAAGGTTGAAGATTTTCCCGTTGGCCGATCGGCCAGTCTGACTTTAGGCTTTGATACCCAGCAGGATGACAGGTTATATTTTGGATTAAATGGTTCATCTGGAAATTATTTCAAATTCGGATACCTCAGCACTCATATTGAATATGGAACTTATAAAACGGCTGTAGGCTTTCAGCAGGGAGTAATTATAGCCCGTATAAATTACTTTACGAGACTACTGACTTTAGGTAACTGGAAAATAAGGCAGTTCATCAGACCTGTTTATATCACCGGAATTAACCCGCTTACTTCTGATAACCTTTCATTCCGTGAAGATATGAAAGGATTTGAAAGTCTGCAGTATCCGGCAACAAAAATGGTAGTTGTAACACTTCAGACACAAAGTTATTCACCATGGAACATTTTTGGTTTTCACTTTGGACCTTACTTTTTTACCTCTCTGGGAATGCTTGGAAATGCGTCAACACAAATATCTCACAGCAAGCTCTATTCAATATTTGGTTTTGGCATCCTTATAAAAAATAACTATCTAACATTCAACACCTTCCAGTTATCACTTTCTTTTTACCCCTTCATCCCCGGAAACGGTTACAATATCTTAAGGTCAAATGCATACAAGACCAGCGATTATGGATTCAGAGATTTTGAAGTATCAAAACCAAGGGTGGTCGATTACAGATAGTTTTCTGATAATGTGTGAATAATATAAGGTTTTCGAAAAGTTATGTAAGACTATACCTGATTTATTAAAGCAAATTCGCATTATGATTAGTCTCCGGTAGCTAAAACGAATTATGAGGATAAACACCACTGCGATCAATGAGTCATTGCTCAATTTAAGGACAGGAATTTTCGGAGAAGGTTTCTCAAAAAAGTACAATAACGGGAAACCTCCATTACGCTCTGAGCTCTTCAATGCCGACCAGATGGAAGTGCATGGAAGGTCTCTTGCTGGTTCACACAAACTGGGTCTTCAAACCATGCCCGATCAGCAACTCCTCAAACGGCTGTCCGAAAATGAGATTGTATTGCTGGAAGTCCATAATTTATTAACTGAATCTGTTAAGACAGGACAAGAGATTACACCTGCAGGGGAATGGCTACTCGACAACTTTTATCTTATCGAAGAACACATTTATACCGGCAAAAAACATCTGCCAAAAGGTTACAGCAGAGAGTTACCCCGGCTTCTTACAGGATTGTCAAAAGGACTTCCCCGTGTTTATGACATTGCTCTGGAAACAATATCTCATGGTGATGGCCGTATTGACCCGGAAAGATTAACCCGTTTTGTTTCAGCATATCAGTCAGTAACAACATTGAAATTAGGTGAATTATGGGCAATTCCTATAATGCTGCGGCTGGCCCTGATAGAAAACCTCCGCCGGATTGCAGAACGGGTAGCTGACAGCAACATTGACAGGGGCTTAGCTAATTCATGGGCTGACCAGATGATGGAAGTAGCTGAAAAGGACCCAAAAAATCTGATCCTTGTAGTGTCAGATATGGCAAGATCAAAACCGCCGATTTCTACAGCATTCGTTTCTGAATTTGCCAGAAGATTGCAGGGACAAAGTAATGCACTGGCATTGCCCCTTACATGGATTGAGAACCATCTCGCAGAAGAGGGACTTACAATTGAGAGGCTGGTGCAGATGGGTAATCAACAACTGGCTGCAAACCAGCTCTCTATAAGTAACAGCATTGACAGTCTCCGTTTCCTGGGATCAATGGACTGGCGGGAGTTTGTAGAAACAATGAGCGCAGTTGAAGATGAATTACGCTGCGATCCGTATAGAGCATACAGCAAAATGGATTTTCCAACACGCGACAGATATCGTCATATAATAGAGAAACTTGCCGGCAAATCTCTTCTATCTGAAGTAGAAGTAGCAAAACAGGCAATATTGCTGGCACAAAAACACAAGCCCGGAAAGGAAGAAAACGACAAAACAACACATGTAGGGTTCTATCTCATCGATAAGGGATTGCCAGAGCTTGAAAGCATGGTAAAGGTACGATTCTCTGTTAAAAGAGCACTTCGAAACCTGGGTTACAAATATAATTTCCTCCTGTTTGAAGGCACGATAATACTGCTTACAGCAATAATAGCCGGAGGATTACTTGCAGAAGCATATGCAGAAGGAGTTCATGGCTGGCCACTTATACCAATGGGGATATTACTGATTTTATGCTCAAGCCATCTTGCGGTTCCTATTGTGAACTGGCTTGCTACAATACTGGCTGCCCCGAAGCTACTTCCGCGAATGGACTTTTCACACGGAATTCCTCAGGAATCACGTACGCTTGTCGTTATTCCTGCAATGCTTCTCTCCATCCAGAAAATTGAGGAGCTAATTATGGCACTGGAAGTCAGGTTTCTGGCAAACAGGGATAAAAACCTTCATTTTGCCTTATTGACTGATTTCAGCGATGCTGATAATGAGACTCTTCCTGAAGACGAGCTACTTATACAATTTGCAGATCATAAGATTAATGAACTCAATGAAAAATATAATGATACAAAGAATGAAACATTTTTCCTTTTCAACCGCCCTCGCAGCTGGAATATAAGTGAACGATTGTGGATGGGTTATGAAAGGAAGAGAGGCAAGCTTACGGAATTGAACTCTTTCCTGAGAGATGGCTCACCTGATCATTTTTCACATATAACCGGAAATACTGATATACTATCAAATGTTAAGTACATAATTACTCTTGATACCGATACACAACTTCCACGTGGCTCGGCAAGGCAGTTTGCCGGTACGATGGCCCATCCTCTCAACCGCGCAATATATGATCCTGCCAAACAGCGTATAACTGAAGGGTATGGGATTCTTCAGCCACGGGTTGCTGTAAGCCTTCCTGTAACAAGTATGTCACAATATGCACATTTGTATGGAAGTGAGCCGGGTATCGATCCTTATACCCGAACAGTATCAGATGTTTACCAGGATGTTTTCGGTGAGGGATCATTCATCGGGAAAGGGATTTATGATCTTGATATTTTCAGACAGGTGCTCGATGGACGCTTTCCGGAAAATAAGATCCTTAGTCACGATCTTCTTGAAGGATGCTTTGCACGTGCCGGACTGATAAGTGATGTGCAGCTATTTGAGGAGTATCCTTCAAGCTACATGACAGATGTTAAACGCCGGCACCGATGGATACGTGGCGACTGGCAGATAACAAGATGGTTGTTCCACAGGGTTCCCAAACTTGATGGGAGCTTACAAAAAAATACCCTTTCAGCATTGTCACGCTGGAAAATTTTCGACAACCTCAGGCGCAGTATTACTCCTGTTGCACTAACAATCCTCTTACTGCTTGGATGGTCATTCCTGCAACAGGCATGGTTCTGGACAATGTCCGTTATAGGAATAATATTAATACCATCGCTGATTATATCCGTGCTTGATGCGTTTAATAAAAACGAGGATGTTCTGCCCCGGCAGCATGTAACAGCATCTCTTCGTTCAGCAGGAAGACGATTTTCGCAGGCTGTTTTCATGCTGGCTTGCCTGCCTTATGAAGCATATTACAGCATTGACGCTATTCTACGCACTCTATGGAGGTTAAATATCTCACACAAACGACTGCTTGAATGGAACCTTGGTGGAAACATGGTTCCCGACGGAAGACAGAATATTCCGGGAATATACATATCAATGTGGTTTGCTCCATTCATTGCATTTGTTGCTTTAGTGACAATCGTGTTTACAGAACCTGTAATGCTTGCATTGATATGGCCAATACCGGCAATATGGATTGCATCCCCGTTTACTGCATGGTGGATTAGCCTTACAACAAGTTCTCCAAATGTAAAACTTTCCGATTCTAAGATCTTCTTTCTTCGCGAAATTGCCCGTAGAACCTGGGCATTCTTCGAGACTTTTGTCGGACCTGAAGATAACTGGCTACCTCCTGATAACTTTCAGGAGACCCCAGTTCCAACCATTGCTCATCGTACATCACCAACAAATATAGGACTCGCACTACTATCAAATTTATCAGCGTATGATTTTTGGTATATCCCTGCCGGTCAGCTAATTGAAAGGACATCAAAGACATTGCTGACGATGGAAAGACTGGAACGGTACAGAGGACATTTCTATAACTGGTACGATACCTTATCATTGGAACCACTTCAGCCTGCTTATATTTCATCTGTTGACAGCGGAAATCTTGCCGGCTATCTGATGGTATTGAAACCCGGGCTACTTGATCTTCCTGATCACAGAATTATCTCACCTGAAGTATTTGGAGCTATAGATGATACACTTAGAATTCTGGAAGGGCTAACAGAAGGAACAGCATTGACCGGGGTGTTAAAGATCAGAAAGGAGCTTAAAGTTAATATCAATTCTCAATCTTCCTCGCTTCTTACATTTTATCAACGGCTGGTTCAGTTAACAGCTTCCTCCCTTGAAATTACTGAATTTTTTACTTCAGATCCTGACAATAAAGCCACATGGTGGGCAAACTCACTTCACAGGCAATGTCTTTCCTTCCGCGATGAACTTGGATTTCTTGCACCATGGATCTTGCTGCCGGCATCAACTTCCAACCTTTTTAATTTCCCCTATTTCAATGATATTCCTACGCTGCGTGAGATTTCATTGTTGGATATCACGCAATTACAGGATATAAGTGACTTAGCTTCGGATCAGTCAACACCTATTATACAGGCAGAAGATTTTTCAAATTGTGTCACTTTAGCAGTTCGCAGGGCCCTTGAGAGAATCGGGTTTATTGATACTCTTGCTTTAAAGTCAGTGTCCTTTACACTTATCGAGTATGATTTTCTGTATAATAAATGGAGGCACCTGCTGTCGATTGGTTACAATGTAAACGAACGCCGGCAGGATCCGGGCTATTACGATCTTCTGGCGTCTGAGGCCCGGTTCAGTACTTTTATTGCAATTGCTCAGGGACAAATACCGCAGGAAAGCTGGTTTGCTTTGGGTCGTTTGCTAACGGCAACAGAGGGTGATCCTGTCCTTCTGTCATGGAGTGGCTCGATGTTCGAGTATCTTATGCCCCTGCTTGTTATGCCGGTTTATGAAAACACACTTCTCGATCAGACTTATAAAGCGGCTGTCACCAGGCAAATTGAATATGGCCGTCAGCGTGGCATTCCATGGGGTTTTTCCGAATCAGGTTATAACATGGTCGATGTTAATCAAAATTATCAGTACAAGGCTTTTGGAGCACCGGGCATGGGTCTCAAACGCGGACTATCAGAGGATATGGTAGTTGCTCCATATGCCACTATGCTCGCTCTGATGGTGTCGCCTGAAGAAGCCTGCAAAAACCTTGAGCGGCTTGCTGATGAGAACTTTATAGGGAAATTTGGTTTCTTCGAAGCTATTGACTATACTCCTTCGCGACTGGCTCGTGGTCAATCTAAGTCGCTTATTCAATCATTCATGGCACATCACCAGGGAATGAGTCTTCTTTCTCTGTCATATCTGATACTTAACCGTCCGATGCAGAAACGATTCGAATCAGATCCTCTCTTGCAGTCAGCTATGCTTCTTCTGCAGGAGAGGATTCCTAAAGCAACGGCATTTTACTCATATTCAGCAGCGATTTCCGACATTCGGGTGGTTTCAGGTAGTCCTGAAATGCCTGTAAGAGTGATCTCTACCCCTGATACTCCAAAGCCGGAAGTGCATCTGCTGTCAAATGGCAGGTATAATGTAATGGTTACAAATGCCGGTGGTGGATATAGTTACTGGAATGACACTGCTATAACACGCTGGAGAGAAGATTCCACATGCGATAACTGGGGTATGTTTTGTTACATCCGTGATCTGAATAGCGGAGATTTCTGGTCAACTTCATTTCAGCCCTCACTTAAGCGACCCGACTACTATGAAGCAATATACTCCAAAGGCCGTGCTGAGTACCGTCGTCGTGATAAGCAATTTGATACTCATACCGAGATTATTGTTTCGCCGGAAGACGATATTGAACTTAGAAGAGTTCATATAACTAACCGTTCCAAAACGCGAAAAACAATCGACATTACTAGTTATGCAGAAGTTGTACTTACATCAGCAGCGGCCGATGCAATACACCCTGCATTCAGTAACCTCTTTGTTCAGACTGAAATTATCAGTAGCCGTCAGACAATAATTTGTACCCGCAGGCCCCGTTCAGTTGATGAAAAAGTTCCATGGATGTTTCATCTGATGACAATGCATGGAGCTGAGAAAGCAGAAGTTTCCTATGAAACAGATCGAATGCAATTCATTGGTCGTGGAAACAGTGTAGTCTCACCGCAGGCAATGACAAATTCTGATCCTCTTACCGGAAGCCAGGGATCTGTTCTGGATCCTATAGTTGCAATAAGATTTAAATTCATACTTGGCCCTGAAGAATCAATTAAGATTGATATGGTTAACGGTATTGCTGAAACTCGTGAAGCAGCCTTGAGCCTCGTTGAAAAGTATGAAGACAGGCGTATGACAAACAGGGTGTTTGAATTAGCCTGGACATATAGCCAGGTAGTTTTAAGGCAAATAAATGCCTCTGAAGCCGACGCTCAACTCTATGGCCGTCTTGCGAGCTCAATAATTTATGCTAATTCTTCAATGCGGGCTGCTCAGAATATCCTGATAAAAAACCGCCGCGGACAATCCGGTCTGTGGGGTTACTCTATATCAGGTGATTTGCCTATCGTGTTGCTGAAGATTGAGGATCCTGCTAATATTAACCTGGTTCGTCAACTTGTGCAGGCACACGCCTACTGGCGATTAAAAGGACTCAAGGTTGACCTGGTAATATGGAATGAGGATCATGCCGGATACAGACAACTGCTTCAGGATCAGATGATGGGCCTTATTGCAGCGGGTATTGAAGCTAATATTATAGACCGACCAGGTGGAATCTTCATCCGCCTTGCGGATCAGATATCGAATGAAGACCGGATCCTTTTCCAGACCGTAGCCAGGGCAATCATATCCGACACAAAGGGAACACTGGCTGAGCAGATTAATCGCCGGACCTTTGCCGAATTACCTATCACCCCGTTTAACAAAACCCGTACATCCCGCAATCATTCTCCGGAAAAAGTAACCCCGCCACAAAACAACCTTGTTTTCTTTAACGGTACAGGTGGATTCACTCCTGATGGTAAAGAATATGTAATTACAACCTCACGTGAACATGTAACACCGGCTCCATGGGTTAATGTACTGGCAAATCCTCATTTTGGAACGGTTGTGTCGGAGAATGGAAATGCTTATACATGGACCGAAAATGCTCATGAGATGCGTCTTACTCCCTGGCATAACGACCCTGTTAGCGATACAGGAGGGGAATCATTTTATATACGCGACGAAGAGGATGGCGATTTCTGGTCACCCACTCCCCGGCCAAGCTGCGGATCAACCCCTTATATAAGCAGACATGGCTTCGGATATAGCGTATTTGAACATATAGAGGATGGCATACGGTCAGAATTATGTGTTTATGTTGCCCTCGATGGCCCGCTTAAGTTTTCGGTGCTGAAACTGAAGAATGTTTCAGGAAGAATGCGGAAGTTATCTGTAACTGGTTATGCCGAGTGGGTTCTTGGCGATTTGCGTCCCAAATCTACTATGCACATCACAACAGAAATTGATCAATCCTCCGGTGCAATATTAGCCCGAAACCCGTTCAACACAGAATTCGCAAACCGTATTGCATTTTTTCAGACTGACGATGCATATAGCACAATAAGCTGCGACCGGACTGAATTCATTGGTCGTAACAGGAATCTGGGAAATCCGGCTGCAATGACTAATTCACACTTGTCTGGTAAGACAGGAGCAGCTTTAGATCCATGTGCTGCCATACAGATATCCTTTGAACTGGATGAAGATCAGGAACGTGAAATCATTTTCAGACTTGGAGCCGGCAATAATGAAGATGATATTGCCAGTATTTTGCAGCGATTCAAAGGATCATCTGCTGCTCATAAAGCGCTAGAGGATGTTAAGAAATTCTGGAAACATACTCTTGATACAGTGCAGGTGGAAACCCCTGACCAGTCAATTAATATACTTGCCAATGGCTGGCTCATGTACCAGACGCTGGCATGCCGGATATGGGCCAGAAGCGGATACTATCAGTCAGGTGGCGCATACGGGTTCCGCGACCAGCTGCAGGATGTAATGGCTCTCATTCATGTCTCACCACACCTAGTGCGCGAACACTTACTTCTTTGCGCAAGTCGTCAGTTCAGGGAGGGTGATGTACAGCACTGGTGGCATCCGCCATCCGGAAGAGGTGTTCGTACTCATTGCTCGGATGATTATCTCTGGCTGCCTCTTGTAACATGCCGCTATGTAATTCATACAGGTGATACAAAAATTCTGGATGAGCGGGTGCCTTTCCTCGATGGGCGTCTTGTCAGCGATGATGATGACTCCTATTACGACCTTCCAAACAGATCTGATGATGTTGCCAGCATTTACCAGCATTGCAAGCGTGCAATAATTAAAGGGCTCAGGTTTGGAAAACATGGGCTTCCATTCATCGGAACAGGTGACTGGAATGACGGGATGAACCTGGTTGGGAAACAGGGCAAGGGAGAAAGCGTCTGGCTCGGGTTCTTCCTTTATGAAGTGCTTACCCAATTTGCAAAAGTTGCACATAATCAGGGTGATGAGAAATTCCTTGAGCAGTGTAAAAAAGAAGCTGCTACCCTCCGCCTTAATATTGAAAAGAACGGATGGGATGGCGCATGGTATCTGAGAGCCTGGTTCGATAACGGCTTGACTCTCGGAGCTTCCTCAAATCAGGAATGCAAAATTGATTCCATTGCACAAAGCTGGTCAGTATTATCGGGCGCAGGTGAAGCCAACCATACCCTGATGGCTATGGAATCCCTTGATAAGCTCCTAGTACGTCGGAAAGATGATATAATCCAGCTGCTGGAACCACCATTCGACAAGTCAGATCTGAATCCTGGCTATATAAAGGGTTATGTCCCGGGAGTTCGCGAAAATGGCGGACAATATACCCACGCAGCTATATGGGCAGCTATGGCGTTCGCCAGATTAGGAGATGGCCGGCGGGCCTGGGAATATCTGTCGATGATTAATCCAATAAATCATACTTCCACTAAAGAGAAGATAACTGTCTATAAAGTAGAACCTTATGTTGTTGCTGCCGATGTATATGCCGTTTCGCCTCACATCGGAAGAGGTGGCTGGACCTGGTATTCAGGATCTGCAGGATTAATGTACAGGCTTATAATTGAATCACTTCTGGGACTAAGGCTCGAAGCAGATAAACTGCATATAAGGCCATGTCTTCCTGCAGAGTGGAGAGAGTTTAAGGTACACTACAGGTTTGGGGAAACAATGTATCATATTAGTATAATTCAGTTACATGACATCAAAATAAAAATGCGCATTACTCTCGATGGAACTCTGCGAAATGAAGAAGCTATTATCCTGACTGACGACCATAAGGATCATATAGTCGAAGTGGAAATGTGTGAATAATACAACACAGATAAAGAATTGTGTAATAAGTGGGTAGTCATTAGAGAATACCTTTAACTCTGTTTTCTAAATCAGAACTTTAAATTATGTCAAAAACACTATTCATAGCTGCACTGTTCATGGTAATAATCTGGGCAGTTGGATTCTGGGGCTACCACCAGGGTCCAATAATTCACATTACCCTCCTCTTTGCAGCTCTCTTTCTGATAATGAGTTTCTCATTAAAAAAGAACTTGAGCAGATTTCTAAGGAGACCTAAAAAAGAATAACTATAGATGAAATTTGACATAAAATCCGAAAAGTATAAAGGGTTAACTACACAGCAGGTTAAGAAAAAACAGAAGGTCGAAGGGTTTAATACACTACCTTCCTCAAAACCCAAGAATTTCTTTGCAATCGGATTAGGTGTAATTAAGGAACCTATGTTCATTCTTCTGGTTGCCTGCGGCACTTTATATATGGTGCTGGGCGATATTCAGGAGGGATTAATGCTTCTGGGTTTTGTTTTTGTTATAATGGGGATTGAATTCTATCAGGAAAAGAAGACTGAAAAAGCTCTTGATGCTTTGAAGGACCTTGCGAGCCCCAGGGCTCTGGTAATACGAGATGGCGTCGAAGCAAGAATTGCCGGATTTGAAGTTGTAAAAGATGATATTATAATACTTCAGGAGGGCGACAGAGTACCAGCAGATGCTGCTGTTCTGAATTCAGTAAACTTAACAGCCGATGAGTCTTTGCTTACAGGAGAACCTGTCTCTGTAAGAAAAAACGATTGGGACGGAGTTGAAAAGATAGCTCAGCCCGGTGGTGACGATCTGCCATTTGTCTTTTCAGGATCTATGATTGTACAGGGAAATGGAATTGCAGTAGTAACCAACATAGGTATTAATACTGAAATAGGAAAAATAGGCAAGGCACTTGAGGGGGTAAAAGAAGAACCAACCCGACTTAAACTTGAGATGGGCATTCTGGTTAGAAATGTTACAATAATTGCAGCTATCCTATGCATTCTCGTAGTAGTAGTTTATACTATCAGCAGAGGAAGCCTTCTAAACGGATTCCTGGCAGGCATAACTCTGGCAATGGCTATGCTTCCCGAAGAATTCCCTGTTATTCTTACCATTTTTATGGCACTTGGCGCATGGCGGATGTCAAAGACTAAAGTTTTAACACGAAAACCATCGGCTATTGAAACACTTGGTTCAGCTACTGTCTTATGCACCGATAAAACCGGAACGCTAACCCGGAACAAGATGACAGTTTCAATGCTCTTTAACGGGAAAGACTTTCTGACTGTCAAAAAAGACGATGAGTTCAATCCTGATTTTCATGAAATAATCGAATATGCAATTCTCTCCAGCCAGACAAACCCTTTCGATCCTATGGAAAAGGCAATTACCGGCATTGGCGATCTGTTTCTGAAAGGAACAGAGCATCTTCATACGAACTGGGAAATGATAAAAGAATATCCTCTCTCAAAGGAACTTCTTGCTATGTCAAGGGTCTTTACATTGAATGAGACAAAAGAAAAAATTATTGCTGCAAAGGGAGCTCCTGAGGCTATATTTGATCTTTGTCATCTTGATGAAGAACAAAAAAAACAGTTATCTATATCTGTTGAAGAATTAGCATCTAAAGGTTTGAGAGTTTTAGGCGTTGCCAAAGCCAAAATCAATTCAACAAGTTTACCTGAAATTCAGCACGATTTCATTTTTGATTTTATCGGCCTTATAGGACTATCCGATCCTGTTCGCGAAAATGTAAAGGAAGCAGTTGCAGAATGTTATAATGCAGGTATCAGGGTTATTATGATTACAGGTGATTACCCTGTAACGGCCAAAAGTATTGCTTTGGAGATTGGTTTGAAGAATTACGAAAAATGCATTACCGGACAAGAACTTCAAACCATGTCAGATGATGACCTGTGTGAAAAAATAAAGGAAATAAACGTATTTGCAAGGGTTGTGCCAGAACAAAAGCTAAAAATTGTTGAGGCTTTCAAAAGAAACAAGGAAATAGTTGCAATGACCGGTGACGGAATAAATGATGCTCCAGCACTTAAATCTGCAAATATCGGAATTGCCATGGGGGAAAAAGGCACTGATGTTGCCAGGGAAGCCTCTTCACTTGTACTTATGGACGATAACTTTTCATCAATTGTAAGCGCAATAAGAATGGGAAGACGGATTTTTGACAACCTTCAGAAGGCCTTTGGATATGTTTTTGCAATACATGTACCTATTGCCGGTTTGTCGTTATTACCAATATTACTTGGAGATCTTCCATTAATACTGTGGCCCGTGCATATTGTTTTCCTCGAACTGATAATCGACCCGGCATGTTCTATAATTTTTGAAGCCGAAAAAGAAGAGGCCAACGTAATGAGCCGGCCGCCGAAAAGTATCAACGATAAATTCTTCGGTCTTAGTAAAATCATATTCAGTTGTATGCAAGGTGTAGGAATTCTGGTAATAACACTTGCCGTTTATGGCATCGGACTCAAGCAGGGATATGATGATAAGGAAGTCAGAACTATGGCATTTGTCACACTGATTGTATCCAATATTTCCATTATTCTGACAAACCGCTCATGGACCAGCAATATATTTGAAATTATTTTAACACCAAACAGAGCCGTGTTATGGGTGATTGGAGGAGCAGTATTCTTTATGGTACTTATATTGAATATCCCATTTTTTATTGATTTGTTTCAGTTCGGCAAACTGGGAATTTTAAATATATTAATCTGCTGTCTGGCCGGCATTTCATCCATAGTTTGGTTTGAAATATATAAAATGATCAAGCTTAAAAACCATGTATCGCTTTAAAAAACCTGCATAATGTTTATCGATTATTACAAAATACTAGGAATAAATAAAACAGCTACATCAAAGGATGTAAAAACTGCTTACCGGAAAATGGCAAGAAAGTATCATCCCGATTTAAATCCTAATGATAAGGATGCAAAAAAGAATTTCCAGCAGATAAATGAAGCCAATGAGGTCTTAAGCGATCCGGAAAAACGAAAAAAATACGACAAGTACGGAAAGGACTGGAAACATGCAGAAGAATCAGGAAACGCCGGTCAGTATCAGGAACAATCATCACGTGCCGGAGGACCGAGGTATACAAGCGGACAAAATGAAGGTGACTTCTCAGATTTTTTTGAATCTATGTTTGGAGGATTCGGAGGAGCTACAGAAAGAAGGCAGGCAAAATACCGGGGAGAAGATTATAATGCAGAACTTCAGCTCGATCTGACTGAAGCCTATGAGACACATAAGCAAACCCTTACAGTAAATAACAGGAAAATAAGAATCACTATCCCGGCAGGAATTGAAAATGGGCAGTCAATAAAAATACCGGGGCATGGAGGTGATGGAACAAATGGCGGTCCTGCAGGTGATCTTTACATAAAATTTTCAATAACCAATCATTCTGCTTTTAAAAGACTTGGCGACAATCTTTTCACTTCAGTCGACCTCGACTTATATACAGCGGTACTGGGAGGTGAAATAACAATTGACACAATGAATGGCAAAGTTAAACTTGGTGTTAAGCCAGAAACACAGAACGGTAGCAAAATTAAGCTGAGAGGAAAAGGATTTCCTGCTTATAAAAAGAAAGATCAGTTCGGAGATCTTTATATAACCTACAATATATTAATTCCTAAAGATCTGACAGAAAAACAAAAAAAACTCTTTAATGAATTGGCTGAATCTGAATCTTAAAAACAACAATAATGCGTAAGGATAATTTCATACCTGCTAATGAATTCTGTGTCAATCACAACATAGAGATTTCATTTATAAGTTCTCTTGAAGAAACCGGATTGATTGAGATTATCAAGTTCGAAGACAAAGGATACTTTCGGGAAAGTCAGTTGAGCGAATTGGAAAAAATCGTCCGCCTCTATTTTGATCTGGATATAAATATGGAAGGGATTGATACAATAAATCACCTTTTGAAAAAAATTGATGATTTGCAGAATGAAATTATACAACTTAAAAATAAGGTTCGTCTTTATGAATCCAACGAATTTTAAAACAAAACATAGCCTAAAAATCAGATCCCATGAAGAAAGATAAATCAATAGAGACTGACATCAATCCTGAAGAATTTCCAGATAATATTGTCAGGCTTCTGAATGAGACAATTAACACAAAAAGTTATAAAGAAAAAGTAGTTGCAAGAAAAAAACTTGTACATATGGGTAAAAGCATCTTACCTGATCTTCATAAATTGTTATTGACCAAAACTATAGCACTCAGGATGGAAGTTGCAAAAGTAGTCCAGCTGATTGGCAGCAGGAGATCAATATCTGCACTAATTGAAATTCTTGACGATCCTGAATTCGATATCAGGTGGATAGCGGCTGAGGGGCTTATTAAAATCGGCAGAAAAAGTATTATACCACTCCTTGAATCTGTTCGCGACGGGAAAAGTTCTTTAATTATGGACAAAGGAACTCATCACATTTTGCAAAGCCTGCTTACTGAAAAAGAGAAAATTACACTGAAACCATTGTTACAAAGTCTCGATAACTTTCATGAGATGCGCGAAATAACTCCTACTCAGGCAGCAGTAGCTTTAAAGACAACATTCAAATCAAGGATCCCATAAACAGGTGAATGGTGAAATTTTATTATGAAGCTGACTATAAAAATACTTATCTGGTTCACAGGCATTATCATAACTCTGATATTACTTCTTTTTCTGATAATCAGGATACCGTCAGTTCAGAATCTCGTCCTTGATAAAACAATTACTGTATTACAAAATAAGTTAGGCAGCAGAATCAGCATAAAAAAAATTACGCTTGGTCTGCCAAATCATATTGTTTTAAGAGATTTCTGCTTTGAAGATATGAACAGGGATACATTACTTGCAGGTGAAGTTTTAAAAGTTAATATAAATCTTCTCAAGATCTTTAATAATGTACTACAGATCAATGAAGTAGATTTACAGGGAATCGTACTTAGAATTAATAGAACTTCTATCGACAGCACCTTTAATTTCAATTTTATCATTAAAGCTTTCAGTAAACCACCCGAAATAACTGTTAAACCCGATACTCTGTCAGGAATGACTATTACATTGAATAAGATCAGTTTAGAACGCATTAAATTCTCATTCAAAGATGATGTAACTGAAACTGATATCAGATTCAATCTGGCTTTGCTTAAAACCAGTTTCCGCAAATCCGATATTAATAATTTAAAGTTTATAATGCCTGATTTTAACATTTCGGGAGTGAATGGAAGCATAGTTCTGAACAGGCTGACAATGAATAAGTCAGATACAGCAATTATTGCTACCAGGGTGCTTAATAAAGCCGCAGATTCAACTTTAAAGAAACACATTGAGATAGGCATAGGAAATCTGGAGTTTAGCGATATCAACCTGACTTTTGACGATTTCACCAAGCCTGTAAAGGAGAAAGGTATCGATTATGCACACCTTGGAGTTACAGATTTTAACCTGAAGGCTAATTCTCTTTCATATAATACCGATTCCATTTCGGGTCATATTGGCAAAGCAAATCTGAAAAGTAAAGAAGGCTTTCTTTTAACTTCACTTCAAACCAGCTTTACTTACTGCAATACAGGGGCAATTCTCAAAGATCTATACCTTGAAACTCCCGGTACTACCCTTATGGACTACCTGAGCATAAGTTATCCGTCACTCAGTATCATTGCAAAAGATCCGGGAAAAATGAGTATAAAAATAAACCTGGTGAAAAGTAAAATCAGCATCAGCGATGTCTTAACTTTTGTTCCTCAATTGGCTGATATTGAAACTATCAAAAAAAATCCTTATGCTGTAATAAATATTACCGGAAATCTGAATGGAAGCCTGGCAAAACTTAACATTCAGAACCTGCTGATCAGTGGTTTCGAAAATACTCATATTAATATTATGGGTAATATAACCGGATTGCCCGACATAAAACGAACACTATATGATTTAACAATAAAGGAACTAAGATCAGGAAACGCAGATTTAAGTCAGATCATACCTTCCGGCTTGATTCCTGAGACTATTCAGCTTCCAGAAGAGTTTAATATCTCGGGTAAATTTAACGGCGGAATGAGCAGGTTTGAAACAAACCTGGATGTTGCAACAAGTTATGGAGCGGTAAAGGTTTCTGCAGGGTTACAAAATGCAACACAAAAAGGGAATGAGGCTTTTATTGGAACTATTGATCTGATCAGTTTCAATGCTGGTAAGTTATTAAAGATGGATACAACTCTTGGCCGTATTAGTCTCCACGCTAATATTGAGGGTACCGGCACCAAATCTGAGATCATGAATGCAAAATTTAGTATGCTAGCCGGAAGTACAGAATTTAAGGGATATACTTACAAAGACCTGGTTCTGAACGGAAATCTGACAAATCAAAACCTATCGTTAAGTTTAAAGATGAAAGATCAGAATCTTCAGTTTGATTTAGATGCAAAAGCAAATATTATAAATAAGAATCCTGCTGTAACTCTTACCCTGAATATAGACACTCTGGATCTTCAAAAATTACACCTCGCTGATTCTGCTATTCGTTTCCATGGAAATATAGTGGCAAATCTGCCTTCCACGAATCCCGATAGCTTAATTGGCACTGTAACTGCAAGCAATTTACTCTTGCAGGCAAATAAGAAACTATACCAGCTCGACAGCATAAATGTGATTGCAGTTGTTCGAGATGGAGATAGCGAGGTACTCATAAATTCTGAGATCATAACAGCAAGCCTTACAGGCCGGTATAATCTTGCAGAAATCAGCAGCTCTGTGACCAGTGAAATCAATAAATATTTCAAAATTAGCGATATTAAGGAAAGACACTTAAGCAAGCCTCAAAATTTCACCTTTGCTCTGAAAATTAATAAACACCCTCTCATTCAGGAGTTTGTACCCCCTCTAACCCTACTGGAGCCTGTAATGCTAAAAGGAAGTTTCAATAATGAAACAGGTGGTTTAAATATGGATGCTACAATTCCAAAAATTATCTATTCAGGCACATCTGCTGAAAATATAAAACTGATCATTAATACAAGTGGAAATGCATTGAATTATGATATCAGCCTGGGTAAAATATCTACCGCTTCGTTAAAGATCAACAAAACAAGCCTTAAAGGTCATGTTCAGGATAATATTGCAAGTGCAAATCTGAAAATAAGGGATCAGGACGATAAAGATAAATATCATCTGGCCGGATTGTTTTCTGTAGTCGCCGGACAGTATCGGTTCAGTTTTAACAATGATAGTTTATTGCTGAATTATGAAACATGGACTGTAACATCCGAAAACTTTGTGCAGTTCGGTCCGAAAGGAATAATGGCGGGAAATTTAAACTTTTCCGGTAAAGGACAGTCATTATCGGTAAACAGTAATCCACAGCAGGTTAACTCACCTTTAATTGTTGATTTTTCCAATTTTAGAGTATCCACACTCACTGCCATAGCAGGACTCGATACACTTTTGGCAGACGGCATAATTAATGGCAAAGCTGAGATTGGAAACCTGGGGAAAAGTCCATCTTTCGCCGGCGATCTGAACATAAAGGATTTGTCTTTCAGGGCTGATACTCTGGGTGATATAGTACTGACAGTCAATAATCAGGTAAAAAACAGCTATGCTGCAAAAATCAATATCACCGGCAGGGGAAACGATATCGGCATAGAAGGGAATTACAATCTTATACCTGAGAATAAAAGCAGTTTTGACTTTGATATTGATATTCGAAAACTGAATATGTCCACTCTCGATGGTTTTACAATGGGTAATCTTAAAGATGCATCAGGAATCATTTCGGGCAAGCTAAAGGTTTCAGGCTCTTTTAAAAATCCGGCTATTCGTGGCGACCTGAGTTTTAATAAGGTGGCATTTAACATTACAAAGCTCAATTCAAATTATATCATTGATAATGAAAAAATAAGCTTTACATCACAAGGCATCGGTTTTGATACATTTACTTTAGTTGATCAGAAAGGTAATAAAGCAATTATTAATGGTTCTGTATTTACATCCAATTATATCGATTATCGCTTTGGCCTTGATTTAAATACTACCGACTTTAAAGTCTTAAGCAGTACAAAAAAAGATAACAAACATTTTTGGGGAGAGGTATTTTTAAACAGTGAATTGAAGATTCTTGGCAGCATTGGAAGCCCTTTGGTTGAAGGAAACATTAAAATCAACAAGGGAACTTCTTTTTCCATAGTGATCCCGCAAAGCGCGCCAGGCATTGTTGAACGTGAGGGAATTGTAGAATTTGTCGACATGGATCTTCCTCAAAGCATAACCTATCTTAACGCTTTTGAGGATTCGATAAATACAAGTACTCTCACTGGCATGGATATTTCGGTTAACATCGAGGTCGACTCAAATGCAGTTTTTAACATTATCATTGATGAGGGCAGTGGTGATTTCCTTAAGATACAGGGCGACGCAAAGCTAACTGCTGGATTTGACCAGAGGGGAAAGGTGAATCTGAACGGAGCTTTTGAAGTTACAAAAGGCTCTTATGAGCTTTCTTTCAATTTCATGAAAAGGCGTTTCATAATTGAGAAAGGAAGCATTATTACCTGGCATGGCACACCAACTTCAGCCGATGTGAATATCACTGCGGCATACATTGCTAATGCGGCCCCTTATGATCTGGTTGTAAGCCAGTTAACAGAAGCTCCTTTATCATTGAACCGCTATAAACAAAAACTTCCTTTCGAGGTTATACTGAATATGAGTGGCGAGCTGATGAGGCCATTGATAACTTTTAATATCAACCTGCCCAACCGCAACTATTCTGTAACCCGTGACGTTGTTGATAATGTACAGTTTCAGCTTACGCGGTTAAAAATGCAGCCTTCAGAATTAAATAAACAGGTTTTTGCCTTATTGCTTCTCAACCGGTTTGTGGCTGAAAATCCTTTTGTAAGCGGTGCCGGCAGCAGCGGAGCAGAATCTATAGCCCGCAGCAGTGCCAGCAAACTGCTATCAGAACAGATTAATAAGCTTGCCGGAAGCCTGATTGATGGAGTTGATCTTAATTTCGACTTTGTCTCGAGCGAAGATTATACTAGCGGATCATTGCAAAACCGTACCGACCTCAATGTAGGTTTATCGAAAAGCCTGATAAACGATCAGCTGAAAGTAAGTGTAGGCAGTAGTTTTGAACTTGAAGGCCCACGAAATGCTAACCAGAATGCAACTAATATTGCCGGCAATGTGGCTATTGATTATCAGTTATCAAAAGATGGCCGGTACATGCTAAGGGCTTATCGCAAAAACGAATACCAGGGCATTGCCGAAGGGTACCTGATCGAAACAGGCGTAGGCTTTATTTTCACGCTCGATTATGAGGTGTTTAAAGAACTTTTCCGTCATAAAAAGGAAGAAGAAAAACAGAGCAAATAGATGTCAAAACAATACATATATAAAATTTCAGTTGTATGCTTATTGATGCTGGCTTCGTGCAGCAGTACAAAATACTTGCCCAAAGGCGAAAAGCTATACACCGGAGCTGATGTAAAATTTGAAAGTAACAACTTAAATAATAGTCTCGAAAGATCACTCCTTACTGAACTGAAAGGTCTGACGCGACCAAAACCAAATTCATCTTTTCTGGGCTTAAGACCTAAGCTTTTCGCATTCTACATAGCCGGAACTCCCAAAAAAGACAAAGGACTTCGCTACTGGTTAAAAAACAAAATCGGAGAACCACCTGTTTTGATCAGCAATGTCAGTCTGCAGAACAATGAGAACGTATTGCAAAACCGTATGGAAAACAAGGGATTTTTACATGCTGCAGTCAAAGGAGATACTATTTCGCGAAAACGGAAGGCAAAGGCTGAATACAGGGTAATTCCAGGCCGGCAGTTCTTGATTGATTCAGTCTATTTTATCTGTGATAGCAGCCTCATGGGGAAAGCGGTAGCAATGACTGCCCAAAAAACTTTGCTCAAACATGGCGACCCTTATAATCTGGAGATCATTAAAGGCGAACGCGATCGGATTGACCAGACTTTAAAGGAGCAGGGTTTTTACTATTTCAGTCCCGATTATTTACTGTTGAAAGTTGATAGTACCATCAGTAATTACCGGGTTAATCTGTATTTAACAATTAAACCGGAAACTCCCCCTCTCGCCAGAAAAAGCTACACGATCGGAGGTATCTATATTTTCTCAAACTTCAGCCTGTCAAAAACGCAGTCTGATACTACTAAAAGCGGTGCTGTCTTGTCTGATGGCATTTATTTAGTTGATAAAGACAAAACATTTAAGTCCTGTGTTTTCAGGGGTTCTGTATTACTCAAAAGTGGTGAAGTTTACAACCTTAGAGATCAGAACCTTACATTAAGCCGGCTGATAAGCCTGGGCACTTTTAAATTTGTAAAACCCCGTTTTGAAACTGATAAAAGTGCTTCGGTACCAACTCTTAATGCTTCTTATTATCTCACGCCTCTGCCAAAAAAATCGTTACGGGGGGAGGTGCTGGGAACTACAAAATCAAATAACCTCACCGGATCTGAGCTTTCGCTGAGCTGGAGAAACAGGAATACCTTCCATGGAGCTGAATTGCTTCAGATAAGAGGTTATGGAGGTTTTGAAGTACAGCTAAGCGGAACACAACGCGGTTATAATACCTACAGGCTGGGAATCGAGAACACTCTGTCCGTTCCCCGCTTTCTGGTACCTTTTTACGAATTCAATACCAGAAATGCTTACATGCCACGTACCATGTTCACACTGGGTTATGAAATCATGAATAAGCATGAACTTTATGCACTAAACTCTTTCAGTGCAAAAGCAGGATACAACTGGAAAGAGAATATCCGCAAGGAACATGAATTGATTCCTGTCAGTATCATTTATGTTCAGCCAGCCAATGTTACTCAGCAATACAGCGATAGCATAACAGGCAATCCTTCCCTGGCAAAAACCATTGAGAAACAATTTATTATCGGCTCAACCTACTCATATACTTATTCTGATCAACTGGAAGTTGTCCGAAAAAACAATTTTTATTTTGATGGGAATATAGACCTTGCCGGCAATATTCCCGGATTGATTCAGGGTGCTGATTACAGAACCGGTAAAACAGCCACTCTTTTTGGAGCCAGCTATTCACAATATATCAAGGCTGATGTGGATTTCAGATACTATTTCAGAATAGGCCGTAAATCAAAAATTGCCAGCCGGATAATCGCCGGATTCGGTTACCCGTATGGCAATTCGTCTGAAATACCATTTATCAAACAGTTTTTCACTGGAGGTACCAATAGCATCCGTGCCTTCAGGGCTCGCTCAGTAGGTCCCGGAACCTACCGGCAGATTGATTTAAACACTGCCAATTTTCTCCCCGATCAGTCAGGAGATATTAAACTGGAATTAAATGCTGAATACCGGTTAAAACTGTTCAGTATCGTTAATGGAGCACTATTCGCTGATGCAGGTAATACATGGCTATATAATGAAAACCCTGATAAACCGGGTGGAAAATTCAGTAAAGACTTTTTGAATGAATTGGCAGTTGGCGTAGGATTAGGTCTGCGTTTCGACTTTGCCTTCCTCGTATTACGAACCGATCTGGCATTTCCTCTTAGTAAACCATGGCTTAGCAGAGGCGAAAGGTGGGTCATCAGCCAGATTGACTTTGCAGACAGTAAGTGGCGAAAAGAGAATCTGGTATTTAACCTGGCGATTGGCTATCCTTTCTGATCAGGTTTAATGGATGGCCAATAATTTTAAAAACACAATACATTTTAAATGTGTGAATGATGTAACTTAAATAAGAAGTTGTGTAATACTTCCTTCCACAAACCCTCTCATCTTTGCTTAATATTATTAATCAACAATTTAATTCGTAAAAGCTATGCCTATCTTAACTGTATTGCTCGTTCTTGTTGTTGTCGGAGTAATTCTCTGGTTGGTGAATACATACATTCCCATGCAAAGAACAATTAAAAACATTCTTAATGCCGTGGTGGTAATAGTGCTTGTGATTTGGCTGCTCAAAGTATTTGGTGTTCTGGACAGTCTGCAGCATATAAACATTTGATAATCTGCCTCTATTCGTATCACTGATCCTTACTCTCTTATTAAGTCAGGAACATAAAATAGCAATTACATGAGATGGAGGATACTCTTTAAGATTCTTTTTGGGATAGCCGTTCTTGTTTTATTGACAGAACTGACGGTATTGATCTTCGGTGGCGTCTATGCAAAGAAGAGACTCGAGACTGCTCTGAATGCAAATTACCCCGGTTACGAAATAGGGATCAACAGTATTCATATCTCTTTACTGCCTTCATCTATTAATCTGGGCAGGATCAGTTTTTCTTTAAGGGACCTCAAGCAGGACAGTGTTGAACAGAAAGGTGAAATAGAATCAGTAAAGCTCAGAGGCATAGGCTTCATTAAAGCACTTATTAAGAAAGAAATATGCATAAGAGAAGTTGTTATTTCCGGAATTACCGGCACCGCAAAAATACAATTTCCAGAAAAGCAGTCACAACCTAAAGTTGCTCCGCTAAATATCAAAATTGGTAAAATCCAGTTTGTCGCTTTGAATGTTTCAATCGCGAATACTCTTAATTCTCAATCTTATTCAATGAAAGATTGCAACATGAATATGTATAAATTAATGATAAATAAAAATGACACTCTTTCAATAAAGATGCTCGGAAAAATTGATTTTAAAGCCGGAATGCTTTCAATGGTGACACCCGACAGCATGTATTCCTTTTTAGTTAATGATATACAATATTCAGAAAATTCAAAATCTTTAATAATAAAAAACTTTTCTATTCATCCTGATTACTCCGGCTATGATTTCACGTCACGATATAAATTTCAAACCGATCGGATTGAAGCTGAATTCAGTAATATTTCAATTACCGGATTTTCAGCTGACGAATATTTCAATAGCAAAAATATTATTTGCTCATACGCTGAAATTGGCAAAATGAATATCGATATCTTCCGCGATAAACGTAAAGAATTCCATCATATAAACAAACCTGAAGTACAGGATCTGATTTACAACTACCCCGGAACATTAGACATTGATTCAGCAGAAATTATAAATGGAAATGTAAAATATGCCCAGCATGCTGAAAATGCAAACGAGCCCGGCAGTATCAGAATTAATGATATCAGTGCAAATATTTACAGGATTACCAACGACTCAGCATTCAGAAAAGAAGTCGGGTATACAGTATTGAAAGCAGACGGATTTATTGAAAGTAAGGGCAAAATAAATATCGAATATAAATATAAAATATTCGAACCAAACAATCAGTTCTCGCTTACCGGAGTAATAAAAAACATGGATTTACAGGAAATAAATCCCATCCTTGAGAAAACGGCTTTTATTAGTATAGCATCGGGAAATATTGATGGTATTAAATTCAGTTTTAATGCAGACAGCAAAAAAGCAGCAGGGGAAATGGCGATGCTATATCACGGTTTGGAAGTGGCTTTGATAAATAAAAAGACAGATCACACTACTGCTCTTAAGGAAAGGATTATTTCATACATAATCAATAAAAAGGTAATGGATTCCAATCCACTGCCCGGGGAGGAAGTAAGAACAGGAATAATTGAATTTGAAAGAGATCCGGAAAAATTCATTTTCAATTATTGGTTCAAATCACTTCTATCAGGAATAAAAGGAACTCTTACCCAAAAAAAGAAAAATAAAGTATGATCTCTCAAATATTAATAATCATATAAATAATAAAATGAAAAAATCACTACAGTTCTTTACTTTTACGATCCTGGTAACAGGATTACTGGCAACTTCATGTGTGCCAGCAAAGAAACTTAATGCTTCTCAGGCCAGGGTTGGTAAAATGCAACAGGACAGTGCATATGCTGTCAGTCAAATGAACGATTGTAACGTAAAAGTTAAAAACCTCACAGCACAAAATACTAACCTGCAGGCTCAGAATGCATCTATAAAGTCCCAGAATTTAAATATCAGGGATGAAAATACTGCTGTGAAAAATGATCTGACTGTTCTTACCAGCGAGTCTAAAATGACTATTGAGGATCAGGCAAAAAGACTGAAAAATTTTCAGGATATAATCCAGGCGCAGAGAGATGTTATGCTAAAACTTAAAAACTCAATATCAGACGCACTTATAAATTATAAAGCCGACGAGTTGTATGTTTATTTAAAAGATGGTAATGTATATGTGTCTCTGGAAGAAAAATTATTATTCAACTCTGGCAGTGATGTGGTTGACCCTAAAGGAAAAGAAGCTCTGAAAACGCTTGCCCAGGTACTCAACAACACTAAAGATATTAAGGTATTGATCGAAGGTCATACAGACAATGTTCCAATCAAGACCAACACGTTTAAAGATAACTGGGACCTCAGCACAGCCAGGGCAAATTCAATTGTAAGAATACTTACCGTTGAAAATGGATTTGATCCCAACAGGATCACTGCATCAGGTAAAGGAGAATTTCACCCTGTAAAGACCAATGACACCGTTGAAGGACGTGCCGGTAATCGCAGAACTGAAGTTATCCTTTCTCCCGACTTGCTTGAAATATATACATTACTATATCAATAGGTTTTAATAAATCAGCAGAATGGTTAAATAACACTTAATAATCAATATTATGGCAAACGGAACAGTAAAATTCTATAATGAATCGAAAGGATTCGGATTCATCAAAGACGCTAACTCAGCGAAAGAGTATTTTGTACATTCTTCCGGATTAAAAGACACTATCAATGAAAATGATGAAGTAACTTTTGATCTTCAGGAAGGCAAAAAAGGATTAAATGCAGTAAATGTTAAACTAGCTTAGTTTATCAATTATATAACATTTAAATTTTTGTCCCGCTTAGGCGGGATTTTTTTTCCGGTTATCGCTATTGCAACAGTGTGAAAGATGTAACAAATAATAAAAGTTATGTAATACTTCCGGCTTCAATGATTCTCACCTTTGCTGTATACTGATTTAAAGAAAATATGATAACTACAATCATAATTATTGCAGTTATCGCTGTAATAGTAAGATTAATAAAGGTTTTCAGGAGAACAAACCCTGTAACTGTAAAGAAAAACAACATTATATTATAATAATCAAACTAGAAAAATCATGAGAAAAACAAGTACACTATTAATGTCAGCATTAATAATTTCGATTACACTTTCCGGCTGTGCAATGAGTAAAGCTTTTAAAGGCGGAGCCATAGGAACAGCTGCTGGTGCAGGAGCGGGCGCCGTAATCGGCCGGGCATCAGGGAATACTGCAATGGGTGCAGTAATTGGTGCAACAGTTGGCGGTGTTACCGGGGCCATTATCGGAAACAAAATGGATAAACAGGCTGAGGAAATTAAGAAGGAAGTTCCTGGGGTCAATGTTGAAAGGGTTGGCGAAGGTATAGTTGTGGAATTCACAAGCGATGTTCTATTTGGATTTGACGCATCAAATCTTAAAACTGATGCTAAGGATAACCTCGATAAACTGAACACCATTCTTAATAATTACCCCGATACCAATATCGAAATACAGGGCCACACCGACAGTAAGGGATCTGAAACTTATAATCAAACTTTGTCTGAAAAAAGATCATCCTCTGTTTCAAAATACCTTCTCAGCAAAGGAATAAGTTCACAGCGTGTTACAACTATCGGATATGGAGAGTCAGCACCAAAATATTCAAATGAAACAGCTGACGGACGTTCAAGAAACCGCAGGGTAGAGTTTGCCATTACAGCCAATGAAAAAATGGTGAATGATGCAAAACAAACAGGGTCAAATTAAAAAATCCTCACAACATCTTATAATGCAAGTATTTAAATTAATTCAATAATCTAAAAAAACAAATTATTATGAAAAACAAAGTTTTCATTCTGATAGCAGCCGTTTTAATGATTGGACTATCAGTTAGTGCACAGGATTCCGGAACATCATTTGGACTGCGCGGAGGTTTAAACATGCAAAATATCAGTGGGAAAAACCTGAGCGGTGACAAGCTTGAACTAAGCATGGTTCCTCGCTTTCATGCAGGTATTGTCATAGCAGTTCCCATTGCTCCTGATTTCTATTTCCAGCCTGGGCTAATGTTCTCAACCAAAGGTGCTAAGTCTGAAAATAATTTTTTGGGTCTGGTGGACTATTCGGTTGAATACAACCTGTCATACATCGAAATGCCATTGAGTTTTCTATATAAACCATTGGTTGGAAAAGGACACTTCTTTCTTGGGTTCGGCCCTTACATTGCATACGGAATTGGCGGAAAAGCAAAACTTACAGTTGGAACCGCTTCCAATGATGAAGATGTAGTGTTTACCAAGGATTATGTACCACAGACCGATAGTGACTGGAAATACTTCAAAAATTTCGATTATGGAGGTAATCTCTTTTTCGGCTATGAATTGAGCGGCGGCCTTTCCTTGCAACTTAATACCCAACTGGGTCTTGCAAAAATTAATGCCGAGAGAAAAAACTCTTCAAGCGATGCTGAATTCAGAAACACTGGTTTCGGTGTTTCACTCGGTTACAACTTCTAGGAGATAAGCTTTTAAGTCATGAAAAAAATCATTAAGTAAAAACCAAAATGACTAAAAAAATAGCCTTTAAACATATGACTGTAGCAGGTTTTATGCCTGAACACATTGACCACAAAAACAGTTCTCCTGATGAGAAAGTAGATGAGGCGCTGCATATTCTGGAAGTTGCAACTGATAAAATTACAGAAGCAAAACAGAAGCTTAGCGAGACCATGCTTGAATCTGTACAGAGTTTCAAATTTGAAACTGTCAAAATAAACGGAAGCAATGAGAGGAGAATTTCAGACTTTAAACTTAAAATAGAAGATGCAAAGAAGGAGGTTAAAGCTAAATACATTCAGAAGGCTGAAAACATGGACATAAGGAACAGCCACATGAGAATGAGACTTGAAGATCATGATGGATTGGGAAATGAACAATGGGATGCTTTCATGTTCGGATTCAACAAAGACATGGAAAAACTGGAAAAAGCGCTGAAATTGAATCTGACTTCATAAATAACAGAAATTATTAATCACCTAATATTTAAAATAATGAACACAACTGAAATTAAAGGTAACTGGAACGAGCTCAAAGGCAAACTTAAGCAGCAATATGCTGAACTGACAGACAACGACCTGATGTTTACAGAAGGTAAAATGGATGAGATGATGGGACGACTCCAGAAAAAACTCGGGAAAACGAAAGAAGAATTGCATAAGGTAATTGAAGGTCTTTAGCAATCTCCTTATCCAAAAGAAGCCGTTTATCGGGTCTCCTGATAAACGGCTTTTTAAATCCTTAATTATAAAGCAATGAAAATCTTAATAGTCGGAATACTTGCGTTCATTACCTGGTCAGCTTTTTCGATACAATACTATGTGTGTGATATCAAACACTTATGTACTGAAAATGATTCTGAACCAATGGAGGCAATTTATACTAAACCGGTACTTGTCAGTGATACTCTCAAAAATAATCAATTGCAGAAAATGACAGAGATACCGGGAGTGCTTACTATCAGTTTCGAGTATGACAAATCAGAATTCAATCCCGATGCAGCAAGCAATGATTTCGTTGAAAGATCAAAATCTTACACTGATCAGAATGGCGCAGCAAAAATAAACATAACGGGGCATGCCGATGCAAAAGGATCAGATGACTATAACCAGGCACTGGGCCTCAGAAGAGCTCAGAGTTTACAAAAATACTTCAAACAGAAAGGCATGGGTGATGAGAAAATGATTGTTGTGTCTAAAGGAGAAAAAGATCCTGCTGATGATAATAATACAATTGCCGGAAGAGCAAATAACAGGAGAACAGTTGTAACTATTAAATAATATAATAATGAACACAATAGTAATCTTATTAGCACAAACAAAAATGGGAGCAACACTTGAGATAACTGCTATGCTTCTGGGAGCCGTAATTATCGGCTATGTAACCGCCTGGCTTTATTACAGGTCGATATATGAAAAGAGAATTAAGATCGTTGAACAGGAAAGAGACAGATTTGATAATCAAATTGTTAACCTCAACGGAGATAAGAGCGACCTTAATAAAACTATCATTGAAAGGAATAAGACAATAGAGCATCTTAAAATTGAGATTGAAGCCCTTAAATCGCCTGACAATGTTTCTGAATCCCGGAATATGATTGATTACAACAGCTTTGGAACAGCACGGGAAGAAGAAAAAGACGATCTTCAGATGATAAGTGGCATTGGTCCGGTCATAGAAGAAAGATTGCATTCAATTGATATTTATACTTTTAAACAGATAAGCAAATTCACTCCCCGTGATATTGAAATAATTGATGATGCAATAATTTACTTTTCAGGCAGAATTGACAGAGATGAATGGGTGGCCCAGGCTAAAGAGCTTGTTCATGATGAACAATTAAATGAGGTGCTTTTCAAAAGAATAAGCGATAGAAAGCAAAACTTTTATTATGACAGAATTGGAATAGCAAAAAAAGAAGAGGCTGATGACCTGACAAGACTCAGTGGTATTGGCGGATGGATTCAGAAGAAACTCAATGCGCTTGATATCTATACCTTTTTGCAGATCAGCAAATTCGATAAAGAAGATATTCAGGCTGTTACTGAAGCAATTGAATACTTCCCGGGAAGAATCGAACGTGATGAATGGATCTACCAGGCTAAGGAACTCATAAGAATCGCCGGCGATAAGTCTGAACTCCTTAAGCGCATCAGAGACAGACAGGGAAGGATTTACTTCGACAGATTAGGTATTGCACATAAACATGAGGCTAATAATCTGACTCTGATTGACGGTCTTGGACTATGGGTTGAGGAACGTCTGAACACGCTAGGAATATATACATTTGATCAGATAAGCAAACTTACACACGAAGATATTGAAACCATTACAGAGGTGCTTGAGATTATTCCGGGACGAATTGAACAGGACAACTGGGTAAGTCAGGCACGCGATCTTGCAAAAAAACAGAGCAATTAAATCGCTTTAGAAAGCGACTCGATAATCATGGTATGTGATTCCATCTGAGCACAATTTTTTTCGCAATCTTGCCATTCGAAGATCATAGTGGAAACGATGGAAAAGCTATAATCTTTAAATAAAATTGGGAACTATGCGTCAGATGAATTTACGTACAAAAGTAATTGCTACTCTGGGGCCTGCGTCATCCTCTAAAGATATTCTTCTTCAAATGATTGTGGAAGGTATTTCCGTATTCAGAATAAATTTTTCACATTCCACAAAGGAAGAGTTTTTGAGGTTAATAAGAATAATTAAAGAGCTGAACCAGGAGTTGGGTACCAATGTTTCGGTAATGGCCGATCTACAAGGGCCGAAGCTCAGGGTGGGTGAGATTGAAAACAATCTCATCAATTTAGCAGAAGGTGAAATCATATCGTTTGTTACTAAAAAGTGCATAGGCAACAAAGACCACATTTACATGAGTTATCATGAGTTTCCCATGAATGTCAATGCTGGTGAGGCAATTTTTATTGACGATGGCAAAATTAAGCTGGAAGTTACGGAAACCGATAAAAAAAATATAGTTAAAGCCAGGGTTATTTATGGGGGTCCTCTTTCCTCACACAAAGGAGTAAATCTGCCAGACACCAAAATTTCTCTGCCTTGCCTTTCCGGTGAAGATATTTCAAATGCTGTTTTTGCACTGGAGCATGATGTTGACTGGATTGCCTTGTCGTTTGTAAGAAAAGCTTCTGATGTTCTTGAATTAAAAGATCTAATAAAGAAAAATAATGGCCATGCAGGTGTCATCGCCAAAATTGAAAAACCTGAAGCTCTCCTGGAAATTGATCAAATTATCGAATTAACTGATGGAGTTATGGTTGCACGAGGTGATCTGGGTGTTGAAGTTCCATATGATGAAATACCCTTGATACAAAAATCAATTGTTCAAAAGTGTTTGGTAAGGGCAAAACCCGTGATAATAGCCACACAGATGATGGAAAGCATGATTACAAATTTCAGACCCACCAGGGCTGAAGCTACTGATGTGGCCAATGCTGTATTGGATGGTGCTGATGCCCTTATGCTGAGTGGTGAAACTTCCATAGGCAAATACCCTGTCGATACAATCAAGAGTATGCAAAGAATTATAGATTATACAGAATCAAATGGGAAACCTTTTAATAAGATGAATAAACCGAATCCCGGCAGTTCTGAATATATGCCGGATTCGATCTGCTATATTGCTGCTCAACTGGCGGTACAAATGATGCCAAAGGCCATAGTCACTTTTACTCATTCAGGTTATACTGCAATACGTATATCAAGTCACAGGCCCATGACAAAAATCTATGCTTTCACTAACAATGAAAAGCTGGTAAGAAAGATGTCACTGATATGGGGTGTTGAAGCACACTTTATGAAATATGTAGAAATTGACGAAGCTATTGAGGAATCAACCCGACAGTTAAAAGATTTGAATAAAGTAACAGAGGGCGACAAACTGGTTCATGTCGTAAGCATGCCGTTGCATGTGCATGGCCAAACCAATACGCTTAAAGTAAGCACATTGCAGTAAGAGTCAAAAAAATACAATGCCACGAAGAATAAAGCCATGAAAGTTATTATTTAGGCGTGAGGCCAATTCTCTTACTCTGACTTGTCAATACATAAATGCTGAAATTTGCTGCCAGATGTGTGAAAGATGTAACTTTTTTCAATAGTTCTGTAATCCTATCACCATCGTTAAGCTCTAATTTAGCGAAATGGATAGTCATACTCAAAACTTTAAAATTAAATTAGGAATTTTTGTTGCAGGAGGGTTTACTCTTTTCGTACTGGCCATATTTCTTATTGGGAAACAAAAAAACTTATTTAACCCTGTCTTTAAACTTACATCCACTTTTTCGAATGTAAGTGGATTACAGGTTGGTAATAATGTTCGTTTTTCAGGAATCAATGTAGGTACAGTTGATAATATAATAATTGTTAATGATACGACAGTAAGAGTCGATCTGATGATAAAAACAGACGTTTGGCAGTTTATCAAATCGGACTGTAAAGTTACATTGGGTTCAGACGGGATAATCGGGGATAAACTTATTATTATAACCCCTGGAAGCTCTGAAGCTCCGTTGGCAAAAGAAGACCAGCGTCTTGAATCAGTAGAAACAATTATAAAGAGCGAAATCATGGCACGCTTGGATGCAACAACGGCCAATATAGAGGATATATCGAAACAGGTATCCGATATTGCAGGTAAAATCAATAGTGGAAATGGTACACTAAACATGCTAATCCGGGATTCAATCCTTGCCGAGAATTTTAATCAAGCTATAGCAAATCTGGCCAGGTTTTCCAAAGGCTTGACCGGGTCGGATGTTGTGATGGCAAGTTTGAAAGTAACAGCATCAAATGCTGAAGATATCTCTCACCAGCTTGCAGCTATTATGAATAAAATAAACAAGGGAGATGGAACACTTGGTCGGCTGATTCGGGATTCAACTATAGCTGATAATTTAAACCAGTCTATATTGAATTTGAAAAAGAGTTCACAAGGATTGCGTGGAACAGATTCCATTATGGCC
>JBBQZN010000022.1:0-50317 GCA_038207725.1 Bacteroidales bacterium | reverse complement strand
AATAAGTTACTATTTTTTCTTTTTTAACGATTGGAGATACATTGTATTTATCTCATCAATTTCCTGATCTGAAAGGCTTGCTTTCATAGCCGCCGGTTTTTCAGGCAGCCCCTTAATCAGAAGGTATGCTGCAGGTATCAGCATAAATGGATTTAACCCAAGTATTTTATCAGACGGGATTCCTCCCCTCTCGTATGCATCAATTTTTTGTTTCTTATTTAAATAAGCATAGTTATTAGCAGGATCACCTAGCGATCCCTGTGTTGTTTTTCCCTGATAGGCTCCAATAGCAACATTGTGCCTGGCATTATCGAAAGTGGCCGGAGTTTTGCTCCTTCCATTCATAATCTCCGACTTGAGATTTGAATACCTTGGAATAATAATCACCTCTGCAATTGCAAGAGTATCACTGTTCAGATAAACTCCGCTAACGAACTCCCGGCCTTTAAGAGTATCGCTTATAAACATCGGGGCTGATTTATAACCAAGGCTCTTAAACAATACGGAATCCTTATAGTGTACTTTAAATTCAAATGTACCGTCGGACCCGCTCGCAGCAATAAAAATCCGGTTTACAGAAATCTGAGTATTGGGTATAGGTGTCATTGATGTGGCATCAAGTACAACACCGCGAAAAAGGATACTTAATACCTGATTATCGCTGATCTGACATATACCCTTATTCAGAAACAGTGAGACTGCAATAATCAGAAGTGCAATCCTTTTCATATGATAAAAGTTACTTAAATCTTAATAATCAGCTCTTTAAGGCTGCGTTTCGGAACATGATGAGTTTTCTGCTTATCGCGCCAGTACTTAACATCATTCTCTTTTATATCATCGACTACAACTTTTTCAACAGGCTTGCCCAGTGCAAGTATGAGAAGAATATCAAAATTTTCAGGAATCTCTATCTCATTCCGAAGAGCCTGTCTGTTTATAGAGGCAATAATACATCCTCCTATACCTGCCTCGGCGGCTCCGAGCATAATACTCTGTGCTGCAATGCCATGATCGACAGCAAATGATTCGGAAATACTCTTATCTCCCAGAATAAATATATATGAGGAAGGCCATTCACCCTTAACAGGACCTGCCCAGTCTTCAAGATAACCTGCCCAGGAGAGAGTCGGGAATATTTTATCACAATAGGCAGGAGTGTTGAAAATCATAAACTTCAATGGCTGTCTGTTTGCACCTGTCGGCGACAATCTGGCAAGCTCTATAAGTGACTCCAGTACAGCAGTATCGACATGATGCGATTCTTTGAAACGCCTGTATGACCGTGATTTGAGAACAAGTTCCTTTAGGTTCATATCTTAAACTGTTTTATTGTTAAGGTCTGAGTACAAATTTACATATTTTTAAGACAGGGATCTACTTATCTGAGTAGAGTCCTTTCCTGTTAAGCAAATGATCGAGATTTGCCACTCCATAGATAACCACAGCGGTTACAACTGAAGTATGTTCCTGATATTCAGGGATGCTTTTTGTATATGTATCGCGCTCAGTATGCCAGATCTCCTGATAATTAAAATCATACCCCTTAGAATCGGGGATATCAAAGGAGAAAGTAGGTACTCCGTTCATGGCGAAATAGGCATGATCTGAGCCTCCGGCAGTAGCCGGTTTAGGTCGGGCAGGCTGTGTTCTTTTTACAAGGGTGAACGGAAATTCAGGGTTTATAGAGTTAAGTGGCTTGCATATCTTTTCAAAATCAGCGAACATGTCGTCGGTAACCGTAAGTCCGGTTGCTACCGTCGGGCCGCTATCGCGATTAAAGTAATTCGAAATTTTCGGAAGTTTATCCTTATTTACTTCAACCCAATGCTTTGAACCAAATAGTCCGAATTCCTCGGCAGCCCAGAGGCAGACAAGAATTGAACGTTTTGGTTTTCCGCCAGCTGCCATAATGAGACGTGCAGCTTCCATAGCAGGAGATACACCTGAAGCATCATCAACACCACCGGTTGCAACATCAAAAGCATCAAGATGTCCACCCATCATAACATATTCATCAGGATACTGTGTTCCCTTTATAATTCCGATAACATTATGGTATTTAACAGGGCCTGGTTTAAAATGGTTTCTGATATCAAACTCAAGAAGGAAGTATTGCCTCTCCTTAACCATTTTTTCAATTACAACGAATTGGTTTTCATCGAGCTTAATGTCGCAAACTGTTGGCAGGTTATCGAAAGTCATGGCATCAAGATTCTTCCGGTCGTATAAGGCCCTGATTGGTACAGTTGAGGATTGGATTACGCCAAGAATACCTGCTTCACACATCTCTTTGTAGAACAGAGCAGGTTCCTGTTTCAGAGGAAGAAGTTCCCTGGGAGCCTTATCCCTGTTTGCGTAATTCTCTCTCGTTATTTCACGATTTATAAGTGCAATCGAATCATTTACAACTTTAACCCGGGCGCGTGCAATGTCGGCCTTTTCTGACCTGTCAATCGGCCAGCCTGTATTAATACCGCCAATCAGCACCCATGCACCCTTAAGTGCTCCTTTCATCCTTTCAAATTCATCTTTGCTTTTTGGCTCAATAAGAACATGTCCGCGCTGAACTCCTTTTGTACCGGATGTATATGATGGAGTTGCAAAATGAAGTACCATGCCATTTTCAGAAAGCATTCTTCCGAACCATGGACCTCTGTTAAAACCCACAGGCACTGTACCTACCTCATCCATAACCACTTCCATTCCCCACTTGCGGAATTCAGAGGCGCACCATAGAGCTGCATTTTCATAGGCGTCAGAGCCAACCAGACGTCCTCCGAAGCGGTTTGAGATAACATCAAGATGATGCATTGTACGGTTGTCAGTCTTACCCAGCTTAATAATACGGTCCACAACATCCGACTGCTGGGCATCTACAGAAATTACAAGCAGAAAAACTGCCATAGCTGACATAAAGAATCTTTTCATACTAAATTTTTTTCAGGATTATATTTCAGGCAATTTAGCAAAAAAAGGTTTCGCCAGTACTCTTGAGCTTTCTGATTAAATATATTTAACTTTCTATATTACAGAACAACCCTGTAACTTAAGGTCACAGGGTTGAATCATTTAAAAGTCAGGCAACCTTATTATAAGGCTTTATTTTGCTGATTACAGGATCAATAGCGTTTTGAAACCAGGTCCCAGTCGAGGACTTCCCAGAAAGATTTGATATAATCAGGACGTTTATTCCTGTAATCAATATAATAAGCATGTTCCCATACGTCGCAGGTCATTATAGGTTTCAGACCTTTACGCATAGGGTTTCCGGCGTTTGACTCCTGCACAATCTGGAGAGAACCATCCTCTTTTTTTGCCAGCCAGGCCCATCCTGCACCGAAAAGTGTTGCAGCCGCCTTGTTGAATTGTTCTTTGAATGCATCATAAGATCCGAATGAACCGTTTATCGCATCAGCAATAACTCCTGAAGGAACTCTTCTGCCATCTTTCGAAAATGACTCGAAATAGAAAGTGTGATTCCAGACCTGTGCAGCATTATTATATATCCCGCCTTCGGCTTTCTTTATGATTGTCTCAAGGTCTGCCTTTTCAAACTCAGTACCTGGTAAAAGTCCGTTGAGGTTATTTACGTAAGCCTGGTGATGTTTGCCATAATGGAAATCAAGCGTTTCCTCACTTATATGCGGAACAAGTGCGTTCAGTTTGTACGGGAGTTGAGGTAATTCAAATGCCATAGTCTTTTGATTAAAGTTAATAATTCTGTTAGTAAAACAATGAACTGGAGCCTATGTTCAAAGTTAAACTAATAAATCCTCATTATTACAGTAATCAGGTGAGAAAAATGTTTTTCGGAAGCAGTGGGATTACACCCTTTTCGCCGGCAACAGCGAAAAGCCTGTTTATTGCTTCCCTGCCTTTTGAACCAAGATTCAGGGTGAACTCATTTACAAACAGCTTAATATGATTATTCATTACAGTGCTGTCCATCTCTTTTGCATTGCCCGACACAAAATCATAAGATGCGAATGAGTCCTTATAAGCATATTCAAGACTCCTTCGCAATACGCGATTGACCTTCAGGGCTATATCTTCAGGAATCCTTCGGTTTATTACTATGGCACCCAATGGGATAGGCAATCCGGTTAATGATTCCCAGTACTCGCCCATGTCGGCGATCTTCTTCAATCCTCTCTTATAATAAGTAAATCGTGTCTCGTGAATAATAAGACCGGCATCAACTTCATCATTAAGAAGGGCTTTTTCGATATCTGAGAAAATGTATTCAGTTTTATTAACGACATCAGGCCATGCAATACTGAAAAGAAGGTTTGCTGTTGTGAGTTTTCCGGGTATTGCGATTTTTAAGCCTTTCAGTTCTTCAGGCGCTATTGTTCTTTTGCTGATAAGCAAGGGACCATTCCTGTGGCCCAGGGCACTTCCCGAATCAAGTATAAGGTAATTGTCCGCAACATGTGAATAAGCATGATAGCTTATTTTTGTAATGTCAACTTTTGAGTCAAGTGCCTTTCTGTTAAGTTCTTCGACATCGGCAAGAAAAAAATCAAACTCGAGCCCCTCTGTATCAATTCTTCCATGCACCATTGCATCAAAAATAAAAGTATCGTTAGGGCATGGAGAGAAACCCAGTGTTAACTTCATGTTATTGTTCCAGTCTTATAATTACTTCACTAAGTTTTTCTGACAGATTTTGCAGGGCGGACTGGATCTTCCATTTTTTCCTGTTACGGTGTTCAACCCTGTTTGAAATTGCCCTGAGTGCCAGAAATGGTATATTTTCCCGTGTGCAAATATAGAAAAAAGTTGCACCTTCCATGGTCTCAATATCAGGATTAAATTTATTAACAAGTTTTAATCTTGTAGACTCAGAACCCGTGGCAGTGTTAACTGTTATTGCATTCACTGGCCTAAGAAGTGTTTGCATCTTCGTCAGGTAGCCTATATCAGCTGAAATTGAACCTGAAATAAACGGAGACTCACTCCTTTCCTGAAGGCTAGCTTCGTATAGTGTCCGGAAAGTATCCCCGTCTTCAATACCTGAGTCAGCAAAACAATCACTCGCAGGCATGACAACATCGCCAATGAGTATATCATCGTTGAAAGTTCCTGCTATTCCCCCATTTACTGCCAGATCAGGTTTTCCGTACTTTGAAATCCACTTCATCATGCTCCAGGCTGTGGAAACAGAACCCACTCCGGTTATAAGTAGATAAATAGTTGCGTTTTCAGTATTGTAACTTCCCGAGGCAAAATCCAATCCCTCTATCCTTTTCAGGGCTTCTGCTTCAGTCTTGGTTGCAGTTACGTATAATATTTTAAATGACATAGTTATACCCCCATTAATATTAATCAGAGGTGCCACAAATATATTGCTTTTATGAATTATAAGATCAAAATTATTGGTTAATATTGTATAAAATAACAGCTTCATGATTTTCCTGACACGAAGAGAGAGGTTCTGTGCAGCTCACAGAATGTTCAGACCTGACTGGTCCGACAAAGTCAATAATGAAATATTCGGAAAGTGTTCGAATCCTAACTGGCATGGGCATAATTATATCCTGTGGGTAACTATTAAAGGAGAACCATCTCCCGAGCATGGTTTTGTTATGAACATTAACATCCTGAAACAGATTATCCTTGACAAGGTAATAAACAGGATAGATCATAAAAATATCAATATTGATGTTGATTTCATGAAGGGTAAAATAGCAACCACAGAGAATCTGGCAATTGCTATATGGGACGAACTATATCCTGCAGTAAAAAATGCAGGTGCTGCACTCCATCGCATTAAAATAGAAGAGACAGAAAATAATTCAATAGAATATTATGGCTAAAACAATTGAAAAAATTAATGACGGATCCGGAAAATTATCTGGTGGATATAATAAAATTGAGACATGGGACGCCGCTAATATTGAAGAACTTTCCACAATATATCGCCGCGTTCTTGAACTTCTTGGTGAAGATCCCACAAGAGAGGGTTTGCTGAGAACTCCTTATAGGGTAGCAAAATCACTTAACTTCCTTACTAATGGCTATAGCATGAATGCTGAAGAAATATTGAAATCAGCTATGTTCAAGGAAGAATATAAACAGATGGTTCTTGTAAAAGACATCGATTTATACTCGATGTGTGAACACCATATGCTTCCATTTTTCGGCAAAGCACACGTGGCATATATCCCGAATGGCTACATAACAGGACTAAGCAAAATAGCCCGTGTTGTTGAAGCATATTCACGCAGACTTCAGGTACAGGAAAGACTCACAACCCAGATAAGAAACTGTATTCAGGACACACTCAACCCTCTCGGAGTTGCAGTTGTCATTGAGGCTCAGCACATGTGCATGCAGATCCGCGGTGTACAGAAGCAGAATTCTGTAACAACAACGTCAGCATTTACAGGCATCTTTCTGGAACAGCTTAATACCCGTGAAGAGTTTGTACATCTTATCGGTACAAGACTGCATTAAAAAATTTTACCATTTTTGCGGCACTGAAAAGAGCTTACTAACCATAAAAAATCATTATGAAAGCATATATATTTCCCGGACAGGGAGCGCAGTTTATCGGAATGGGTAAAGATCTGTATGACAAATCACCTCTGGCCAAAGAAATGTTTGAAAAGGCAAATACAATACTCGGATTCAGAATTACTGATCTTATGTTTGCCGGTACAGATGAAGATCTAAGACAGACAAAAGTAACTCAACCTGCCATCTTTCTTCACTCAACTATACTTGCAGCAGTTCTGGGAGACTCTTTTAAAGCTGATATGGTGGCAGGACATTCACTTGGCGAATTCTCAGCTCTTACTGCCAATAAGGCGCTCTCATTTGAAGACGGACTCGTTCTTGTATCAAAAAGAGCTATTGCAATGCAGAAAGCTTGTGAAAAGACCCCATCAACGATGGCAGCTATACTCGGTATTGATGATAAAATTGTAGAAGATGTTTGCGCTTCAATAAATGAGGTGGTGGTTCCGGCAAACTACAACAGTCCGGGACAAATTGTAATCTCCGGTTCAAACGAAGGAATTGATAAGGCTATTGAAATTCTGAAGGAAAAGGGTGCAAAAAGAGCCCTTAAACTGGCTGTTGGCGGAGCATTTCATTCCCCGCTTATGGAACCTGCAAGAATTGAACTTGAGGAAGCAATAAAAAACACAAAGTTCAATAAACCGATTTGCCCTGTTTATCAGAATGTTAATGCAAAACCCTCGACAGATCCGGAGCTTATTAAAGCAAACCTTGTACTTCAGCTTACCTCTCCTGTTAAATGGACTCAAAGTGTAATTAATATGATAGCTGATGGAGCAACTTCATTTACTGAGGTAGGTCCGGGCAGTGTTCTTCAGGGACTTGTAAAAAAGGTGAATAAGGATATACTTACCGAAGGTGCATCTTTTTGACAACCTTACTGTTATTTAAATAAAAGTAACACATTTTGCTTAACAGATTCATGAAGTGAAAGAGAGACCGGACATGTTTTAACACAATAGTCCAGTATTTTCTTTTGCTTGACTGTGTATTCATTTCCGGTGAAGTCAAACTCAATAACTATTTCCCCTATTTTCCTGGGTGCATCAGTCATGATCTTTGTGATTTTGCAACTGCTGCCATCGATTGAAAAACCATGTTCCCTGGCTGCAATACCCATTATCGTGAAGATACAACTGCCGAGTGCAGAAGCAACCATATCAGTGGGTGAAAACTTTTCACCCTTTCCTTTATTGTCTATCGGTGCGTCGGTGACAATTATACTTCCCGACCGGAGATGAGTAATCTCAGTTCTGAGATCGCCTTTATAAACCGTTCTTGCTGTTTCCATGGTGATAAAATAAGAGATTTCTTAACTCTAAATCCTTAACGTTAACCTGCTACGTCTTTAATATTACACCCTTGTGCTTCTTTCCATCGATCATAATCTCAAGGGGATTATCAAATCTTACATGCCGGATATAATCATCCTCATATACAGCGTTCATTCTGTTTAGGGCATCAACATCATATGATCCTTCATTTATATATGGGTTTATAGTGAAATATCCAACCCTGAATGAGGTGAGATTCTGAAAGAAATGGGTACCCTGACTTGGGTCTATCCTGTAATTTTTAAGTCCCGATTCAATTATAATCCTGGCAGCTGAAATTTGTGGCCACTTCACAGGTATTCCGAGCCATTGGTCTGTTGAACCCCATCTTCCCGGACCAATAAGAACATAACCGCTTCCACTCTTTACAAACAGGGAATTGATTTTTTCGATCTCAATGGCAATGTTCTTGTTGTTGGCGGCATTGAACGATTCAGGTTTCACATAAACAACATCATGTATTCCCTTGAATAATCCATTCCCGAGAGCTGATTCGGAGAATATCAGAGTATCCTCGCTTTTGAAATGATCGAGATTAAATGTATGTGTCTCCTCAGTATGAACGATAGGTCTGATCTGTAAAAAGTTGAAGATCTTAGGCGTACCCGGGGGGGTTTCAAGATTTACTGCAAACTCAATCTCAATAGGGTTATTCATTTCCCTTTGTCCTATCTCGAGAAGTGTACTAAGTATGTCAGCCAGAGGGAATAGCTTGTGCTGCAATATATTAGAGAATGTTATAACGCGCTTACCGGGATGAATAATACCATCGCGAAGCATGTTATTGGTTCTGTCGTATGTTGAGGCCACATATTTAAGGGCAGGTTCATTCTCGAGCTCTTTAACATCTATTTTCAAAATATTTACACCGTCATCAGTTGATGGTACAAAGCTTTCGATATTAAGATCGAGAGCACAATACTCTTTCTGAGTGTCTCTGAGAGCTGCATCGGGAGATGAAAGCTGAAGAATTTTTTTTGGGTATTTCGGTGAAAACCTGAGTGATAAACCCCCTTCAACAATCAGTTTTCCCAGACCAAAAGCAATATTTACTATACCGTCTTCTGCCTTTTCGGAGCCAATCGGATAGTAGTTGATTGAACGGGCAACGCCTGAAATAGTAGGATAAAAAGTCTCTCCATGTCTGGTGCCACATACTTCCTGCAGGATAATTCCCATTTTTTCCTCATCAATTACATTGGCAGTAGCAGTCATATAGGCCTTACTAGCCTTGTAATATACTGAAGCATAAACCTCTTTAATGGCATCCGACAGCATTTTAACCATTTGTTTATTATCGGCAAGCCTTGGAATCATATAAGTTGAGTATATTCCGGCAAATGGCTGATAATGTGAATCTTCAAGCTTACTTGAAGAACGCACTGCTATCGGAACATTCTTAGAAACAGCCAGAAAGGAATAAAAATCCTGATAAACATGGCCAGGCAGTTCTGCATTTACAAAACGGTTCAGTATTTCATCATCTGAAAGGTCTGACAGGGCAACGGAGTAGAGGTTATTCTGATCCATGAACTCATCAAAGACATCAGTACTTAGCACAACTGTCCTGGGAATTGTAATAAGGACATCGGGAAACTTACTGAAGAGTTTATGGTTTTTTATTATCCTGTTAATGAATGCGAGTCCCCTTGCTTTTCCGCCGATAGAACCTTCACCTATCCTTGAAAAGATCTGGTATTCATCAAAGCTGGTTTTATCAAACTTGGCGATTACTCCCCTTCCCTTCCCCAGCCTGAAGCTGGATATAGCAACGTAGAGGAAGCGGCGCATCTCATCCATTGTCTGAAAGTCCTCCTTCCTTATATACTTGAACATCTGGGCTACAGGAAATAGTGCTCTGGCGTTTAGCCATTTTGAAAAATGGTTCCTCGTTGCATGGTATTCAAGTGTATTATCCGGAATTGTAAGTATCTTCTGCTGAAGACTTTGCAGGTCAGTGGCGATTGCTATTGGCTCAAGAGTATCAGGGTTTCTGAATACAAAAGGACCGAATGCGAGACTCTGTATTATAAAATTTCTTAGTTCAAGGGAGAGTGATTTAGAGTATTTGTTTATAAAACTTGCACCCAGTGCCTCAGCAGCTTTTTTATGTTCGGTACTTGAAGATTGAATAAGAAATGGAACCTTATCATCATCAGCCATAACAACTTTACAAAGTTCTATACCTGCATCTTCATCCGTTACATTATCACGTTTGTAGCTTATATCTGAAATAACTCCCAGAACATTGTATTTATACTTCTTATATAAATTGACTGCATCGTTGAAGTTATTTGCAAGAAGAATTTTAGGTCTTCCCCGCAACTTGAGCATCCTCTGATGTTCATTAAGCGCTTCCCGCTGAAAATCGAGTGACTGAAGCAGCACAATGCGATATATGTTAGGAAGATAAGACGAAATATACCTTATTGAATTCTCAACAAGAATAATTGCCTGAACGCCAATGTTTTCAATATCATAATCAGCATTCATCTTGTCCTCAATAAGCTTGATTATTGCGAGTATAAGAGAGGCATCTCCAAGCCAGCAAAAGACGTAATCGATCGCACTCAGGTCTTCACCCTCAAGTCGCAGCGAAACCTCACGTGAGAAATATGTGAGTACAACAATTGGAATATGTTCATACTGAGATTTTATTCTCTTTGCAAGTGCAAATACATCAGTCCCCTTAAGGCTTAGCATTGATATTACAAGATCAATCTTTCCCTCACTTAGGATTCTGAAAGCATCTTCAGCATTGTCGGTCTGAACAAATGTGGGTGGGTATCTGAGGTTAAGGGAAGCATATTCATTGAAGATCTGCTCATCGATACGGCCATCCTCCTCGAGCATGTAATTGTCATAATTACTGCATATTACGAGCACTCTGTGTATTCGTCTCTGCATTAGAAGATCGAAGGAAGTATCTGTGAAATTATATTTCTGAAGATCAACAATTCCCTCAATGATGGTCATAAATAGATGTTTTTTTAATGATTAGTATCCCTGACTAACCCTCAGTCTGTATACAAAAGTAACAGTTTAAATAAAAAGACAAACTGCTAATCAACATTCCAGGTTGAACCACTCGTAAGAAGATCGTCCATACATTTGATCTTTGAAGTTTTTTTAACTTCAGTAATCTGTTCTGTCATGGCGCTATCATAAGTAATCCCTTCTACTGACCTTATAACTCCCAAAGCTACAGGAAATTCGGGATATCTCATATTTGCCAGCATGTATTGAATACCAGGATTGGGTTCCGTGGCATCATGAACAATTATATCTTTCTCGGTAATGCCATCCTCACCAATCTTAACTACTTTAAGCTTAAGTCCGTCGAGTATCAGTCCTTTATCATGATTCTTTCCAAAAATCATTGGCTGACCATGTTTAAGAATCAGAGTCCTGTCGTCCCTAACCTCCTTGTCTGCAACAGAATCATGAATTCCATCGTTAAAAATAACACAATTCTGCAGTACTTCGACCACTGATGTTCCCTTGTGTTTTGATGCTTCTGTGTAAATCTGGGTTGAAAGAGCAATATTGGTATCCACTGTACGGGCAAAATATTTACCCCGTGCACCTATAACCAGTTCTCCAACTGAAAATGGTTCTTCAATTGTACCAAAAGGAGAAGTTTTTGTCACAAGTCCCTTGTTAGAAGTAGGTGAATACTGGCCCTTTGTCAGACCGTATATCTCATTGTTAAACAAAATAATATTGATATCTATATTTCTTCTTATAACATGAATGAAATGGTTTCCACCAATAGCCAGAGCATCGCCGTCGCCAGTGATCTGCCATACAGAGAGATCAGGATTGGCTGATTTAACTCCGGAAGCTATTGCTGATCCGCGGCCATGAATGCTATGAAATCCATAGGTATCCATATAATAAGGAAACCTTGATGAACAGCCAATGCCGGAAATGAATGCAAATTTTTCCTTTGGGATTCCAAGTTCAGGAAGAGATCTCTGAACAGAACTTAAAATAGCATGGTCTCCGCATCCCGGGCACCATCTTACTTCCTGATCACTTTTGAAATCTTTCGGAGTATATTTAGTTGTGATTGTCTCTTCCATTTTACATATCCTCCAGCATTTTAATACATTTTTCTTTTATATCATTTATTGTAAACGGTACACCCTGAACCTTATTAATTTGATAATAAGTAAACTCCTGATGCTTCATTCTCAGATAATTGGCAAACTGACCAAGATTTAGTTCAGCAACCACAATCTTTTTGAATTGCTTAAACACATCTTTTACATTTTTTGGCAATGGATTTATATAATTGAAATTCACAAGGCTCACTTTTTTGCCTTCAGCCTGTAATTCGCGCACAGCAGTTAACAAATAGCCATATTTGCCTCCCCAGCCAACCACCAGTATATCTCCCGATTTGGCTCCAAAGACTTCGATGTCAGGTATTTCATCTACAACTCTTGCTACCTTTTCGTCTCTGATCTTAACCATTAATTCATGATTTTCAGGGGTATAGGAAACAGTACCTTTAGCTGTTTTCTCAAGCCCGCCAATTCGGTGCTCCAACCCGGGAGTACCCGGGATAGCCCATGATCTGACCAGCTTCTTCTCATCACGTTTATATGGGAAAAATGGCTTTTCATTTTTATCAGCATATGGAGGATTAATCTTAGGAAGATCTTTCATTGATGGAATCTTCCAAGGTTCAGTTCCATTTGCCAGGTAACTGTCAGAAAGAAGAAGTACCGGAGTCATATGTTCAACAGCTATTCTTGCTGCTTCAAAAGCAAAATGAAAACAATCAGAAGGTGTACTTGCGGCAATAACTACAACAGGGCACTCTCCATTTCTTCCAAAGAGAGCCTGCATAAGATCGGCCTGTTCTGTTTTAGTCGGTAATCCTGTTGAGGGGCCACCTCTTTGTACGTCAACTATTACTATAGGCAACTCAGCCATTACAGCCAATCCTATGGCTTCAGATTTTAGAGCCAAACCCGGACCGGATGTAGATGTTATAGCAAGGCTACCTGCAAAGCTGGCACCCAATGAAGTACATATTCCGGCTATCTCATCTTCAGCCTGAAAGCTTTTAACTCCGAGATCTTTGCGGGCAGCTAACTCCTCAAAGATTCCGGTAGCCGGAGTTATGGGATAAGAACCGATAAAAATTTCCAGACCTGATTTCTCAGCCGCTGCGAGAAAGCCCCATGCAGTTGCAGTATTTCCATTTATATTCCGGTAAGTACCCTTTGCGATTTCTGCAGGCAGAATTTTATAAACAGGACTAAGAGCTTCAATTGTTTCAGCATAGTAATAGCCGGTACGGAGAGCGACTTTGTTAGCTTCAGCAATGCCTGGCTTGTTTTGAAATTTCTTGTCGAAATATTCTTCAGTATATTTTAGTTTGCGGTCGAAAAGCCAGTATACCATTCCGAGTGCAAACATATTTTTTGTTCGTAATACCGATTTTGGATCAAGGCCAAAGTCTTTAAGTGCCTCTTTTACCATTGATGAGATGGGAGCATCGATAATATTGCAATGATCGAGCTTTTCTTCTTCTATCGGATCCTTTTCATAACCTGCTTTTTCGATGTTTTTCTCAGTGAAGTTATCTTTATCGTAGATTACTGTGCCGCCCTGTTTTACCCATTTTGCATTAGCTTTTATTGCGGCTGGATTCATTGCTACAAGCACATCGGAGAAGTCGCCCGGGGTGTTTATTTCCGAATGGCCCAGATGAACCTGAAAACCTGAAACGCCGCCGACGGTCCCCTGAGGAGCACGTATTTCAGCCGGATAATCAGGAAATGTTGAAAGATCATTACCAAAGAGGGCGGCAGTATCAGAAAACAGAGTACCTGTCAGCTGCATTCCATCACCTGAGTCACCGGAAAACCTGATAACTACTTCCTCTCTTTCGATAACCATTGTTTTTTTACTCATAACCAATTTCTATATTATTTCATTTTCAGACCAGTCAAACGACTTTTAACTGCTTATGTGGCACAAATTTAACTTTTTATGTACAGAAAAGTCTGACTAATGGTCATTTTAAGAGATGATATTGATCATGTTTGGTTTTCAGCTCCATATATCAGCCTTTTTCAGATTGATTTCGCCTTCGAAAAACATCCGTGCTATTTTTTCAAAGTAATCTGTATAATCAGAAATGAAGAATCTGTCATCAACTGATCCTGAATCATTCAGAAGGTTATTCTTTTCAAGGGTGTCTCTAAGAACCATTGCGACTATCCTTGCTGAATCGACCACTTCAACATTGAAATTGAATATTTTACTTATCTGGTTTCTGATTATCGGGTAATGTGTACAACCAAGAATCAGAGCCTGAATGTCTGCCAGTGACTGGTTTGTCAGGTAAGTGCGGATTATCGCGTTACTAATATCGTCAAAAATGAATCCTTCCTCGATCATTGGAACAAGCAGAGGTGTTGCGAGTGAAACAACAGATGTTGAAGGCGATTTTTCACTCAGCTTCTTTTCATAGGTTCCTGAACTTATTGTACGCTTGGTTCCAATAACACCGATTCTGCTGTAGTTTTTACTGCTCATATAGTCAACAACAGGATCAATGACGTCTATAAGTATTGTTTTCTCACTGAATTCTTTCTTAAGTGATTCGAAGGCAGAAGCAGAAGCTGTGTTGCAGGCGACAAGCACAACTTTTGAATCGTGTTCGAGAAGAAACTCGGTGATGCGGTGTGAATAGAAGCTAATTGCTTCTGCTGACTTATCGCCATACGGGAGATGGGCAGTATCTCCGAAGTAAATAAGGCTTTCGCCCGGTAAAATCTGCTTTATGGCGTGGGCAACTGTTAGTCCACCGACACCTGAATCGAAAATCCCAATCGGCTGATTTTTCACTTTGAAGGGGTATTAAAAAAATGACCATCCCGTTTAAGGATGGTCATCGGTTTATTTTCTTCTGATTACTTTAAGCCAAGTTTTGCTTTGGCAAGAACCATAATGTTAGTGCTTTTTGTCTCGTCAAAATACAGCAGAGCGCCTCTTCCCTGTGAAATGTCGAAGATATAAGTGAACCCGTTTTCCTTACCTACATCCTTAATGGCTTTGTCAACTTTAGCCATGATAGGTTGAAAAAGGATTCCCTGCTTCTCCTGAAGTTGTGTCTGAGCATTTGTCTGGAATTCCTGGATTTTTCTGTTCAGATCAACCAGTTCCTGCTCTTTTGTCTGCTTAACAAGGTCAGTAAGATTTTTAGCTTCCTTATTATAAGATTCGCTCTTGTTATTCAATTCAACTGACATTATTTCGAGGTAATTGATAAGCTCCTTACGATATTTTTCCAGCTTAACATTTGCTGAGTCAAATTCAGGCAATGCCTGTACAAGTTCATCGCTGTTGACATGACCGAATTTAGGAGTCTGTGCCGATAATTTCTGCCCGGCAAAAGCCACAATAATCAATAAAACCGCTATACCTAAAAATCTTTTCATCATAATAATTTTTTTAAACAATTAGTGCAAAAGTAATTAATTAATTTTTATAACCTAATTTTTCAAGAACCTGATCGCTGATGTCAAACTTAGGGTTCGCGAACAGTATATTGCCTCCTGCAGCTGTATCAAAAATTACTGCATAACTGCCTTCCACGGCTATCTCTTTTATTGCTTTCAATATCTCATCCTGAACAGGCTTTACCAGTTCCTCTCTTTTTTTGAAGAGGTCACCTTCCATTCCGAAGTACTTGTTCTGAAGCTCCTTCATCTCTTTTTCCTTGGCAATAATAGCCTCTTCTCTTTTCGTTTTCATATCCTGTGACAGAAGCACTGCTTCGCTCTGATACGATTTATACATCTGTTCTACAACTGCATATCCGTCTGCTACTTCTTTCTCCCACTGGGCTGAAAGCTTATCAAGCTTCTCCTGTGCAGTTGTGAATGCGGGGATATTTTTCCTTATATACTCAGAATCGACAAAAGCATATTTCTGTGCAATAGCCATTGACGAAGAGAGTACCAGTAATACTAATAAAACACCTATTTTTCTCATAACAATAATTTTAAATTTTACTTAATTAAAACTGCTGTCCTATAACAAAGTGGAATTGTGAGTGATTTGCGTTTTGATTCCTTAATGGTTCGGGTACCTCATCGAATCCATAACCCCAGTCTACCCCTAGTAATCCGAACATTGGAAGATTAGCCCTCAGGCCTATACCTGCGGCACGATTCATTTTGAATGGGTTATACTCTTTAAGTGAATACCAGGCTCTACCTGCCTCAAGGAAAGTAAGAGCAAAAATTGTGGCCTGTGGATTAAGAGATATAGGGTATCTTAATTCAAAAGTGATCTTTGAATAAACGTTTCCTGATGGAGCTGTTTGCTGAGGATTGTATGGTGTTAATGACCCGTTTGTATAACCACGCATGGAAATTATTTCACGCCCGTAGAAACTGTATCCGGTCATGCCGTCGCCACCAAGATAGAAATTCTCAAAAGGCGATGGTCCTATGTCCTTATTATAATGTCCAAGGTATCCGAAGGCAAAACGGGTATTAAGTACCAACTTGTCATTCTTACTGACAGGATAGTAGTAATCTGCTTTAAAGATCCATTTGTGAAATTCGATCCATTTGTACTTTACATCATCTTCAGCATTTAAAAGTCTCACACCACTTATTGATGAATATGGCGGGGTTGCTTGCACCGAAAGTGTGAAAGATGATCCGCTCCTCGGATATATCAGGTTTGGGCTTGTGGAGAACCTTGTAAGTTTAGCGCTAAGGCTGATCAGATTTGATACACCATCATCAAAGAGGAAGCTGTATTGAGTATAATTATCAAGATTATATCGCTGATAGCTAAATTCTCCATATATAGAAAAGTAATCGTCGGGCCATTCGAGTCTTTTACCCAAACCTACCGATGCGCCATCTATTACCATTGAATGGCCACCTTCCTGTCGCATAATTGACCTGTACATTGAGACAGAAAAGGTATTAGGGTTCTTACCGCCAAGCCATGGTTCAACAAATGAGACATTAAACGAGGAATAGATCTTGCCATTTGACTGTGCTCTGATGCTGATCGACTGGCCATCGCCCGAGGGATAGGGTCTCCATTGCTTCAGGTCGAAGAAATTGCGCATTGCAAAGTTATTGAATCTTACGCCAACAGTACCTACAAGCATGCCGGCTCCCCAACCTCCCGACACTTCGAACTGGTCGTTTGCCTTTTCTTCAAGCTTATAAAGCAAGTCAACGGTTCCATTAGTAATATCGGCGAGCGGTGTCGGATTTATCTTTTCGGGGTCGAAGTGCCCCAGAACACCCAACTGCCTTATTGATCTCATTATCTTGTCTTTACTGAAGAGATCTCCCGGAAGGGTATAAAGTTCACGACGTGCAACATGTTCGTTTGTGCGGGAGTTACCTTCAATAATCACATTATTAAGGTAAGCCTGATCTCCTTCATAGATTCTGATTTCAAGGTCAATAGAATCATTATCAATTTTTGCCTCAACGGGAGTTAGTCGCGAGAAGAGATAACCAAAATCCTGATAAAGGCTACTGACAGCATCCTGTGCTCCGGCAGTACCATTGAGCCTGTCACTGATAAGAGACTGATTATAAACAGAACCTTTTTTAACATTGAATACTTTACCAAGATCTTCTTTTCTGTAAACGCTGTTTCCCACCCATTCTACATCTCTGAGGAAGTACTGTTTGCCCTCGTTGATCTTAATACTTAAACCGACCCTGTCGTCTGAAATTTTATAAAGTGAATCAGAAACTATTGTAAAGTCTTTAAATCCATTATCATTATAAAAGGTAAAGAGTTTATCCTTATCCTCAATATATTTTTCACTGATATATTTTGAAGATCTGAAGATGTTGAAGTTCTTCTTTTTCGTCCCCTTCATCTGCCTCCGCAGTTTGGTTTGGTCAAAGTATTCATTACCCAAAAAGGTAATGTCACCGATCTTTACTTTTTCCTTTTTATCGACCTTAATTGTAACAATGACATTGTTTGGCAGGTCGGGATCCTCTTTCTGAATAAACTCCACAGTTGTGTTAAAGAAGCCTTTTTCCACAAAGTGATCTTTAATAAGGTTGCTTGCAGTGTTTATAGTATATTCAGTTACCTGCGATCCTACGGGCAGGCTTATTTTTTCATTAAGGTCTTCAGTTTCAGTTTTTTTAACACCTTCAAATTTTATTGATGAGATCCTGGGGCGTTCCTGAAGGTAGATATCAAGATATACTGTGTCAGCAACAAAACGTGTTGCAGTAATTCTAACATCGGAAAAGAGACCCTGCTGCATTAGTTTCCGGGCTGCAGTGGTAATAGCGTCACCAGGAACAGTTAAATCCTGGCCTACCCTTAATCCGGAAATTCCGATTAGTGCATTAAGATCAAGATATCTGACACCGCTAACAGAAACACCACCTACGATATAGTCGTCGGGCAATGCAAAATCAATGATCTCCATTTTCTCCTGAGCGTATATAGAAATACTCAGAAGAGTCAGGAATACTGCTATAAAACTTCTTTTAATTGTTCTGATAACCATTATTTCATCATTTTTCCAAAACTTGTTCACTAGTTTTTCCCAACCTTCGCTCTCTTTTCTGGAAGTCGATTATAGCATCATAAAAGTCCTCCTTACCAAAATCAGGCCAAAGTTTTTCTGTAAAGTATAATTCAGCATAAGCAAGTTGCCATAAGAGAAAATTACTAAGTCTCAATTCTCCACTTGTTCTTATCATCAGTTCCGGATCGGGTATTCCTGATGTAGTGAGGTAATTCGAAAATTCATTTTCAGTAACATCTTCTGCTTTAATAATTCCGCTTGAGATATCTGAGTGTATTTTTTTCGCAGCTTCTGTAATTTCCCATCTGGAACTGTAGCTGATAGCAACAACCAGATTAAGACCGGTTCCTACAGAAGTTACTTTTATTGTCTCCGATAACCTGGCTCTTACATCAGCAGCGAGACGATCAACATCGCCAATTGCCTTCAGACAAATATTATTTTTCATCAGGGTATCTGTCTCCCTGTTAAGTGAATCGATCATAATTCCCATCAAAGCCGATACCTCTTCATCAGGTCTTCCCCAGTTTTCAGTTGAGAAAGCGTAAAGGGTGAGATATCCGATTCCTATTTCAGCTGCAGCTTCAATAACATTTCTGACAGCATTAACTCCCTGCTGATGCCCAAATATCCTATCAAGGCCTCTATGCTGAGCCCACCTTCCATTACCATCCATAATTATTGCCACATGAGCAGGCAACTTACTTGTATTTATCTGTTTACTTAAAGGCATAGCCTAACGTTTTCTTTTGGAATCCACGTCACTGTAAGCCGGACACCCTGCCAGTTTGCTATAGATTTTCCACGTGAGAGCTATTCCTGTAAATGAATACCAGTCATTGTTATGAATCCATGCAACATCACCCGGGGCTACCAAATCTTTCAAGCCGTCAAAGTTATCATAAAATGTTTTACGAAAACCATATTCAGCTTCCAAACCCAAATTTTTATAAATATTGGCTTTAAACCCTATCGAGAAGGGTATTACAGGCACGTAAGTAAATGCGGCAGTATTTATAAAAGCAATACCTCCTCCGCCCGATATATATGGAGTATAATCCCATGATTTTCCGTCAGTTGTATATGGTAGAAAATTAAACTCAAACTGAAGAGCGAATTCTGTTATTGTTCCTGAGAAAGATGCTGCCCTTGCGGTCTGAAAACTATTATTGAAATCAAGATCATTCGCGCTTAAGCCACCCATAAAAAGAGAAGCTCTCAATGACTGTCTGGGATGAAAATTGTATCGGTAAAAGATCCCTCCAGCAGGCTGGGGTGAATATAATAGCCGCGATGGGTTAATATCTCCAAGATATGAAGAAACTCCGGCGAAACCGCCAAAATCTGAATTCCTTTGCCCTTGCAGTGACAATGTTAAGCAGACGAACAAAAAACAGATAAAAAAGTTCTTCATTTAAAGAGGCCAGATTTCAATCTTTTTAAATACTTTTTAAACTCTGACTTACAATCCGGAAGTCATTTTAATTCAGCGGTAAAAGTAAAGTTTAAAAAATAATAAACGTCATTCGGGATATAAAATTGTGAACCATAACCTTAACATAATGTTAAAGTTTGGGCCTTAATTGATGTGAAGCATGATAGTTTACTTTTTGAAAGTAGGAAGCCCGTTGGGCCCGGTTTTCATTTTATAGATAATACTGAAATTTATAAAGTAATAGAAGTCATTTGATTTTGAATAAGTTGATGAATAACCTTCGAGATGATCAGTTAATGGGTATCTTAATCCTAAGTCAACTCCGAAATTCAGATCGGGTGAGAGAATAAAACTGGTACCAACTCCGACAGGAAAAACAGCAGTAAAACCACCTGTTTTCTGATTCATGGCTTTAAGTTTGTCATTACCTTCAACCGAAAATGCAGCTGCACCAATTCCGGCAAATGCATAAAAATCCATCGATCTGAATATGCCACCAATGGAATTTCTCTGTCCCCTTGAGAAGAGATAACTGCTTTCAGCCTTATTCTTAACAAAATAGTATTCGCCTATAAGTGCCGGCTCAAATAAAGTAGTTACAGATTCGAGTGCCCTTTCAGGATTTGAACCCTTTTTATCATCTGAATGGAACCTCGCGTAAGTAAGGCTGAACCTTACATTTACATCCTGAGTGACACGGTAGCGCATACCACCGTTAAATTGAAACCTGGTTTGGGAAATCAGAATATTCTTTAATCCATAGGGACTATCATCCTTATTGAATCCGCCGATGTCGCCAACAAGCTGAGCAGTTCCAAGGCCTCCAACGAGTTCATGTCTTCTCATTTTCCATAGCTGAGCCTCAGCCAGTTGTGTTAGAAAACAAAAAAACATTATTATAAAAACAGCCTTTCTCATAAGAAAACTTTTTCTTTTAAGTAGAATAAAACTCAGCAAAGTTAATTAATCGCAGTGTATTGTCAAATAAAGGGGGTAGTTTAGATAAATCCTTCAAATCAGTTTCTTCGGTCAACACCCCACATGAGCTTATTTCTTAATGTGCTATAAAAATCACGACCCTCAAGCATCACTGTTTTCAGCTTTACGGGTGCCCTGTTTATCACTATCTCCTCCATAAAAGGAAGCCTTGTGAATCTGAAATCACTTGTAACAAGATACTCATTGCTTCTACCCTCAACAACCATCCTTAAACTGCTGTTGCCCGAAAGTATTATTGGCCTGATAGTCAGATTATGGGGAGAAATAGGGGATATTATAATACTCTCATCTTCCGGTGAAAGAATTGGTCCTCCGGCACTGAGATTATATGCAGTTGATCCTGTTGCAGTAGAAATTATCAATCCATCTGACCAGTACGTATTAAGGTATAGATCATCAACAAAAACATTAATTGTGATCATACTTAAATCGGCTTTCTGAATTGTTATTTCATTCAGGGCGAAATAGCCGTTTAAGGGAAAGATTCCTTCGGGTTGGGAGATTTCAAGAAGTGATCTTTCAATAATCTCATATTCTCCCCCGCAAAGCATATCAATCGATTTACTTATTTCATCTGATGGAATATTGGCAAGAAATCCCATCCTTCCGGTATTTAGTCCGGCAATAGGGATACCAAGGTCCTTAACTTTCAGCGCAGTTTCCAGGAAGGTGCCATCTCCTCCCACGCTAAGAACAAGATCAGGTAAACCCGAAATCGCTGCAAGGTCGCTGAAGCGCTCAATAAATTCGCCATTTGGACAAATAACCGGATCGTCGGCTTTCTGATAGATCTGTGTTTTTATCCCCCTGCGACAAAATTCGTTAATAAGACGGCTGACACCTTCTCTAGTTTTGGAATTACTTTCCTTACTGTATATTGCTACTCTTTTAAGCATTATTTCAGATATTAAGGTATTTCATAAGCATGTCAAACCGCTCAGAATAAAAGTGGTCCATCGAATCATTATCAGATACCCAGCTTTTTACTTCATAGTTATATCTTTCGAAAGTACGGATAACAGAAATAAGATCACTTGAATTAACCTTAAGAGTTACCTCTAGTTTGGTTGAATCGGCAAGTGAGTTAATATACAAACTAAGAACTTTGATGTTATTGCTCTCAACGATCTGAGCAATCTGTGAAAGCGAATAATCGCGTTCAATCATTTCGAGTACAATTATTCCTCCGGGCTGATCCATTGAGGAGAGGCTTGCAATATGTCTGATAAGATCACTTGTTGTTATAACTCCTTTATAATGCATGTTCTTGTCAAGAACAGGAACAACTGTCAACTTGAGCCTTGAGGCCAGGCCAATAACCTCAAAGATATGCTGTTCGCTGACAACATATGGCTTAAGGAGAGTCAGAGAATGATTGCCTATTGCTTCATTCGGGTTATTCATATCATAAATATCAGCATCAGAGATGAGCCCGAGGAAATCCTGGTTATTTACAATAGGCAGATGCGAAATCCTGAAGATCTCCATCCAGTTCAGGGCAGTCTGCCCAAGGTCGGATGTTTTAAGTGAAGGAACGACCTCTGAAATCAGATCAATAGCAAGCATAATCTCATTTATTTTCAACTAAAATAGTAATAAATAGCCAGTTGTTTTAATTTTGCATTCAATTAGATTACGCAAAAATTACAAATTTAGTATAATGACAAAGTTAAGTGTAAATATTAATAAGATTGCAACTCTTAGAAATGCCAGGGGCGGAAATATGCCAAATGTACTTAATGCTGCCATTAATTGCCAGCTTTTTGGTGCTGATGGTATTACAGTTCATCCGCGGCCCGATGAAAGACATATAAGATACAATGATGTTTTTGAGATAAGACCTGTTATTACCACTGAATTCAATATCGAAGGTTATCCTTCTGATGAATTCATCAATCTCGTTCTGTCTGCCAAACCTGATCAGGTAACTCTGGTGCCTGATCCGCATGATGCAATCACTTCAAATGCCGGCTGGGATACTAAAAGAAACCGGATTTTCCTCGCTGAGATTGTTGATGAATTCAAAAGAAATGGTATCAGAGTATCCCTTTTTGTCGATACAAATCCGGTGAATATCGAGAATGCTGCATTAACAGGAACCGACAGGGTTGAGCTATATACTGAACCTTATGCGACCCTATTCGCAAATAATGCAATTGAAGCAGTTGAGCCTTTCATCAAAGCTGCCGAACTTGCACGCAATGCAGGCCTTGGCTTAAATGCAGGCCATGATCTCAACCTTGATAACCTCAGGTACTTTCATCAATCAATACCCTGGACAGATGAAGTATCAATTGGTCACGCTCTGATCTCAGATGCACTTTATCTGGGTCTGGAAAATACAATTCAGATGTATAAGCGCCAGCTTTCAGGGATATAAGACATGAAACTTTTTTACAGATCATTCGGAAGTGGCCCTCCTCTTATAATACTGCATGGCCTCTATGGTTCATCCGACAATTGGGTAACTATTGCCAGGGTACTCAGTAATGAATTTACTGTAATCCTTCCCGATCAGAGGAATCACGGACAATCACCGCATGATACTCTTCATACATATTCTTCAATGAGCGAAGATCTGCTTGAACTTGTAACAGATCTTAAAATCAGCAGGTTTTTTCTTGCCGGACACAGCATGGGGGGTAAGAGTGCAATCGCATTTGCACTGAGATGGCCTGAGATGCTAAGCGGACTTCTCATTGCCGACATATCTCCTTTTGCAAATGAGTCAGAAAAGGATAACATCAGGTCTGACCACTTTAAGATTCTGAATACTATTCTATCGGCAGATATTGAAAGAATAGAATCAAGAGCTGAGCTCGAAAAAAAAATTGCTGAGAAGCTGCCTGACGAAAATGTAAGAGGTTTTATTCTTAAGAATCTTAAGAGAGATGAAAATAACAGATTCGTCTGGAAACTTAATGCAGAAGCCCTGCTGAATAATCTCGATAATATCATGGAAGGAATTGCCCCTGAAACCTGGATCTCACATCAGATTTCAGGTTTTCCTGTAATATTCATCAGGGGTGAGCAATCAGGATATATTCCTGAAAGTCATTACGTTGAAATAAGAAAAGTTTTTCCTGCTGCTGAATTTGTCACAATTCCAAATGCCGGCCACTGGATACATTCAGATGTTCCCGTAGAAGTTATCATACAATTAAGAAGACTACTTGATACCTGATTATCAGCCTGCTTTTACAGACTCTATATTATCTTCAGTTATAAGTGGCAGATTCATAAAACGAAGAAGAACCTGTGCAATAGCAAGGACATCCTTTTCACAATAACGGGCAATTCTGTCGAGATCATTTTCCACATAGTATATTCCGGCTACCATGCTTCCGTCAATATCGTCCTTAGGACTTGGGATCCCAAGTACATTGGTAAGAAGATCAAGTGAGGTATAGTTTTTATAATCTCCGAATTTCCACAGATCCATTGTATCAAGAAGTTTTATCTCCCAGGGTTTTTTTCCCGCATTATCAAGGATCACGGGGATAAGAATTCCGTTAATTATCATTCTGCGTGCAATATACGGATAGTCAAACTCTTTGCCGTTATGAGCACAAAGAAGAGCATCACTGTTTGTGCGGCAAAACTTTGTTAACATGACTGCAAATCCTTTCAGAAGTTCCTTTTCATCATCACCCTTAAATGATTTCAATCGTATGCTGAATGGATCTTTCCCACTTATCACTCCAACAGAAATACAGATTATCTTACCGAATTCAGAATAGATTCCGGCTCTCTCGTAGACCTCTGCCGCATTCTGTTCCGTACCTCTGAATTGTTTTGATTTTTTTTCCCAGAGAGTCTGCATTGCCGGGTTAAGATTTCCGTACGACGGACAGGCGGGAACAGTCTCTATGTCAAGAAACAACACATCTTCAATACTTAGATTATCAAGCATAGCCTTAAGATTTACTCCTTAATAAATGTTTTTCAATTATCGAAATAAGAACCTCAATACCAACCTGGTTCTCCCCTCCCCCCGGAATAATGATGTCGGCATAGCGCTTTGAAGGTTCAATAAACTGAAGATGAGAGGGTTTAACTGTGTCGTGATAACGTTCAAGAACGGTAAGTACTGATCTTCCCCTTTCAACTATATCTCTGTTTATAACCCTGCCAAGCCTGTCATCAGCATCTGCATCAACAAAAACCTTAATATCCATCATGTTGCGCAAACCCTGATCAGTAAGTATAAGAATACCTTCAACGAGAACCACTCTGGTTGGATCTATTTTGATTGTTTCTTTAGCTCTCAGGCAAGTCAGATAAGAGTAAACTGGCATTTCCACTGATTCGCCCTTTTTCAGTCTCTTCAGATGATCAATAAGAAGATCAAACTCAACAGAATCGGGATGGTCGAAATTTATTTTCTGCCTATCCTCCAGCGAGATACCCTTGTTATCTCTGTAGTATGAATCCTGAGGAATAACAATAACTTCGTCATTAGGAAACCCTTCCACAACTTTTCTCACTACAGTTGTTTTTCCTGATCCTGTACCACCGGCTATTCCTACTATCAACATATTTGTATAATTTTGCAGAATTAATCATCAAAAATAATAAAAAGTTGCAAGTGAGCCGGAGAATGGCAAAACTTAATGTACTATTTAAACTCAGATAATGGCAGAACTATATCCGTTAAAATTTGAAACCGTTCTCAAAGAAAAGGTTTGGGGCGGGGAAGCCCTGGTAAACAAATACAATAAAAAGCCCAATGGTTCAGATCACAACGGCGAAAGCTGGGAGCTGTCGGCAGTAGCAGAATACCAGTCAGTTGTAAGCAACGGATTTCTTGCCGGCAACAATATTGAAGAGCTGATTGAAGTATATATGGGTGATATTACAGGAGATGTCATTTATGAAAAGTTCGGCCACGAATTCCCTCTTCTTATCAAATTTATTGAAGCTAAAGAAGACCTCTCTATTCAAGTCCATCCGGGCAATGCAATGGCAAAAGAGAGACATAATGCCTACGGTAAAACTGAGATGTGGTATATCCTTGAAAGCGAAAAAGGCGCAAAACTATATACCGGATTCAATGAAGGCGTTACAAAAGAAATGTACCAGAAAGCAATTGAAGATGGCACACTGGCAAACCTGCTCAATTCTGAAACCGCATTACCAGGAGATACATTTTTCACCCCTGCCGGAAGAATACATGCAATTGGTGCAGGAATAGTGCTTGTTGAAATACAGCAGACGTCAGATATCACTTACAGGATGTTTGACTGGAACAGAAAGGGAACAGGCAAAGAAAAGAGAGAGCTCCATACAGACCTGGCACACGATGCAATTGACTTCAAAGCGACCGGCAAAAGCAAGATAAGAATTGAACCGCAGCTTAATATCACAGAAAACATTATCAGCTGTGAATTTTTTCACACTGATGTCCTCACTTTTAATAAGCCTGTCAGAAAAGAATATTATTCAAATGACTCTTTTGTTGTGTACATTTGCATTGAAGGAGAGTTCTCAATTAACTGGGAAGAAAACTCTGAAAAAGTTATAAAAGGCGAAACTGTACTTCTGCCTGCAATGATAAAAGAGCTTACACTGGTGCCGGCAGGAGAGGCAAAACTCCTCGAGGTATATGTTGTTACAGAGAATGCTATATAGACAATAGGCAATAGGCAGTAGGCAGTAGTAAAGGGGGAAGGGTGTATAAAATAAAGATATTAATTCAACAACACATATGAAACCAGCAGCATTTTTCATTTCATTTTTATTTCTCATTTCTGTTTTATCCGGCTGTGCCGGGAAAGGAGAAAAGACAAAAGCAACTGAGTCAACTGATAGTCTGACTGTTGCAGACACCGGCTATACCGGGATAAAGCAGTTTATGAGCGGCCGGTACAAGGTTATGGATGTAACATTTAAAAATGGAGTAAGAGATGGTCTTATGAAATCCTTTTACCAGGACGGGAAACTACGTCAGACTTTCTGGTATGTGAATGGACAGCGCCAGGACTCGGCAAAGTGGTACTATTCCGAAGGTCAGGTCTTTAGAAGTTCTCCCTATGTAAACGACACAATTGATGGTATTCAGATCCAGTACTACAGGACCGGAAGGGTAAAAGCAAAACTGGGTTATAAAAAAGGATTCAGGACCCCGTTGCTAGAAGAATTCAATCCCGACGGAAAGCCTGTAACCGGATATCCGGATGTAGTTGTGAATATAAAAGATAACTACAATGTTAACGGATCCTACTTAATATCTATGGAGCTCAGCAACAAATCGCAGCGTGTAAAATTTTACACTGGTGAGTTCACAAACGGAGTATTTGATACGATAAACTCGAAAAGACTAAAAACCACAAAAGGCATCGGCTATCTTGAACTTAAAAAGAGCGGTTCCCAAAATAAGGGCTATGTGGGTATCATAGCACAGATACTGACTAACTTCAACAATAACCAGTTGGTATACAAGAAGATTGATCTTCCTTACAAAGATCTTAAATAACTGAAAAAATGTTAATCCGCTCAGCATCCTTCGTAAAAAGCAGTCCGACTCTGAAGGATTGCCCCACATCTCCTATACCGGAATTCGGTTTTATAGGCAGGTCAAATGTGGGTAAGTCCTCACTTATCAATATGCTTACCGGATGGTCAAAGCTGGCGAAAACATCAGTTCAGCCCGGTAAGACAAGAACTATAAACCATTTTCTGATAAATGAAAGTTGGTATCTTGTCGATCTGCCAGGTTACGGATATGCGAAAGTACCTATAAACCTCAGAGAGAAATGGGTGAAGGAAACAGAAAACTATATATTGAAAAGGGAAAATCTTGTCTGCCTTTTTGTGCTTATTGATTCCCGGCACAAACCACAGAAATCCGACATAGAGTTCATGGAATTACTTGGCAAAAACCAGATTCCATTTGCCAGAGTATTTACTAAAAGTGATAAAATCTCAGCAGTAGCCCTTCGCGAATCAAAAGAATTATACGACTCCGTAATGCTGGAAAAGTGGGAGTCACTGCCTGTTACATTTATTTCATCATCAGTAAATGCAAGCGGCAGAGACGAGATACTGAGCTATATCGAAGAATCTATTAACATCTTTTCAGACGGCTCCTGATATAAACAGGGAATTCTTAATTTTGCATGAAACGGTTATCGAAGAACAAATAAGCTAAAAAATCAGGACTATGTACGGATCAGCACCAATGAAACTTTTTTCCTGCAGGGCTTCTAATCATCTGGCTCAGAATATTGCAGACAAGCTGGGAATAGAACTTGGCAAAAGCTCGGTAACAAATTTCAGCGACGGCGAATTTCAGCCATGTTTTGATGAGTCTGTGAGAGGATGTATGGTTTTTATTGTGCAATCAACAAATCCTCCGGCAGAGAACCTCTTCGAACTGTTGCTTATGATTGATGCGGCCAAGAGGGCATCGGCTTATAAGGTTATCGCTGTGATACCTTACTACGGATTTGCCCGTCAGGACAGAAAAGACAGGCCACGGGTATCGATCGGATCAAAACTTTCTGCCGACCTGCTCAGTACTGCAGGTGTTGACAGGGTGATAACGATGGATCTTCATGCTGACCAGATTCAGGGCTTCTTCAATGTTCCTGTTGACCACCTCTTTGGATCAGCCGTCTTTGCTCCATATATTGAAAATCTGAAATTAAGTAATCTTACCGTTTCTGCCCCCGACATGGGAGGTTCAAAAAGAGCGAATGCCTACTCACGACATCTTCAGTCCGAAATGGTTCTCTGTTATAAACTCAGGAAGAAACCCAACGTAATTGAGGAAATGTCGATAATTGGGGAAGTTGAAGGAAGGAATGTTGTAATTATCGACGACATGGTCGACACGGCCGGAACTCTTGCTCTTGCTGCCGATATGATGAAAGACAGAGGCGCCAAAAGCATAAGGGCTTTTGCAACCCACCCTATTCTTTCAGGAAATGCAGTTCAGAGAATTAACGACTCTGCTATTGAGGAACTTGTTGTAAGCGACTCCGTTCCTTTTAATAATACTTCATCAAAAATAAAAGTCCTTTCGATAGCTGATATATTTGCTAAAACAATACAGGCTGTTACTTCAAATCAATCGATCAGCACTAATTTTGTATTCTGATTCCTTTGTCATATATTTGCAGTCCGAAATTTTTAAATAATGTCAAACGTGTAATGGGGAGCTATCGGGAAGATAACTTTTAGTAGCACAATAACTTTGAGACAAATGAAGACAATCGAAATTAAAGGATCATTCAGAACAGAACTTGGGAAGAAAAGCTCAAAACAAGCCAGAAGAGAAGGTCATGTGCCTTGTGTTATTTATGGGAAAGATAAAAATATTCACTTCCATGCACCGGAATTAAGCTTTAAAGGACTCGTATACACACCTGACGCTCATCTTGTTAAGCTTGTTATCGACAATAAGGAATTCAGAGTTGTGCTGAAAGACATGCAGTTCCACCCTGTTAAAGACAATATTCTTCACGCCGACTTTATTGAAATTTTCAATGATAAGCCCGTTGTTATCAATATTCCTGTCAGAGTACACGGCGATTCAGTAGGCGTTATCGCAGGTGGTAAACTAATTATTAAAAGGAGGAACCTTAAAGTAAAAGGCCTGGCTGATAATCTGCCTGAGTTTCTTCCAATTGATATAACAAACCTTAAGATACATGATGGTGTTAAGGTTGGTGACCTTTCATTCGATAAAATTGAATTACTTGATCCTAAAAAATCAATGGTTCTAAGTATCGCTACTTCAAGAGTTGCTGCAAAAAGTGAAGAAGAAGTTGCTGCCGAGGCTGCTACTGAAGCTACAAATGCTGCTGCACATGCTGCTACTGCTGCTGCGGCTGCTCCTGCTGCAGAATAATACCCGATTTAACATTATTCAGGCTTGATGAAATACCTGATAGTTGGCCTGGGAAATATAGGTGAAGGGTACAAAGATACCCGACATAATATAGGTTTTACGATATTGGATGCCATGGCTGTGGCATCCAATATTTCTTTTACGGATAAGCGTTACGGATCTACCTGTCATCTGAAATACAAAGGACGCGATCTTATCCTTCTCAAACCTTCTACATTCATGAATCTGAGCGGAAACGCCGTAGACTACTGGATGAAAAAGGAGAATATCCTGCCGGAAAACATGCTTATAATTGTTGATGATCTCTCACTGCCACCCGGCAGTATAAGGATGAGGCCAAAAGGAAGCGATGGCGGACATAACGGACTTGCTCATATAAGCAGTGTCCTCGGAACAACTGAATATCCCAGAATAAGAGTCGGGATAGGCAGCACCTTCAGAAAAGGAGCTCAGGTTGACTTTGTTCTTGGCAAGTGGACAACTGACGAGAAAAAGTTCATGGATGAGAGGGTATTAATAGTTGTTGATATGATAAAGTCATTCGCATTTGCCGGTCTGGAACTTACTATGACTTCATTCAACAAAGCCGGTAAAGTTCCTTCTGATGCTCCCGGAACCGTTACCGGAAAAATCCCACAATAATGATTTTTGATGATGACAGATACTGATGGTGTAAGAATCGACAAATTTCTGTGGTCAATAAGGCTTTATAAAACCAGAAGCCTTGCATCTGAAGCATGCAGAAAAGGGAAAATAATAATAAACAGCATTCAGGTTAAACCCTCACGCTTAATCTTTTCCAACGAAATAATAGCAGTAAAAAAACCACCTGTCACCTACACGTACAGAGTTATTGAACCAATCGAAAACAGGGTTGGAGCAAAACTGCTTGAAAAGTATGTTGCCGATATTACTCCTGAAGAGGAAAAAGCCAAACTCGACGTGAAACAATCTGTCCTCACTGTTTTTCGTGACAAAGGTAGCGGCCGTCCCACAAAAAAAGAGAGAAGGCTTATCGACAGGTTCAATGAGGACCTTAGCACTCCATAAGATGGTGGTATAAATACTTAATATTCTGAAAAACCGGATAAAAGTATTTCCAGTTTAATCCATAAAACTTGCATTTTTTTAACTTGCACACATCAGTAACAGGTAATACCATGTTTTCACGCGGGTATTGCATATATTTTTTTATAAATGGGGAAGCAAAACATTGAGAAATTTTCAGCCGGATATGCTCTTTTAAAATATGTAGCCGGACTTTGGCATAATAATGTTTTCTACAGAAAAGTTATTGTCCTCGGACAGGAAAATATTAATCCGGAACATCATATTATTTTTGCGCCAAACCACCAGAACGCTCTTATGGATGCGCTTGCTGTACTGTTTACAAACAGCGGACATAATGTATTTCTTGCCAGGGCTGATATCTTCAAAAAGAAGACAGTTGCAGCTATCCTTTACTTCCTGAAAATACTTCCCGTATACAGAATGAGAGACGGATTCAGCAACTTAAAAGGGAATGATGAGATTTTCACAAAGACGATTGATGTTCTGAAAAACAAAAACGGGCTCGTAATCCTGCCCGAAGGTGACCATGCCGGTTTCAGAAGGTTAAGACAGCTCAAAAAAGGAATATGCCGGGTCGCCTTTCAGGCTGATGAAGCAACCGGGTTCAATCTGAAAATTAAAATTGTTCCTGTAGGAATCGAATTCTCCAATTATACCAGATACAGACAGGTACTTACAGTTGTTTATGGAAAACCTATTGAAGTATCAGAGTTCTTCTCACTGTACAAAGAGAGTCCTGAAAAAGCTCTTAATGAACTGAGATTAAAACTATCAGGTGAGATAAAGAATTTAATAGTAAACATTGATTCAGAGGAGGATTATGAAGCTATTGATGAACTTAGGGGTATGATAAACGGCAAATACAGCGATGATATAAAGAAGCCCAAGATAAACAGGGACAGAGATCTTATTGAAAAGCTTAATAATCTGAAAAACACAAACCCTGATTCATATATGGAGATATGCTCTCTGAGTCTGAGGGTCAAAAACAGCGCAAAAGATCTGAATACAGACTACAGACTACTGGAGAAAAAGAAGCATAGTCTGGGCTGGCTGCTTGCTGGTCTTCTGGGACTATTTGTTACTTTCCCGCTATTTATATACGGTAATATTTTCAACCTGACTTTTCTTGAAATTCCAAACCTGCAAATCCGCAAAATAAAGGATCCCCAGTTTCATTCTTCAATAAAATATGCGATTTCACTTATCCTTGCTTTTATTTTTCTTCCGACTTACCTGATTCTCGCGCTTTTCATCTTCTCCTCATGGTGGCTCGGACTTCTGATTTTTCTTACCCTGCCACTTTCCGGACTATTCGCATGGAATTATTTCCTGCAGTTCCGAAGAATAATGGGTGGGTTCAGAGTAAGAAACTATATTAAGGATAAAAACAATGAGTTTGAGATTCTCAGAAAGAATTATAGCGAACTGGTAAAATTGGTCGCTGCAATATAAAATGAAAAACTATAAAGAGTTTAATAATAAGATCGTCTGGATAACAGGTGCATCTTCAGGTATAGGGGAAGCCCTGGTATACGCTTTTATTAATAGCGGAGCCCTGGTAATTGCCTCATCGAATGATCCCTCCGGACTTCAAAGGGTTAAGGCTGCCTGCAGTGAATCATCAGCGCGAGTTTTTTGCGTACTGTTTGATCTTTCAGATACCACAGGTATAGAAAAAATTGTTGAAGATCAGATAAAACAACACTCCCGAATAGATATTCTTCTTAACCTTGGTGGCATAAGCCAAAGGGCCAGAATAGATGAAACACCATTATGGCTCGACAGAAAGATTTTTGAGATAAACTATTTCGGAACAATAGCCCTTACAAAAGCAGTGCTTCCATGGATGATCAGGCAAAAATCAGGTCATGTTCTTGCAACCAGCAGTATATCAGGGAGATTCGGATTTCCGCTTCGATCGGCATACTCTGCATCAAAACAGGCTCTTCATGGATTCTTCGAAACATTATACCTCGAAAACAAGAGTTCCAATATAAGGGCAACGGTAATAATACCAGGCAGAGTCAGGACAGCCATCTCATTGCATGCACTCGATTCTGAGGGGAAGGAATACGGAAAACTTGATGACGGACAGGCAAAGGGACTATCACCTGAGAGAGCAGCAGAAATAATAATAGCAGGTATTCTTAAAAATAAAAGAGAGATCCTCGTTGGTAAAGGAGAACTTATGATGCTGCATATCAGAAGGTATGCTCCTTGGCTCTTCTTCAGGATAGCGGATAAAATAAAGAGTACTTGAAGTTCGGAGTTCGGTCCGCCCGCTGGCGGACGGAGTTCGGAGTACTTAAGGCACTTCGCACTTTAGCCACTTCGAACTTTAGACACTTTTAAACATAATTGACAATTTAATACAGTGTAGTATGAAGGGATATTTAATAAGCGGAATTCAGCAGATGGGTATTGGTGTGATAAACGTGCAGGAGGCATGGAGATGGTACATATCTCAGTTCGGAATGGATTGCCGTGTTTTCGAGGATGAAGCTGAAGCGAAACTTATGCTCCCATATACCGGTGGCGAACCCAGAAGCAGGCATGCGGTGCTGGCTCTTAATCTTCAAAGTGGCGGTGGATTTGAAATCTGGCAGTATAAAGGCCGTGAACCTGTCAAAATCAAAGAAGAGATAAGAATTGGCGATCTTGGTATAATCGCATGCAAAATGAAAGTAAAAAGTGTACAGAATACACTTAATAACTTTCAGAAAAATGGAATTGCGGTGCCACAGGCAGCATCGCAAGATCCTTCGGGTAAGATGACATTCTTCATGAAGGATCCGTATGGTAATATTTTCCAGATGGTTGAAGCAACTGACTGGTTCAGCAATGAGGGTAAAGATACAGGGGGTTCATTTGGAGCAATTATAGGGGTTTCCGATATTGAAAAAGCAAGAGTTGTTTATTCTGATATTCTGGGATATGACGAGCTTGTGTATGATACGACTTCCGGTTTTTCAGATCTGGCCAATCTTCCCGGTGGTGACGGGCAGTTCAGAAGAGTACTGCTGAAAAGATCAGAGCCCTTTGCAGGGCCATTCAGTAAGGTTCTGGGCGACAGTGTTATTGAACTGATATGTTCAACAACTAAGCCGGGTAAAAAGATCTATGAAAACAGGTTCTGGGGTGATCCGGGATTCATTCACCTTTGCTATGATATGCGGGGAATGGATGAACTAAAGGAGTATTGTGCCGGCAAAGGATTCCCTTTTACAGTCGACAGTAAAAAGAGTCACGAGGGTAATAGTTTCGACATGGGTGAGGCTGCCGGTCATTTTTCATATATTGCTGATCCCGATGGCACCCTTATTGAGTTTGTTGAAACTCATAAAATGCCGATATTCAAGAAGTTCGGATGGTATCTTGATATGAAGAAGAGAAATCCCTATAAATCTCTTCCGGACTGGATGGTGAAAACTCTTAAATTTTCGAGGGTTAAATAACCTGCATCTCAGCAAGTTCTTCATTCTTCCTGAGTACCCTCATCGCATTTGCTCCCCATATTTTGGTTATATCATTTTTGTTATAACCTCGTCTGAGAAGTTCTATTGTTATATTCTTAAGCTCGTCGGCTGTTTTACAACCGTCAACTCCCCCGCCGCCATCGAAATCGGTGCCAATTCCTACATAGTCAATTCCTACAACCTGAACTACGTGGTCGATATGATCGACAATATCCTTAACTGTGGCCAGTTTTTCATATTTCTTCTGAATTTCCCTGTACCGGGCTCTCATTACATGCTTTGTTGAGTCGTCCAGAGCGCTGTATTCACCATACTGTGACTGCAGTTCCTTTAGCTTAGCATCCATCTCAGGATTTGGCTCAGGAGTTTTAAGATAATTGCTTAGTATGCAGATCTGAATTACCCCGCCATTCTCCTTAAGTGCAATAAGCATATCATCGGTCATGTTACGCGGACTTCCGCAAAGAGCTCTGCATGATGAATGAGAAGCTATAACCGGAGCTTTTACAATTTTAAGAACATCGTAGAATGATTTGTCAGAAATGTGCGAGACATCAACCATCATTCCAAGTTTATTCATCTCCTTTACAACCTGCTCGCCAAAAGATGATAATCCGTTGTGCTCAGAACCTTTCGGATCACTTGAAGAGTCACAAATATCATTATTACGTGAATGTGAAAGGGTTATATACCGTGCACCCAGATCGTAAAATTCCCTTACCCTTGTTATATCAATCCCTATCGGATAGCCATTCTCGAGTCCGATAAATGCGGCGATCTTTCCGGCCTTTTTAATTCTGTAGGCATCATCGGCTGTCAGCGCTAATTCTGCAACAGCAGAGTTCTTTTCTACATTTTTATGAATAGCATCAAATATGTTAAGTGCCTTCTGACGAACATCTGTGAACATTGAGTCGGTTCTTGGTCCCTGACCTGTAAAAACAGCAAAAAATTCAGCATGGAGCCCACCATCCTGCATTCTTGGGAAATCGACACATCCTTCGGTGTGCTTGACACCAAGATCAAAAGTTGGATCAGTAAAATCCATAGGAGTATCGCAGTGAGTGTCAACAGTTAGTATTGACTCGTGAATCCTATCTGCTTTCTTAATAAGCTGCTCTTCAGTGCTGGCGCACCCTGTAAATAGAAAAGCAAGCAGTACAAAATTAAAAAAAAGTTTCATCTGTGTTCCGTTTGGTTCAGAGTGCAATATAATTAAAATGATCACCTTGGTTTAATGATATAGCATATTTAACCAATTTTAACTATGCAAAAAGCCCCGACATTTCGGTCGGGGCAGCCATGAAAAGAATGGAAAAATTTGCTTTTTGGACAGTAAAAAGCCTCTTTAAAGTTTTATAACTTTATAAACGTTAACAAGTTTGCCTTTTGTAAGTCTTAGATAGTATACTCCTGCTGCCATATCCTGCATATTTACCTGCTTTTCGGAAACGGTAGCTTCAATAACATCTTTTTTAACAAGCCTTCCCTGCGAATCGAGAAGGGTAAGATTGATCTCACTCTCCACAACCTCCTCAAACAGGATGTTAATGACATCACTAACGGGGTTAGGATAAACTTTTACACTGACCAGTATATCAATATTTTCTTCTACTGTAGTTACAATCAACTGCTGCTGGAAACCATGTGTAAGAGTCAAACCTCCGTTTGTAAAGGTTGGAATTATAGTCTCCCCTAATGTCCAACTGATGGAGATGCCACCTGCTACGTTGTACCCTCCGGCACTGGCAATAACCTCCTGCTTAACCTGTGCTGAGACAGCTAAACTGAAGAAAATTGCTATTAAAACTGAAAAATATCGCTTCATTTTGAAGATATTTAATTAACAAATTAACCAATATCAATTGTAAAAATATACTTATTTTTTCCAATTAGCAATTAAATAAAACCCATTTTCACAAGAACCTGAAAAAATTAGACGAACAACAGATTTATGGTGGTAAACATTTTATTTAAGTACAAATTCTATCGTTATTAACAATAAGACCGGTCAGTATGTTCATTCAGAAAAAACCTTATAACTGATTTTTCTTAAAAAGAGCTTATTTGGACTGACTCTGAAAATCTTCTGCTATTTTTGTCCCTTCGCAATTATGAGAGAAAAGAGAAAAATATGGCACTGGGTAGTTCTGGCAATATTGTCGCTGATTTGGGGAACCAGCTATATCCTGATGAAAAAAGGCCTGGAATCATTCTCCTACTTTCAGGTCGGCTCGCTAAGGATATTTATAACATTCATATGCCTACTGCCTGTCGCTATTAAAAACCTGCCTAAACTTAAGCGCGACAACCTATTGTCGGTTCTGATAATTGGCTTCCTGGGAAATGCAATTCCTGCCTTCCTCTTCCCTCTGGCACAGACACATATAAGCAGTTCAATGGCCGGAATGCTTAATTCCCTGAGTCCCGTATTCACGCTTCTTCTGGGAATTACTATATACAAACGTAAAGCTATCAGGACACAGATCGCAGGGGTATTTCTGGGTCTGGCAGGTGCCGTGGGACTTATATATACAGGTTCTTTTTCATTTAATTTATGGGGATTACTTGTTGTGCTGGCTACAATATTATATGGTATGAGTTCGAATGAGGTAAGCAGGGTTAAAGCTTTAAACGGGTTGCAACTTACATCTCTTTCATTTTTTGTAATTAGTCCGGTTGCAATTATATACCTCATTTTTTCTGATTTTTCTGCTGCCATGGAAACTGATAACTGGGTAAGAAACCTTGGATTTATAGCTGTCCTGGCAATAATCGGAAGTGCAACAGCACTGGCAATGTTCTATCTGCTGATCAAAGATACCTCCCCTATCTTTGCGGCAATGGTGACATATTTCATCCCCGTTGTTGCAACAATATGGGGCATAAAAGACAATGAGAAACTCACTTCCTCTATGCTTGTTTCTGTTGTCTTCATAATTGCGGGGGTAGTGATAATAAACCGACCCGACCTCTTCAGAAGTAAAAAGCAATAAAAGAGATGAATAAATATAAACTTGTAGCATTATCGGTTACGGGTGGAATTCTGTCGGGACTGGCCTTTTCGGGATGGTGTACCGGACTTATTCTTCTTATCTCCCTTGTTCCTTTTCTGATTATTGAAAACCACCTTTTTCAGAACAGAAACAAATATACGTCAAACGCCTATTTTATATTTATTATCCCCGGCTTTATAATATTTAGTATTATTTCAATAGGCTGGATGAGGGTAGCAAGTATGACCGGAGCAATCGCCGTTATTCTTGGACTGGCATTCCTTATGTCTTTCGCACTATGGCTCGCTCATTTAATCAGGCTGAAGACAAGCAGCTACTTATGGTATCCTGCCGTAATCATATTCTGGCTGAGTTACGAATTTTTAAGTCTTAATGTGAATATTGTCTCTCCCTGGCTTAACCTCGGAAACGGACTGGCAAAAGACATTTTGTTTATTCAGTGGTACGAATTCACAGGCAGCTCCGGGGGAACTCTATGGATATTATCTTCAAATCTCCTTCTGACAGCATTTCTTACAACCCCTTTTCAGAAATCTTTAAAGAGAAGGGTGCTGTTTATTCTCTGGATACTGATAATTTCGATTCCTGTATCTCTTTCATTAATAAGGTATTCTCAGATAAAAGATAATAGCACGCTCGCAAGAGAAGTCGTTGTAATTCAGCCCGATTATGATCCGTATTCAGTAAAATTCACAATCCCGTTCGAGGAACAACTGAAAACTTCCATTTCTATGGCTGAGAAACACGCTACTGATAATACGAGCTGGATAATTACACCTGAAACTACAGTAGATGATCCGGTTAACCTCGATTCACTCAATATTAATAAATATGTTCTGATGATCCGCGACCTTGTAAAAGAGTTTCCCCGATCCTCTGTTGTTTCAGGTATGGTTAGTTATAAAATCTATCATGAATCAATCACCCCGCCTAATGTGAGTTCAAGGAGAATTGACGGATCCGGAAAATATTACGATCATTTCAATTCTGCAATTAAAATTGACACGGGCACTGTTTTAGAAGTATATCATAAGTCAAAACTTGTACCGGGAATTGAAATGCAGTTTTCGAACGGCCCAGGACGGTTCCTGAGCAAAATCCTTCCATCTCTTGGTGGAACTAAATGGGGTTATGGAATACAGGAGGAACGCACATGTTTTATGCATATTTCTGATTCTGCTAAAATCGGACCTGTAATATGCTATGAATCAGTGTTCGGAGAATTTGTTACAGGCTATGTTAAAAACGGAGCTGAAGCCCTCTTTATAATAACAAACGACGGGTGGTGGAAAAATACTAATGGTTACAAACAGCATCTTGCATACGCATCGTTGAGAGCGATAGAAACCCGCAGGCCTGTTGCAAGGTCGGCCAATACCGGCGTTTCATGCATAATTGATATCAGGGGAAAAAGGATAGCTGAGAGTGGGTGGTGGACACGAGAGGTAATAAAAGGTGTCATATATCCCGATACACGGATAACAACTTATGTGAAATACGGAGACTATCTTCTGAGAATATCCGCTTTCTCGAGTATACTGCTATTGATTGCAGTACTTTTTGTAATCCCTTTAAGAAAAAAAGTAAAATTTCTAAGATAGCGTGCAACTACACATAATTCCATTTGTCTTTATAACCAGATAAGCTTATCAGGTGGACAATATAGATGTTTATATACATGCTCCGTTAATTGAGGAGTGCAGGAAGGGCAGCAGCAGGGCACAGTATGTGCTTTATAATCAGTACTCAAAAGCAATGTATAACCTGGCATACAGAATTCTTAATAACCGTGAGGATGCGGAAGATATGCTTCAGGAGGCTTTTGTTGACTGTTTCAGAAATATTAACTCATTCCGGTTTGAATCGACATTCGGTGCCTGGCTTAAAAAGATCCTTATAAACAAATGTATTAACCACATCAAAAAGAAGAAGATTGACCTGACATTATGTGAAAATCTGCCGGTAAATGTTTATGAGGAAGAAGAAGAAGAAGAAGTTGTATATGATACCGGAAAAATCTTCAGGGGAATAGAAAAACTACCCGATGGTTACAGGGTGATACTTACTCTTTATCTCCTGGAAGGATATGATCACTCAGAGATCTCGCAGATTATGGGAATTACTGAATCAACATCAAAATCGCAATTCTCAAGAGCGAAAGACAAATTAAAAAACATTCTTAGATCTAATTGAAATATGGACAGACTTGAAGAACACATCAGAAAGAACAGGGAAGATCTCGACAGATACAACCCTTCATCGGATGTATGGATGGGGATCAATAGGGACTTAAGGAAAAGCAAACGGTTAATAACACCGTGGCGTTCAGCAGCAGCTGCAATAATTGTTCTTGCCGGCATTTCATTACTCTTTGTTTTGAAGGGAAAAGGAACAGGCATCAACGCAGAAACAGCTTCTTCCTCTCCACAACTGAAAGAGACGGAGGTTTACTATAATAATCTTGTAAACTCACTTTACAGGGAAGCTACTCCCCTGCTTATCGGCTATCCTGATATGGAAAAAGAGCTGACAACAGATATTTCCCAGCTCGACTCCATTTGTGTCCAGATAAAAAATGATCTGAAAGACAATGTTGACAACCAGGAAGTTGTTGAAGCGCTGATTCAAAACTACAGAATCAAGATCCGAATTCTTGAGGACATGGTTACTATACTTAAAGAGAGTAATGACAATAAGGAAAAAAGCAACAGCCATGACCTATAAAATACTACTTTTCTCCAGTCTGATAGTACTCCTGGCTATCCGTTCATCTGGACAAGGCGATTCTGAAACGCGCATTTTCATGAAGACTGTGGCAGTAAACCGGCAGAGTACACTGGAGGTGACAAACAAATACGGGACAATACATATAACTCCATGGAGCAAAGACTCTGCATCGATAAGGGCAGAAGTAAAAGCTTTTGCTTCAAGCCAGTCAAAACTCAGAAAGATGTTCGGCGGGATAAATGTCAATATCACTGAAACCAATCTTGTTGTCAGGGCCAGTACTGACTTTACCCAAAGTATAAATATGCTGTTTGAAGATTTCAAGGGGATGACAAGCAAGCTTATCTCATATGATTCGCGCGTTGAAATCAACTATTATATAAGCGTCCCCGAATATCTGAATCTGAAAATAGAAAACAGATATGGCGATCTTTATATGGAAGACTGCACAGGCACTTTTTACGCTTCATTATCAAATGGTTCATTTAAAGCTAACTCACTTGGAAACGGATCGTCAGTAACTCTTGCCTTTTGTGATGTAAAAATAAATAGGATGAAATCGGGTAAAATTGATGCTTCATTTTCTGAGATCGCTATCGGGGAATCTGAAGATCTTACAATAAACTCAATATCATCGAGATACGACATAAAAATAATTGGAAATATTCAAACTGAATCCCGAAGAGACAAATTTTATATTACCAACTCTGCAACAATAAAAGGGAACTCCTACTTCTCTGATTTTAATCTCGATAAACTCAGTCGCGAACTAAACCTCACAGCACGCTACGGTTCTGTATCAGTTGATCTTATTGAAAAAAGCTTTGAGAATATAAATATCACATCAAGCTACTCTGATTTAACACTTGGATTTGATCAGGGATGTTCATACAATCTCGATATAAGGCATATAAACGCTTTTGTTGTAACTCCTGAGAAGGATGCAAAAACCGAGAGGAAAACACTCAACGAGGAGAAAAAAGAGTATATGACATTCGGTACTGTGGGTAGAAGCCAGGGAAACACAAAAGTAAAAATTGATGCAACAAGAGGTAATATTTATCTCAAATAATCGGGGCAGTATATGCAACCTGCAAATAAAATTTATGTCTTTAGTCAAAAAAAGAAAACTTAATACATTATGAAACCCACATGTTTTGCAAACACAAACACTTTTAAATATAATTTTATCAAACATGTGCGGTTCCATCATACCATTAAAATCAAAATTATATTATGATGAAAAAACTATTTCCATTGTTTATGATAGCTTCTCTGCTGATACCGTCTACCTGCTTCAGCCAGCATGTTTATAAACAGGCAGGGCTGAGAACCGGTTACCGGGGAGGAATTTTTTACCAGCTCACAAGCGACGCCGGAAATGCTGAAGTAGGATATCAGGTTATGCTTAGTTTCAACAATAACGGGATCCAGCTTACCGGATTGAAAATTATTTACGAAACATCCATTACCGAAATATCGCCTGATCTGTTTTTTGCCTGGGGTTACGGCGGGCATCTGGGCTTCATCTACTCAGACCATCTTGGTTTTCTGGGTGAAAGGTACAGCTTCAGAGGAGATCGCTTTTGCCCCCTTATCGGCGCTGACGGCTGGATATCGGCTGAATACAGGTTTCGCGATTTCCCGGTTAATGTAAGTCTTAATTTAAAACCATTCGTTGAACTCACTGTCCCTGCTTTTGTGAAGATCATGCCGGGCGATCTGGGGATATCGGTATCATATGTTTTCTGAGAATAACTTATAAAAAATAATATAAAATGAAAAAATTAATACTACTTTCAGCTTTGCTAATCATGCTTTTCTCATCAGCCTACTCACAGGATCCTGAATTTGAACACTATAAAAACAGAGAGATTAAGACCTTGCTGGGCCGCGACAGATCAGGCGGTGGCGGGTATGGGGTTTTTACAGGCGGATACTCGGTAATTGATAACCAACATGCCGTTCTGTTCGGAGCACGTTTTGGCTGGCTGTCAGGTCACTCAATGGGAGTTGGTTTCGGTGCAACAGGATTCATAAATGAGTACCACTATGAAGCATCTCTCGACAGAAATGTCTATCTGGCAGGAGGTTATGGAGGATTATATATTGAACCTATTCTCTTTCCCCGGTCACCGGTACATGTTTCTTTCCCAATTCTTCTTGGGGGTGGCGGAATCTCTTATGTATCTGACGATCCCAGCTACAATAATAATATAATAGAGGATTCCGAAGCATTCCTTTTGATTGAACCGGGAGCTGAGGTAGAACTTAACCTTACCCGCTTCTTCAGGATTTCTTTTGGCTCAACTTACAGATTACCAACAGCTTTTAATGTTGGCTTATCAGGAACACCTACTGCAAGTGCCAAATCAATTAAAGGACTCAGCTATACTATCTCACTTAAATTCGGAAAATTCTGACTTCTTTCTTATGCGGATCCCTGTGTCATCTCTATGACTCATGGCCCGCCGGTTTAATGAGTTGGCGTCCGTGTTCGAGGTGCTGGCAGGATTTCAAAACTTTAGACTATAACTGAATGAAGGAATAATCGGGAAATAGCTTTGCTGTTTTAATACTGTTTTGGTGGCTTCCGGTATTATCCTTCCTTTTTCATCAAACTGATAAGTTGAATCAATAAAATAGTAATATGGATTCTGACGGTTATAAAGGTTGTAAATATTTATACTCCAGGTTCTTTCGCCTCGTTTTACAGTTTTATAAAAATTTATCCCGACATCAAGTTTATGATAAGCCCGCATCCTGTATGAGTTCAGATCATTATATACTTGTCCGTAGGTATTATAAGCGCTTTGATTGGTCAAATCATTGTCCACTCCGGTTATCATTTTGAATTGTCCGGCTGCAAGTGTATAAGGATTGCCTGTTCCGTAAACCCATGTGGCAGATAATTGAATATTACTCTTTATTTTCTGAAGGTAAACAATGCTAATATCGTGTGTCCTGTCAAATTTAAAAGGGTATGGTCTGCCAAAGTTCTTATTTTCAAATTGTCGGGTTGTTTTAGAATATGTATATGCTATCCAACCTGTTGCCAAACCTTTTGTTTTTTGAAAAAGAAACTCCAGACCATAAGATTTCCCTTTACCATTAGTTTCAACCTGTGTTTGCCAGTCAGAAGCCGATGAGAGTGTTGCAACACCGTCTTTGTACGTGATCAGGTTATTCATTGTTTTATGATAGCCCTCCAGGCTTACCTCATACATCCCGTTCCTGAAGGTCCTTTCCAAACCGATGGCGTATTGCTTTGATAGCGATGGTTTAACAACGTCAGTAACAGGAACCCATATATCATTTTGCATATTTGGCCCTGATCCTGTAAGCAAATGAATATATTGATTCATTTGAGAATATGAAGCTTTCAGGAGAGTGTTTTCGGCAAACATGAAAGTTGAAAGAAAGCGCGGTTCATACGACACATAGTTCCGGTTTGGTGTCTGATAGTTTGTAACCCTTAAACCAATGTTTGTAAATAACCTTGTGCCGATTGAAATTTCATTTTCAAGATATACTGCATTCTCGAAGCCATTCTGCTTCTTACTGCCAAAACTGGTATCAACAACTGCACTGTTTTCTACGGTCTGATAGGATGTTGTGTTAGGATTGAAGTTGTGTAAGATGCTTGTCCCTCCGAATTTTACTTTATAATTCTGATTCACAAAATAATCGAAATCTGCTTTTACTGACACATCGACAATCCCTGACCAGTAGCTTGCCGAGGTCTTTTCCTTAACATTGTTGCGGGTAAATGTGCTTGAGAAATCATTTGCAAGACGATACCTAGTTGAATATAAGGTAAGATTGGAAAAAAGTCTGTCACTGTACAGATGATTCCACCTGAAAGATCCAAGAATATTTCCCCATTCAAGAATCATTTTGTTTAGGTCTGTTTGAGTTTTTTGCTTGGTCAATATCTTATCCCCTCCAGAATAAAAACTTAAATACAATCTGTCCTTTGGGGAAATTATATGATTAATTTTTGCATTGAGGTCATAAAAATTATATCCTACAGATGTCCCATCAAATGAAGTTGCTCTTGTAAGAGGTCTTGTTATAAGATCGTACATAAATCTCCGGACCGAAAGCATATATGAGGTAGTATTTTTTTTGATTGGCCCTTCAATCATTATTTTTGAGGCAATCATTCCAATCATTCCATTTCCGTGGAACTCTTTCATGTTGCCCTCTTTCATACTGACATCCAGTACTGATGATAACCTGCTTCCATAATGAGCAGGAAAACCACCTTTCACAAGTTTCATACTATTTATTGCATCTGAATTAAATGTTGAAACAAATCCGCCAAGATGATTGACATAATAGATCGGGACATCATCAATAACCATAAGATTCTGATCAGGACTTCCACCACGGACATATAATCCACTGGATGCTTCATTTCCGGATTGGATACCGGGCATAAGCTGCAGCGATTTAAGTAAATCAGATTCTCCACCGAGAGAGGGCATAACAGCAACTTTTGAAACAGGCACAGATATTACGCTCATTTCCTTTCTCTTTTCATAGGTATTACTCTTTGCAGCACTTACAATTACTTCATCAAGAATATTCCTTGTGTTTAAGGCAAAGTCAATCTTTAGGTTCTGATCAGGTTTTATTGTAGAGATTGATGGAGAAAAGCTAACAAAAGATGCCTGAAGTTTAATAGAATCGTTTGATGAATTCAGTGTAAGAATATAATAACCATAACTATTTGAGATTGCATAGCTCAAGTTATCTGAGGTGGTGATTGTAGCACCAATTATTTTTTCGCCTGATGCAGCATCTGAAACATAACCGCTTATAGATACCTTTTGTGAATACCCGTGAGTAAACCATACACAAAGGGTCAGAAATATTATGAACCTCTTTATCATTTGCCTGATACAATTATTACTTTTTCATCTGAAGAATAGCCTGCAAAAATACCGTAGCCTCCGGTAATATTTGAATAAAGGTTAATTGGATCGCTCATCCCGCTGAAAATGTCATTCTCCAGGCTGTACAAATATGCAAACTGTTTTTCTTTGTATTTAAAGTAAGATTCTGATATTGATCTGAAAGTGATCTTAAGATTATAATCGGAGTACGATTGACTAGCAAAATATATTTTTACCGAACAGTGTTTCCCATCAAACAATTTATCTGTAAAAATCAGTGTCCTGGGATCATAATCCAGTAGACCGGTTGAAGTAATTATCGGGTCAGAGTTTTTCATAAACCAGAGACCCATCTTTTCGTTATTGATAACATCTTTTGCTTCCAGGTCTACTTCATAAAAGTTTGGTCCGGCAAAATCCTGGAAATCAAGTTTAAGTTCATTAATTATAAATCCATTCTCGTCAATTAATACTGAATCTGTGCATACAGAACTTTGAAGAATTGTTTTTTCAGGAATGATATCCTCACATAAAACAGTTTCCATTCCCGGCTCAATGATCTTTAATGAGTATTTTTTATTTTTTTCTGCTATTCTGTCCGAATAGTAATATCCGGATTCGAGGTACATTGTATCAATTATTATGTCATTTTCCCTAAGGATTACTGTTGCATCTGTACATTCAGGAACTATGTTTTCCAAGATTCCGATACTTTTAGAAAGATGAACCTTTATCTTGTTGCCATCTGTAAAAAAGCTATTTACAACAATTTTGGAATCTGTCTCAGGCAATTCTATATCAATTACTTTCTTGCACGAAAGAAGTGAGGTAAGAATGACAAAAAGTGTAAGAATTTTAAGAAAATGGCTCATTAAAAATTGAAGTTGAATTTGTATGAAAGATTGAATTTGTTGTATTTTAGTGAAAGATTTGAGAATCTGGAGTATAAATCGAAGCTGAATTTTTTGTTTTTTGAATATAAAGTCACCCCGGGTGCAACATAGTATCCAAATTTATTAATCTTGTATGGAGAAGGGTCATTAATTGAAGTCCATTCCCTGTAATAATGTGAAAAGTAGGGAGAAGCTTCGGCGAATATCCTAAATCTTTTCTCCGTTAGAATTGAGTATCTGGCATATAAGCCAATATTATAGCTAAAATAATTAAAGTATTGAAAGTTTTGACCTGAATTTATATTAATTGGGAAACCGCAGGAAAACTCCATTCCGGTAGTAACATTTTTGTTAATCCTGTAGCCGTAGCGTAAAGCTGAAACGGTAGGCATATTCCTAAGACCTCCGGGTTTAAACAACTGTTCATTGATGTATGGATTGAACTGAATTCCGATTTGGTTTTTCTTATAAATTGTTTTCTCCTTGTTTGCGCTATCCTGTGATAACATAACCTTCGGAAGTATCAAAAGGATGATGGTAGTTAGAATAATTTTTATTCGCATATCTGTCTGGTGGTCTTAGTTTTGAATTTGTAATGGAAGGATATTTTGTCAATTTAGCGGGATCTAATTAAGTAAACGAAGAAGTGGAAAGAAGAGTATGTGTTTGGCGTCAGCCAAACTCTTGCTTTTGTTCGTTGGAAGTCACGGTTTGAGCACTCCCTTAAACCTAACTATGTAATAAAAAAGACCTGACACAGAGTTGCACAGCAAAAATCACTTTGGATTTTTGCTGTTAAATGCTGCCAATCCCTCGTCTAACCATTTTTTATACTCCTCAACATTCAGATTTGTGGGCATTGGCTTATTAACCGGGTTGCCTTCATGATCTGCAATGACGTATAGTGGCAGAGCATTAGTTTTAAACTTAGAGATCTCAATATCTTCATTCATCTTTCCTATTGTTTTCTTCTGCTTCCCATCAAGAAGCGAGACGAACCATTCATTTTCAGGTAGTTGAGTTCTGTCATCAACATATAAAGCGATTATAACGAAGTTGTCCCGTAGCCTTCTAAGCACTTCCGGATCAGACCAAACCCGTGCTTCCATTAATTTACAGTTGGCACATGCGTGCCCTTTGAAATCAAGCAATACTGGCTTTCCCAGCTCTTTTGCACATGCGAGTCCCTGTTTAAGGTCAAAATAGCCTTTGAGTCCGGGTGGCATATCAAGAAAATCTCCATACTTAGGTTCGGCACAGAGCCCTACAGCAGGGGAACTCTGCACAGCCTGTGCAGAATAGCCGCTGTTCTGCGATATCAGACCCGGAATGTTCATCTCCGATGTGGATTGTGAAGGCAGGAAAGATGATAAGCCCCGAAGTGGAGATCCAAATAGTCCGGGAACCAGGTAAATAACGAAAGAAAATACCGCGATAACCAGAAACAATCTGAATGTCCCAATATAAGGCAGGTCGCTGTCGTGCGAGAATTTTATTTTACCCACAAGGTAGAAACCCAAAAGTGTAAAGAGGACGATCCAGATGGCAAGGAAGAGATCTCTTGAGAGGAGCCCCAGTGAATAAACACTATCAACGGTCATCAGGAATTTCATACTGAATGCCAGCATAATGAATCCGAGAACCACCTTTATAGAGTTAAGCCAGCCTCCCGATTTTGGCATTTTATTCATAATCGATGGGAACATAGCGAATAATGTAAATGGAATGGCAAAAGCTACTCCAAAACCTACCATACCTATTGTTGGTCTTAGTACATCTCCGCTTGCAGCTTCAACAAGTAGTGCTCCGATTATCGGACCTGTACAGGAGAATGAAACAATTACTGTTGTCAGACCCATAAAGAATGCAGCTATCATACCACCTTTGTCAACCCGTGAGTCAGCACCTGATACCCATGAATTTGGAAGGATAATCTCGAATGCACCAAAAAACGATGTAGCAAATATTACAAAAAGAGCAAAGAACAGGATATTGGGTATCCAGTGAGTGCTAAGTGCATTTGCGAAACCTGCCCCTGCACTTGTAAGAGAAACTATTATTCCGAGCGATGAATATATCAGTACAATAGATAATCCGAAGATAAGTGCCTTAATTACAGCCTTGCTCCTGTTCTCTGAGTCGCGTGAAAAGAACGCTACAGTCATAGGTATCATCGGGAAAACACATGGAGTCAGAACACCTGCAAATCCGGCAAGGATTGATATGATGAAAAACTTAAGCAGCCCCTTGTCAGTCTGTGCATTACCCGGCATTGATGCCTGCGAATCCGAAGATGAAACAACAGTCTCAGTGCTTTTTCCGGGGATATTAAACGAAAAATCGACGTCTTTTGGAGGTGAGCAGGTTGCGTTATTGCAAGCCATGAAGTTTACAAGGCCTTTTACGGTAATAGCTTTGCCGTTTGTAAGAATTTTCTGCCTGAATTCCGCCTTTGTACTGAATGTCTTTATTCTGAATCCGAAAGCCTCATCCATAATCTCATCAGGTTTTGTGACTTCAAATGCTTTTCCGTCGAACTCAAAATCAGGAATGGTATCGAAATGGAATGATGTAGGAATAGGACCACCATCGGGAATATCCATTGCATAAATATGGGAATGCTCATCAATAGTTGCTGTAAAAATCAGCTCATACTTATTCTCCCCTTTAGATTCATACCTGAAATCCCACACAACCGGATCATATAATTGTCCAGAAGCAAAGCCGGCAAAAAGAACAAATAACGTAAAAAGCAATATTTTTCTCATATTATGCTGAATTATAGAACACTAACAAATAAAATTATAATTTGTTCAACAATTTTTGCTCTGTGCTCTACGCTCTGAGCTCTACGCTTTTTATCAGGCCAGGTCGATTTCATTATCGAACCTGTCGTAAAAATGGTATTCGAGCATATAGTACGATGTAACTGCCTGTACTTTAATGCTTATCTTATACTTGAAATTCCACTTACGGAAGATTGGGATCAGTCCTTTTGTGAGATATGCAGCTACGAATGGATGAACGTTTAAGATTAGTTTTCTTGTCTTAATCTTATCAACTATGAAAGATAGTCTCTGTTCGAGTTCATCGGTAAATAAAATTGTTGGTTTTGTTTCGCCTGTTCCCTGGCATGAAGGACATTTTTCGTCGGTAACAATACTCATTTCCGGACGAACTCTTTGTCTGGTAAACTGCATTATGCCGAATTTTGAAAGAGGGAGTATGCTATGTTTTGTACGGTCGTTAGCCATAATATCCCTCATTTTATCAAAGAGGAGCTGTTTATTATCGCCCGATTGCATATCAATAAAATCGACAACAATAATACCTCCCATATCCCTGAGTCTTAACTGCCTGGCTATCTCTGTCGCAGCTTCCATATTTACTTCAAGGGCATTTGATTCCTGATCATTTCCCGACCTCGACCTGTTGCCGCTGTTAACGTCAATTACGTGAAGAGCTTCGGTATGTTCAATAATCAGATAGGCACCATGCTTAAATGAAACGGTTTTGCCAAAAAGAGCCTTTATCTGTTTATTTATACCGAAATGGTCAAATATCGGAAGAGTGCTTTTATAATCCTTGACTATTTTTTCCTTCTCGGGTGCAATACCTCTGATATAGTCACGAATTTCTTCAGCCAGGTTAGCATCATTGATATGTATGCTGTTGAATGTAACATTAAGCATATCCCTGAGGATAGTGGAAGTTCTGTTCATTTCACCGATAAAGAGTTTCGGTGTTTTAACCTCCTTTTTCACAGTTGCAAAAGCAGATTCCCATTTCTGAACCAGCTCTCTGAGTTCTGCATCGAGCACAGCAACCTTTTTGCCCTCGGCGACAGTCCTTACGATTACACCGTAATTTCTGGGTTTAATACTCTGCAGAAGGGTTTTAAGCCGGTTTTTCTCTTCAATGCTTTCTATCTTGGAAGATATTGAAACCTTATCGGAGTATGGCATCAGCACAAGGTTTCTGCCAGCCAGCGATATTTCGGAGGACAGACGAGGACCTTTTGTTGAGATAGGCTCTTTTGTTATCTGCACAATAACCGTTTGTCCGGTGGTAAGAACATCTGTTATTTTACCATCTTTATCAATATCCGGTTCTGGTTTGAATTTGTGTACAGGAGGAACTTTGCCCAGCTTCTGAATGGCAGTAGTATAATACTTATTCTGGGTTCTGAACTGAGCACCAAGATCAAGATAATGCAGGAATGCATCACGTTCATACCCTACATTAATAAATGCAGCATTCAGGCCGGGCATTATCTTTTTTACCTTTCCAAGGTAAATATCCCCGACAGAAAACTTAATATTTCGCTTTTCCTTGTTTAACTCAATTAACTGCTTGTCTTCCAACAACGCTAACGAAACCTCGGAATCACCAACATCAATGATTAAATCCTTGTTTACCACTTCACTATATTAAACGGAGTTAATATGTCATCAGCACTTCCGATATACAGATAAAATAAACCTAAAGACCATCAGATCTTTAGGTTTATAATAA
>JBBQZN010000021.1:0-51642 GCA_038207725.1 Bacteroidales bacterium | reverse complement strand
CCTGAATATGGCAGGAATGTTCAGAAGATGGTTGATCATATCAAGACCCTGCAAGACAGGGATGAAAGAAACCGTGCAGCGAAGACGATTATCTCAATAATGGGTAATCTTAACCCTCATCTTCGCGATATCGGTGATTTTAAACACAAGCTGTGGGATCATCTGGCACTTATTGCGAGTTTTGAACTCGATATAGATTCACCATACCCGGTTCCTGAACCTTCAAAATTTGTTGAGAAACCGAAGCAAGTACCTTACAAACAGGGTGATATCAGATTTCTTCACTATGGAAGAATTGTTGAACTTATGATTGGTGTCGCTTCTGAACTGGAGGATGGCGATGAAAAAGAATATTATACAACTCTGATTGTCAATCAGATGAAAAAATCATATATCACCTGGAACAGAGGCCAGGTAGCTGATGCAGTTATTATTGGTGATTTGAAACTTCTTTCAAGAGGCAGACTCAAAATGACCGACGGCGTAAGAATTCTTGAAGTTAAAGAACTCATTCCTCCGGTTAAAAGAAAACCAATGGGAAAACCTCATGGAAAACAGCAGGGTAAACCATTCATGAAGAAAAAAGTACACGGCAGACATTAATGGGTACATTCATTGTCAACGGAGGAAAAACACTAAAGGGAGAGATCACTCCCCAGGGAGCTAAAAATGAGGCTCTACAGGTAATTTGTGCAGTTCTCCTCACACCCGATAAGATTACAATAAATAATATCCCCGACATCAGTGATGTTAACAAACTCATTGAGCTCATTGGCTCAATGGGTGTAAAAGTTACACGCGAATCTGATTCAATAGCATCATTTGAAGCGCTAGATGTCAATCTCGACTATCTTCAGACAAGCGAATTCAGAGCCCTGAGCTCAAGCATAAGGGGATCGTTGATGATTGTCGGACCACTACTGGCAAGATTTGGCAAAGCATTTATTCCAAAACCCGGAGGCGATAAGATAGGCCGCCGCAGAGTTGATACCCATTTTATCGGTTTTCAGAAACTTGGAGCAAAATTTGAATTTGACTCCACAGATCCTTTCTATAAAGTTGAAGCTCCTGAATTAACGGGAACTTATATGCACCTCGACGAGGCCTCCGTTACAGGAACTGCAAATATTATAATGGCTGCTGTCCTTGCAAAAGGGAGAACAACAATCTACAATGCTGCATGCGAACCCTATATTCAGCAGCTTTGCAGAATGCTTGTATCAATGGGCGCAAAAATAACAGGTATAAGTTCAAATCTGCTTTATATTGATGGAGTAAAATCCCTTTCAGGGTGTACCCATACTATTCTTCCTGATATGATCGAAATAGGATCATTTATAGGAATGGCGGCAATGACAGGATCTGAAATAACAATAAAAAACACCGGCTACGACAACCTTGGAATTATACCTGATGCCTTCCGGCGTCTGGGAATCAAACTCGAGAGAAAAGGTGACGATATTTACATTCCCGCTCAGGATCATTATGAAATAGAAACATTTATCGATGGATCAATAATGACTATTGCCGATGCTATCTGGCCCGGCCTCACCCCTGACCTTCTAAGCGTTTTCCTGGTAACCGCAGCCCAGGCAAAAGGGGCTGTTCTTATTCATCAGAAGATGTTCGAGAGCCGTCTCTTCTTTGTCGATAAACTGATTGACATGGGAGCTCAGATAATCCTTTGTGATCCTCACAGGGCTACAGTTATCGGGCAAAACAAGATGATCCGTCTGAAAGGCACAGTAATGACATCACCCGATATCCGGGCGGGAGTTGCACTTCTTATAGCTGCACTCTCAGCCGATGGAAAAAGCATAATTCACAATATAGAACAGATCGACAGAGGCTACCAGAATATTGACCAGCGGCTCAATGCCCTGGGGGCTGATATTCAGAGGCTGTAGAAGCTGTAGAGGCTGTAGAGGCTGTAGAAGCTGTAGAAGCTTTAGAAGCTGTAGAGGCTGTAGAAGCTGTAGAGGCTGTAGAAGCTGTAGAGGCTGTAGAAGCTGTAGAGGCTGTAGAAGCTGTAGAGGCTGTAGAGGCTGTAGAAGCTGTAGAAGCTTTAGAAGCTGTAGAGGCTGTAGAAGCTGTAGAAGCTGTAGAGGCTGTAGAAGGTTATATTGCCTTTATAGCCTTTAAAGCCTTTACAGCCTTTATGGCCTTTAAAGCCTCTACAGCTTTTTAGTCTTCTGTCAATTTGTCAACATCTCTTCCTTGGCAGGCATTTTGCTGAGTCCCTATCGTAAACTGAAATATTGTCTGTTATGATGAAGAAAAAACACAGGGACCCGGAATCGGCAGGGGAAAAAGGTCACTCTGAAACAACTTATAATGAAGAACATAATAACAATAACTACAATGGCTCAGATTCAGGATCTGTAAAAAACAAATCCGGGGAATCTGAAAACAAAGGAACATACGGTTTTTCTGGGGAATCAAAAAATGCTGACAAATCACACAAGGATATAGAAGTAGTTGAGGAAAAACTGGCAGAAATGCAGGATAAATACATCAGGCTATCAGCCGAGTTTGACAATTACAGAAAAAGGACTCTGAGGGAAAAAATGGATATCTCGAAATACGGAGCAGAGAATCTTATTCTGAAACTTCTTCCCGTGATGGATGATTTCGACAGAGCCATGAAACATATGGATGAGGCCGCCGACTGCGCCTCAATGAAAAGCGGAATTGAACTGATATACACCAAGTTCGGTGAATTTCTCAAACAAAACGGGATATCAGAAATTGAATCACTTAACAGCAGTTTCAACGTCGATATTCATGAAGCAGTAGCGAAAGTAGCTGTTCCGGAAAATGAAAAAAAGGGCAAGGTAGTTGATGTTCTCCAGAAGGGATACTACCTTCAGGACAAGGTACTGAGATTCTCAAAAGTTGTTGTCGGTGAATAGGCATAAAAGATAATTATTTAAGTGGCTAAGTAGTAAAAATAAAACGGATGGGGAAAAGAGATTATTATGAGGTACTTGGAGTTTCTAAGGAAGCCACTAAGGATGAGATTAAAAAAGCCTACAGAAAGCAGGCTCTGAGATTTCATCCCGACAAGAATCCGGGAGACAAAAAGTCGGAGGAGAATTTCAAGGAGGCTGCCGAGGCTTATGAGGTACTCAGCAATGAGGAGAAAAAAGCCCGTTATGACCGTTACGGCCATGCCGGAATGGGGAACTCGGGGGGCAATTTCAACGGGCAGAATATGACAATGGACGATATTTTCTCATCGTTCGGCGATATATTCGGCGATGCCTTCGGTGGTTTCGGAGGATTCAGCGGCGGAGGAAGGCGCGGTAAAAGAGTCAATAGAGGAAGTAACCTCAGAGTTAAGGTAAAACTAAACCTGCAGGAGATAGCCCTTGGAGCTGAAAAGAAAATAAAAGTTAGTAAATACGATACATGTGATACATGCAGTGGCACAGGTGCCGCCGACGCATCAAGCATGTCGACTTGTACAACATGCAGGGGATCAGGACAAGTAACGAGGCTTACAAATACTATGCTCGGACAGATGCAGACTACTTCTGTGTGCCCTTCGTGTGGAGGTGAAGGAAAAACAATTACGAAAAAATGTACCGCCTGCTATGGTGAAGGGATAGTACAAAAAGAAGAGGTTATTAAAATTAATATCCCTGCCGGCGTTGGCAAAGGAATGCAGATGACAGTGGGGGGAAAAGGTAACGCCCCAAGAAGAGGCGGTGTTAATGGAGACCTCCTTGTTGTAATTGATGAAGAGGAACATCCCGAACTTATAAGAGAAGGCAACGACCTGATCTATAATTTATTCGTAAGCATCCCCGATGCCGTTCTCGGAACACATGTTGAAGTCCCGACTGTGGAAAACAATGTAAAAATAAAGATAGAACCGGGTACCCAGCCTGGTAAAATACTTCGTCTCAGAGGTAAAGGACTACCGGAAGTTAACGGCTATGGAAGAGGCGACCTTTTGGTAAATGTCAATGTATGGATCCCAAAAGCCGTTAATAAAGATGAACTGAAAATATTTGAAAAATTCAGGGATTCTGAATCATTTATTCCTGCCCCCGATAAAAATGACAAGGGCTTTTTCGAGAGAATGAAAGGGTACTTCGAGTAGAAAACCTGCTTCTCCCTAAATCTGCTCACCATGAGAGATGAAATTATGGATGTAAGATAAATGTGTATTAACCTATTATATTCATAAACCCTTTGTGACTACCTTAGTGTGCCTTTGTGTTTAAACTTTTTTTACCTCAAAGGATCACGAAGTACTGCGCAAAGTAACACAAAGGAATATAGCAATTTAATTTAAGCTTATGAATAATTCAAATTAAGTAAATTGCTTTAGGGAATAGAATTATTTTCTTTCCCTGAGATTATTTATATTTACAACTCTTTATAAAAACATATAAAATATTTCCTTATGACACTTTTTGAAGCAAAGAATGTCACAAAACAATATGGCAGTCATCTTGCACTCGACAATGTTAGCATTTCCGTGCCGGAACAATGCATTTACGGACTGCTTGGCCCTAACGGAGCCGGAAAAACAACACTCATAAGAATAATTAACCAGATTACCGGTCCTGATTCGGGTGAGTTATTCCTCAATGGCAAAAAACTCATGCCTGATGATGTTCAGTATATAGGTTATCTTCCTGAGGAAAGAGGACTTTATAAAAAGATGAAGGTTGGGGAACAAGCTTTATATCTTGCTCGGCTGAAAGGACTCTCGAAAGCTGAAGCAATGAGAAGGCTTAAATACTGGTTTAAAAAACTCGACATTATCGACTGGTGGGACAAAAAGGTCGAAGAGCTTTCAAAGGGAATGGCACAAAAAGTTCAGTTTGTAACAACAATACTTCATGAGCCAAAGCTGCTGATATTTGATGAACCATTCACCGGATTTGATCCGATGAACACTCATACTATAAAAAATGAGATCCTTTTCCTGCGCGAAAGAGGTGCAACAATTATCTTCTCAACCCATAACATGGAATCAGTAGAGGAGCTTTGTGACAATATCACCCTTATAAACAAGTCAAAAACAATTCTCGAAGGAAGTGTAAACGAGATAAGGAGCAGATGGGCTGCAAATGAATATGACCTGGTAATTGCAGGTGAAAATAAGATTGAAGGAAATGGTCATTACACGATTCTTAATCAGAAAAAGGACGATGATAAGAGTATCGTCAGGTTAAAGACTACAAGTGAAATTACTACAAATGATATTCTTCAGTCTGTAATGAAATCTGCGAATGTCATTTCATTTAATCCTGCACTGCCTTCAATGAATGAAATCTTCATCAGAGTAGTCGAAGCAAAGAATTAACCTTATTATTAACACAGTAACCTTCACAATATGAACAAAATATCTGTTATTATTCAAAGAGAATATGTGACAAGAGTAAGGAAAAAGTCATTTATAATTATGACAATCCTTGCTCCGGTTCTTATGGCGGCGATCTTTATTCTGCCTACTGTCCTTATTATGAATCAGGATGGCGACTTTAAAAAAATTGCAGTTATTGAAGATAATTCCGACCTTTTCAAAGGTGTTATTAAAAATACCAAAGATGCTGAGTATGTTTATCTTGAGAATACCAAAGTTGATGAGTTCAAAACCAGGTTCGAAAAAGAGGGATATTATGGCATCCTTTACATCTCACCCGAACTGGTAAACACTCCTAATGCTGTTCAGCTTATTTCAAAGAATCAACCTCCGATAGGACTTCTTCAGCATATTGAAAACTCGCTTGAAAAGGAGATCGAGAGACAGAAACTCCTCGCCTACAAAATCGAGAACCTCGATGAAATTATGAAGACAATCAATACAAATGTCTCGGTTCAGACAAAGAAGATTGATGAAACAGGAACCGTAACAGGAACAAGTACAGGCATTGCGATGGCACTCGCATATATTCTTGGATTCCTGATGTATATGCTTGTATTCATATTTGGGTCGCAGGTTATGCGAGGTGTTATTGAAGAGAAAACAAGCCGTGTTGTTGAAGTTATCATCTCATCCGTTAAGCCAATTCAGCTGATGATGGGAAAAATTATCGGGATTGCACTTGTAGGTCTTACCCAGTTCGTTATCTGGATTATGCTGACAATGGCAATTGTGACAGTTCTTAAATCAACATTGCTTAAGGATAAAGACGTCACAGAGATAACCCAGTCGATGCCGCAGAATATGATGGCCGGCAATCAGCAGGCTGCTGCAATTCCAACTGCAAAATCAACAATGTCACCCGAGCTTGCTGAATTTTCAAAGATGTTTGATAATGCAATGAATCAGCCATGGGGATTAATAATAATTTGTTTCTTCTTCTATTTTGTAACAGGATATCTTTTATATGCATCAGTATTTGCAGCTATCGGTTCGGCTGTTGATAATGAAACAGAGACACAGCAGTTTATGCTTCCGGTTACAATACCTATTATAATAGCGCTCATGGTGGCAATGGGAACAATGCAGAATCCGGAGAGCTCTATATCTTTCTGGTTCTCCATGATCCCTCTCACTTCGCCAATAGTTATGATGGCACGAATTCCATTCGGTGTACCCTACTGGCAGATTGCCGTATCAATGGCTCTTATGTTAGTAACTTTCATTGGTTTTGTATGGATGGCAGCCAAAGTATATCGTACAGGTATTCTTATGTATGGCAAGAAAACCTCGTGGAAAGAGATGTGGAAGTGGCTGAGGTATAGCGGATAGGAATATGAAAGAGAGCGTAGAGCGTAGAGAGATGAAGAGACAAATATTAGGTAACAGACAAAAGTATGTCTAAAATTCTGGTGATTGATGATGAAAGGGCGATCAGAAGTACTCTGAAAGAGGTCCTCGAGTATGAGAAGCATGAAGTTGATCTTGCTGAAGATGGCCCTAAGGGTATTGAACTTTTCTCAACAAACACCTATGATATTGTACTTTGCGATATCAAGATGCCAAAAATGGATGGAATCGAAGTACTGGCAAAGATTCATGAATCGGCACCCGATACTCCTGTAATAATGATCTCGGGTCATGGAAACATTGATACAGCAGTTGAAGCAATAAAAAAAGGAGCTTACGATTTTCTTGAAAAACCTCTCGACCTGAACCGTCTCCTTATAACCCTCCGGAATGCTACTGATAAATCAAAACTCATCATGCAGACCCAGGTGCTGAAAAATAAGGTCAGTAAAATGTATGAAATGGTTGGTGAGTCGGATGCTATTATTCAGGTAAAGAATATGATCGACAGGGTTGGTCCAACCGAAGCAAGAGTTCTTATTACAGGTTCGAACGGTACCGGCAAGGAGCTGGTTGCCCATCAGTTACACGAAAAAAGCAACAGGGCGAAAGGACCTTTTGTGGAGGTAAACTGTGCGGCTATTCCTTCCGAACTTATTGAAAGCGAACTATTTGGTCACGAAAAAGGTTCATTTACCTCGGCAATAAAGCAGAGAATAGGTAAATTCGAACAGGCCAACGGAGGCACTCTCTTCCTCGACGAAATAGGCGACATGAGCCTCTCTGCTCAGGCCAAAGTTCTAAGAGCGCTTCAGGAAAATAAGATCACAAGGGTGGGCTCCGACAAGGATATCCATGTGAATGTCAGGGTTATTACCGCAACAAATAAGAATATAAAAAAGGAGATCGGGAATAACAACTTCCGTGAAGATCTTTATCATCGCTTAAGTGTTATCCTCATTCATGTACCTTCCCTTAATGATCGCTCTGATGATATCCCTATGCTGGCAGAACACTTCAATACTCTGATCTGCGGAGAATATGGAATGAGTAAAAAAATTATTGGAAAAAGTGCAGTAAAAGAGCTTCAGAAGATTCAATGGACAGGTAATATCAGGGAGTTCAGAAATGTACTCGAAAGACTGATAATCCTCTGTCCCAATGAGATAACAGGAGATGATGTAACAGCTTATGCAAAACCGGTATCGGGAATAAATAACTAATGGATCGCACAGAATTTGACAGTTTGGGTGAAAAAAAGATCCCCTCTGATGCACTTTATGGCATACATGCCCTTCGTGCAAAAGAGAACTTTCCCGGCAATACACTATTTCCTATTGAATGGTACCAGGCCGTAGGTATTACAAAACTTGCCTGCTACAATACCTACCGGAAGTTTCGCAATGCTGCCATTGTAAAGCTCGGAAAAGAGATCCCCTTCATTAATATAAGTGATGAAATAATTAATGCACTTTCAGCTGCTGCTTCTGAAGCAGCTAAAGGAAAACATTACAAAGAATTCATTGTACCTGCCGTTCAGGGTGGCGCAGGTACGAGTATCAACATGAATATTAATGAGATAATTACAAATACAGCCCTTCTGAAAACAGGGAATAAGTGTGGAGAATACACTTATATCGATCCAATAGAACATGCAAATGTATATCAGTCAACAAATGATGTAATACCAACGGCTCTGACTGTGGCTGTTATGAAACTTCTCAATACACTTGAAGAGCAGATCAATGATCTTCGTCAGGTGGTAGAGAACCTCGAGAAGAACAACAGGGATAAACTGCGTCAGGGATATACTGAGATGCAGGAGGCGATGCCTTCTTCGTTTGGATTGTTGTTCAGTACATATAATGAGGCTCTTTCGCGCGACTGGTGGAGGGTATCGAAATGCTCTGAACGAATAAAACAGGTGAATCTCGGAGGCGGCGCCACAGGTACAGGGATCTCAATACCAAGGTTTTTCATAATGGAGGTTGTTCCTGAACTGAGAAAACTGACAGGTCTAGCTATTGCTCACAGCGAAAATCTATGTGACGCCACCTGTAATATGGACAAATGGGTTGAGATCCATGCCACACTGAAAGCCCACGCTGTAAATCTCGAAAAGATGTCTTCAGACCTCCGGCTTTTGTCTTCCGACATTGCTGTTCTTAAAACCATTTCCATCCCGGAGCGACAGGTGGGCAGCTCAATAATGCCGGGGAAGATTAATCCTGTTATTCCTGAATTTATTATTTCAGCAGCCCATAAAGTATATTCAAATGATGTCCTTATCAGTTCCCTGAGCGGACAGGGGGTTCTGGAACTTAATCCATATATTCCGGTTATCGGTACTGCAATTATTGAGAGTATAAACCTGTTGATCTCATGTAATACCACGCTGAAAGACAATCTTTTCTCAGGTATCACAATCAATGAATCAGCTGGTTACGATTCATTGATGCATAGTCCCTCAGTAACAACTGCCCTCAGTCCTCATGTAGGATATCATAAAGCTTCAGAAATAGCGTTGCTGATGAAGGAGAAGAATATGGATATCTTCCAGGCAAATAAAGTTCTGAAGATCATCGGGGAAGAACGACTTAAAACAATACTCCAGTCTGGAAATCTTATGAAACTTGGATTTTCGCTTGATGATCTGTGAATTGCTTCAATCGACTATAAATATTATGCTGATCTGCTGCGGATGTTTAAGCGACAGAGGCTAAATATTGGTAGAAAATTTGCTAATTTTACCACAAATCTCATAAATGACATCCAAAGGCAGGGAATCAAAGCCGCATATCGGTATTTATGGACGCCGTAATAACGGAAAAAGCAGCCTTATAAACTGTCTTGCCGGACAGGATATCGCAATTGTTTCCGACCATGCCGGTACCACAACCGATCCGGTAAAAAAATCATTCGAGATAACTGGTTTTGGTCCGGTTATACTTGTTGATACTGCCGGTATAGATGACTTAGGGGAACTTGGGACGAAACGGGTTGACAAAACCCTGAAGACCCTTGATATTATTGATCTGGCTCTTCTTGTTGTAACAGATAATTCATGGGGAGAGCATGAAAATGAACTGATTCAGAAATTCAGAGCTCAGGATATACCATATATAATAATACACAGCAAATCAGATCTGACAGTGCCAGATCCAATTTTTAAAGAAAGGGTAAAGAGGCTGACCGGCTCAGCTGTCTTTGAATTCTCCTCAGCAGATAAACGCAATTATGAAGAGCTGATTTCAGAAATCAGGAACTCGATTCCCGAACATTCGTATAAAACAACTTCCCTTCTCGGCGACCTGATAAACTATGGTGATATTGTTATTCTTATAACACCTATTGATATTGAAGCTCCGGCAGGAAGACTGATTCTGCCTCAGGTTCAGGCGATAAGAGACATACTTGATAATGATGCTGTTGCAGTTGTTCTCAAAGAGAGGGAAGTAGATTCCTTCCTGAAAAAAACAAAGATAAAACCAGCACTTGCTATTACTGATTCGCAGGTCTTTGTAAAAGCCGATGCTTCTATTCCAAAGGATATTCCTCTTACAAGCTTCAGCATAATGCTCGCACGGTTCAAGGGCGATTTCGATAACTACCTGAAGGGAACGCCGAAAATATCTGAGTTAAAAGATGGTGACAGAGTACTTATTCTCGAATCATGCACTCATCATGTCTCATGTGATGATATAGGACGGATAAAAATTCCACGCTGGATTACGAATTTTACAGGTAAAGCTATTGAATATGATGTAGTTGCAGGACTTGATTCATTACCTCAGCAAATAACAGATTATGCTCTTGTAATTCAGTGCGGCGGATGTATGATTACCAGAAAACAGCTTCACAACCGGCTTCAGGCAGCAATAAAAGCAGGTGTTCCTGTAACAAACTACGGAATGGCAATCGCTTATGTTCAGGGAATATACAATAGAGCAGTGGCGCCATTTTTAAAGGGGAAAGAAGATTCAGGTTCGTACCTCTAGAACCTGAAGTATATAAACGGCATAACATCTGTAGTCCTCATCTGAAAAAGAAGCACTGCAATACACATTATTACAAGTAGTTGCGCAATAAGCGGAATCCTGATAAAAAAGCCCCTGTAAGATTCTTTAATACTCTCCGGAAGAAAATGAATTATGTAGCCTACAGCAATAAGAAGGAAGGCGCTGCTGTATGCGGGAAGAACTGTCATATATGACCCGGGTGAAAAATTCTCAAATATCTGGCTGAGCATAATTTTTACACTCTCCAGATCAGAAGCTCTGAAAAAGATCCAGCAGAAACTTACAAAATGGAAAGTAATTATAACTGAAATAGCCCTGCCAAATTTTCCCCCCTTAATCCTTTCTCCAAAAACAGAACTCCAGCTCCTGTTAACAACAAGTCCCAGGCCATGCAAAAACCCCCATATTATGAACCTTACCGATGCCCCATGCCATAAGCCTCCGAGGAGCATGGTTATCATAAGGTTAAGATTAGTTCTGAATCTGCCCTTTCTGTTCCCTCCCAAAGGAATATAGAGATAATCCTTCAGCCAGCGGGAGAGAGATATATGCCATCTTTTCCAGAAATCAGTAATGTTTGCAGCCTTATAGGGGGAGTTAAAATTGATTGGTAAACGGAAACCAAGTATAAGTGCCAATCCTATGGCAATATCAGTATAGCCCGAGAAATCGCAATAGATCTGAAGTCCGTAACCATAAACAGCCATCAGATTTTCAAATCCAGAATAGACTGAAGGAGCATCAAAGACCCTGTCAATAAAGTTAGTAGCAATAAAATCGGAAATGATAATTTTCTTTATCAGACCCTTGGAAATCAGGAAGAGCGCATGACTAAACTCCCTTCTCGCAAGCCTGTACTCACTGTATAGCTGAGGAATGAACTCGTAGGCTCTTACAATTGGTCCGGCAACCAGCTGAGGAAAGAAAGAAACATAAAATCCAAAATCGATAACATTTCTTACCGGCTCCATTTTCCTTCTGTATACATCGATAGTATAACTCAATGACTGAAAAGTGAAGAACGAAATACCTACAGGAAGAATAATACTGGTCACATCAAAAGAGGTACCCATGTTAGTATTCGAAAATGCAGCAAGGAAATCATAGACCTTATACTGTGTTCCGAAAAGATCGTTTATTGTTTCAGCAAAAAATCCGGCGTATTTGAACCAGGCAAGGATTCCGAGATTTGAGAATATGCTGAAAAGCAGGAACAGCCTTCGTGAAAATCTTGATTTTGAATTATTTATCAATAAACCGCACGTAAAATCAATCAGGGTTACCATTATAAGCAAAAGGAGAAAGAGGCCTCCCGACTTATAATAGAAAAAGAGGCTCATGAGAAAGAGGTACCCGTTTCGTAATACCAGTTTCTTATAAACCAGAGAGTAGCCTGCCAAAACAATCAGAAAGAAAAGCCAGAAAGCAGGAGTTGAAAATATGAGTGGCTGGGCAGGATCATACCTGAAAAGATAAGAAACTATTATGCTGATTAAGCCTGCCTCCTCTTCCTGAATTATAGCTGGCGTTTCAGCTATAGTTTCAATAAGAGGCAGGCTGTCAGTACTGATTCCCGGTTTTACAATAATACCGGCATCTGCAAAAGCATGAAGGAAAAGTGATTCTGACAATATTTTTGAAATGGTATCCGCACCTGAATATGTAAAATGAACATAGTCTTTCTGGGCTAACTGAGGAATCCTTTCAGCCCAGCTCTTAATGGATAATTGTCCTCCCATAGCACTGTATGCGTCCCAGAAAGCTGCCCCTGATTCTTTTGTAGCACGTTGCTGGGCTTCAATAATTGCAGGAATGTTAGTGAACGAAACCAGACTGTCGCCCTCACCGGCAGCCATATCCGTAACGCCTATTACAAGAACCGGAGTGCCCGGTGCTACCTCCTTCAGTCTGTTAATCTGCCTCTCGAGACCCTTCTGATAATATGTGTAGTCCTTTCTGACATTTTTCACAATGTTGAGTCCGTACTGCAAAACAATCAGGTCGGGCGACAATAAAGTGTAAGCCTCCTTCAGATTAGTTCTTTCAACCATAGTGAATTCGAGTCCGGCACTCCCACGCTGCGGAATATTATCAACTATTACTCCCTTATCGCTTTCAATGCTTATACCATAAATATCAGGACTATCCTTTCCTGAGAATTCGATTGTTATCTCCTCAACTCCCTTTAAATTACAGCGGATTTCATTCAAACCCTCCCTTCGTGAAAGGGTATCAGAAAGCATTTTGAGATCTCCTGCTGTGACAGTAATATTGACAAGATCCTGAACATTACCATAAAAGAGCCTTAAAGTTTTATATACCGAAGCAGCACTGTCGGCATAAGCTGAAGGTCTTATTTTTACCCACGCACTTTCTGTTTTTTCTGAATGCGATCCTTGCGGCATATAGCGGCAGATTGCCATAAAAGGGCCCAGTGAAGTGTGGTCAATCTCACCTGATTTGAACGAGAGATAGTTGTATTTTTTCCAGTTTGAGGATGAACGTATCCACACCGTTTTGGTATACATTACCGGCATCACCGGTAAAAACAATCCCGGTCCCTCACCGCCTTCATGCTGCCTGAGCGCATGACGCAGGTACGAGGTTATACGATCACCTTCAATCTGTGAATCCCCATAATAGAGTATCCGTGTCTGTCCCATGGAATGAAGCAGCGAATCAAAAAAAGGTTCAAGCGGATCCTTTTGCGGAACAATCGGTAATAATGAATCCGTGATTGGAATTGTGTCGGTCTGATTTCCCGGCGAAGAGTCAGCTATTTCAGCGGGATTAATATCGGAAATTACAGATTCAAAAATAGTTGTGACTGCCGGAGGTAGCAGCTTTTCCTTATGAAATATTTCAGCAAGAAACTCCTTTGGAATGTACTCATAAATATCTGGAAACAATTGATTTACAGGGACCAGGTAATGGAGACCGGTAAAACAAGCCAGAAAGATCAGCAATAACAGAAATGACCTTAAAGGACGCATATATTATAAAAGAATCAGATCTTCTTCTTGATCTTAAGCTTCTGCCCTACTTTTATCTTCCCCGCATCTGAAATATTGTTCAATGCCAGAACCTGAGAGGTTGTAACATCGTTAAACATTTTAACTATATCCCAGATTGTATCTCCGGCTCTCACTGTATAGGTAATAAACTCACCTTCGGTCTGCACCGGCAAATTCTGCACAGCAACAGTTGCGCTGATTGTATTTGCAGGCAAGATTTTACCCGACATTGCCTGCTTTTCGGCAAAAGTCATTGAATTTACCTTTGTTAAATATTCTGATTTTGAAGGATCGACATAAACAACAAGCTTCTGCCCCACTCTGATTGTATTTTTGTAAATATTATTCCAGTAGCGGAGATCTGAAAGAGAAACCCTGTACCATTCTGAAATATATCCCAGATTATCATTATCCTGCACAGTATAATATAGTTTCGATTTTCCCTTTAAATCGGCAGGCACACCTGAAGAGCGGGTCGGGTCGGCAATCTGAGTGTTTTTGCTCAGGTACACATCAGGTTTGTAGTTCCTTATTGTGTCGTTCAGGTCAATGAAATCTCCGAGATGGCTCATAGGCAGAGTAAGTGCCAGTGGCTTCGAGGAACCCGGAACCAACCCTGTCCGGTATTGTGGATTTAGCGCCTTCAGTTCACCAAGAGGTATACCCATAACTGCTGAGATCTGCGATAGATGTATGTCCTTGTTAATCATTATAGTGTCGGTTGCCACAGGAATATTGAGAGCAAGTGGCATGATGTTATGTTCCTGATAATAATTTACTGCATAAGCAGCTGCCACGTACATAGGAATATACCCACGGGTCTCTCTGGGAAGTCTGTAGAAGATATCCCAGTAATCTTTCTTATTGTCTGAGCGTCTGATTGCCTTATTTACGTTTCCCGGACCGCAGTTATATGCAGCGATGACAAGTACCCAGTCGTTATAAATTTTATAAAGATCCTTCATGTATCTTGCTGCGGCATGAGTTGATTTAACAGGATCCCTCCTTTCATCAACAATCGAGTTTATGGTTAATCCGTACATTCTTCCGGTGCTGTACATAAACTGCCAGAGGCCTGTTGCCCCCATCCTTGAAACAGCGTTAGGGTTTAATGCGGATTCTATGACAGCCATATACTTCAATTCTGTAGGTAGTCCGTATGAATCAAAAATATCCTCGATCATTGGAAAATAATAATCCTTAAGCCCCAGTACAGCACTGAATTTATCGCGCTGCCTTATAGTGTATACATGAATATGGTTTCGTACAATATTATTATAAGGAAGAAAAATAATCGAATTAATCTTGCGCAATCTGCTTACATATATTGAATCGGGATATTGGAGTGCAACTGTATCGCCTGCAAAGTTTTCGGGGTGCTGGCTGATTGCCATCTTAACATACCATGTATTTATAAGGCTGTCGAGATTACGGTTGAAGCCTTCGCTGTCGCCGGCTTTCAGAAGGACTGAATCAGGGATATTCTGTGCATTAGCACTTAATATGGCAAGAAAGAATGTTAATAATATAGCTTTAAATCTCATCTCTTTTTCAGATTAAAATGTAATTTTTATACCCAGATTAACTCCTGCCCCGGTAAAACCGCCGGGCAATGAAATCTGCACCGGAAAAAGTGCAATATCAAGGTTTGTGCTGACGTCAAAATTAAACAGGCTGGCATCAACATTGGCGTCCAGAATGGAAAACAGATACCAGGCACCGATGCCAATATACGAAAGATCACGGTATCTTTTGTAATAATCTATCCCCCGCAGCAGCTGATCTTGATAATATGATGCCGCTGATGGCTGATATGATTCAGGATAAAGTACAGGATCATATGTAGTTGGATCAATGTCTTTTAGCCATGGAAGTTCCTGATAACTTCTTGTTTCAGTAATATTATCCTTAAAATCCTGATAAGCTATCATATATTTTGTGAAGTTCTTAGAATTGAATCCGGCACTGTAAATAAGGCCTCCGAATCCGGCATAGACAAGAGGTATTTTCCAGTATTTTCTGTTATAGATCTGTCCTAGTCCGGGAAAAGCAACGGCCATCATAGTAGCCTTCATCGGATCGGGTTTAAAATATTGTTTCAGAGTTGTGCCAACAGGGATGGAGTCCTGTGCAATTCCATTCTGCTGAAAGCAAAAGAGCTGCAGGATTAATATTATCAGTATTTTCTGAATAGTCTTCAAAATAACAATATACCGGTTAGTAAAAAGAACCGGTATAATAAAACGCGCGACAAAGATAATTATTTTCAGGAGTTGAGACGGTCAAATACTCCTAAAATGCGCTCCATTTCCTCGGTTGATTCAAACGGGATAACTATTTTCCCTTTTCCTTTTTCGCTTATTCTGAAGTTTACTTTGGCAGAAAATAGTTTATTAAGATGCTCAGAAAGCTGTGTAAAATCGTCGTTGAGTTTTTTCTTCTTCTCAACTTTTCCCGGATCTTTTGCCTTCTCAGACTGGAGATGACGGACCAGCTCTTCGGCCTGCCTTACTGAAAGCTGACCATCGATAATCTGGTAATAAACATTTATCTGTTTTTTCGGATCTTCTATATTTACAAGGGTACGGGCATGACCCATCATAAGGTTTTTGTTCTTTATTCCAAGCTGTATTTCTGCAGGAAGTTTCAGCAGCCTCAGGTAATTGGCAACCGTAGAACGTTGTTTTCCAACCCTGTCGCTCAGTTGTTCCTGGGTAAGCCTGCACTCTTCAATAAGACGCTGAAAACTAATTGCCACCTCAACCGCATCAAGGTCCTCGCGTTGAATATTCTCTACAAGAGCTAGTTCAAGCATTGCCTGATCATCTGCCGTACGAACATAAGCCGGTACGTGAGTGAGACCTGCCAGTTTGGCTGCTCTCAGTCTTCTTTCTCCGGCAATAAGCTGGTATTTTCCATGCCCGATCTCTCTTACAGTAAGTGGCTGAACAATACCCAGTTTCTTTACTGAAGTAGCAAGTTCTTCAAGAGCCTGCTCGTCAAATGTAGTACGAGGCTGAAAAGGGTTGGCCTCAATCGAATTGACTGAGATATCCATATTGGCTTCAACTTTCTTCTCAAGAACCTCTTTCTCAACTCCGTCAATCAATGCACCAAGACCTCTTCCCAACGCATTTTTCTTTATCATATTCATTTCTGTATCAGGTAGTTTTAAAGTATTGTTCACTATTTAGCGAGCCTTGCATCCTGTTTTTCGATCAACTCTTTTGCCAGATTAAGATAGTTGACAGTTCCTCTTGAATCAGCATCATAAAGTATTGCAGGCTGACCGAAACTTGGTGCTTCCGAAAGTTTAACGTTTCTCTGAATAATAGTCTTGAAAACCATCTGCTGAAAATGCTTATTAACCTCATCAGCAACTTGGTTAGACAATCTCAGCCTCGAATCGTACATAGTGAGTAAAAACCCTTCTATCTCGAGTTCAGGATTAAGATTATTCTGAATTATCTTTATTGTATTAAGAAGTTTGCCAAGACCTTCAAGCGCAAAGTACTCGCACTGTACAGGTATTATAACAGAATCAGAAGCTGTCAGGGCATTAACCGTAAGCAGCCCTAATGAAGGAGAACAATCTATAAGAATATAGTCATAATCAGCTTCAACCTTCTTTAATACTTCTTTCAGAATTTTCTCCCTTTCAGGTCTGTCAAGCATCTCAATTTCTGCTCCGACAAGGTCAATATTGGATGGAATAATAGAAAGATTATCGACCTCACAACTCAATAATGCCTCTTTTGGGTCCTTGCCGTCAATAAGACAGTCATATATTGTGCACCTGATCTGTCGTGTGTCAATACCTATCCCTGAAGTTGCATTTGCCTGCGGATCACCATCTACTATCAGCACCTTTTTCTCAAGGGCAGCCAGACTTGCTGCAAGGTTTATCGCTGTTGTAGTCTTCCCCACACCGCCCTTCTGATTCGCTATTGCTATTATCCTTCCCATCGCTTATCTATGAATATTTGAGTTATATTTTGAGTTTCAAATTTACTATTTATGCACTACTGCTATCAGTAGTGAAAGATGTAATTGTAAACATTTCTTTTGGGGTTTTCAACATCTTATTAACAATGATTTTGTGTATAATGACGCTCATTTCGGGTCTCATTTACTGATATTAAACCTGTTATTTAAAAAATACCCATTTTATTTACATCTTTGTCTGCGACATAACCTCACTGATATATGAATCAGCATTCCAATCTTGACAAATGGCTGGTAATTGTAAATCCCAATGCCGGTAATGGTAAGGGTAAAAAGGACTGGGACCGGATAGCGGAAATATTTGCAAGGGAGAACATTCCGATTGTTCCCCATTTTACTGAAAGAAAAGGAGCTGCCACTGACCTGGCAAGGGAAGCTGCAAAAGATGGATTCAGAAGAATAATATCAGTAGGTGGAGACGGAACACTAAATGAGGTAGTGAATGGACTCTTCACCCAGAATTATTGTTCTCCTTCGGAGTTCACTCTTGGATTAATCCCGGTAGGAACAGGTAATGACTGGGGCAGGATGTTCGGAATTCCGCTGATGTATGAAGGCGCAGTTTCTGCACTTAAAGCGTGTAAAGTAATGCCTCACGATATTGGAATAATCAGCTACTACTCAGGAAATGAATACCATAAAAGCTATTTTATAAATATTGCCGGACTGGGCTTTGAGGCGGTTGTTGTTAAGAAGACAAACAAGCAGAAAGACAAGGGAAGAAGCAACAAGGCAATATATTTTTATAACCTGTTGACAAGTCTCCTCTCCTACAAAAATACTGAAGCAGATCTTATAATAGATGGTCGAAAAACAAAAGCGAAGGTATTTTCAATTAATGTTGGCAATGGCAGGTATTGCGGCGGCGGCATGAGACAGACACCTGACGCACTTCCGGATGATGGTTTGCTCGACATAACTGTAATCAGGGATATGAGTAAAATGGAGATTATAAAGAGTCTGCCATTATTGTATGACGGCACGATCTTAAGCCATTCGAAAGTTGACGGATACAGGGCAAAAAATCTCAAAGTTGAATCAAAATCATTGCTTTATGCAGAAGCCGATGGAGAGACACTGGGACACACTCCTGCAGAGTTCAGTATAATTCCGTCGGCAATAAATATTATATACGGCAATAAAATTATTCAGTAAGCCGGATCTCGTAAAGTTTCGGCCATTTCTTGCCGGTTACAAATATGCGTCCCGAATCCTTATCGTATGCAATGCCGTTGAGCACATCCGTATCGGATTTTCTTTCTGATTCGGGCAATAATCCTTTCAGATTAATATATGAGAGTACCTTTCCCGACTGGGGATCAATTCTTGCAATAAGGTCGCTCATCCAGATATTTGCCCAAATTTCACCATTAATATATTCTAGCTCGTTGAGGGAGTCGACCTTCTGTTCATTATCATAAACCTCAAGCCGTGAGATAACCGTAAACGTTTCAGGATCGTAGTAATAAAGAACATTTGTTCCATCACTCATAACTATTTTATTCCCGATTGTCGCCAGCCCCCATCCCTGGGTTTTGTAATAGATCTTATTAATTACTTTGAATGTCGATTTATCGTACACAAACCCAACCTTACTCTCCCATGTAACCTGAAAGATCCTGTCTCCATACAGGGTGATTCCCTCTCCAAAAAGTGTTTCATCAAGATCGAGCTGTCTCACAACTTTTCCTGTTTTTATCTCTGTCTCCCTGAGACTTGAACTTGCTTTCTGACCTGTACTTTCAAACATAAGACCCTTATCATATATAAGTCCCTGAGTGAATGCCTCCCTGTCGTGCGGATATGACTGAACAACCTTGTAACCGTTCTTTTTGGGAATGATATCTGAAAAGATAATCATAAAACGTGTAATGGTATTATGCTGTCTGCCACCTTTAAACGAAGCGAGTTTCAGTGATTTCCTGCCGGTTGCAGATAAAAGTACAGATGGAATAGTATACTCCCGGGATGAACCTTTAATACTGGCAACTTTTTTCCCATCAAAGCTTATTACTACCGAGTCGGGTATTTTCCTGTCATCCTCCAGAGCTATCACAACCTTTATCTGATCGCCGATTTTAAAACCGGTATTTTCTTCCGGTGAAACAACTTTAATTAGTTTTTGCAGAACTTCTTCAATTTCAGTGGCAGTATTTGCCTGTATTTCAACGTTTTTACCTCTGCTGCCTGAGCATGATATTGTCCAGGTTATAAGCAGAGTAACAAACAGTATTACAGCATACCGTGTATAATCAGTTCTCATCACTTGTGTGTTTCCTTTTAAATAGATTCGATAATATGTTGCGTTTGGGTGAGCTTAATCTCTTCTCAATCACCATCTGGCCGGCTTCAAACGGGAAAATCATCTGCCATATTTCACCCCATCCCGGAAATCCTCCGATATTTTTATCATCAATATAAATATCAGCATCAATCTTTCTGCTTATGCTCTCATCAAATATTTCACCGGGATAATTACAGTTTACTGCATAGAACTCAATTCCGTTCTTCCTGCAGTACTCAACTGCCTCATCAAGCTCTTTTCCGGTTCTGAATGTCCATAAAATAAGCCTTGCCCCTTTTTTATCAAGCTGTTTAAGTGTCTGAAAAGCAAACAGTTTCTCCTTGCCGATTTTCGGATATTCATGTTCAACAATCGTTCCGTCGAAATCGACTGCTATCTTTATGTCGGTAAATTCAATCATCCTTATCTAATTACGGTTACAAATTTAACAAAAAAGAGAGATGATGACATTTTTAAGAAGCAGAACAAAACAATTCATCCCGAATCAAAATTTATCTTAATTTTACTCTCTCTCTGATTATTCAACAGGTATTTATAATGAAACACATTCCAAATTTCATAACATCACTCAATCTTGCGGCAGGCTTCTTTGCAATAATATTTACCACAAACGGAGACCTTGTAACTGCTTCCTGGCTAATACTGGCAGCAATGGTTTTTGATTTTTTTGATGGCTTCTCAGCACGTCTGCTCAAGGCTTATTCAGAAATAGGAAAAGAACTCGATAGTCTTGCCGATGTTGTAAGTTTCGGCGTAGCTCCTGCAATAATTATCTATCAGCTTCTGCATGATTCACTCTCATTATATAGTCCGGAATTTGCCACAGGAGAAAGTATAAAGTTTACACTTATACTTCTGTCTCCTGCTGTAATGCCTGTTTGTGCGGCTCTGCGGCTGGCAATTTTCAACCTCGACAAGAGTCAGGCGACGGTTTTCAAGGGAGTTCCCACGCCAGCCAATGCACTAGCTGTTATATCAGTTGTTATTGCCTCAGCTTACAGTGACTCTGCGATAATCAGTTCATTTATAAGTTCGCCGGTATTGCTCATCATTTTCACTCTTGTACTGTCATTGCTGATGGTAAGCAGAATAACACTTCTCTCACTTAAGTTCTCAAATTTAAAGCTTAAGGGTAATGAAGGCAGACTCATACTTGTCGTGTTAATAATTGCGGCTTTCGCAATATTTGGAATGGCGGCTGCTCCTCTTATAATTCCACTTTACATTATCGCCTCTTTCCTGTCACTGCTCTTCTGACCAGTGATCGTTGCCGGCACTCATATTATTTGAGATCCCGGTCTGTATTCTGATTGACTCCTGATGAAGAAGTGTCAGAACTCTTTCAATATAAGATGAGTCAAGATTCAGCATAATGCCCTGTTCTGTACGGGTCTTTAATATTTCAAGCCATCTCTCCATTTGCAGCACAGTAATGTTATTCCTGAATTTATACTCTCCCATCTTTCGCGAAATCCGAATTCTCTCGGCAAGTAGATCGATCAACTGGTAATCAATTGAATCGATCTGATTTCTGAGTTCCGTAAGCTGATTTCTGATCCCTTTGTCATCGATAGTCGATTTTCTTATTATCAGAGACTCCATCAAGTCACCAAACTGCCTGAAAGTAAGCTGTTGTGCTGAATCGCTCAATGCTTTAGGAGGATCGGGATGAACCTCTATCATCAATCCGCTCATCGTCATATCGAGAGCTTTCTGTGATATCTCGGGCACAAAATCCGAGCGCCCTGATATATGACTCGGATCGCATATTACGGGCAGATTATTAATTCTCTGGCGCAGTTCGATAGGAATCTCCCATTTAGGCATATTACGGTACAGGGTACGTTCAAACGGGGAAAAACCTCTGTGAACTGCTGCAATTCTCCTTACTCCGGCCGCATGTACCCGCTCAACAGCACCCTGCCACAGATCTATATCAGGACTAAGCGGATTCTTGATCATTACAGGAATGTCAACACCACGGAGGGCTTCTGAGATTTCTTCAACGGAGAACGGATTTGAAACTGTACGTGCACCAAGCCATACAACGTCAATACCATGTTTCAGAGCTGCTTCCAAGTGTTTTGGTGAGGCTACTTCAACCGCTGTTCGCAGGCCGTACTCTTTTTTTGCAAGCTCAAGCCACTTTAATGCTTTAACACCATGACCATTAAAGGTTCCGGGACGAGTCCTTGGTTTCCATATACCTGCCCGCATTAGTGAGACCTTACCAGTGCTTATGAGATATGAGGCAGTGGCTCTTACCTGTTCTTCACTCTCAGCACTGCATGGTCCGGCAATGATAAACGGATTCTTATCAAAGTCAGGAAACCAGGCTTGCAGTGAAGAAATCTCCATATATTATAAATATGTTCAGTCAGTCAATCAGCTGCCTACTCAATATGTTCCTCCTTTGGGGGAAATTTCTTTTCGTAAGCATCCAGAGAAAACTTAATGGCAAACCAGCTTATTATAATAAATGCCGGCCAAATCAAATATTCAAGAATTTCTTTTATATACATGTTCTGATATTTTACTTTATTTAATTTTGCTCTGAGCTCTTTGCTCTGTGCCCTTAGCCCTGTGCCCTGCGCCTATTCCTAATACTTATGCTCCCCCGAATTCATCTCTCCTTCAGTAATCTTTTCACCACTTACGGCTTTCCATGCAAACCATATATAGGCAAGAACAAACGGAATCAGAAATGAAACATACATCATTGTTTTCAGTGTGAAAAGACTCGAAGATGCTTTTCTGATTGTAAGTGAGCTCTGAAGATCATGTGTTGATGGATAGAATGAAGTACCGTTAAAACCGGCCAGAAGAAAAAGTGCAAAGACCGCAAGAACAGTGCCTGTTCCGGTGAACCATATTCCATTCTCACCTTTCTTAACAAGCGAGATCCCAATACCGTATAACACTGAAACAACGCCGGCCAGAAAAAGAATGAGAACAATCGGCATTTGCAGAAAATTATGGAGATACTTGTACTTTTCCATCGAAATAATACCTGTCTGCGGATCTGCAGCAAAACCTGAGGACAATAAGATTGATATTACGAATGTCAGGAAGAATATCAGAAAGAAAATTGTATTCAGGAGCAGGCTTTTCAGTGCTCTTTCCTTTAGCTCATTATCTTCTATTGCATTGACAATGTAGAGTAGACCATTAATTCGTGCCAGGAATAAAACTGCCAGTCCAAGAATAGGATTTCTCACATCAAGCAATGCCTCGAGGCCATACCATGAAGTTGCCCATTCAACCTGATTCATGTAGTTAAGGCTGAATTCAGCTCCTGTAAAGAATGTGGCAACTGCAGTTCCGATAAGAATAGGTCCCAGTGATCCGTTAAGGAATAAAAAGACATCAAAAGTTTTCTGACCAAAGATATTATTTGGTTTTGACCTGAATTCATAAGCTATTGCCTGAATTATAAAACTAAACAGAATAGCAATCCAAACCCAGTAAGCTCCCCCGAAACTTGTTGAATAGAAGAGTGGAAATGAAGCAAAAAAAGCACCTCCAAAGGTAACCAGAGTAGTAAAAGTAAATTCCCACTTCCGACCCATTGCGTTAATTATCATGGTTTTCTGGAGCTTGTTCGCAGGCAGAGTGAAGAGAAGTGATTGTCCGCCCTGTACAAACATAAGAAAGACAAGCAGACTGGCGAGTACTGATACTATTATCCACCAGTAGTTCTGCAAGAAAAAGTGTGATATCATTGTTGTCATATAGCTGTCCTCCTAGTGTTTTGGGCCTGTTTTAACCTGTTTAACCATAATCGAAATTTCTGAGATAAACAGTACAGTGAACAGCACTGCAAACAGAATAAAGGTTGTGATTACAGTTCCCGAATTAATCTTTGTCACAGCCGAATTAACTGTCATAAGATCCTGAATTATCCATGGTTGTCTTCCTACTTCAGTGAGTATCCAGCCCATTTCGCTGGCAATATAGGGAAGAGGAAGAGAGAAAAATGCAATAAAGAGAAACCATCGGTTGCCGGTGAGAGATCCTTTAAACAGAAGATACAGAGCTACAGCAAAGATAAAGATGAATAAAAATCCAAGCAAAACCATCGTATGAAATGAGTAGAAGGACATTGTGACACTGGGTACCACTTCTTCCGGATTTTGAACTGAGGCATAACCGAAAAACCTGAAATAATCTTTCTGGAATTCCTGTTTACTGAAAATGCCCTTAATACTTTCAATCTGTTCCTTATCATCAATCATTTTTGCTCTTTTATAGTTTTTCAGCATGCCTGATGCGAACATCCCTTTCTCTCTTTTCTCATTAACAGAAATAATGTTTTTGTCGGTATTACCGTAAATATGATCATTGATCCCTGGAACATAGCCACCATTATTTCCACTGGTAAGTACTGATAGCAACCCGGGTATTTCAATTTTAAAAACAAACTCTTTCGACTGCAGGTCTCCGATCTTTTTATCACTGTCCTTCAGAATGCCGAATGCTATGAGTCCGGCATTTGATTTCCCTTCATAAAGAGCCTCCATTGCTGCAAATTTCACAGGCTGAACCTTTGCAAGAGTCCGGGCTGAAGTATCACCCGTATAGGCAACCATAAGAGATGACATTAGTCCGAATATACCTGCTACCAGTATGCTTCTTTTAGCAAACAACTGCTCCCTCTTTTTAATAAGGAAGTATGAGCTTATTGACAGAACAAAGAATGAGGCAAGCAAAAAACCTGACGATATTGTATGAAGGAACTTGTCGACAGCCATAGGGTTAAAAAGCACTGCCCAGAAGCTTGCCATTTCCATTCTTGCTGTTTCAGGGTTAAATTCCATTCCCACCGGATTTTGCATCCAGGCATTGGCTACAAGTATCCACAGAGCTGAAAGATTAGCTCCTATAGCAACAAGCCAAGTAGAAGTAAGATGAAATTTCTTGCTGACTTTATTCCATCCGAAAAACATCACAGCAACAAAGGTTGATTCGAGAAAAAAGGCCAGAATTCCCTCAATTGCAAGAGGAGCACCAAATATATCACCAACAAACCACGAATAATTTGACCAGTTAGTACCGAACTCAAATTCCAGAATGATACCGGTTGCTATTCCTATTGCGAAGTTTATCCCGAAGAGTGTCATCCAGAAGCGGGTAATTTTTTTCCATTCTTCGTTTCCTGTTTTGTAGTAAATGGTCTCCATAAATGCAATAATAAATGAGAGACCAAGAGTCAGCGGGACAAATAGCCAGTGATAAATAGCAGTAAGTGCAAATTGTGCCCTCGACCAGTCCACAAGGGTTAAATCGACATTTTCAATCATGGTTGGAAGGTTCGTTAATTAGTTGATCAAGAACATATTCGCTTCGTTGTTTGTCATCCTTATAGTTTGATTTCAGAAAATCCTGAAAGAAGAAGATCTTCAGTATTGCAAACATAATAAAAACCTTAATAATGATAATAATCCAGACTTTTCTTCCCCACGATGACATACTTCTGAAGCCATCATAATAAAACCTGAAGATACGGTCTAAGAGGGAGAAGTTAAGCTTCATCTGTTAAAACTGATATTTGGTATGCTCAGTAAATTATCTTTAGTTTTCAGCACTCTTTTCCTCATCGGGAACATCCTGCGGCTTCGCCCAGGCTGCACCACTCCTTCCCCCCATATTTTCAGGAGAGAGACCTGAAGTAATCCTTTGTACAGCCTTAAAATTGTAAAAGAATTCCCTTGCCAGAACCCTCAATACAGTATATGCCGGAATACCGAGTATCATTCCGGGGATCCCGGCAGCAAATCCGGCCGCAAGAACTACAATAAAGATTTCAAGCGGATGAGCCTTTACACTGCTTGAAAAAATTACAGGCTGGAAAACTACATTATCAATGAGATGTGTTATAGCCTCTACAATAATCATATATGTAACCAGCGGAATCACGACAGTTGTAAAATCCTGATTCATATGGGAAGCAACACCCATTATTAATGCGATAAAGAGTCCGACCCATGGTCCTACATACGGTATCACATTCAGAATTCCCAGAATCAGTCCCATTACAAGAGCCTGTTGAAAATCTATTCCTGCAATTGTCATTCCTATAGTAATAAGAATCATAACACAGGTACTCTGAATGAGTATTCCGATAAAATATCTTGTAAGAAGCCTCTTAATAGAATAGAGAGCACGGGAAATATTCTCCGTATACTTTTCAGGAACCCACATCAGAATTGATTCGAAAAACAAGTGCTGATCCTTGAGGAAAAAGAATGTTATGAAAGTGATTGAAAATACAGCTACGAGAAGGTTACCCAGAATATCCACAAGGGAACCAAGAAAGTTCTGTATCATGTTAATATTTAATACTCCGGAAACCTTTGATGCAACATAATCCTTAATCGACAATTCATTCGTTATATCCTTATTGAAGTTCCTGAAAATATTCTCAACCTTACTTATGGGCACTTCTACCAGCTGAACAATTTTTTCGCTGTCGATAGTTGAAAAGTAGTTTATCTGAGTTGTTACAAGAGGCACAAAAATCACGAAAAACATGATAATTACACCCCAAATAATCAGAAGAGTAATCAGAGCACTAAGTGACCTGGGAAAACTCCATTTCCGGATTCTTATCATACAAAGCAGATCAACCAACGGGCGACCCATAATCGATAGAACTCCTGAGACAAGTATATAAACAACTATATTACGGAAATACCATACGCAGGCCAGCAATAGCAGTATTCCGCAAAAAATAAGTATGTTTCTTAAAGTTGCCTTCATCGTTGTCTCCATTTACTATTGCAAACCTAATCCAAATTTTTGTAATTCGCTAAATTTTGAAACGGTTAGGATATGCCAATAGCATGCACTTTGCCTACTTAAAAGAACTTGCCCACAAAGTTAACCCAAATCGGATAAGGCGTCTTTATCAAATGATGGATTTGCATGCAGTTGGGGCGGGGCCAAATACGAGCAGACCACATAAAGTTTAAGGACATACCATATACCCATATTAACTCAGGGATCTAAAAATCGCCCGGGGGAATCAGGTATGGGCAATGGATATCACCTGTGTTCCAATTGGTAAGGGCCATATATCCCTATCTTTATAGCCGATTTATTGTAGGATGGTCTCTTTCTAATACAATGCCAGCACATCGGTGCAAAGAATGCGCAGAAAGAGCTATAATCAGGGTAAGTAGCTGATAATAAAGGATAAACAAAGGCAAGTTAACTATGCCTACTATTCGTATCTGGTACCGTTAAAAATTTAAGTTTTATTTCAAGAGGGTTGTTATCTCGATTTTAAGATCTGGAATCTTGTTTTTTATAATCTGCCAAACTTCTTCAGCATCAATCCCGAAATAATCATGAGCCACAAAATTTCTGAATCCTTTAATTTTAATCCACTCTATACTGTCATTCTTACTTTTGAAATCTTCCGACAATTTATCTACCATTTCCCCAATAACCACAAAATTCATCATAGTGGCGTCAAAGTTCCGATAATCATTATTAAAATCATCAGCAGAGTTGAATCCGGATGTATACTCAACAATCCTGTCTATTGCTTCAATTATTGAATCCAGACAATAATGGTCTTTAGTAAGCATAGACCGTCTCTTTTAAGATTGATTTTTTGAGTCTCGGTTTGATATATTTTTCCCTGCAGATATCAACCTCAAGTCCCAGGTTATTTTTGAAGAAATCTTTAAGTTGTAATTTGAGGTCATAAAGATCCTGAGTGTTCTCCTCGAATTCTACAAGGAGATCAATGTCGCTTTTGAGATTTTGATCCCCCCGGGCATACGATCCAAAGAATCCTATTCTGATAATATGATATTTGCCTCGGAAAAGTTCTTTATTCTGAGCAAGAAACTTTAATATATGATCTCTGGTTTCCATTTGAATACAAAGTTATAATAATCAGTCTAATATTGTTACTGCGGGCTGATTAATTGTAACTGACTCGATTAAAGAATCTGCAATTAATCAAAGCAACAAAATATCTTGAATCCAGACTGACAATTAAGATGTTACCTTTTACAGTGAAGATGTAAAGAATTTCACATTTGGACTTGCTGTTTCAGGGAAATACAGGAATAATCCTAAGATTGACATCAATAAAGATACACTGATAATCGCATAATTCCAGACAAATAAAAAATCCCGGCTAAGTACCGGGAATTTTTAGTGGCGCACAGTCGGCCAGAAACTTTTCTGCAAATCTTCTGCCGTAATCCCTGAGTGCGTCCGCCTTATTACCGGCCGGAGCAAACTTGAAAGCGCCGCTATCTTCAAAAACCCGGAATTTTAAAAGCCGGAGGTTCTCCTGAATTATTTTTGGCGACTCACCGCTCCAGCCATAAGAGCCAAATGATCCGGCAATTTTTCCTTTATCTCTAATCGGATTCACCAGAGCAAACAGCTTATATACCGGAAGTAATGTATTCTGATTAATAGTTGGAGATCCTACAATGAGGCAATCTGACTTTATTATTTTCTCCTCAAGTTCATCCATTCCAATTGTTTCGATATCGGTAATATCAACAACAATTCCGCCAATCTCATTTATGCCCTCAGCAATAAGATGAGCGGCTTCTTTTGTATAGCCATATGCCGAAACATAGGCGATAAGAATATTCCGCTCCTCCTTCTCTGAGATAAGTTTCATATAGCTATTTGCATACTTCTGACATAGTGAAACAGCTTTTTCAATGCTGATTCCTGTATGAACAGGTCCGTGACCGGGACAAATGAATTTTATTTCAAGAGGTTCAATACGTTCAATGGCTTTCAGCATAAATCTGCTGAATGGCTTCATAATAACATCAAAATAATACTCAAAAGTGCCTGTATACTCAGGAGTAAATTCGCTGAACATCTGAGGTGTACAATAATGAGCTCCGAACGAATCGCAGGTAAATAAGACTTTATCTTCAACAAGGTATGAATAGATAGAATCGGGCCAGTGCAGGTTCGGGGCAGCAACAAACTGAATAGTTTTATTACCCAGGTCAAGTGTATCACCGTCTTTTACTACAAGCGAGTTGAAGGGTTTGTTAACAATATCCTCAAGATACCTTATTGCATTTCCGCTGCCAACAACAGTTGCATCAGGGGCCAGATCAAGAAGCAGTTTAAGGCTTCCCGAATGATCAGGCTCGGTATGATCAACAATTATATACTGAATGTCGGCCGGATCGGTAAGCTGGCGAAGTTTAGCAAGATAGGTCTCACTGAACTTTTCTTTGGCAAGCTCTACAATTGTCTTCTTTCCGGCATTAATAAAGAAAGAGTTATAAGTTGTACCATAGCCGGTATGCATCACAATATCAAATGTTCTGATATCATAATCAAGCACTCCGATCCATTTGACATCAGCTGTAATGTCAATTATTTTATTATCTGATTTGTCCATTGTAAAAGATCAATTTCCGATTCGGGTGAGAATGCTCATGTTAGCACGTACCTGCTGCAGTATAGGAACTTCAATGTCAGTTCCCACCGGCAAAAAGAGATCAACCCTCGACCCGAACTTAATAAAACCTAACTCATCTCCCTGCTTAACCTCCTGGCCTTCTCTTGAATATGTAACTATTCTGCGGGCCAGTGCTCCGGCAATCTGTCTGATCAGGATCTCTGTTCCGTCGGCTGTCTCTATAACTATAGTGCTTCGTTCATTAAGTTCTGATGATTTAGGATGCCAGGCAACCATGTTTTTTCCGGGATGATATCTGACGAATTTAATTTTCCCCGACACAGGATATCTGTTACTGTGCACATTAAATGGCGACATAAAAATTGAAACCTGAAGCCTGGTGTCTTTGAAATACTCTGTTTCCTCAGTCTCCTCAATAACAACTACCTTGCCATCAGCAGGAGCATATATCAAACCATGATTGGGATCAAGCGACCTGTCAGGCAATCTGAAAAAGAAGAGCAGAAATACATAAAGTGCAAGTGAACAGATAATGACAGCCCATACAAAAAGCGTAAGGTCAGACCATAGTATGCTGACAACTATATTTAATACTATCAGAAACAGTAAACCGAATGCGAGAATCTTATACCCTTCCTTGTGAATACTCATTCTATAAAAATTTGCACAAAACTAATCAAGTCTGACCAATCATCCAAGCAGAGTTATAAAAAGATATACCAGGGGGAATGATATAATCGCACTGTCGAATCTATCAAGAAAACCTCCATGACCCGGCATTATCGTCCCGGAGTCTTTAACACCCAGACTTCTTTTCAGCATTGATTCAACCAGGTCGCCAAATGTTCCTGCTACAGATACAATTGCGCCAATTATCATCCAATGTGATGTATCGACTACCCCAAGCCACCCTGAAAGCAGCCATGCAGCCAGTACAGATGTAATAAGTCCTCCGAAAAAGCCTTCCCATGTTTTTTTGGGTGAGATCCTCTCAAATAGCTTATGCTTTCCCATCGTAGCTCCTGTAAGATATGCACCTGTATCGTTAGCCCATATAAGCAGAAAAAAGCCTATAATTATACCGGGAGAGAATATGATCCCTTCATGCGGGAGTATAGAACCTACACCATCGCGTGAAAAAGCTGCAAAGGGGAACATTGAAAAAGGCAATGCAGTGTAAAGTACAGGAAAGAATGTATGAGCGAGGGAATCAAAAGGCTTTTCCTGTTTACGGAAAAGCTCTGTCGCCATTATTATCAGCATCATCGGGATCAGAATCAGAAATGAGTTCCCGGGTATTAATCCTGACGCTATCAATGTTGCTATAGTGTAAGCAGTTATGCCGCTTATTATACCCGGAATCATCTGTGGTCTGACTCCGGCAGTCCTGATCATGAGATAATACTCATACTGTGTACCCACCAGAATTACAAGACCGGTAAGAAAGAAAGTGTATGGGTGAAGCCAAAACCCACCCATCACTAATATTACTATCCAAGCTCCTGTTAAGGTACGTCTGAAAAAATTATTCAATACTCCGGATTATTATTCTTTATCTTTTGGCTTTGCCTTTTTAACAGTCTTTTTAGCCGGTTGCTTTTCCTCAGAAACATCATTCTTCTTTGAAACAACCTTTGCTTTTCCGGGTTTTTTCTCCTTTTTAACTTCTGAGGTGCTTTCTGTTTTAACTTCAGAGTTACCGCTTATAAGTTTAGCTGCATCTTCTGCTTCAGCTTTAAGAACATCAGCTTTTCTCTTCCCGAAGATCCTTTCAAGGTCTTCACTGAAAATCACTTCCTTCTCGAGGAGTAATTCTGCAAGTTCGGTCAAACCTTTTAAATTGTCTTTGAGAACTGCTTTCGCCCGAACGTATGATTCAGCAATAATGAGATTCACTTCCTGATCAATAAGTTCGGATGTCTTTTCACTGTATGGTTTTGTGAATCCATAGTCAGACTGGCCTGATGAATCGTAGAAGCTTATGTTTCCGACCTTTTCGCTCATACCGAAGTAAGCTACCATGGCATAAGCCTGTTTTGTTATCTTTTCAAGATCGCTGAGCGCACCTGTTGATATTCTGCCGAAAATCATCTCTTCAGCGGCTCTTCCTCCGAGGGCATAGGCCATCTCGTCGAGTATTTGTTCACGTGTTGTAAGCTGTCTCTCCTCAGGAAGATACCATGCAGCTCCCAGAGCCCTTCCCCTTGGTATTATAGTAACTTTCAGAAGAGGACTCGCATGCTCAAGAAGCCAGCTTACTGTAGCATGACCTGCTTCGTGATAAGCTATTGTCTTTTTCTCAACAACAGAAATAATCTTGGTTTTTCTTTCAAGGCCGCCCACAATCCTGTCAACAGCATCAAGGAAATCCTGCTTCTCAACAACGTTTTTATTCTTTCTGGCAGCAATAAGAGCCGCTTCGTTGCAAACATTAGCAATATCAGCACCTGAAAAACCCGGAGTCTGTTTTGCAATAAAGGCTACATCAAACTCTTTTTCGAGTTTAATCGGACGAAGGTGAACTTTAAAGATTGCTTCTCTTTCAACTATATCAGGTAATTCAACATGAATCTGCCTGTCAAACCGACCGGCACGCATAAGAGCACGGTCAAGAATGTCGGCCCTGTTTGTTGCAGCAAGGATAATTACACCCATGTTGGTTCCAAAACCATCCATCTCAGTAAGCAGCTGGTTGAGAGTATTTTCACGCTCATCATTTGATCCGAAGTTAGCATTACGTCCCCTGGCACGTCCTACTGCATCAATTTCGTCGATGAATACTATACAAGGAGCTTTTTCCTTTGCCTGTTTGAAGAGATCGCGCACCCTTGAGGCGCCAACTCCAACGAACATCTCAACAAAATCAGAACCTGATATTGAAAAGAAAGGAACATTTGCTTCTCCTGCAACTGCTTTTGCAAGCAAAGTTTTGCCTGTTCCGGGAGGGCCTATAAGAAGGGCACCTTTAGGAATTTTACCACCAAGCTGTGTATATTTTTTAGGATTTTTGAGAAAATCCACAATCTCCATGACTTCAGTTTTGGCCTCTTCAAGACCTGCAACATCATTAAAATTAAGTTTGATATTTGTGTCCTTATCAAAGATCTGTGCCCGTGATTTACCTACACTGAATATCCCTCCGGCGCCACCTGCACCGCCACCTGACATCCTCTTCATAAGGAAAAGCCAAAGTATGATCAGAAGTGCTGGAAATAAGAGCCATGAAATAGCCTCTGCAAAATAATTCTTGCGTGTAATATTCTCAGGATAAATAAAATCTTTGTCGGTATAACCGGCACTTTTCTGAGCCTCAATTATAAAAGGTTCAAAACTGCTCATGTCACCGATCATATAAGTATAATTTGCCTTTGGAACAGACATTCCAAAACCGGTTGCCGGTTTCGGTACTTTTGGGTATCTGCCCGACTCCAGAGCTTCTTTCGTAAGATAGATTTCTGCCACATCCTTATTGACAACGATAATTTTTTCAATATCGCGTTTGACGAACATCTCCTTAATTTCGGTCTTGGTAGCTTTCTGAGCTGTCTTGCCGTTGTAAAATAAACTGAAAAGGATAAAAGATCCTGCAAGGATCGCAAAAATCCAGTTTGTGTTGAATTTAGGTTTTATACTCTTGTCAGGCTTCTTTTCTGTTCCCTGATCGATGTCATTTTCTGCCATAAATATTTAGTTTACTGTAATTTATCTTCCAATAATTCGATTTTTGCATCGGCCCACAGTGATTCGAGGCTATAAAAGTTCCTGTACTCTTCAAGGAAAACATGAACGATTACATTACCGTAATCGACAAGTACCCAAAAACAATTATCAAGACCTTCAATATGCAGTGGTTTTTCTCCTGCATCCAAACGCACTGTATCTTCTACAGAATCACTGAGAGAACTTACCTGAGTAGTTGACCCTGCATGACATATAACAAAGTAATCAGTAATTCTGTTCTCAAGTTTTCGCAAATCAATCTTCAGAACGTTTTGTCCCTTCTTCTCAAAAATTCCCTTTATTATGCTATCTAAAAGGATCTCAGTTCCATCCTGTTTTTTCTTCATCAATATTTTGCTGTTTGATATTAAGTGGCAAAAGTACCACTTTTATCTGTATTTTTGTTACAGGATAGTGTATTTGCAATTACAATGCCAATCTTATCTGATGCCGGAAGACTACAAATTAAAAATGCTTTTCACAACATATTACACTGTTAATCATGATTATAGGCTCTGAAATAATATACTTTGATTCTCTGCCATCAACAAACACACATGCTTTGCAGATTTTAAAGAATAAGAAACCATGCGAAGGGACAATATTAAGGGCAGGATTTCAGTCGGGAGGAAGAGGTCAGACAGGCAACAAATGGGAAAGCGAAGCTGGCAAAAACCTGTTGATCAGCATAATACTTTATCCTGAATCAATAAATCCTTCAGATCAGTTTATGATCTCAATGGCAATCTCGCTAGGCATTTGTGACCTTCTGGATAAATATATTCCGGGTTCAAAAATCAAATGGCCTAATGACATTTATGTAAACAATGACAAAATAGCAGGTATTCTGATAGAGAGTTCAATTATGGGCAATAGCATCGAGAACTGTATTGCCGGAATAGGCCTGAATGTTAATCAGTCCCATTTTTTGAGTAATGCCCCCAACCCTGTTTCACTGTGTCAGATAGCTGGAAAAGAGTACGACCTGACGGACATATTAAATGATCTAAGCTCATCACTCGACCTTAGGTACAAGATGATTATAGCAGAGGATTATAAGCAAGTCAGGGAACAGTATATTGCAAAACTCTTCAGGTTAAATGAATGGGCAAGCTACAGGGCTCATAACCAGGTTTTTACCGGTCGCTTGTTATCTGTAACAGAAAGTGGAAGACTACAGATTGAGACAAAACCAGGATCAAAAAAAGAATACTTCTTCAAAGAGATAGAGTTTATTCTTTAGCCTTCTTCCAGCCCTTAAAAGCCTCCATCTCCTTAACAAGCATCTCCAAAAACTGATTTATCGGATTAACAGCCATCATCTTCATCATTGGGTTGAGATCTGCTTCCAGATTAACCCTAACTTCCGAGGTCTTACTACCAGTTTCAGAAATATTGAGGATAATTGTGAAATCATTCTTTTTCAGAGCATCTCCCTCAAAAACCACCCTTGAATTACTGACCTTTTCAGCAATTCTGAAACTTACTGTTCCGAGCATTGCTACTGAAAAGCTGCATGATTCCTGTTCCGCCTGCCAGTTGTTGATTGTCCCTGCCGGAGCAAATCGTTCAAAATTCCTGATATCAGTTACAAAACTGAATATATCTTCAGCACTTGCATTAATGTTTCCCGTTCTGCTCTTAAATTGCGAGATGTCTGCCATTTTAAATTTATTATTTCACTCCCCAAACCGAAGGATCAACTCTCCACTTCTTCAATGTTTCCACTTCAGCTTCGCCGATATACCCCGACTTAACAGCTGTGTCGATAAGTACAGAATAGTTACTTAAAGTGTCAAGTTTACACTTTTCGGCTGCAAACCCATCACTTGCTTTTTTAAATTCATAGGTAAATATTGCAACCATGCCCAGTACTTCGCAACCGGCTTCCCTGAGAGCTTTTACGGCAGAAAGACTGCTTCCTCCTGTTGAGATAAGATCTTCAACTACCACAACTTTCTGACCTTTTTCGTAGTATCCTTCGATCTGATTGCCTAGTCCATGCTCCTTGGCTCCTGATCTTACATAAATGAAGGGCAGACCAAGTTTATCGGCAGCAAGTACTCCATGCGCTATCGCACCGGTAGCTACTCCTGCAATCATTTCAGCATTTGGGTACAGTTTTCTGACCATCTCTGCAAATGAAGCTGCGATATAGGTTCTCACCTCAGGGAATGAGAGAGTCTTGCGGTTATCACAATAGATTGGCGACTTCCATCCTGAGGCCCATGTAAAAGGATTTGACGGTTGCAATTTAATTGCTTTAATTTGTAAAAGATATTCAGCCGTTTTTTTTGCACTATTCTCCATATGAATATTTATAAAGTTCACTTCGAAAACAGATTCATAACAATAAGCCCTGAACCTGACCGGTTACAAAAATACGGCTTATTCCATAAATTCTATGATACTAAGGAGTTTTATAAATTAATTGCTGAGTTTCAAGCTGATAAGTCCATACCCTCAATAAATGTATATGGTACCGACATTAAACATCTGTGGAAGATTTTCAGAATCTATTTCACCGAAGTTGGTGCTGCAGGCGGACTTGTGAAGCATCCGTCGGGGAGATTTCTCTTTATTGAGAAAAAAGGAAGGCTCGATCTGCCCAAGGGTCATATTGAAGAGGGAGAAGCACCTGAAATTTGCGCTCTCAGGGAGGTGAGTGAAGAGTGCGGAATATCAGGTCATACAATCATAAGGCCCATAAAACCAAGTTATCACACCTACTCATGGGAAGGAATATCGTACCTGAAAAAAACGCACTGGTTCCTGATGGACTATTATGGTGAGATGATTACGGAGCCACAGACAGAAGAGGGAATTACCAGGGTTGAGTGGCTTTTTCCCGATGAACTCAATGTGATTAAATCAAACGCATGGCTTTCACTGATGGAGATTATCAATGCATCGATCCTGAAAACTTAAGGCCTACTCCTCCTGCCTTTTATATTTTTTAAGATTTACGGCAGAAGGCACGAACATTGAAGCATCGCCTCCGCTTCTGATTATGTCTCGTACAATTGTCGAGTTTATAAATGAATGTTCAGGCACAGTAAGAAGGAAAACTGTTTCAATTTCCGGGTACAATGCTTTGTTAACCTGTGCAATTGCTCTTTCAAATTCAAAATCAGCGGCTGTTCTAAGACCTCTGACAAGATATCCTGCTCCATTCCTCCTGCAATAATCAACTGTCAGTCCCTCATAATGATCAACCCTGATTCGGGGTTCATTTTTAAAGACTTCACTTATCATCGCTTTCCGGGTAGACAATGGATAAAAGCTCTTCTTTAATGCATTCCCGCCAACAGCGATTATTATCTCATCAAACATCTCAAGGGCCCTTCGTACAATAGACTCATGTCCGATAGTAATCGGATCAAATGATCCTGGAAAAACAGCAATTTTTTTCATTCAAATGATATTTTTTTTGGATTTTTCACCTTCTGATCCAGCAGTGCCAGATCAAGAACCTCCATAATTGTCTCTACATAATGGAACTTTAATCCTTTAATGTAAATCTCTTTAATATTTCCGACATCCTTACGGTTGTCTTCCGATACTATTATCTCCCTGATACTTGCTCTCTTGGCTGCAAGTATTTTTTCCTTAATACCTCCCACAGGCAATACTCTGCCCCTGAGAGTTATCTCGCCTGTCATGGCAAGGTATTTTTTAACCTTACGCTGTGTAAAGGCTGAGGCTATTGATGTTGCCATAGTTACCCCTGCAGATGGTCCGTCCTTGGGAATGGCTCCCTCAGGGACGTGAATATGAATATTCCATTTTTCACAGAAGTCATCAGGCAGATCAAGTAACTCGGCATTTGATTTCAGATATTCAAGAGCTATTACAGCAGATTCCTTCATTACCTCACCAAGGTTTCCTGTAAGTGTAAGTTTACCTGTGCCGCGGCTTAAACTGGTTTCAACAAAGAGGATCTCCCCTCCTGCTGCTGTCCATGCCAGTCCTGTTACAACTCCGGCCTGTTCATTACCTGCATAAATATCGCGGGTAAATTTCGGCGGACCGAGCATCACCGCCAGCGATTCCTGTGTAATAACCTTTTCGTATTTTATCTCAGAAGCTATATTTTTGGCAGTAACCCTGACAATTTTAGCTAGTTTCTTATCTAGTTCCCTCACACCTGATTCACGGGTGTATTTCTCGATAATAGTTTCATATATCTTCTTGTCGAGTTTTACCTGGTCAGATGTTACTCCATGGTTTTCAAGCTGTTTAGGGAATAGGTGCTTTTTGGCAATTTCAATTTTCTCATCAACCAGATAACCTGTTATTTCAATAAGTTCCATTCTGTCCCTGAGAGCAGGACTTATTGTTCCAAGATTATTTGCAGTAGCAATGAAGAGAACTTTTGAGAGATCATACTCCATCTCAAGAAAGTTATCGAAGAATGTGCTGTTTTGTTCAGGATCAAGCACTTCAAGAAGTGCAGAAGAAGGATCGCCTCTGAAATCCTGCCCCACTTTGTCAATCTCGTCGAGAATAAAAACAGGGTTCGAAGAACCGGCTCTTTTTATATTCTGAATAATTCTTCCGGGCATTGCGCCGATATATGTTTTCCGGTGTCCCCTTATTTCTGCCTCATCATGCAATCCACCCAATGACATTCTGACATACTTTCTGTCAAGGGCTTTGGCAACAGAACGGCCGAGTGATGTTTTTCCCACCCCGGGAGGTCCGTAAAGACAAAGAATAGGTGATTTCAGATCGCCTTTAAGTTTCAACACTGCCAGATGTTCGAGGATTCTCTCTTTGACCTCATCAAGTCCGAAATGGTCAAAGTCAAGAACTTTACGGGCATTATTAAGATCAAGATTATCAGGCGTATATGTATTCCAGGGAAGATCAAGCAGTGTTTGGATATAATTAACCTGTACAGAATACTCTGCGGCAGCAGGGTTCAGACGATGCAGCTTTTCTAGTTCCTTATTGAATACCTTCTTAACATCATCGCTCCAGAGCTTAGTCTCAGATTTTCTTTTATATTCTTCGATTTCCTTCTCAACAGGATTGCCTCCAAGTTCATTCTGAATTGTTTTCATCTGTTGATGCAGAAGAAATTCCCTCTGTTGCTGATCGAGATCACTTTTTACTTTCGACTGCAGTTCATTTTTGAGTTCAAGAATCTGAATAGCCTGAACCAGAAACTCCAGAAGCATGAAGCCTCTGTCGCGCAGACTGCTGATTTCAAGTAGTTTCTGCTTATCCTGCACCTTGATATCAGTATTGGAACATATAAAGTTGATGAGATATGTATTGTTTTCGATGTTCTTAATTGCAAAAGATGCTTCGGGACTGATATTTGGATTAATCTTTATTATCTTGAGAGATAAGTCTTTGAGTGAACCTACAATGGCATCAAAATCCTTGTTTAACAGTTCAGGTTTCAGTTCAGGAATTGTGGTCACCTTTGCAATAAAATAGGGGTCGTTCGAAACAAGTTCGTTAAGGACCATTCTTTTCCTGCCCTGAATAATCGCTGTTGTAGAGCCATCTGGCATCTCGAGTAGTTTGACAATCTGTCCGATTGTCCCTACAGTATGCAGGTCGGCAAAATCGGGGTTTTCGGTATCCGGATCTTTCTGAGCTACAGTACCTACTATCTTATCGTGGCGGTATGCGTCCTTAATAAGCTGAATTGATTTCGGACGTCCGATTGCGATAGGAAGGACTACTCCCGGGAACAATACTGTATTTCGCAACGACAGTATTGGAATTGTTTCAGGAACATCAACATCCTCGAGTTCACCATCGTCCCCATCAGCAATAATCGGAATTATATCACCCTCACCATCAAGCATATCAGGTATCAAAATTTCTGCGACGGGTTTCCTGAATTTTTTTTCCATTATACTATTAATCCCCAGTTTTAGATATCCTTTTAAAATTATTTCAATCTCCTCTCCACATCGAGAATTTTTCCCCCTGTCTTTTTGCCCCTAAATCCCCCCGCCTAAGCCCCAACCACCATTTTTCCCCTGTCTTGATTCTATTCTGAACAGTGCCAAAATTACATAATATTTTCCCAAATGAACAGAAACCGTCTATTGCAATGATTGTGCCATAAGGTAAAAATAAAAAAATAGGGACATACCATGGCATGTCCCTACGTCTTTCAATGATGAAAGATTTTTATTTTTTCTTAACAACGCGATCTTTGTAGCGGGTATTGAATTTATCAACCCTACCAGCTGTATCAACCAGTTTCATTTTACCGGTATAGAAAGGATGTGAGGTATTTGATATCTCGAGTTTGAGCAGCGGATATTCATTTCCGTCTTCCCACTTAATGTTTTCTTTTGAGGGTGCAGTTGACCTGCTGATAAAAGAATGTCCGTTTGACATATCCTGAAATACTACAAACCTGTAATTGCTCGGATGAATTCCATTTTTCATTGCTATCTTTTTTTCTTTATTAATCTGCTTTGTTCTTCCCGATTAGGGCTTGCAAAATTAATTAACATTATTTAAAATACAAAAGTATTTTCAAAATTATTATTCATGAGATGGATTATCAGCCTTAATGTCTTACTTATCAGCCATTTCGTCCTTATATCTCACAAAAGGCAAATCAGAATTTATCATATACCGGAAAGTGACATGTGTTTTTGCTTTTTTCGCACCCAGGGCCTCATAAATTGAGATCATTTTTGGATTGAAATCACCTACCCATGAAAGTTCCAGTTCCTTAAACCATGGCTTTCTTTTAAATACCTCATACAGATGCAGGAAGATGGCAGATTCAACCCCGCTGTTCTGATGTGATGGGTGTACTCCTCCTACAATAGCTCTCATTCTGGTCATCTTATGAGTTATTTTCATATAAATAAACTTAATAAGATTGGCAGGATGCAGCCGGCCGTTAAGGTGCTTAAGTATCTGATTAAGATCAGGGAAAAGAATAAAAAAGGCTATAGGTTTCCCGTTAAAATAGGCAAACCAGATAAGCTCCTCATCAAGCACTACTTTGGCCTTATTAAGAGATTCATAAAGGAAAGCCGGATCGAGAGGAGTAAAGTCTTCCTTGAAAACAGACCATGTTGAATTGTAAATTTCAACAATATCATTAACAAATTTTTCACTGTTTGCTTTCTCAAAATGGCGGAACGAATAGCCGGATTTTTTAGCGATCCATGCAGCAATTTTCATTATTCTCTCAGGAAATTGAACTATCTGGTTCTTATTGTCTCTTATATCCCTGTGATAAGAATACTGTTCAAAATAATTCTTAAAACCGTACTCTTCAAAGAATGATCTGTAGTATTTTTTATGATAAGGCATTCCGTACCCCTGTTGCATGAACCCATCAACTAGCAATCCCCAGTTATTGTCATTTTCACCGAAATTAATCGGCCCATCCATAGCTGCCATTCCTCTGTCTGTCAGCCATTTTCTGGCAGTATCAAAAAGCAGAAAGGCACATTCTCTGTCATTCTTCACTTCAAAATAGCCGATTCCTCCTGTGGGCTGGTTGTTAGCAGCAGATCTAACATTATCAATAAATGCAGCTATTCTCCCGTTTGTTTTTCCATTTTTATCCTTCAGTATCCATCTGACTGCCTCTCCATGTTTGAAAGTGTGATTTCCGGCACGATCAAAAACCGATTCCACGCCTGAATCGAGCTGACAAACCCAGAAAGGATCGTCGTTGTACAATTCTTTCGGAAAGTTAACAAATTCCCTTCTATCGCTCTTTGATATGACTTCAACTACTTTCATGCTTATAATGAATGAAAAAGAGTCAAATTTTAAGTGACTCCTGCATTTAATTACAGATGCAAATATAACAGATTTTTGAAAAGCATAGTGAAGTCAGAATACGGTAGAATGAAGAAGGCGAACTAAGGCCTGCAGTTACAAGCCTGTCGTCTTTTTAGTAAAAATCAATTATCCTGCGGTCGATCAGTATGAACAGAAGAGCAATCATAAAAGAGTAAAATCCGTATAACTTAAGAGGAATATATTCTGCTGGTCTGATATTCATTTTAACCCAAAGATAAGTAACCAGGAGCAAATTATTAAGTGAATATGCAATGAATGAAGCCAGGGCTACTCCCACAAGGCCATATCCCCACTTTATCATAAAGAGGCTTAATGGTACATTTATAGCAAGTTCGACAACGGCAGAGATCAGAGTAATCTGTGTTTTTTTTCTGCCGACAAGTATTGTCTGGGGAAAAACAAGCCGTGGAATTATCATTAAGGCATATACAAGAAATACACTGGAACTCCTTGAAAATTCTTCTCTGAAAATTATGGGGTATCCCCATCGTGCAAAAAGCATTACAACAGCTGTGGCAGGGAACAGAAAGTGCATTAGCTTAATCGATTTAACCCTTATTGTCTCGAGCGATTCTTTCATCTTTTCGCGAGTTGAAAATTCTGAAAGCATCGCGCTGCTGAGTCCGTTTGCCATCATGAGCACCAATGGAAATTCCTTTGCTCCGTAACGGAAAATGGCGAACTTTTCCGGATCGCGGAAGACTGTGGAAACAATGAAACCATCAATATATTGAGCTGATCCGCTGATAAGAGTTGTAATTATTAAGGGAGCCCCCAGATAAAGATGTTCCCGCATAAATTTAAACGAGATCTTCATTTCTGTATAGCGTCTCAGCAGAAATATCAACCAGATCCACCTGACGGCTGTGATTACAAGAAGTCCGTAAATTGACCAGATAATACCTTTCCCCAGCAACAGTGGAGTAATAATAAGTATAAGCTGTGCAGAATAAGTGTAAAGCCCATACTGGAAAATTCGGTAAGATCTGTTATTGAGAAGATAAATGTATTCGATAAGACATACCGGGCTGCTTAAAAGAATATAGAGCAATAACAGATTGATAAACTGCACATTACCTCTGTTATGAAAAAACGAATAATTGTTTTTGAATATGTGCCCAAGCACGAAGAGAATAATGCTGAAAAAAACCAAAAGAAGGAAGGCATTGAATAATTCAGGCGATTTTTCAGGTCCGTTTTCACCTAACTTTCTATAGGTTCTGTTCCTGTTATATAGCGGAAGAAGCGACTGATTAATACCTGTGATCCAAAAAAAAGTAGATATGGTAGCTATGAACATAAACCCTTCAAACTGCCCTATATCGTATGTTGTCAGATGGCTCTTGGTAAATACAATGCTGATAATGAGAAAGATAACAGGTTTCATCAGCTGAAAAAGCTGCATACCTGAAATATTGTCTATTAACTTAATTCTTCTCAAAATGGAATGGTAACTTTTTTATTTATTGAGATAACAACCTTTGTCTTAAAATATTGCTCTCTAAGGTTCATTTTTTTTTGAACCGCTCAAAGATAGTAATTGAGCAGAGTATGAGAAAATAAAATTTAAATTTTGTGAATAGAAATTTTTGACCTTATTTTGCATTCCTGAAATGGTGGATGTAGTTCAGTTGGTTAGAACGTCGGATTGTGGTTCCGAAGGTCGCCGGTTCGAACCCGGTCTTCCACCCAAAGAATAATGATGTAGGGACAGGTCACGACCTGTCCCTACAGTTATTTATTACCTGAATGTTTTGCCGGAGCAGCATATTTGTAATAAGCAACAATTGCCAATCCTGCCAGCATAACTACTGCTACATATACAAATGCAGGAACAGGGATCGGATCACCTGAGGCATATGAATGAAGACCCGACAAGTAATAATTTACGCCGAAGTATGTCATCAGGACAGATGAAAAAGCGAATAGCGACATCATATTGAAGGTATAGATGTCCTTCATTCCGGGAATTGAGCGACTATGAATTACCAGACTATATATAATAATAGTAATAAGCGACCATGTCTCTTTAGGATCCCATCCCCAGTAACGGCCCCATGATTCGTTTGCCCATACAGCACCCAGAAATGTTCCGATTGTAAGAAAATATAATCCAAGTACCAGTGTTTTGAAATTAATAACAGTGAGTTCATCAATTGTTACAGAAATTCTATCACGGTTCTTATCATTTGAAAGTGCAAGCAGGATCATTGTTATAAGACCGAGTATTGCTCCCAGGCCAAGAAATCCATAACTACCAGTAATAACGGAAACATGTAGTGTAAGCCAGTATGATTTAAGAACAGGAACAAGGTTAGTGATCTCAGGGTCCATAAAGCTCAGGTGAGCAACCATGAGAGTCATAGAAGCCAGAACAGCAGTTGCGGATAGTGCGAAGGCAGATTTCCGGCTGAAGAAAAATCCGGCAAGTATTGTCACCCATGAGATAAAGATCATCGATTCATAACCGTTGCTCATCGGTGAGCGTCCTGCTATATACCATCTCAGCGCATAACCAAAAGTATGGAAGAGGAAGCCTGCAAAAAGAATAATACCAAGCACTTTAACAAACATTGTAGTCTCTTTTCTGCCCTTTATCACCATTGTAATTAGACCTATAAGCATTATAAGTCCAACTGTTGCATAGAAAGGGAACAGCCTTTCGAAAATGCTGAGTTTATAATAAAGGAGTTCAGCTCCTATTTTTGATTTTGAAGGCAAATCGTACTCTGAGAAATTTACCTGGTACTCACCGACAGATGCTGAAACCTGTTTTACCCTGGAAATGTTATTTGTATTTATGGCTTCATCAAGAATGGGAACAATCCCTTTAATATAAGTTGAATCAGCAGCAGTAACTGCAGTTTTCAGAGCTTCAGCCGATGATCCCCAGTTATTTGTCCCATCCCTTAACGGAAACATCCTTAGAAAGTCTCCCTGGTAAATCATATAAAAAATATTCACCCTCTCATCGACTTTCATAACCTCCTTGTCGAATTTATTCCTGTCGCCCGGAGATTTACCATAGGCTGCATTTACCTCATCAGTTATCTTGTATGCACCACCGTTTTTGAGATCAACTATATCGGAGAAGGCAGCAAGTTTACCTTTAATTCCGAGTTTGTTCTGAAGGTCCTTATTTGAAACGGTTATTATAGGAACCTCTTTCCAGTTATTGAAATCGAGGTAGATTCCGAGAAATACCTGCATCGAAGACATGCCCTCGAAATCGTTTGCCCGTGTTACTTTTCTGAGAATATCATTGCTGAGTGTAAAGAGGGGCTTTGTCCTCCCCTTCTGATCCTGTACCAGCACTTTTCCTATCTCTTCGGCTACCCCTTTGTCGGGAGTAAGCTTCTGTGCATTTAATGCCGACAAACCCGACAGTATAAACATAAGTAAAACTGCGGGAATAACTTTCCTGAAATTCGACTGCCAGTAGCCTGGAGTTATATTGCGAAATACGGTATTCCTGCTTATAAGAGCTATAATAATAAATATGAATAGCAGTGCGTAACCGGTGTATGTCACCATCATTCCTGCCCAATCGTGACTAACTGAAAGGATTGTTCCCTTTTCATCCTGATCGTAGGAAGACTGATAAAACCTGTATCCTTTATATTTCAGGACATTATTCATGAAGATAACAAATGGTTTCTCAACTCCGGCTATTTTATCGGAAAGGACAACATCGCTTTTGTAACCTGAAGGGCTCATTGATCCGGGATATCTGTCGAGAATGAAGTCATTAAGTTTTATAGCAAAAGGAAGTTCAGTTTTCATCGATCCATAAGAAACTTCAATCTTGTTGCCATCCAGATTGAAAATACCAGAAGTTCTTTCTTCCGAGGCGCGGTCCCAGAGATACAGTGTTTCGGACCGGGTGCCTTTCATAAGATGAAAAATGAAAGCACTCTGACCTGTATTCTGTTCCTGAGGATCAATTGAGACAACTTTCATTTCACCTGACAGTATGAGCTGCTGCGGAACTATTTTCATGTCCTTAACAGTAAGGATCTGCATCTGATCAAGTTCGATGGAAGTCTCCGGCTCCATCATTGTAACCTCCTGGGTCATCATGCTCATTTTACCCAGACTAAGGGCTGATTTCATTAAGAACGACCCGCCGTTAAATGAAATGTTTACATCGGCAGGTTTGTCAGAAGAAAACCCGAATGATACTCCTCCCGAGGATTTAATTTCACCCTGTTTCAGAATAATTGATTCGCGCGATGACATATCCTTTGTAATCAGCAGTGAAACAACAGGTTTCCCCCTTGGGGATTCGTCTATTATTTCATTAGCATTAGGAAGTATCCTGGCCAGCACAAGCTGATATTCATTACCGCCGATATTAAGTTTTTTCTTATACTCATCGGCTGAAACTGACGTCATGTTATACTTATCATACCTGCTGTCAACCAACTTGCCTGATGCATCAGTTATATCGTAACCGATAAATTTCTCACCGGAATAACAAATATTCTGTTCTTCTCCTTCACGTATATATATCACACCTTCCCAGCCGAAATATCTTGTAACACCTGCACCAATTATCATAAGCACAAACGAAAGGTGAAAAATGAAGACAGCCAGCTTATCATTCTTATAAAGCTTAAATATAAACATCTGACCAACAAGATTTACAGCAAGAAGCAGAAGAACAAGTTCAAACCAATTTGTGCCATAAACCATACTGTATGCAGCAGGTGATCCAAAATCGTTTTCTATGAAGGTTGCAACAGCCATCGATGCTGCAAAAACGACGAATAAGATCCCCATCATAAGGGGTGAGAAGAGAAATTTCAGGTACTTCATATTATTGGTTTATTTATAATTACACATTTAAGTTCGGTCCGCCAGCTGGCGGACGGAGTTCGGAGTTAACCTTTTTCAGAGATCTGTATAAGTTTAGGTTTGTCGAGGATTTTTATTTTAGATGAATCTGAATATATCACACCTGAGTCTTCCAGCTCTTTTAGTATTCTTACAACGCACTCTTTTGCCATGCTTGCCATTTCACCGAGTTCCTGCCGCGAAAGGATCATTTCATATTCATCTTTCATGAAAACCTCATCAGAAAAATAGAGGAGGATCTCTGCAAGTCGTCCTGACATTCGTTTCTGCGCCTGATTTACCATACGGGTCTGACATTTAAGTGCATCCTTACTGATATCCTCAATAAGTGTTTCGGCAAAAACGCCATTAACTTTTGTTAAGTGCTTAATACTCTCGAGATTTATGAAGCAGGCCTGTACTGAAGTAATAGCAGATACACTGTAAGTATTTCGTGAATTAGTCCAACCGCCGGGACCCAGTAAAAGTTCACCAGGTTGAGAAATCCCTAAAATGAAATTCTTACCAAGAATACCTTCAACATACTTTTTAGCCATGCCACTGGCCATGAACAATGCGCTTGATGCCGGAGAACCCTGTTTTATCATAATTTCTCCCGGCTTAAAAGTAGCTTCATACCGGTTTTCATTTATCATACTAAGCTCACCTACTGTAAGATGCTTAAAGTTCCTCCATCCGGAGGTACAACTTTCACAATTATTAATAAGATTAATTTCCGGCATCAATCCTGTTTTTAAAAGGGTTTCAAAAATAGTTTAAAAGAGATAGTAAAATACAAAGATAATAAATATCACTCTCCTAATTGATATATATCAAGACCTGCATAAATATCTATCAATAAACAATATCGCAAATAGCATCCCATCTGTTAAGAGAATAACACACTCTTTTCTTAGCTTGCCGATGAAAATAAAACCTAAATACAGCTATATGAAAAACCTAATCAAATTAATCTCTTTTGTCTTTGTAGCAGTATCGCTGCTCACATCTTGTGAGGGCCCGATGGGACCAGCAGGAAAAGATGGTGCTGATGGCCTGGCAGGTGTTGACGCAAACGAAACATGTAAACTTTGCCATAACTCAACTACAGTCGATCTGATATCTGTACAATATCAGTTCTCAAAACACAAGTACGGCGAAGCAGCATTTGAAGAATCAGGAAGCACAGGCTGTTCTCCGTGCCACACTCAGGAGGCTTTCAGGTATGTTGTAAAAAACAATACTCCTGTTGCTTTTACATTAGCTGGCGGAGTTTATTCAAATCCATATTCTGCTTCAGCAGGAAATACATATGGAGAGTTTGGCTGCGTAACTTGCCACTCAAGTCTGCATACAACATTTGCAGGTACTGATTTTGCTCCTCTTACATCTGTAGCGGCTGTTCCTTTAACAATGTGGGGCGGTACAAAAACAGTTAACCTCACACATGATGGCGGAAAAAGCAACCTTTGCGTAAAATGCCACCAGCCACGTCCGTTCGTAAGAACATTTGGTGACAAAAACGTTGTTGACTATGCAGCTTTGGCAAATTCTGCAAATGCAACTTTAACATTCTTTGATGGCAATGCTCCTACCTCAACAGCTAATGTTAACACAATCAGGCCAGGTTACAGAACACATACTCATTACGGTACTGCAGGTGCAATGTTTGCCGGTGTTGGCGGTGTTGAATTCGGCACAGGATATACAAACTCATGGCATACAGCAAATGCTACCTGCCAGGATTGCCATATGGCTCCTATAACAGGCAGGGCAGGCGGACACACATTCGTTGCAAAAGGCAACTTCAATGGTTGTAACGTAACCGGTTGTCATTCAGCTACACCAATCACTTCAGCAACAACTACTGCATACTGGAAAGCTACCAGAGATGCTACCAAACTAAAACTTGATCAGCTTGCTGCAAAACTTACAATCGGTGGTGTTGATATTCTTAACAGGAACCCAACTTCGTCTGAAGGCTCATATTTAATTGTTGACGGAAAACCTGTTTTAGCCGGTGTAAACCTATGGGCTGGTATAACAACAAATAAATATGATGGTTATCTGAATATTTACGATCCTGCAACAAACCCACTTGGATCAACCTTCAATGCTTCAATGTTCCAGAATCCAAATCCAAGTACATCATGGACAGTTGCACAGACAGCTTATAACCTGACTCTGCCAAAGATCACCCTTACAAATGCACAGATGGGAGCTATAATCAACTTCCAGCTTGTTCTAAGGGATTACAGTCTGGGTATACACAACACAAAGTATACAACTACTCTGTTAACAAACACAATTGCTGCCCTTCCATAAGCATTGATTAATTGATAAATATAAAAGAGGCTGCCTTTTCCGCAGCCTCTTTTATTATGACATAATACCTCAGGTATTCTTAATATTATTCAAATTCTCTTGTTTTTCGTCCCTCTGACTGCCCCAAGACTACTTCCTTAAGGGCTTTACTTCTCCACCCCACTGTTCGCGGATTATGTGTTCGTGCAGAAGGTACCGATATCTGTGATGAAAAAAAAAAGACATGCCAAAGCATGCCTCTATAATTGCACTAAATCTATTTATTTCTAATGATCATCGCGGTGATAGCCTGAAATCATACCCCAGAAGAGTGATGTTGGCTTGGCACCAAGTGTGCATGTATAAATATGTATGATCATAAATATCGACAGGAAGAATCCCATCGTTATGTGAAGAATGTCAGTATATATCAGCCCACTGACTCCGAAAAATTTGGTCACAGTGATTTCCGGAAAGAGCAATCCTATTCCAGAAATAATAACAAGAGGAACAGCTACATACATCGCCAGAATATATGAAAATTTCTGTAAAGGGTTAAACTTACGCTCCTCTGTAACAGGGAATGGATGCTTCTCGCCCTTAAACATTCCCCATGCGTAGTATTTCATCTGCGTCATCAGTTCTGAAACAAGCCCTTTTCGTTCAATCTTATAGTACTTTCCGTTTTTCATAAAAGCATTACCACTTACGTAAACTATGTAATTGATTGTAAGAAGCACAGCAGCAAAATTATGCCACTTAACAGCTGCAGCAAATCCGACAACAATAGCGTAGTTTTCCTTGTCGGTGTACTGCATACTTAGTCCGGTAACAATAAGGATTATAAACAGCAAAGCATTTAAAACATGCCAGGCCCTTATCCACTTTGGATATAAATACATAATTATTCTTCTTTAATTGGTTTACTGCTCTTCCTTACCCTGAAAAATATATGAGTCACAATGACTGCCAGAACACCAAAGAAAATTAGCAGGCTGAATATATTAAGATATTCATTCCTGTTCGCTCCAATTACATATGACTCGTTTAATATGATTCCATTGAAGAAGCCGTCGCTGCGCTGTGCTTTTGATTCAAATTTATATAAAGAAGCCATGAGCAACGAGTTCTTTGAATGGCATTCATTACATAGTCTGACTGCCTCAGCTTTCGGACGAATCTGATGCGATACCAGAATACTGTCATTTAAACGTGTGTGGCATTCAATGCATCTCACACTCTTGAAGTGAGCAGCCTGTGATGGAAGCCAGTCATGCTTCTGAAGAACATTAACTTCTTCCTTGTCAGACAACAGCTGAAAATTGCTATAATCGGAATGACAATTCAGGCAGATATTGTTATCATAAAGAATAGTCTCCTTAAGATTTTCTGATGTCCTTATGTTTATCTTATAAGTATGAGGATCATGGCATTTCCAGCATGAAAAACCGTCATCCTCCAACTTAAAGTGGGTACTTTTCTGATACTCCGAATCAATCTCTTCAAAATGGTATTTGGCATATGCCTCATCACCACCGTGGCAATCGAGACAGGCAAATTTCTGTTCCATCCTGAGTTCCCCGGCATGAGGGAAGTTTACATATTCGCCTGAATGACAATCAGTGCAACTGAAGTTTCTATGATTCGACCTGTTAAACTCTGCTTTATCAACAATTCTCTCCGAACACATAATACCTCTTACCTGGCGGCCGAGAGTTTCATTTGTGTACTCATATTTCTGCTGCCCGTGACATTTAAAACAACGCTGATTATCCTCTTCATACGGAGATACAAAGGATGTCGTATCCTGAACTTTCGGCGCTTCATTTCTGAATTTCCACACTGCTGAATTTGCTGCAGTGCTCAAAGTAATGAGTACCAGAAAATAAAGGATACGGAATCTGTTTATTTTCATTTCTGATTCCCGCTTAAAAATTAGAACCTGACTGCAATATTGAAACCAACAAGAAAATCTCCCTTAGTGAAATCGTTTGTGTTAAATACAAGATTTCTCTGATTAATAATTGAAGAATAGTTAGCAACAAAAACCTGAAATGTATGAGTTGCTGAACCTATTTCCCATCCCAACGAAAGGTTTGGTTTAGGCTGTACATCAAGGTCCTGCTTGGTCAGAAGCTGATCATATTCGAGGATAAGAGAATGGGAGCCGAAAAGATTTGCCCGTGCACCAACTGATAATCCAAGGTTGAAGTTTTTGTAACCTGTTGTATCAGAATAGACAGGAACTGAGTTGAAATATGACGCTGAAGGAGCTACCTGAACAGAAATCTTCTCACTCAATTTGCGCGCAATAATAAGCTGTGTGAAATATGAAAGTCTGTGCATCTCTTTATAACTTGCTGCAGGACCAAAAAACTCTTCTTTCTGGAGGTCAAGAACAATGTTTCCATAATAAGAAACAGAAACAGGCATGCTGTTATCTTCAGTTTGCTGAAGAATCGCATATTTCCATTGCAGATCCTGGAGTTTGTAGTCCTTTGTTGTTCCGGCACCGATCATCAATTTGTCTGTAATACCGTAGTTCAGGCCAATTCTGGTATTTGCTGAACCGTATATCCCAAACAGATCATGAATGTTTGTGATGCGACTGAACCTGTGGTGAATATTAAGTTCAATACCACCTTTATAAGGAGTAGCAACTGTTTGATTATCAACGAGTGTAGATGTTCCGAAAGTATTAGTGACCGTGGCTGATGCACCCTCTGACTGTGCGGCTTCCTGCGCAATAAGTGAGGAAACCAGTAATGATAGTGTTAAAACGATATAAAGCTTTTTCATGTTTATGGATTTTATCTGGTTTTGGTTATATTAATTATTTAATGCACCGTCATTGATCCATTTCAGAATCTTTGCTTTTTCAGCATCGGTAGCTTTCGTAGCATGTGAACCGCCGGTAAGCTTCGAGTACAATTTACTGGTTTCAGCAGGTGCTGTAATGAATTTACCCTTTGTAAGTGCTGCAAATGATGTACCATCCCTCAGATCAACAACAGGAGTACCATCATGACATGAGGCACAATTGGCCGTTAAGATAGGCTGTATATCTGCCTGAAAGTAATATGTTGCATCAGGATCAGCAACCGGTGGTATAAATGTGTACTTCTCACATGAAGAAAATCCCAGAATACCCGCAAATAGTACAAAGGCTGCAAGCATTCGTCTGATCATATTGAATTTCTGATTCATAATTATAGTGTTGTTAATTAATTCACAAAGATATTTTATTCAAGCAATTATTAGTCTCATTATGAGGTTAAAAAAGCATTTCACACACTGCTCTTTAGCATATTAAAAATTGATCTATATCACTTAAATCAATGATATTTATTAACAACATGTAATCCTGCAGGGTTAAAAAACTAATTAATTTTACCCAATTCAATTCCTGATCTATGAATTACACTGTAGCTGAACAATTTATAATTCTGGCAATAAGTCCTGAAACAGGACGAATTTCA
>JBBQZN010000020.1:0-51935 GCA_038207725.1 Bacteroidales bacterium | reverse complement strand
TTCTGCTAACTGTACACGACTTAATTTGGCTGCCTTTCTATGCAACATTATTGCTTCTGCTAATTCATTAGGTTTTGCCATTTTTTACCTTTATAGCGGTAAAAGTAAACAATTTCTTTAATAACAGCAAGCAATTGGCATTTTATTACTGCCAAGGCAGTAATAAAAGCATAATAGGTCCTTTCGTAATGTAAAAATCTTATATATTACTGCTATAGCGGTAAATGGTTAAATGGATCGTTAAAAGAGTTTTATCAGTTCAGACTAATTTCCCTTGATTTCTTTATTAAGTCTGGTAAATGGTTTCACGAAACGAAAAACATTAAAATAAGATTACACATTATATGTAAAACATATTTAATTACTATCTTTGTATACTAATTTCTTAAGATGATTGTAAAATTTGAGAATGACTATTTAGAAAAATTATTTACCGTGGAAACTTTAAAAGGAAAACCAAAATTAAGTGATGGAGTAATAACAAAATTTAAAAAAGTCATTTTAATCCTAAAGAACGTTGAGAGTTCGATTGAGCTATCAAAGTTCCGGGGATTAAACTTTGAGGCATTAAAAGGGAATAAGAAGGGTTTCTATTCAATAAGAGTGGATTCCGCTTATAGGCTTGAATTTAAACTTGAAAACGATGTTATTCAATTAACAGAAATAGCAATCATTGAAGAACTGTCAAACCATTATAAATAATAATATTATGGCAACCACTAAAGTAGTTGGATCGAATGGGCAAGAATTAAGGACGGATGTTTTATTACACCCTGGGGAAGTTCTTGAGATGGAAATTGTATCAAGAGGACTAACAAAATCAAAATTTGCAATGGATATAAAAATGTATCCTTCTCACATGAGCGATATCCTGAAGGGGAAAAGGAACATCACGGAAGCGATTGCCCTTAAACTTGAAAACATTCTTGGTATTAGTGCTGAGTTTTGGATGCGTCTGCAGGTCGAATATAATATTTCCGTATTGAGAACAAAGATGACCCACGTAGCTTAGATGAATGATGAACCTGCCTGGCTGATCCGGATCAGGAGCTGAAAGAAGCAACTTCTAAATCAGCACTGATATAAAGAGACTATAAATAGACAAATGCCATACCTATGATAAAATCTATGAAGATCTCTGGTTTCCCAGCTGAAGAAGTAGAACATAAACCTTACCCTGTTGTTATGTGGGGTTATTTATCTTTGAGTCTATTTTCAGTGTCCATTTGTTCATGAAGAATTCTTGTGATCTCAATTTCATCATCTTCAATCCAACGGTAAAAAATAATGTGTCTACCTGCTTTAAAGCCCAATAAGTTTTCCTTAACTCCTGAATAATTCTTTCCCAGATCAGGGTTTCTTGCAACTTCCTTGCAATTTTCTATAAGCATGTAGTAATACCTGTCTGCCTGATCTTCAGACCATTTTATTAAGGTGTAATTCCAAATCTGAGTTAAGTCAAAAACTGCTTTATTAGTAAATTTATAATTAGCCATTCAAGTTCTTTTTAGCTTTTAATGTTTCTAAAAGGGAATCAGGATTGAAATCATAAGAAACCCCGCTTTCTATCCCTTCCTGAATAGCTTTTCTTAACGTCATAATCTTGTTTTCTTCTTCTTCTAGAAGCCTTAATCCAGCTCGAACGACTTCACTTGCATTTTTATATCGTCCTGTAGAAATTCTGCTTTTAATAAAACTATCAAAATAGTTTCCTATCGATATTGAAGTGTTTCTATCCATAATTCATTATTTTTTCTTCAAAGATACCAAATATTGGTACAAATGTCAAGAGGTTTTTTTTAATCCTACACAACAACTCAATAAACGCAACTCGCACAAGATGCAAACATCCTGGCAAGTCAGCCTACTTATCTCCTCTTTATCTTATTGCTAAGTATTTTTTCTGACTCTTTAATATGTTCGGGTCTTGATGGCGTTTTTACAATTTTTTTAAATATGAGTTAAGCGATCAGGTAGACGTAAACTGACATTATTTGATATAAAATGAATTCAGATATAAATAAAAAACCTCAATGAATCAACACATTGAGGTTTTTTGAAGTGGAATGTTTTTTGTTCAGTGGAGCTGCGGGGAGTCGAACCCCGGTCCAAACACGGAAGTCATACGCTTTCTACATGCTTATTTCTGCTTAATTTTCGTGACCGGCCAGCTGCAGAACAACCTAACCTGCCCTTATTTCCTGTTTGTTTCGCCGTCGGGTCGGAACAACCTTCAGACTAGCCCCGGATTGCTTGCGTCTCCGTGTCGGGTTGGATCAGGGCTTGACCGCCCGGGAAACGTCTCGTCCCAACACATGTGCTGAGAGATTATGCCTTTCGGCGTAAAGTGCTTAAGCTACTGTTATTCGCTTATGCTGCGAGAGCGTAATTAGTTTCGCCTTTTATTGTTTTGTAGCTCTGTTTAAGGAACGCGCTACCACACCCTGCATGCTTACATAACACCCCTCATGCTGTCAAAACCAGGTCAGCCCCGGATATTATGAACTGCAAAGATACGAAAAAAGTTTGAAGTTCGAAGTTCGAAGTATTTCGATGAACCAGTACCCAGTAACCAGTAACCAGTAACCAGTACCCAATAAATGCGAAATCTGCTGGGCATGGATACTATCTTAAGATTATTTAACTTTAACAGATGATATTAATATGTTAATTTAACCTTGAATTAATATTATGAGATTTAATAATGAAATTCAATCTTAAAAAACCAATTGTACAACTTTGGCAGATTTGGGCTTGTAATGCTGATAATCAATCCTGAAAGACTCTGGTAATTATGTATATTCACATTAAATAAGTTCAACTTATACAAACTGTCATGCCGAATATTTTGAGAGTTGGAATCCTTCGTGAAACAAAAAATCCTCCTGACAGGAGGGTACCACTTACGCCTCCTCAGATTATTGCACTTGAGGAGTTATATCCCGATGTTGAGTTCTTTGTTCAGCCCAGCGACTACCGCTGTTATGGAAATGATGAATATGAATATCTTGATATACCTCTTAAAGAAGATCTTCGTGATTGTGATATACTTATGGGTGTAAAGGAGGTAGATAAACGGACATTTATTCCGGGTAAAACCTATCTCTTCTTTGCACATGTAGCTAAAAAACAGCCACATAACCTTGAGATGTTTGTCGAGATGGCTGAAAGAAAAATAACTCATATAGACTTTGAATATCTTACATCTGAGGAGGGGCAAAGGGTTGTTGCTTTTGGTAGACATGCAGGTATAGTTGGTGCCTATAACGGACTCAGGGCAAGAGGAATAAAGACTAACAGGTTCAAACTGAAGCCTGCTTATCAGTGTCGCGATCTCGACGAGATGTGGGCAGGGTTAAGACTCATAGAACTTAAACCCGGATTAAAAATTCTTGTTACAGGAGAGGGGAGAGTCGCATATGGAGCTCTTGAAACTCTGAGTATTGCCAATATTGTTGAGGTTAGTCCTGATGAGTATCTTAACCGTGAATTTGATGTTCCGGTATATTGCAGGATTGGTCCTCAGAATTATACAAAACATAAAGAGGGACATAAATTCAATTTTCAACACTTTGCCAAAAATCCTCAGGAATACGAATCTTCATTTCTTCCCTTTACGAAGGTTACAGATATTTTAATTACTGGCCACTACTGGGATCCACGGTCTCCTCATTTTTTCACTAAAGAGGATATGAAAAAGCCTGATTTCAGGATTTCAGTTATTGCTGATATAAGCTGTGATGTAAATGGCCCCCTGCCTTCAACTTTGAGGGCCACAACTATTTCTGATCCTTTTTACGCTTACAATCCATACACCGAAAGTGAAGAGCCGGCTTTCTCAAGACCAACCAACATTACAGTAATGTCGATTGATAATCTTCCCGGAGAACTTCCACGTGATGCTTCGCAGGAATTTGGCAAACAGATGATAAATAGTGTAATGCACGATCTGTTGACTGAAAACAATAGCCCCATGCTTCAAAGAGCAACAATTCTTAAAAACGGGCATCTTACTTCATCCTATGAATATCTTAATAACTATTTATACTCAAAACCTTAACTTTTAACTTTCTCCTTTAACCTTAAACCTTTAACCTTTTCTTGTTATGCGAAAATCCTTATGCTTTCTTCTTCTTCTCTTTTCACTTCAGATCAGTGCACAGCAGGATAATGCTCCTGTTGTTGGTGTAAGTGATAAGAGGGTTGAAGTTTACGGTCTGAAAAATGCCCGCGTTGTGGTTGATTATCAGACCACTCTTGAAAAAACTGATATCCTGATTTCAAATGGCAGAATTGAAGCCATAGGAACAGGTCTTACATTTCCTAAAGGCACTATTATCTACGACCTTACTGGTAAAACAGTTTATCCCGGCTTCGTAGATGCCTATGCCGGTAATTATGGAATAAAAGCCATATCCGGAGCTGCTGATGCAAATCCTTATGCAGCATTTATGGTCCAGGCACAGGCAGGCCGTACAGCTGTTGCAGCGACACCTGAAGCACGAATTGCTGATTACTGGAATGATGGTATAAATGCCTCTTTCGATGTTTCTTCAGAATTTATTCCCGATACTAAGACTGCAGCCGAATACAGGCAGGCAGGCTTTGGATCTGTAGTTTCCTTTAAGGCAGATGGTATTGCCAGGGGAACATCAGCGCTGGTAAGTACCGGTGACGGAAAAGCTAATAGTGTTTTAATCAAAAACAGAACCTCTGCAAACTATTCAATTTCAAGATCACGGTCAGCTGATATGTACCCGGCGGCTCAGTTTGGAATAATCGCACTTCTCCGGCAGGTAAACTATGATGCACAGTGGTATAAACAACTCCCTGCAGGATATTTCCATGATGATGGTCTTGAGGCATATACACAGAACCTTTCATTGCCGCAAATCTTTGAAGTGGCAAACAAGACTGAGATTTTGCGTGCTGATAAAATAGGAAAAGAGTTCGGCATTAATTATATTATTAAAGGAGGCGGAGATGAATATCAGACTCTGAATGACATTAAAAAAGCAGGAAACAAACTGATCATCCCTGTTAGCTTTCCTGAAGCCCCTGATGCAAAAGATCCCTACGATGCAGCTTCACTTGTTTATTCAACTCTGAAACATTATGAACTTGCCCCTTCAAACCTTTCACGGGTGGCAGGAGCAGGCATTACATTTGCAATTACATCCTCTGATCTCAGAGCGAGAACCAGTTTTCTGACTAACCTCAGAAAGGCAGTTAAATATGGTCTCTCTGACGCAGATGCTCTTAAAGCCTTAACAACAACTCCGGCAGGTTTAATAGGTGCTTCGGATCTTGTTGGTGCTGTAAAGAAAAGCATGATTGCAAATCTGCTGGTTACTTCAGGTAGTATTTTCAGCGATGATTGTGTTCTTTATGAAAACTGGGTTCAGGGTGTTCCTTACCGTTTTATTGATATAAGGACAAAAGATCTCAGAGGTAGCTATGCAATGAAGGTTGATACAGCTAACCTTAAATTGTCACTTACTGGCACTTTTGACAAACCGACAGTAAAACTTACAGTTGATTCAACCGAGATAAGAAGTGCAACATTCGTTCAGGAGAAAGATATTGTTACAATAAATTTTGAAAGGAACAAAGTGAAATACCGTTTGTCGGGTTATATAAATGGAAAAGATATTGAAGGAAAAGGTCAGACTGAAAGTGGAAATTGGTTTGCATGGAAAGCCTCATTCAATGGAACAGCAAGCGCAGCTGAAGCCAGACAAAGAAGACAGACCCCTGTTCCTGAACTAGGTAAGGTAGTCTATCCGTTTACGGCATTTGGCTCACCGGAACTTCCCAAACAGGAGGATGTGCTTTTCAAAAATGCAACTGTCTGGACAAATGAGAAAGAAGGTAAATTGCTCAACACAGATGTTCTTGTTCTGAAAGGTAAGATTGCGAAGATTGGAAAAAATCTTACTGCCGGTGAAGATGTCAGAACAATTGATGCAACAGGAATGCATCTTACAGCAGGCATAATTGACGAACATTCACATATTGCCCTCTCAGCAACGAATGAGATGGGACAGGCTATTACTTCAGAAGTAAGGGCAGGCGATGTTGTGGATCCTGAAGATCAGACTATCTACCGCCAGCTGGCAGGTGGCGTTACTGCCGCACATATACTTCATGGATCTGCAAATCCAATCGGCGGCCAGTCAGTAATTATTAAACACAGGTGGGGCCACTCTGCAGAAGAACTTAAGATTGATAATCAGGTTGGATTCCTTAAGCATGCTCTTGGTGAAAACGTGAAGAGATCAACAAACCGATATCCAAATACACGAATGGGTACCGAGCAGATAATCCGCGATGTATATCAGAGAGCTGTTGATTATAATACTGTATGGAAAGCATGGAACGCATTAAAACCAGCGGAGAGAATAGGTAAAATTGCTCCGCGGCGCGATCTCGAACTTGATGCCATCGTTGATGTGCTTGAGAAGAGAAGCTTCATAACTTGTCATACATATGTTCAGTCAGAGGGTACAATGATCCTCAACCTTGCGAAAGATTTCGGGGTTAAAGTAAATACTCTTATTCACTTCAATGAAGCTTACAAAATAGCCGATCAGATTGTTGAACATGGTGCTGCTGCATCGGTATTTTCAGATTGGTGGGATTACAAATATGAAGTGTATGAAGGAATTACATATAATGCTGCCCTTCTCATAAGTCAGGGTGTGCTAACCTGTATTCACTCAGATGATCCTGAACAGGGACGCCATCTGAATCAGGAGGCGGCTAAGATTATGAAGTATGGCGGAATCAGCGAGACTGAAGCATTAAAGCTTGTCACCCTGAATCCTGCAAAAATTCTCCATCTCGACGACAGGATGGGAAGCATTAAAACAGGAAAGGATGCAGATCTTGTTCTATGGACGGATAATCCGCTTTCGGTTTATGCACGGGCAAATAAGACAATGGTTGATGGAACCATCTATTTTGATGAAGAGACAGATGCAAAACTTAAAGAACAGGTTGACAGTGAGAGAAACAGGATAATTGCAAATATCCTTCGTGAAGTACCTGCTGCTGCCGGTTCAACAACTCCAAATTTTCCAAGACGATGAAAAAAACAATATATATATCAGTAATACTGATTTTTGCCTGCCTTGTTCAGGCTTCAGCGCAGATTCCGGTTGTAGCACCGGCACAGAAAAAGCCTGTCATGCTCGTTGGTGGTACTATTCATACCGGAACAGGTGATGTTATTGAGAATGCCACTATTGCCTTTACTTCAGGTAAGATAATTGCGGTCGGAAAAACTTCAGATCTCAGGATTGATAAATCAGGATATGATGTGATTGATGTCACAGGAAAGCAGATTTATCCCGGACTTATCTACCCTAATACCAGCCTTGGTCTGATTGAGATTGGCAGCGGTGTTGAGGTTGCATCAGATGACCGTGAGATAGGAGAGATGAATCCAAATGTAAGGGCAATAGCCGCTTATAATACAGATTCACATGTCATTCCTGTACTCAGGTCGAACGGAATTCTGATCGCTCAGATTGTACCAACGGGCACTCTCTTACCAGGAACATCAAGTGTTGTACAGCTCGATGCCTGGAACTGGGAAGATGCCGCATACAAGATTGATAATGGTATTCAGCTTGGCTGGCCAAGGAAATCGGCTGCCGGCGGCAGAAGGGGCGGAGCAGAATTTGCAATGGCTGCCCCAACAGGAGCATCAAGCTATGATAAAAATGTTGAATTGCTCGAAAAAATGTTTTCAGATGCTTTAGCCTATGCAGCAATAGAAAAACCTGTTGATGTAAATCTCAGACTTGAATCTCTTAAAGGACTATTTGATGGTTCTAAAACAATGTTTATTACTGCAGCAGAGCCAAAAGGCATTATCGCTGCTATATCATTCGGTAAGAGATACGGAGTGAAGAAGATGGTTCTTGCCGGAGCTGATGAATCGTCATGGGCTGTGAAGGACTTTCTGAAAGAGAATAATATACCTGTTATATTATCTGATCCGTTCAGTCTTCCCAAGTATGATTACAGCGACATAAAAATGCCCTATAAACTTGCGGCAATGTTTACAAAAGAGGGAATACTTGTTGGCCTGTCTTACTCAAAACAGGCTTATGCAAATCTTCCTTTTGCGGCAGGAGAAACAGTGGCCTATGGTCTTACAAAAGAGGAAGCACTCAAGATTATTACAATTAACAGTGCTAAAATACTTGGGATAGATGATAAGACAGGTACTCTTGAGTCAGGAAAAGATGCTAATATTGTAGTCTCAACAGGTGACATACTTGACTTTTCGACAAACAACATAGAGCTTGCATTTATTAGCGGCAGAAATATTATACTTGATGATAAGCACAAGCAACTTTACAGACGATTCAAGACAAAATACGAGAACATGAAATGAAGATAATTTCACTGGGTCCGGCTCATCCATACAGGGGAGGGCTGGCCTCTTTTAATGACAGGCTTGCATTACAGTTTGCTGCTGAAGGGCATGACATTCAGATAGTCACGTTCAGTCTTCAGTATCCTAAACTGCTGTTTCCGGGTAAAACGCAATATACCGACGGGACAGGACCTGCGGGCATAAAAATTTCCAGACTGCTGAATTCAATAAATCCTTTTAACTGGATTATTACAGGAAGGAAAATAAGGAAGGAAAAACCCGATATTCTTCTGATCCGTTACTGGCTTCCATTCATGGCTCCATCTCTGGGAACCGTAGCCAGAATAGTAAGGACTGGCGGAAAAACAAAGGTAATCTGCATCTTCGACAATGTAATCCCTCATGAGAAGAGGCTTGGAGACAAACTTCTGACCCGATTTTTTGCAAGCAGTATCAACGGTGCTGTTGTTATGTCGCGAACAGTAATGGATGACCTTAAATTCTTCAGAAGCGACATACCAGTAATACTTTCACCTCACCCTTTGTTTGACAGTTACGGGGAAAAGAGAGTCAGGGCCGAAGCTCTCGGAGCCCTTAATCTTGAGCCGGATTCATCATATATCCTCTTCTTCGGATTCATAAGGGCATATAAGGGACTTGACCTTTTGATAGAGGCATTTTCAGACAGCAGGCTGCGAAACAGGAAGTTGAAGCTTATTGTTGCCGGTGAGTTTTATGAGGATAGCACACCATATAAAGAGCTTATCAAAAAGTTACACATAGAAGATGATATAATCTTTTTTGACCATTTCATAAAAGATAGTGAAGTACCTCTTTTCTTCAGCGCGGCTGACCTTGTTGTACAGCCCTACAAGAGTGCCACTCAAAGCGGGGTAACGCAGATTGCCTTTCATTACGAAAAGCCAATGGTTGTCACTGAAGTAGGAGGATTACGGGAGATTGTACCCCACGGAAAATGCGGGTATGTTGTTGCTCCTGAACCAAATGCTATTGCTGATTCGATTCTTGATTTTTTTGAAAACAACAAGAATGAGAAGTTCGTTGAAGGAGTCAGAAATGAGAAAGAGAAGTTTTCATGGGATAAGATGACTAAAAGTATTATTGAGATCAATAATAAGTTATAATTCCTCTGGCCTGCAGCCACTTCCCCCGGGGCTTAAATATTAGCAGTATCCTTAATGAGATAGCTGTTTCTCTCCGATGAATTCCTGTTCACAAGCTCCCCCAGGAAACCTGTAAGGAACAGGAATGAACCTATAATCATCACTGTAAGACCTATAAAGAAAAAGGGAGAATCAGTAACAAGTGGTGCTCTCATGTGCTTGCTTATAAATACCAGCTTGCTTATGCCAAGGTATCCTGCCATAACAAAACCTATAAAAAACATAATGGTTCCAAGTGAACCGAAAAGGTGCATAGGGCTCTTTCCGAACCTTGTTATAAACCCAATAGTCAGAAGATCGAGATAACCTTTTACAAAGCGGTCGAGGCCGTATTTTGTTACACCGTATTTTCTGGCACGGTGTTCAACTACTTTCTCTCCGATCTTTTTGAAACCTGCTTCTTTGGCAAGCATTGGAATATACCTGTGCATCTCACCAAAGATCTCTATACTCTTGACAACTTCTGAACTGTAGGCTTTCAATCCACAGTTGAAGTCATGAAGTTTTATTCCTGATGACCATCTGGCAGTGCCATTATAGAACTTACTTGTAATCCTTTTTACGAACGGATCATATCTTTTCTTTTTCCAGCCCGAAACCATGTCATACCCATCGAGGCGTATCATGCTTACAAGTTCAGGGATCTCATCAGGAGAGTCCTGCAAATCTGAATCCATGGTAATTACAACTTCTCCTGAAGAGGCTTCAAATCCAGTGTGTAATGCAGCTGCCTTTCCATAGTTTCGTCTGAACCTGAATCCTTTAACGGTAACATTTGACTGAGAGATGGTTCTTATTTTTTCCCATGAAGAATCAGAACTCCCGTCATCAATGAAGATAAGCTCATATGAGAGTCCTGATTTAGTGCATACTGCTTTAATCCATTCAGATAATTCCTGAATGGATTCCTCTTCATTATATACAGGAATGACAACTGAAAGATCCATCAAAGATTCTTGTGATTAGTTAGCAGGTGAATCGATAAGCGGGTTACCTTCTTTCTTGATGAAGATACTTACTATCAATGATAAAACTGTTCCCCACATCATACCTCCAAAGATACTAAGTGGTGCCATGATTGCCGGTTTCATTATTTTTGCAGTCATAGCCATACCAGCATCAATAGCTGCCTGAGGAGCGCCTTTCTCAACCATGGCCTGTTCATAAAAAGCAAGCTGTTTTGAAACCAGTCCCGGATCAATCACTGTATAAAGTACATAAGTGAAAACCGCCATAACAACAGAATAATAGAGGCAGATAATAACTCCTGCTCCCACAGATTGACCGTATGTTATCTGTCCGTGCATGAAATTGTCGCGGTAAGTTTTAAGAAGTAAAAACAACATCCCAAGTTGAATCAGCATAAAGATGTAGCCCTGAGTCTTGTTGAAAGTCAGATCAAGAAAATACATTACTAGTGAATAAGATATCCCGACGAGTGCCAGAATGAGACCATTGGTTAAATTAGCTTTCCAAACATTGACTTTTTCTTCCATTGTATTAGTTTTTTTCAGTTATACTGGTTAATTGATTGACAACAAATATAGTTTAAAATTGGAAATGTGCCATTGCTTAAAAACGTATTAATTATTTTGCGGGCAACATAAATTATTGTATTTTTGTGCGGGGTAAGTCTTATACGACCAGCTCCTGCTGAACTCCCCCAGGATCGGAAGGTAGCAAGGGTAGGCAGTTGTAGCGGTGCGATATAAGTAGCTTACCCTTTTTTTTGTACCTATGCTTTTACGAATATATAACGATAATCCAAACCCTAAGCACATCAGGCAGGTTGTCGATCTTCTGGAGACCGGAGGAATAATTATCTATCCTACTGATACAGTTTATGCAATGGGTTGCGATATCAGTGCAACAAAGTCGATAGAAAAAATAGCCCGGTTTAAAGGTCTTAATCCAAAGAATCCGGAACTGTCACTCATCTTTCACGATATGAGTCAGCTTTCTGAATATACAATCATCAGGGATAATACACTGTTCAAGTTGCTGAAACGAAACCTTCCAGGTCCTTTTACATTTATTGTTCAGGCAAACAGCCAGATCCCAAAGCTGTTCAGGAACAAAAAGAAGACTGTGGGTATCAGGATCCCGGATAATAATATTGTACTTGAAATAGTAAGAGAGCTCGGGCGACCTATTATTACGACTTCAATACATGACCAGGATGAAGTAATTGAGTATACAACTGATCCTGAACTTATACATGAAAAATATTGTGATTTTGCTGATGCAGTTATTGATGGGGGATATGGGAATAACGAGGCATCAACTATTGTCGACTGCACCGGTGATGAGCCTGTTATAGTTCGTCAGGGCCCTGGAATCCTTGAATTATAAACTCAACTTTTGTAAAAGTCTTTTGTGAAGAGTATCATTACCGTCAGAAGTTCAAGACGGCCAAAGAACATCAGCATTGTAAGAAACCATTTTCCTGCTGCAGGTACTGCCGAATAATCAGTAAAAGGTCCAAAGGTTCCTATTCCGGGACCGATATTGGCAAGCATAGAGGCTGAAGTGCTGAAAGAAGTCATTATATCATATCCCATAAGTGAGATTGAGAGAGTTCCAAAACATATTATAAGAAAATAGATTGCCAGAAATACCAGAAGGTTGTGAATTGTCGATTGTGGTATTATGTGATTATCAAACCTGACAGGGATAAATGCATTGGGATGTATTATTCTCTTAAGTTCCTGGCGGCTGTTTCTGGTAACAAGCATTAGCCGGACAATCTTTATACCTCCGCTTGTTGAACCTGACATACCTCCCGTAAACATCAGAACAAAGAGGATAATTATCATGAAGTTTCCCCAAAGGTTATAGTCCTGCAGACAGAAACCTGTAGTTGTGATAAAAGAAACTATCTGGAATGCACCATTGAGAATGGCCTCCCCTGATGAGAATCCGGTAGCATAATAGAGAGTTACTGCAGCCAGTACAATGAAAAACAGACTTATAACCATGTAGAAAATTAACTCATGGTTTTCTATTATTTTCCTGAACTCGCCTTTCAGGCCAAAGTATATTACAGTCATATTTGTTCCGGCAATGAACATAAAAATTGTTATTATTACCTTGATGTAAGGAGCCTCAAAGGCAGCAATTCCTGCATTTTTTGTTGAAAACCCTCCGGTTGAAAGAGTTGACATAGAATGACATACAGCATCAAATAGTGACATGTCGCCAAGAGCCAGAAGTATCGTCTGAATTGCTGTCAGCGTAAAATATATTGTAATAAGCCGTTTTGCGGCATCAAGTGTACGGGGGTGTATCTTGTCAGTTGTATGACCTGTAAATTCGGTTGCCGCAAGCTGTATATGTATTGATTTTATTACTGGTAATACTGACAGTGCAATGAAAATAATGCCGATTCCTCCGAGCCATTGTGTAAGGCTCCTCCATAATAGGATACTGTGTGGCAGGCTCTCAACGTCTCTGATTATTGATGCTCCTGTTGTTGTAAATCCTGATATAGATTCAAAAAATGCATTTGTAAATCCATCTATTGATCCGCTGATAAGATAGGGAAGTGTTCCGAAAAGACTTAGAATAAGCCAGATCCCCGCTACAATGATATAGCCTTCCTTATTGCCATAAATCCGCTCTTCATTGCGTAGTGGAGTAAAAACTATTATTCCGGATACAACTGAAATCAATGCTGAAAAGAGGAATGATGAAGTAGTATTTTCATTATTAAGAAATGATACCACGGCACATATAAGCATGAAAAAACCTTCAAAAATGAGCGACAGGCTGAAGATCCTGGCTATTATCCTGAAGTTTACCATACCTTATTAAGTAAAAAATTTTGAGAGTGTCTCGTAAGCGGATGGAAGAGTGAATACAACGACTTTGTCATTTGCTTTTAAGATTGTGTCGCCTGTAGCAATGAATGGTTCTCCATCGCGCATTCCGCCTCCTACAATTGCATCCTTGGGAAAGTCGATACTTCTCAGAGTCCCTTTTGTAATTTTTGCATTTTCCGGAACATTAAATTCAAGAACCTCAGCCTCGGTGCCGGTCATATATTTTACCTGTGTTACATTCGGATTGGAGGTATGCCTGAAGATTCTGCTGGCAGCCGAGATCTTTTTATTGATGATGGTGTCAATGCCCGTGTTTTCAGCAAGATTAATATACTCCATATTCTCAACTTCAGCTATTGTCTTTTTTACTCCCATTCTTTTGGCAAGCAGACATGAAAGTATATTAGTTTCAGAGTTTCCTGTAACTGCAACGAAAGCGTCCATTTGTGTTATTCCCTCCTGTTCAAGCAAATCCACATTACGGCCGTCACCGTTTATTATGAGCGTGTGGTCGAGTATTTCAGCGAGTGCTTCACACTTCTTCTGGCTATAGTCAATCAGTTTTACTTCAGTTGACTTTTGCATATACATTGCAACATGTTTTCCGATTCTGCTTCCTCCGAGTATCATAATACTCTTTGCCTCAAAGTTCTCTTTTCCTGATGATTCCATCATCTCATCTATTCCTTCCTGGGTAGATATCACATAAACCGTATCGCCCAGCAGGAATTGTTCATTACCTCTCGGAATGATTGTCTTCCCGGCTCTTTTAATAGCAACAGCCCTGTATTTCTCTGTTCGTCGGGTCTCTGAAATTTCCAGCAGACTTTTGTTGAGTATCGGGGCCTTTTCATCGAGTTTCTGAACATACATAGCCAGATGGCCTCCACAGAATTCCATGAAATCTGTCGCTCCGGTTTCATGTAAAAGTCCGAGAACTTCTCTTGCAGCAATAAGTTCAGGGTAAATGAGAGAATCGATCCCTATAGATCTGAAAAATTCAAGTGTCGCTTGTTCCAGATAATCAATATTGTCAATTCGGGCAATAGTCTTAATTGCACCAAACCTTTTGGCAAGAATTGCCGAAGTAATGTTTGTATCTTCAGAATGGGTTACAGCGATAAACAGATCTGTCTTTTTCTTAAGTGAATCCTTGAGTAATTTGATCGATGTGGCAGAACCCTCGTAAGTCAGAACATCCATTGAACTGTCTATGGGTTTCAACCGATCCTCCTCAGGGTCAATAAGAATAATTTCATGATTTTCATTCGACAACATCTTTGCCAGATGTGTCCCAACTTCTCCGGCTCCGGCGATTATAATTCTCATTGAGATATTTTTGAAAAAACATGACAAAATAAGAGATAAATCGCTTAATACTCAAGTTTTTTGAGGTTTTTATTTATTAACCGGTCATAACCCCGTTTTATAAGCACCTTCATTTTTCACAATATACACTGAATCACTCATGCTTTTGTAATTCCATGGTTTACTGACAGAAAGACCCGAGGCAAAAACAGTAACTTCTGTTGCGGGGATGTGCATGGTACCAGTCTTAATTTCAGGCAATACTGAAAGAACAAGAATGTCTGGTTTAGCAGCATGTAATTCATTTATGTCTGAAAAATTACCTATAAAGAGATTACCTCTACCGGTTTTCAGATAATATGAGTTTTCAGTCAGTGACCTTGATACTATTTTAAGACGAAGAGTGGCTGCATGTTTCCTAACATCAGGTGCAATAACTGAACTGTCGGAATATAGATAAAGTACTTTTCCTGACCTGATTCCCACAGATGACATGCCCGGAGTATTATATACAATTATTTCATCCGAAAACCTGACCTTGAGTTCTCTGATAGTACCTGCTGTTAGTAGTATCGCGAGTGAAGCAAGTGGGTAAAAGGCACTTATTTTTGGTTTAAGAAGAAAATAGTAAGCTGATATGAAAACGAAAATTGTTAGCAATACAGCATCAGAGGTTGTTAATCCGATATTTTCTATGCTTGAACCGGCAGCTGAAGCAGCAGTTCCTGTTAGCCAGTCGGTTATAATGGCCAGATAATTAAGTATATGTGCAATAGTTTCCGAAAGGAAAACGACTGGAAACGTCAGGGGGATAATGCAACCAATTATAATCAGCAACGACGAAACCGGTACAATTACAATATTTGTAAGAAGAAAATATGTTGAGAATCTGTTGAAGAGCATAATTGTCAATGCAAGAGTTCCGGCCTGTGCCACAATTGTAACAACTGCCGATTGCCAGATCTTATCAGCAAGCCAGTTCTTAAGTTGGATTTTAAGGTAAAACTTCTGGTAGAAAAGAATTATATAAATTACTGCTGAGTAGGAGAGAAGAAATCCTGCATCGAATATAACAGAGGGCCTGATAAGTATTAAAACAAAAGCTGAGACAAGTACAGAATTAATTCCGTTTACTTTTCTATGCATCATGTTGCCTGCCTGAAGGAATGTAAACATTAATGTTGCCCTCAAAACAGATGGCGTAAGTCCGGTTACAAATGCAAAAGCCCACAGGATGATTATGGTAATAATTATCCTGACAATAGTTAGCCTTCCTTTCAGAAAAAACAGCATATTGAAGATAAAGAGACTAAGAATTATTGCATGCAATCCTGATACTGCCATAACATGCATAACACCCGCTTTCATGAAATTCTGTTTCTGCTCCTGGTCAAGCATATTTTTTTGTCCCAGTGTCATAGCAGAAACAAGGGCAAGTTGTTCGCCTTTTATGCCTCTTTCCTCATACATTCTGATTATCCTTTCTCTGATTATGAGAGCCCTGTAAACAAGTCTTCTGTGCTCCGGCTTTTCATGAACTTTTATATTTCCGGCAGAGGCAAAGGCGATGTATCGTATCCCCTGATTCTCCATGAAAAACCGGTAATTAAATTCGTACGGATTACCTCTGTTTGTTATTATCACAGGAGAGCAGGTAATTGTAATTTTGTCGCCGGGAATATATGACGAGACAGATGAATCCTTTTTACAATAAATTAGTATTGAGCCACTTAGCCGTCTGGTTGCACCGTGCTGGCTTCCGGTTTTCATCTTTAACCTGAGCAGATAGCTGTTTTGTTTTTCAAGTGGGTAATCTGATATTATTCCCTCTATTGTAATCTGATCAGAATTGAGTTCAGAAAGAGAATCCTTTTCGTTCCTGTAGAGTAATAAACCGCAGATAAACAAGGCAATAGTCAATGTAAAACCAAATATAGTATTGTTTTGATATTTGTTGAAGTGCTGACTGAATAAGAAGCCGGTTACAATTATCACTAAGGCAACAGAAAAAAAGATTATTCCCGGTTGCAGATACATACCAGTAATAATTCCGGCACATAATGGAATGCCGATCCTTAGAAACGGGATTTCTTTATGTAACACAGTCAAGCAGCTTACGAGACTATGTAAAGGTAAATAAAATAATGTAAGGAATGGTCGCGACCATTCCATTTTACAATCGCGACTGTTCCCTACCGTATTTTCTGTCCTGCGAGTATTGTTCTGTAGTCAGCTTCGAATTTTCCCTTGCTGATAGCTGTTAACTTGCTTTTGAGCAGCCTTCTGCGAAGGGGACTCACCTTGTCTGTAAAAAGGGTGCCGTCGAGGTGGTCATATTCATGCTGAATTATACGTGCTTTATAGCCGTTATATACTTCATCAACATGCTTCCAGTTCTCGTCGTAGTATTTTATTCTTACATGTGACTCACGGTTAACTTCTTCTCTCAGATTTGGTATGCTGAGGCAGCCCTCAGTCATTGGCATAAGTTCGCCGGTTCTTTCAGTTATATGTGCATTTATAAAGACCTTTTTGAAGTCTGCAAGTTCAGGTTCATCTTCAGCCACAGGCTTTCCGTCAATGACAAATATTCTTATCGATTTCCCAACCTGGGGTGCTGCAAGTCCGAGACCTTCAGAAAAATACATGGTATCAAACATGTCTGCAATAAATTGGTCAAGATCAGGATAGTCTTTATCTATTTCTTCCGCTACTTTTCTTAGAACCGGGTGTCCGTAAACAACAATCGGATAAATCATTTTTCTATACTTTTTTCACCTGTTTTTGATCTGTTTTCAAGAAAGGAAGATAGAATTATTGATGCGCTTATCTTATCAACCATTGCTTTATTCTGTCGTTCCTTCTTTTTTACCCCGCCATCAATCATTGTCCTTAGTGCCATCTGTGACGTAAATCGCTCATCTACAAGATGTATGTGTTTCTCAGGATACTTTTTCTTCAACTTTTTAATAAACGGATTTATATACCTAACAGATTCACTGGGTTTGTTGTTCATCTGAACAGGATATCCTATTACAAATTCATCAACCATTTCTGTTTTCATATAAACTGAAAGGAAATTGTCGAAATCAGCAGGACTTACTGTGTCGAGAGGGAATGCAAACATACGGGAAGGGTCAGTGACTGCCAGTCCTATCCGCTTTGTACCATAATCTATGCCCAGTATTCTTCCCATTATTTTTTACAAGGCATAAAAATACAAAAAAAAAACCACCCTTGCGGATGGCTTTCTATTTTCAAAGAAATGTTATTCTTTTTTGGCTTCTGTTGTTGCGAAATTCATAGCAGCGAGTCGTTTGTATGAATTGTATCTCCATTTTGCATTCTCCTCAGCAGCTTTGAAAAGGATTTCAGCTTGATCAGGGAAGGCTTTTACAAGTGAGGTATAACGGACTTCGGTATGAAGGAAGTCCTGGAATTTTGACCAGTCAGGCTCTTTTGAATCGAGGGTGAATGGATTTTTTCCTTCATTTTCCAACAATGGATTATATCTGTAAGTGTGCCAGTAACCCGATGCAACTGCATCTTTTGTCTGTGCCTGAGTTCTGCCCATGCCATCTCTTAAACCGTGATTAATACATGGTGAATAGGCTATAATAAGTGATGGTCCGGGATAGGCTTCAGCTTCTTTGATTGCTTTAAAGTACTGAGCGTTATTAGATCCCATAGCAACCTGAGCAACATACACATAACCGTAACTCATTGCCATCATTCCAAGATCCTTCTTACGGATTTTTTTACCTGAAGCAGCGAATTTTGCAACTGCACCTGCAGGTGTTGATTTGGATGACTGACCTCCGGTATTTGAGTAAACTTCGGTATCCATAACAAGGACATTTATATCTTCACCTGTTGCAAGAACATGATCAAGTCCGCCGTAACCGATATCATAAGCCCAACCGTCACCACCAAAGATCCAATGTGATTTTTTGATGAGGTATTGCTTAAGGCTCATAATCTCTTTTGCAACTTCTGACTTATCTTTAGCAAGTACTTCAATTACTTTAGCAGATGCGCCTCTTGAAGCTTCAGCATTGTCTTTTTCCTTAAGCCACTCTTCAAATGCAGCTTTGATTTCAGCACTTAACTTGCCCTCGGTAATTGCACCGCTCATCCTCAGGGCAATACGATCTCTCATTGCATTTGCGCCAAGTGAAAGACCTAATCCGTATTCAGCATTGTCTTCAAACAGCGAGTTTGCCCATGCTGGTCCCTGACCATTTTTGTTATGTGTGTAAGGAGTAGAAGGAGCAGAGCCTCCATATATTGAAGAACATCCTGTAGCATTCGCGACAATCATTCTGTCACCATAAAGCTGGGTGATTGATTTAATATAAGGTGTTTCACCGCAACCTGCGCAAGCTCCTGAGAACTCGAACAACGGTTGTGCAAACTGACTGTTTTTAACATTTACGAATTTGTCAACTACTGTGTCTTTGTAACCGACTTTCTCGTGCATGTATGTCCAACGTTCAATCTCTTCAGTCTGTGATTCAAGCGGTTTCATAATAAGAGCCTTGTTCTTTGAAGGACAAACATCAGCACAGTTGCTGCAACCTGTACAATCAAGTACACTGACCTGAATCTTGAATTTATATGCTTTGAGAGCTCCGGGAATACCCTGAATTGATTTAGTTCCCTCAGGTGCATTTGCAAGTTCCTCTTCTGTCATAAGGAAAGGACGTATTGCTGCATGAGGACAAACATATGAACACTGGTTACACTGAATACACTCATTTGGCTGCCATTCAGGAACGTTTACGGCGATACCTCGTTTTTCGTATTGCGAAGTGCCTGATGGGAAAGTACCATCTTCTCTGCCTGCAAATGCGCTTACCGGAAGGTCATCGCCTTTCATGGCATTAATAGGTTCCATGACCTCGCGGATGAACTGAGGAATTTCGCGGGAATCAACAGGTTTTGTAACTTTCATTTTAGCCCATTCTGCAGGGATCTCAATCTTTTCAACTGCACTTCCTTTGTCAATAGCAGCATAGTTCATATTAACTACATCTTCTCCTTTTTTGCCATAACTCTTATAGATGGCATGCTTCATTTCAGTTTCAGCCTTTTCGTAAGGAATTACGTTTGCTACCTTAAAGAAAGCTGCCTGCATTATTGTGTTCGTACGTGTACCCAAACCAAGTTCTTCTGCAATAAGAGTAGCATTGATGGTGTAGAAGTTAATATGGTTTTCAGCCATATATTTCTTCATATGATCGGGAAGGTGTTTCTTAGTTCCTTCAGTGTCCCAGATTGAGTTCAGCAGGAAAGTTCCTCCTTGTTTCAATCCCTTAAGCATATCATATTTATCGAGATATGATGGAACATGACAAGCAACGAAATCAGGTGTATTTACAAGATATGGTGAGCGTATTGGTTTGTCACCAAAACGAAGGTGTGAAGTTGTTATACCACCGGATTTTTTTGAGTCGTATGCAAAATACGCCTGGCAGTATTTATCAGTTGTATCACCAATAATTTTGATAGAGTTTTTGTTTGCACCAACAGTTCCATCTGATCCAAGGCCATAGAATTTCGCTGAGTATGTTCCGGGAAGAGCAACATTTATTTCAGGAAGTATCGGGAGTGAATGGAAAGTAACATCATCAACGATACCGACTGTAAACTGGTTTTTCGGTTCTTTAAGTTTCATGTTTTCTAAAACAGAAAGTACCATGCTCGGTGTTGTGTCCTTTGAACTTAACCCGTACCTGCCGCCAATAATAACCGGACGCTCCTGTTTGTTATAAAACATTTCTATAATATCGAGGTAAAGAGGTTCTCCGTTTGCCCCAATTTCTTTTGTCCGGTCAAGAACAGTAACCTTTTTAACTGATTTCGGGAATACATTAAAGAAATATTTTGCTGAGAAAGGACGATAAAGATGTACGCTTATCAAGCCTACTTTTTCTCCTTTTGCTCTGAGATAGTCAATTGTCTCCTTTGTTGTTTCTGTTATAGAACCCATTGCAACTATGATATTTTCAGCATCGGGAGCACCATAATAGGTAAACGGTTTGTATTCTCTTCCTGTTAATTTATTAATTTCAACCATGTATGAGTTAACAAGATCAGGAATCGGTTCGTAGAACTTGTTTACTGCCTCTTTTGCCTGGAAGAAAATATCGGGGTTCTGAGCTGTACCTCTTGTTACAGGATGCTCAGGATTGAGTGCGTTTGTACGGAATTTTGCAAGAGCTTCAATGTCTATAAGCTTTTTCAGATCATCCATTTCCATAATTTCAACTTTCTGAACTTCGTGTGAAGATCTGAAACCATCGAAGAAATGAAGGAAAGGAATTCTTGATTTTATTGCTGCGAGGTGGGCTATTCCGGCAAGATCCATAATCTCCTGAACGCTGCCGGTGGCCAGCATTGCAAAACCAGTCTGACGTGTTGCATATATGTCGCTGTGGTCACCAAATATTGAAAGAGCATGGGCTGCAACTGTGCGGGCTGATACATGAAAAACACCTGGAAGCAGTTCACCTGCGATCTTGTACATGTTAGGGATCATAAGAAGCAATCCCTGTGAGGCAGTAAATGTTGTGCAGAGAGCACCCGTCTGCAATGCTCCGTGCAATGCACCTGCAGCTCCTGCTTCAGATTGCATCTCAACTACTTTTACCTGTTCCCCGAAGATGTTTTTTAAACCGTTGGCAGACCATTCGTCTACATATTCTGCCATTGTGGAAGATGGTGTGATAGGGTATATGCAGGCTACCTCACTAAACATATATGCCACATGCGCAGCGGCCTGATTACCGTCGCATGTTATAAATTTTTTTGTTCCCATTGTGATTTGTATATAATTGATTAAAAGAATATTTTTTTGAATCCGGATGCAAAATTACAAAAAAAATCTCTCTTTAGCTACCATTCATTGAAATCAAAAATTCTTCATTTGATTTTGCCTGTAACAATCTGTCTCTCAGGAATTCCATAGCCTCAACAGAGTTCATGTCGGTAAGGAAATTCCTGAGTACCCATATTTTCTGCAGAATATTCTTATTAAGTAGCAGATCCTCTCTCCTTGTACTTGATGCAGGGATATCTATTGAAGGGAAAATTCTTCTGTTTGAAAGCTTTCTGTCGAGCTGGAGTTCCATGTTACCTGTTCCCTTGAATTCCTCGAAGATAACATCGTCCATTTTTGATCCTGTATCTGTAAGTGCGGTTGCAAGTATAGTAAGCGAACCTCCGTTTTCTATATTACGTGCTGCCCCGAAAAATCTTTTGGGTTTATGAAGTGCATTTGAATCAACACCACCTGATAGTACTTTTCCTGATGCAGGAGCGGTTGTATTGAATGCTCTTGCAAGTCGTGTTAATGAGTCAAGAAGAATAACAACATCATGACCGCACTCAACAAGTCTTTTTGCTTTTTCAAGAACGATATTAGCAACCCGGCAATGACGTTCTGCCGGTTCATCAAATGTTGAGGCAATTACTTCTGCCTTAACGTTTCTGGCCATATCTGTAACTTCCTCAGGACGTTCATCAATAAGCAGAATCATCAGATAAGCTTCGGGATGATATTTGGCTATAGCATTTGCAATCTCCTGAAGAAGAATTGTCTTACCTGTTTTAGGCTGGGCAACAATTAGTCCGCGCTGACCTTTTCCTATTGGAGTGAACATGTCAATTATCCTTACAGAAAGCGATCCTTCACCCGGCTGGCACAAAGTAAATTTCTCGTCAGGGAAAAGTGGAGTAAGGAAGTCGAACGGTACTCTGTCACGAATAAAATCGGGACTTCTGCCATTTATCTCGTCAACTTTAATAAGCGGGAAATATTTTTCACCTTCTTTTGGCGGTCTTATTGATCCTTTAATAGTGTCGCCGGTCTTTAACCCAAAAAGTTTTATCTGAGACTGCGATACATAAATGTCGTCAGGTGAGTTCAGGTAATTGTAATCAGGAGACCTTAAAAATCCATATCCGTCCGGCATTATTTCAAGGACACCTGTATTGTAAATTATACCCTCAAAATCATATACTTTTTCTTTTTTCTCTTCTCTGACAGGATGATTTTCAGGGGCTGAACTCCTAACCGGAGGATCAACGATAATATCACCGAAATATACATCTGCAGACTGCTTGGCATCTATACCCGAACCGTCAAATGTACCTGTGGGTATGGCGCTGTCAATAACAGGTGTCGTAGGTTGATCAAATCTCCTTTTTTCAGGTCTGTCAGAATATGGTTTCTCGAACCTCTCTTTTCTGACTGTTCTGTCGTCGGTTCTCTGTTCGTTCCTTGGTTCCTGTCTCCACCGGGGAACTGGTCTCTCTTCTCTATCTCTGACAGGAGAAGCAGGAAGATCAGGTTTTACCTCTGATGTTTCAGGTTTGATGATCACTTCCTGACGTTCTGCCGGCTTTATCTCAGGTTTTTTAAGATCATCAGGAGATACTGATATTACTGATTCTGTAGGCCTTTTAGTGATTGGTTTAAGCATTCTTGGCCTTCTTCCCCTGATTCTAGCCGATTCAAAATCCTCCTTGCTCATATCGAGAGGCGAGCGTTTAATTTCCTTTTTCGGAATAACTACAGGCTTCGATTCTGTAGCCTCAATAGCCTGTTGGTCAAGAATTTTATAAATCAGATCCTGCTTTTTCAGAGTCTCTGCTTTTTTGATTTTAAGCTCTTTTGCTATATCCTTTAATTCAGGAAGAAGCTTCTTACTTAACTCAAGAATGTCGTACATATTTTAATGATAAATGGAATATAAGAGATCTTAATGATTTTTTTTGGAATCTCGGGTCAAGACATAAAATGAGCCCGGTAGATTATGCAATAAAAACTTCACTATCCGAAAAACGCTGCAATATTAAATAAAATTGCTAAATGTTTTCTGTTAAAAGCTGTTAAAAATGCAACGTGATTTTATCAAATCAACTAATAATTTGATATACAGTATGTGAAATCTTCCGCAATGTAAGTAAAATCTTATATTATTCAAAAAAAATTTAGCAGATAGTGTTGGAAACAAAGCAAAAAATTATTAAAATTGTGCTTATTGCCTGAAAATTCTCTGAAAACCAAATATCTCTACTGAATATGCGTCAGTTAAAGATAACAAAACAGGTTACTAATCGCGATACTCCTTCGCTTGATAAATACCTCCAGGAAATTGGTAAGGTTGATCTTATATCTCCTGAGGAGGAAGTGGTTCTTGCCAGAAAAATTAAAGAAGGCGATAATGATGCCCTTCGAAAACTTGTAAATGCAAATCTGAGGTTTGTAGTTTCTGTAGCCAAGCAGTATCAGAACCAGGGAATGAGTCTTCCTGATCTTATCAATGAAGGAAATCTTGGGCTTATGAAGGCTGCTCAGCGTTTTGATGAGACTAGGGGCTTTAAATTCATTTCATATGCAGTATGGTGGATTCGTCAGGCAATACTTCAATCCCTTGCAGAACAGGCACGTATTGTCAGACTTCCTGTAAATAAAATAGGATCGATAAATAGAATTAACAGGGCATTTGCACGTCTTGAACAGGAGTTTGAAAGGGAACCATCTTCACTGGAAATCGCTGAAGTACTCGAAATGATTCCTGAGGACGTAAAAGAAGTTCTTAAAACAAACGGCAGGACTGTCAGTATGGATGCCCCTATAAGTTCTGAAGAGGATAATAATATGTATGATATTATTCAGAGTACCGATACCCCGAGCCCCGACCGCAACCTTATAAATGAATCACTTGCCTACGAGATTGAGAGAGCCCTCAGCACTCTATCTTCTAGGGAATCGAAGGTACTTAAATTATATTTTGGACTTGGACTGAAGCACCCGTATACCCTGGAAGAGATAGGAGAAAAACTGGATCTGACCCGCGAACGTGTACGACAGATTAAGGAAAAGGCAATAAAAAGAATCCAGTTCACAACCCGTTGCCGGATACTCAAATCATATCTCGGTTAATAATTTGTTTCTATATTTGTGCAAAACAATCATAAATGGACCACCTAGTCTCTCCGTCGCTGCTTGCAGCTGATTTTGGAAATCTTGAAAAAGAGGTAGTAATGATAAACATAAGTCAGGCCGACTGGCTGCACCTTGATATAATGGACGGAGTGTTTGTTCCTAATATTTCTTTCGGATTTCCGGTTCTTGATTACGTAAGAAAAATATCAGAAAAACCACTCGATGTTCACCTGATGATAATCGATCCTGACCGTTACCTTACTGCCTTCAGGGATCATGGAGCAAACATCCTGACAGTTCAATATGAGGCCTGTACTCATCTTAACAGGACCGTTAACGAGATCAGGTCGCTGGGTATGAAAGCCGGTGTTGCATTAAACCCGCATACACCTGTTTCACTTCTGAAGAATATATTACCCTATATTGATATGGTTCTGATTATGACAGTAAACCCCGGTTTCGGGGGACAAACATTTATTGAGGAGAGTTACAGTAAAATTACCGAACTCCGTGAAATGATTGACTGTGGCGGGTTCAATGTACTTATTGAAGTGGACGGAGGTGTTGGAACAAAAAATGCTGCAACACTTGTTGCATCCGGTGTTAATGTACTTGTAGCCGGCAATTCAGTATTCGGTTCAAATGATCCGGCAGGTACAATACTTAAGCTTAAAGAATTAAAGTAATATTTCTGACTCCAGATACTTAATTATTTCTACTGACTTTTCGGGGTGAAACCATTTAATCTCCTCGTCCTTACTCCACCATGTCATCTGACGTTTTGCATATCTCCGGCTATTTCGTTTTATAAGTTCAATTGCTTTCTTCTTATCTGTTTTGCCTTCAAAATAATCGAAAAACTCCCTGTATCCTACACAGTTAAGTGCATTCAGACCTTTAAGCGGTAGCAGCGACCGTGCCTCTTCCTCCAGTCCCGACTGGATCATCTCATCAACTCTTGTGTTAATTCTTGAATAGAGTTCATCCCTCTCTCTTGTAAGTCCGATTTTTATTATTCTGAAATCACGAACTCTCTTGTTTTTCCTAAGAAAAGAGGAGTAGGGTTTTCCTGTCGATTCACAAATCTCGAGTGCCCGCATTATTCTTTTTGGGTTCTTCAGGTCGACTTTAGTATAATGCTCAGGGTCAAGAATTTTAAGTGCTATTCTTAGCGCTTCAATGCCCTGTTCATCATACATTCTTATATACTTTTCCCTCGATAGCTGATCAACATCAGGTATATCATCAGTACCTTCACAAACTGAATCAATATACATCCCTGATCCTCCCGACATAAAGGCTACCTTGCCTGCAGAAAACAAATTTGGAAGGAGTTCTATTACATCTCTTTCAAAAAGACTTGAACTGTAATACTCATTAACTGATAGAAATCTGACAAAGTGGTGTTTTATTGTATTTAGCTGATAGTCAGAAGGTACAGCAGTTCCAATCTTCATCTCTCTGTAAAACTGCCTCGAGTCGGCAGAGATTATTTCGCAGTTGAAATGATGGGCAAGCTCAATAGAAATATCAGTCTTGCCGACACCTGTCGGTCCAAGGAAAACTATAAGAGTATTTTTCATTGGATCTGATCCTGAAGAGACTATTCTTCTTCTTCGTTCAGTGGTTCAATATTATCGAAGTCGGGAAGAGCACCCTCATCATCACCGTCAAGGAAAAGTTCGTCAGCAACCGGTTCATCCTCATCCTCATCTTCCGATACAACAATACTGTTATAGAGCTTACGTGCTGTTCCTCCGAAAACAACCTGCTTGGGAGGAATGCCCTTTGAGTTAGTACACGAAGGATATTCACGTCCGTCGATTTCTTTTACCTCGCCCGTATATTCAACAAAGAGAGCTCTTTCATTGAAAAAGTCAAAAATGTACAGCAATTTCTGATTTTTGCGGAATATAATATCTTCCAGAACTGCTACTTCCATAGTTGAGGAACCAGTGCCCATATCAAAAAGAGTAAACTCTTCTTCCTTCTCCCAATTGTCAGTTGCCATAAAAAAAGACGCCATCTGTGATTTGTCAAACTCCAATTCGTCCTGAATCTGGTTGTGAAAATCTAACAAAGTGTGCGTATCAAGAAATTCAAATTCCCTGACAAATGACTCATCCTCATCTGATAACACTACAAATTTGTAAACCATAATATGTATTAATTCGATGGGTGCAATATAATATTTTTTATATTACAATATTCCTGCCTTATTTTTTTTTAGAAGAAATTCTAAGGTATCAGTTCCGTCAGCATAATCCCAAAGTTTTGGAAACTGAGCCATGCCAAACGGAACATGATTTTTTCCGACAATGCATTGTGTTTTATCTTTTATCTGATTAAGTTCATCTTCAAGACTATTCAGCGAAGAGTAATATTCATGATATAGCACCGACACAGGCGATGCAATCTTCTTCTCCTCCCTGCAAAGGATAAAACCGCTGTCGTGAAACTTTTCTCTTTTTACAATATAAACAGCCTTATTGAAATCATAATTATTGGCATATTTTGAATGGTTTATAACTCCTGAGTAATGTTCCCACTTGTTTATGAGCATATTAAGATCATATCCGTCAGGGATATAAATTTTTGAAACATTTCTGCAGCCGAGACCGAAATAGGAGAAAACATCATTGCCAAGTTCTTTCAGATCCTGTTCAGTTTCATTTCCATTTATTATGGCTATACTGTTCCTGTTTTTTCTGATAATGTGAGGGTACTTCCCGAAATAGTACTCAAAATACCTTGAACTGTTATCACTCCCTGTTGCTATTACGGCATCAAATCCCGAAAGGGTGTCAGTAGTTATTCGTATTAAATCCCTGAATTCAGGTTTTATGTTATATAACATATCTGCAATAAATACTATCAGCCTGTTATCCTTTGAGCTTGTTTTAATTAATATTCTATTTCCTGAAATAAGAACGCACAGGAAATCATGAAACCCAACCAATGGTATGTTTCCGGCCATGACCACACCTATATTATAAGGTACTCTCTTTTCAGTTAGTTCAGGATAGGCAGAGCACCACTCTGACAGGTTCTCTGTTGTAAGTTCATCAGCGACTGCAGTAATTGACATCCTTACATTTTCGTGGGTGAACCAATCATTGTTAAGATGTTCGGTATTAATTAGTTCACCAATGATTTTCCCGTTTTTATTGTTTTTATCCAGTAGTGCCTGCCTCAGGTCTTCTCCAAGTTGTGAAAATGCGCCTATTCGTTCTTTTAGTTCCATTTTTTAATCTCTGCTGCAAATTTACGTAAATTGAAATGAAAACATAAAAAAACTGGCCCGTTAAACAGGCCAGTAGGGAACAGTCGCGAATGTTCCTTACAACAGGTTTTATTTCAGTGTAAAACTAATGGGAACTGTGTACCATACAGGAACTGCAACACCGTTCTGTTTACCAGGCTTGAAAGCTGGAAGAGTGCCTATGACCCTGATAGATTCTGCGTCTATGTCAGGCGAAACACCCTGAACGATGCTTATTTTGTTAACGGCACCTTTTTCGGTAACACAGAACCTTACAATTACTCTGCCCTGAGTGCCCTTTGCTTTCGCATCTGAAGGGTAGACAACATTCTTCCCAACATAATCAAGGAGAGCTTTGTCACCTCCCTTAAACTGAGGCATTTCTTCAACAACAGTGTAAGGTTCAGGTTCTGCAGGCACAGGAACTTCAGCAACAGGAGGAGGAGGGGGCGGCGGAGCTAACTCTGCAGGAGCATTTTCCGTTTTTCCTGTTTTTCCGCATGATGTGATTGTTGCTGCCACAATAATCAGGATTGATGCAAGCAATAATACAGTCTTCATAATCCGGTTTGATTCATTTCTGTTTTTCATGGCTTTCTATTTTAAAGTGAATGCGACATTCATAATATACAATACATTAACATCTTTTCCGGCCAGTTTTCCGGGTTTCCAGTCTGGAAGCGAACTTACTACTCTTACAGCTTCAGCGTCTAGCTCTTTATCTATACCTTTTAGAACCTGAACCCGTTCAATTTTACCCGAAGCGTTTATAACATAACTAACAAGGACTTTCCCTTCCTTTCCGTTTTGTTTGGCTGCCGGTGGATAATTGATATGTTTGCTAATATATTTGTACAATTTCTTTTCCCCACCTTTGAATAACGGTGGCTGATCGTAACTGAAGTTTTCAGGTTTTTTTTGTTCAGAAACCGCAACAAGCGGCATTCCCTCGATAGCAAAAGTAATCGGTGCCATATACCACACATTAACAGCTTTTCCATACTGTTTACCAGGTTTAAAACCCGATAATAAACTTACAACTCTTATTGCTTCAGCATCGAGTTCAGTATCAACTCCTTTCAGAACACTAATCTGATTTACACCCCCTGTGGTCATTACGCAGAATCGCACTATTACTCTGCCCTGGACAACATTCTTTTTAGCGTTCTCAGGGTACTTTATATTTAGCTTAATAAAATCAAGAAGTGCTGCATCTCCACCCGGGAACATAGGCATCTCCTCAACAACAACAAAGGGAGCATCTTCTTTCGGAACTTCAGGTACTCTTGGTGTAAGCAGAAATTCGTACATCGTCATATATCTGAACTTAACAATTCTGCCTTTTTCAGTGGCTGGTTTCCATGCCGGCATAAGTTTTGTGAGACGGATGGCTTCATTATCCAAAGAAGAAGAGGCTCCCCGTTCTATTTTTGAGTATGTTACAGTGCCGTTTTTTTCGATTATAAAACTCACAATCACAGTGCCTTCTATACCAAGTTTTTTTGCCTTTTCCGGGTACTTCAGATTATCTGATTTGAATTTTTTAAGTGCCTCATTACCACCTGTATATTCTGCTAAGGTGGTGCAATAGGTATATATTGTATCTCTGCCGATAACTTCAAATTCTGATTTCCGGAGTGTAAATGTTATTGGCACCATATACCAGACAGGTACATTCTCGCCTTTATGCTGACCGGGTGTAAATTTGGGTACTGTATTCACAACTCTGAGGGCCTCGTTATCAAGTAAGGGATCAACACCCTTAAGTACAGAGGCATCGGCGACAGAACCATCGGCTGTTACTTTGAACCGTATAATCACACGCCCCATAATACCTTTATCCTTAGCCTCTTTAGGATATCGAGTATTAGTACTGATGTATTTCAGTAAAGCAATGTCGCTGCCAGGGTACATTGGCATTACATCAACTGAAATATATGCATCACCTTCCATTGTTCCTGGTACAGGAGGTGGAGACGGTGCTGTCTCTGTATATACTGCATTTGGAATCTGGGCATTTGCAACACTTGGTATAATCGCAACAACTATAACCAGAAGTGACCCGTAAATAAGAAACTTCAGTTTGAAATGTGAGTTGTAAGGGGAGTTTGTTTTCATCTTGATTTCTTTTTGGTTTATGTAAGATCATTTACTATTTGATTAATCACAATCAAATATACAACGAAATAATTAGTTATGCAACTAAAAACTTAATTAAATAAAATATTTTTTTGCTGTATTGTGTAATTTTTGATTTATTTCAGCGTAAATGTGATAGGCACCATGTACCATACCGGTACGGGTTTTCCACCCTGTTTTCCCGGATGGAAACCTGATAAAGTACCCACAACTCTCAGCGCTTCAGCATCAAGCTCAGGTGATACTCCTTTTAGTACACTCATTTGTGATACGTCTCCTTTTGATGTTACGCTGAAGCGGACAATTACTCTTCCCTGTATGTTATTTATTTTTGAGATCTCGGGATATATAGTGTTTTCCCCAATATATTTCAACAGTTCCTTGTCGCCACCAGGGTACATTGGCATCTCTTCAACAACAACAAATGGCTCAGGTTCCAATTCAATTCCGGTAGCCTGAGTCTCAACTGCCCTGGAATCTTCAATTTTTTCAACCGGAGGAGGTGGTGGAGGAGGGGGGGGAGCTTCATTCTGTTCACTTGTTACCTCTTTTGAGGCTTTGGATGCATTATCAGAATTCTTTGTATCAGCTGTATTCGATGATTTCAAAACAGGAGCAGGTGATAAAGCCTCAGAAGATGGAGAAATAATGACCGGAGTTGCTTTCTGTTCGGGAAGTGTGGGGATCTCTCTGTAAGCAGAAATGGCAAAAAAGACAAGCGTGGTTGCGGGAACCACCAGAAGCAGTTTCACACGAGCGATTGCAGCTGTTCTCTTTTTTGTCATCATTACCATTCTTTTTTTGATGAGAGAGGGGTTGGAAAAGCTATTAGTCAAATTAAATGCTTTTGATTTGAAAACCTGGCTGAGCAGCAGCGACTGGTAGTTAACAACAGCTACTCCTGAGTTTATACATCCCTCATCAGCCTGATATTCATGTATTGCTCTTAAAGATCTGTTGAACAGGTATACAGAAGGATTGAACCACTGAAATGACTTGATAAGTTCAATAAAGATTATGTCGATAAAATGATTATTCTTTAAATGATTCTGTTCATGCCTGATGATTTCACCTGCCTCCTCGGGGCTGAGACGTGTATTAATGAAGATAAAACCCATGGCTGAGAATCCGGCAGTGTTAAAACCTTGAAATCTTATTATATGACTTCCGGCGCTCTTTTGTTTTATTATAAGAAAGGTCAGGTTAAAAAGGTCTGTTAAAAACTTCAGCAGGAAAATAACTACACCCGCAATGTAGATAGTATAGACAATTTGAAGCAATTCAGGTGCTGATGTTGTCTGTGCTCTGTTTCCTGCTCCGGTAGCTTCAGCTGAAACAAAAACTTCAGAGAGCATTTTGCCGAAAAACTGGATCCCCATTGGCTTGATTGTCTGCATTGTGAATACAGGAAGTATCATTGCTGAGGCAGTTGCAAAAATAATAAAAGCTCTGTTTCGACCATAGAATGTGTCCCTGCTGAGCATCAATGCATATACGAGGTAAAAAGCAATAAGGTAGAGAGCAGCTTTCACCATATATATAAATAGTGTATTCATTTATTCTCTTTTTGTTTTTTTACCTCTCCTTCCATTATTTTCATAATCTCTTCCATCTCTTTTACTGATATACTCTTCTCTTTTGCAAAAAAGCTGACCATTTTCTCGAATGAGTTTGAAAAGTAGTCGTTCACAAAAGTATTAAGGTGGGTCTTTGAGTAATCGTTTTTAGAGACTACTGGATAATACTCGTGAGTTCTTCCGTAAGCTTTATGTGTCACAAATCCTTTATCCTGTAGGATACGAACAATCGTGCTCACAGTATTATAAGCAGGTTTTGGTTCCTCAAAATGTTCCAGGATATCTTTAACAAAGCCCTTCCTGATCTTCCATAAAACCTGCATCACCTCTTCTTCAGCCCTTGTCAGCTCTCTCATAACATTTCCGGTTTAAAATTCTATTATCGTTTCCCATTTCATTCGCCTTGCGTCTTTAAGTCCAATCCCAAATATACAACGAAATAATTAGTTATGCAACTAAAAGGCCATTTATTTTAATTGTCAGCTGTATTTCAGTAATATTACTGTTTCTGTTTTCGGGAAAAGATAAAAAAGAGTACTTTTATTTTTTTATTGATGAAATACAGGATTGTTCCTGTTAATGGAAGGGAAATAATGAAGATAGGGATTTTCAGGGAAAACATCAGCATATCATTCAGGGCAATAAGCTCCAACAGGGTAAGGGCTATTCTTACGATTGGCATTATTGCAATTGGCATAATGGCACTTGTAGGGATTCTTACAGCCATCGATTCAATTAAATCTTCATTGACAAATCAGTTTACGATGATGGGCGCAAATTCGTTTTCCATAACTTCAAGGGGAATGAATATCCAGATCGGAAACGAAAGGCACAGGTCAAAGAATTTTTCAAGGATCTCATACAGGGAAGCCGAGGAGTTTAAGACACGTTTTGATGAAGCAGCCTGGGTTTCAATTTCATTTAATGCATCACGCGGGTCAACAGTAAAATACAGATCAGAGGAAACAAACCCTAATATTTCACTTCTGGGAGTAGATGAAAACCATCTTACAATTTCGGGATATGAGATAGAATCAGGAAGGAACTTCAGTACCGATGAAATCCAGCTGACCAGGCATTTGGTTCTAATTGGTGCTGATATAAAAAGAGATCTTTTTCCTGGAGGAGTTGATCCCATAGGGAAAGAAATTATTGTGGCGGGGCTTAAACTCAGGATTTCCGGTGTATTGAAAAGCAAAGGAGCCAGCGCAATTAATGGCGACAATATATGTTTCATGCCCGTTACAACAGCACGGCAATACTTTTCACAACCGAATATGACATATTCATTATCGGTTATGCCGATAAATCCTGTTAATATGGATGTTATGGCCGGTGAGGCAGAGGCGGTGTTCAGAATTGTAAGAAATCTGAATCCAAGAGATGAGTCTGATTTTAACATTTCAAAAAGCGACAGCCTTGTTAAAATGCTTTTGGAGAATCTGAAATATGTTACTCTCGCTGCGACTATTATAGGACTAGTCACACTGTTTGGAGCTGCGGTTGGTCTTATGAATATTATGTTGGTTTCGGTAACCGAGCGGACACGTGAAATAGGTGTGAGAAAGGCGATAGGAGCCAAGACAAACACAATCAAATACCAGTTTCTCTTCGAATCTATAATGATTGGTCAGCTAGGTGGTATATTCGGAATTATTTTTGGGATTTTAATTGGTAACGGGGTTTCTTCAATGCTCGGTTCCGATTTCATTATTCCCTGGCTATGGGTGTTCACAGGGGTAGTTGTCTGTTTTATTGTTGGTGTTGTTTCAGGTTATGCTCCGGCTGTTAAAGCGGCAAACATTGACCCGATTGAGGCTTTACGATACGAATAAAATATCAGAATATGGAAAAAATTATTATTCAGGAAGAGTTAAAGAATTGTCCGGGTATAACATATTATCCTGGTGAGAATAAACTGGAAATTGTTGGCAGGTCAATTCCTGAAAATCCTGAACTGATTTTCCGGAGGCTCGAAGAATGGATTACCCAACATTTCAGCAAGAACGATGGGTTGAATGCACATATTAAGCTTGAGTACATCAACAGTGGATCATCCAAGTATCTTTACGAAATACTCAAGAGGCTTACCGGATTTCAGAGATCTGGTAAAGTTGTCAGAATGAAATGGCTTTACGAAGAGGATGATGAAGCTATGCTGGAGCTTGGCGAACATTACCGCGATACTGCCGGAATTCCGCTGGAGATAGAAATGATTGTATAAAAAAAAGAGAGGATTTTTCCTCTCTTTTCTTTTTAACAATATGCTGCTTACTTAACTGTATTCATATGAGCAATCAGGTCGAGAAGTTTGCAGGAATAACCCCACTCGTTATCGTACCATGCTACTATTTTTACAAAATTATCATTAAGTGAAATACCTGCTTCTGCATCAAAGATTGATGTGCGTGAATCACCGATGAAATCGCTCGAAACAACTGCATCTTCTGTATATCCGAGAACTCCTTTAAGCGGACCGTCAGCAGCAGCTTTCATTGCTTTTTTGATTGCATCGTAGCTTGCTGGTTTTTCAAGACGGCAGGTAAGATCAACAACAGATACATCAAGAGTAGGAACCCTGAAAGCCATACCTGTAAGTTTTCCTTTAAGTTCGGGAATAACTTTGGTAACTGCTTTTGCTGCTCCTGTTGATGATGGAATAATGTTGCCGCCTGCAGCACGTCCGCCTCTCCAGTCCTTTTTAGATGGACCGTCGACAGTTTTCTGTGTAGCTGTTGTTGCGTGAACAGTTGTCATAAGACCTTCAACTATACCGAAACTATCCTGAAGTACCTTTGTTATCGGAGCCAGACAGTTTGTTGTGCATGATGCATTAGATACAAACTGCATGTCTGCTGTATATTTATGATTGTTAACACCCATTACAAACATAGGGGTATCATCTTTTGAAGGAGCTGACATAACAACACGCTTTGCACCTGCAGTAATGTGACCCTGAACAGTTTCCTTTGTAAGGAAAAGACCGGTACATTCAAGAACATACTCTGCGCCAACCTCATTCCATTTAAGTGATGAAGGTTCTTTTTCAGAAGTTATGCGGATACTCTGTCCGTTTATTACAAGCTTTCCATCTTTAACTTCAACTTTTCCATCGAATTTGCCATGAACGCTGTCATACTTAAGCATATATGCAATATATTCCACATCGAGGAGGTCGTTGATTCCGACTATTTCTATATCATTCCTCTTAAAGGCAGCCCTGAAGGCCAGACGGCCGATCCTGCCAAAACCGTTGATACCTACTTTAATTTTTGACATTTCTATATCATTAAATTGTTAATAATTGTGATCTACAAAAATAGCATTTTCCCTTTAAATGCCAAGATGTTATATTATTTCCTCACTCTTTTTCCTTCTGAAGAGATTTGATATCTTATTTGACTCAGGATTAAGAGGATCGATAATCATACCGAACCTGTAGCTGATAAAAAGTGAAAAGAAAACCGATTTATTTCCGGTTCCTGACATAATTGGGATAATCTTTGGGAAAGCATTGATCTGTGCTCCTGCTTCAATTGCATGAATTACTTTGTCTTCCTTGCTGTACTCAAAATTAAAACCTCCCTTGACATATAATCCGGGAAGAAGTTTAGTTTTATCAAGACCTTTCGTGAATGCAGCCTTTGAATAAATATCACCAGGCTGTGTTACCGAAACATCAAAAGTCTCATCCCTTAATTCGAATTCATTTATTGATATGGGGTAGAGGACTTTGTAATAGATTGGCTTGTAAACTGCAATTACAGGACCGGCAGTATAGAAATACCTTATAGCAATTCCTCCCAAATCATTCTTTTTAAAAAGTTCATGCTGCTTTCCAATTCCGGCTCTGACATACATAACCGTGTTGAGTTTGCCAAAAACAAACGTGCCGGTTGATTGTGTGTATGGATTTGATAATTTATACTCTTTCGGGTGTTTCAGAGTAGCTAAATCTAATTCCAGAATTCTTTTATTAAGGTAGTCTATTCTTTTTGCTCCACGGTATCCGACACCCAGACCATCTGTGTTTAGCATTACCGCAAATGATCTTTCATTTCTGAAAAATACCCTTTGCTGCTGATCTAATTCACCTTGTGCAAAAAGTGATAATGATCCAAATACAAAAAACACCGCTATATTAAGCAGCCTTTTCATCTTATGGTAAGTTTTTTATCCGGAAACCAGAAATAACAGTCTGGCAATCAGACATTCTTTGCTGCCTGCTCGGTATCAGCTTTTGAATATGCGGGACATTCCTTCTGACTGCAAGAACTGACAACCAATGTTATAACGAATGTTGCTAAAAGTAAAAAACCAAATTTTTTCATACCCGATTTACTATTTAATTAATTACAAAAATAATCTTTTCATTCTAAAAACAATATTTGTGCCAAAAATAAAAATTAATAATTTTGTGTCTGATCAGTGGGAAGTCCGAAGTCCTAAGTTTGAATTCATGGTGCAAAATTTTTAGCTCTTGTCTGCGCCCTCCGCTCTCCGCTCTCACTTCTCGCTGTCTTCTTCTTAAACAACAGAAGGCAGTGAATTGTTTAATGTTTAACTTTTTCCATTTTAAATTGTTATTCATTAAAGGAAAAAATTATACTATGAATAAACGTGTTTTAATATTAATAATTACTCTACTATTTATTACAATCATGAACGAGGATACATTTTCACAGGAAAAACTCAAATACTACGATCTCACAAAAAGTGAATCATATGTTATTAATAATAAGGGAACCGAATCTCCCTTTACCGGAAAATTCACGAAAAATAAGGAAAAGGGAACTTATTTATGTAAAAAATGTGGTTCTGCTCTTTATCATTCAACCGACAAGTTTGAGTCTGATTGCGGCTGGCCCAGTTTCGACGATGAAATAAAGGGTGCAGTTAACAGATTCCCTGATTCAGACGGTATGAGAACAGAAATAACCTGTGCATCATGCGGAGCTCATCTCGGTCATGTTTTTACAGGCGAGAGGCTTACTGATAAAAATATCAGGCACTGCGTTAACTCGGTTTCGCTTGATTTTGTACCGGCCCTGCTTGAACCTGGAAGATATGGAATAGCTGTCTTTGCCGGAGGCTGTTTCTGGGGTGTGGAATATTTTCTACAGAAATCACCCGGGGTTGTTTCAGTTACATCCGGTTATACCGGTGGTTCCGTTAAGAACCCTACTTACAGGGAAGTATGCACCGGGAATACTGGTCATGCCGAAGCTGTTAAAATAGTTTATGATCCTGTAAAAATATCGTATGAAAAGCTTCTTAAGTTTTTTCTCGAAATTCATGATCCAACCCAGGAGGGAAGGCAGGGTCCGGATATCGGTGAACAATACAGATCGGAAATTTTCTATCTCAATGAGGATCAGAAGGTAGTGGCTGAGAAGAACCTTAAGATTCTTAAAGACAAAGGATTAAAGATAGCCACTGCAGTTACTAAGGCTTCTGAATTTTACAATGCCGAAAACTATCATCAGGATTATTACTTCAATAATGGCAAATTGCCATATTGCCATGGATACACAAAAAGATTCTGATGTTTAAAAAGTAAAAAAAGTACTTTTTTTTATTGGCAAATCGGGTAATCAATTAACTTTAACAAGTTTTAATTGATTCTATTCGTTATATGAATTTTAATAATATCCGTTCAAGAACTTCTGTTAAAGGGAAAACAAAGGTCTGGCTTATTGTTTTTGGGTTTGTTTTGGGGATAGTTATTCTCCTCACAGGCAATAAGGTAGTTCATTACACCTCTTCAGATGAGTATTGCCATTCGTGCCATATACACCCAATGGCAGAACAGAGCTGGTTACTATCCTCTCATTATAATAACTCATCGGGTGTCACTGTCCATTGTACCCAATGTCATCTGCCTCCGGAAGGTGAAGGTTACCTGCTTGCAAAAGCAAAGCACGGAGCAGTGGATATCTACGGCTTTCTGTTCAAGGATTCTGCTGAGATAAACTGGGAACAGAAGAAACTACTCGAGAATGCGAAGAAGTTTGTGTATGAAAAATCATGTATTAAATGTCATCAGAACCTGTTTCCTGTTACCTTATCAGTGAATGGAGGTAATGCCCATCTTTTTTACACTACCAGCAAAGATCCACTGAATTGTATAAACTGTCACCTTAATGTAGGTCATTATGACAAGAATGCTATACATGCTCACGACACTAGTTTTGGGGTAACAGTCACTGCCGACCAGACACTTTTTACCGAAGCTGCCAAAGTCGAAAAATTTGAGAGCTTTACTGAAAAGATCCCCGGGACAAACGTTTCATTCGAAATGGTGGCCATTCCTGAAGGAACTTTCAATATGGGAAGCCCTGAAAACGAAGCTCTCAGGAAAGCCGATGAAGGTCCGGTACGAAAAGTTACAGTTTCAAAATTCTTTCTGGCAAAAACAGAGGTTACATGGGATGAGTATCTCGCATTTTTCAGAGCCACAGGATCACAGGGAAGGACAGAAGGACAGGTAGTTACAAACAAGAAAACCGATGCAATAAGCGGTGCCACTCCTCCATGGGGTGCTCCCGATCAGGGTTGGGGCAAAGGTGCACGACCTGCTATTACCATGACGTGGCATGCAGCAAATGTATATTGCCAGTGGCTTTCAAAAGTAACAGGCAAAAAATACCGTCTGCCAACGGAAGCTGAATGGGAATATGCCTGCAGAGCCGGTACCGAAACTCCATATTATTTTGCAGGTGATCCGAAAAAATTCACATCATCAGGTTTCCTTAAGAAAATATTCGGACCAGATACTTCAGTGATTTCATCGAATGTAGTATATAAGCTTAATAGTTTATCAAAAACAAAAGAGCCCGTCTCAGCAAGGGAAAATCCTTTCGGACTTAAGAATATGTCGGGTAATGTGGCAGAGTTCTGTCTCGATTATTACCTGGCTGATGCTTATAAGGCCGATTCAGTTTCTCTGGTAAATCCACGTGGGCCGCTAAAAGGCCCTGAACATGTTATCAGGGGAGGTTCATTTAAGAGCGATGGAAAGGATGTGAGAAGTGCTGCCCGCGATTTTACAAAAACCAAAGCCTGGCTGGTCACAGATCCCCAGATGCCAAAAAGTATATGGTGGTATTCCGATTGTATTGATGTAGGCTTCAGAGTAGTGTGCGAAACAGACAGTATAACAGGGAATTAACAAAAGATATTATAAAAGTTCTATTATGCAGAATATTGACAGAAGAAAATTTATCGGCAGAACAGCACTGGCCGGAATCGGGATTGCAGGAGCAGGTGCTGTTATTTCAGCATGCAGCAGAAAACCCGACCTTGACTTTTCAGCACTCCCTCCGATATTGAAGGGTGCTCCCAAGGGAAAAAAATTAAGAGCTGGCCTGATAGGAGCCGGAGCCAGAGGTACAGGAGCAGCTATCAATTTCATCAGCTCAGGTCCTGATCTTGAAATAGTTGCACTGGCAGATGTTTTTCAGGACAAGATAGACGCATGCAGGGAGAGGTTTGCTTCTTTCAACCTTCCCATACCTGCCGAAAACTGCTTTACAGGCTTCGACGGATATAAGAAGATAATGGCAATGCCCGATGTGGATGTCGTATTGCTTACAACACCACCCCAATTCCGTCCTGAACATTTTCTGGCAGCTGTTGAAAACAACAAGCATGTATTTATGGAGAAGCCGGTAGCGGTCGATCCGGTCGGTATAAGATCAATTATTACTACAGGCAGGAAAGCTGTTGCGATAGGTCTTTGCGTTGTTACCGGAACTCAGCGCAGGCATCAGGAAGATTACATTGAAACATATAAAAAAGTAATGAGTGGTGCAATAGGCACCATTACCTCGGCAAAAGCTTTCTGGAATCAGGACCATGTCTGGTTCCGTGAAAGAGAAAAAGGATGGAACGATATGGAATACATGATCCGTAACTGGAATAATTTCTGCTGGTTATGCGGCGATCATATTCTCGATACCCACGTTCATAATATCGACGTTATAAACTGGTTCATGGGTAAACACCCCGAAAAGGCTATAGGTTATGGCGGACGTCACAGAAGAGTCACCGGCGACCAGTATGATTTTTTCAGTATTGACTTTGACTATGGAAATGGTGTATTTTCACATAGCATGTGCCGTCAGATCGACAGCTGTGCAAATGGAACAGGAGAGTTCATTATGGGAACCGAAGGGTATACAAACTGTGCAAATACTATATGGGATCTTAAAGGAAATGTTATCTGGCAGTTTGAATATCCAAAAGATGAAAACGGAAATGCAATGAATGCAGTTAAGATTCCTCCGTATGTTCAGGAACATATGCATCTGGTATATGGCATAAGAACAGGTAATTATGTAAATGAGGCTGAGCAGACTGCACTATCAACCCTGACAGCAATAATGGGAAGAACGGCTGCCTATACCGGCCGGGCTATTACCTGGGATGAGATATTTAAATCAGATATGGATCTTGGACCTTCCAAAATTGAATTTGGCCCCGTAAATATGGTTTTCGAGACCCCTATTCCGGGAACACCTATTACACTTTAACAGATAGCGTATAATTATCATTATAAAACAGATACCATGACAAAAAATTCATCAAGGAGAGATTTTGTTAAGCGCTCGGCAACTCTTGTTGCAGGTGCTATTGTATTGCCACAGATAATACCGTCTGCTGCTTTGGGTATGGGTGGTAAATTACCTCCCAGCGATCGTATAGTTTTTGGGCTGATAGGTACCGGATCTCAGGGAATGAGCGATTGCCGCGATTTCCTGCGGCTTGATAACCAGGTTCAGTTTGTTGCTCTCTGCGATGTTGATTCAAAAAGGCTTTCGGCAGCCAAAGAACTTATTGATACTGCTAATAAGAACAAAGATTGCAGAACCTATGGCGACTATCGTGAACTGCTTGAAAAAGAGAAAGTCGATGCTATGCTAATTGCACTGCCAGACCATTGGCATGGGATTATATATTCCGAAGTAGCCAATAAAAAAATAAATGTTTACGGCGAAAAGCCAATTTGCAGGACTATTAAAGATGGTCAGACAATTGTAAGTGCCGTAAAAAAGAATAATATAACATGGCAAACAGGAAGCTGGCAGAGGTCGCAGGCAAATTTTCACAGGGGAGCTGAACTAGCTATAAACGGAAGAGCCGGGAAACTAAAATATATCGAAGTTGGACTTCCTGATGGTGGCAGAGGGATAGGAACTCCTCCAATACAGGATATACCGGCTGAGCTTAACTGGGAAATGTGGCTCGGACCGGCACTGAAAGTGCCTTACCGTGGTGTTTCTCACTGGAACTGGAGATGGATTCTCGATTATTCTGGCGGCCAGCTTACTGACTGGGCCGGTCATCATATTGATATTGCAAACTGGGGTGCTGGATTGGAACATACAGGGCCTGCTGAAATTTCAGGTTCAGGAGTTTATCCACCCGAAGGAATATACAATGCACCTGTTGAATATGACTTTCTCTGCAAATATGCCAATGGCATTGAAATGAGAGTGGCAAATTCATCACGCCTGAAACTTGGAATGGGAACAACATGGCATGGCGACCTGGGATGGATACATGTTGACAGGGGTAATAAAATTTCAGCCTCTGATCCAAAAATCCTTGAGGAGCTTATCGGTGAAAATGAGACCCGTTTGTATAAAAGCGAAAATCACTACCAGAATTTTGTTGATTGCGTTCGTTCGAAGAAAGAAACAATTGCGCCGGTAGATGTTGCTTACAGGGCCATATCTGTTGCACTGCTCGGGGAAATTGCAATGACAACCGGACAAACAATTAAATGGGATCCCGATAAGGAAGAAATTATCGGCAATCCAAGAGCCAGCCAATTGCTTAGCAGGCCATATCGTCAACCATGGACATTACCAACAGTTTAATCAGAAGTACGATGAAGAAATATTTATTTTTAATAATAGCAACAGGTTTGATATCTTTATTTTCATCCTGCAAAAAGGAGTCAGTATACCCGACTCTGATTATCACAGGTCAGAATAATCATAACTGGAAGGCCAGTTCTCCCATTCTGAAACAGATTCTCGATGAAACAGGAATGTTTTCATCAGAAATTTTGATCACACCTGAAAAAGGTGGTGATATGAGTACCTTTAAACCAGACTTTTCGAAGTATAAACTGGTTGTTCTCGACTATAATGGTGATTCATGGTCAGAAAAAACAAAGGCAGATTTCCTTAAATTTGTTAATAATGGTGGTGGTGTTGTTGTTTACCATGCAGCTGATAATTCTTTTCCGGAGTGGAAAGAATACAATCAGATAATCGGACTTGGCGGATGGGGAAACCGTAACGAAAAATCTGGTCCCTATGTTTATTACAAGAATGATCAGATTGTAAGAGATGATACTTCAAAAGGTATAGGTGGCACACATGGAGCAAGAAGTGAATTTTCTGTAAAAGTCCGTATGTCTGAGCATCCTATTACAAAAGGATTGCCGGCCAACTGGATGCATGGCACTGATGAGCTTTACAGTTTGCTTCGTGGTCCAGCTGAAAATATGGAAATCCTGGCAACTGCTTTTTCTGCAACAAGACAACCACGTCCAGCAGGGGCAGTACCGGCTGCCGCACAGGGAGCAAGACCAGCAAATGCAGGCGCCAGACCAGCTCAGGGTACAGGAAATGCTAAGGCTCAGGCTGCCCAGGCTGCCATTGCTGCTGCAGCTGCCCAGAGGAATTCTCGTCGTGAAGGAAGGGATGAGCCTGTTTTAATGACTATTGCATACGGAAAAGGAAGAATATTTCACACTATACTAGGTCACGCTGATGAGGGAGGCGGCCCAGCGATGCAATGTGTTGGTTTTATTGTCACTTTGCAGCGAGGAGCTGAATGGGCCGTTACAGGAAATGTAACACAGGCTGTTCCTTTCGATTTTCCAACTAATGCAGGTGTGGTACTTAGATCCAACTTTAAGGAAACCACTCTTGATGAAGCTTACGCAGGGCTTGGAAGTTATGATATCGGCAAAAGCACAAAGAACCTTTCCTTAATTCAGAATCACATTCGCGATTTGAAAGGTGACGAACCTGGATTACTTGAGGTTGAAAAAAATCTTGTTAAGATATTAACTGCCACTGAGGCAACAATTGAAGCTAAAAAACTTGTTCTGCGCGAATTAAGCTGGATAGGAACTGATGTTTCAGTTGCTCCTGTGAAAGTTCTTCTTACAAATACGGAACTGAAGGATGAAGCGGAGTATGCTCTGGCGCGACTTCAGAAATAAGTAATTTATATGCTTTCACTTGTAATTCCGGTATTCAACGAAGAGAATCTGATCGATGAGCTGATCGACAGGACCTTCTCAGCCCTCGATTCTTTCGTATCTGATTATGAAGTAATTATTGTTGACGACGGAAGTACTGATCAGAGCCTGGCCAAATTGATAAGGTGGAATGAAAGAAATAAAAGGATTAAAATCCTCTCTCTCTCAAAAAACTTTGGACATCAGGCTGCATATACGGCAGGACTGGAATATGCCAAAGGTGATATTGTAGCAATGATGGATGGAGACCTTCAGGATCCTCCGGAACTTTTGTCAGAGATGTACCGGAAGATTACAGAGGAGGATTATGATATAATAAGTGGCAAGAGGTCGGGGAGGAAGGGTAATGCCGGGAGAAATTTTATTTCAGGTTTATTCCACCTCTTCTTCCGGCAGATCGGAGATATCAAAAACATGGAGAACGCCGGTAATTACTCCTTGATGAAAAGGGCAGCTGTTGATGCGCTCCTGATGATGAAAGAAAAGGTCAGATATCTCCCCGGTCTGAGGACATTTATAGGTTTCAGACAGGGCTATATTGAATATGTAAGGGATGAGCGCTATAAGGGAAGGCCTAAAATGAATATTTCAAAGCTTCTGATTCTGGCTGCCGACGCTATTTTTTCCTTTTCCCGTTTCCCCATTAAGTTCTGCCTTATAATCGGTACTCTGGGAACAGTGGTATTTATGGGTGCCGGAATTTATGTTCTGATAGCTAAGCTATATGGATTTGCTGTTATCGGTTGGTCATCAACACTTTTAAGTATATATTTCCTGGGTTCAATCCAGCTCGTTTTTCTGGGAATACTCGGAGAGTACGTTTACAGAAGTTATAAGGAATCACAAAACCGCCCTATCTATTTTATCAGGCGGTATTACGATGGCAGCGACGGAAAGATATGAAGAGTGAAAAAGTAAAATACATTTTTTGGATTTTATCTGTTGTTCTTCTTTTATTAATGCTGCTAACCTCAAGGGATGCCGGCATTAATTGCGACGAGGTATTGCATTATAATCACTCACAGGTGGTGTATAACTATTATGCAACAAGTGGTGCCGATACGTCCGCCCTTAATACCCCGGTAAGCAATCTGAAATATTACGGCCAGTCATACGACAACATCGTAACTATCTTTATTAACTGGTTCAGAATTGATGATGTGTATTCCTTCCGCCATCTAATGAGCAGTTTAGCAGGTTGGCTTACAATAATTATTACTGCTTTTTTTGCAATAAGGATTGCAGGCTATGGTCCCGGGATACTTGTTCTTCTGCTTTTTGCGGCTTCTCCCACATTTATCGGACATACTCAGAATAACCTGAAAGATATTCCTTTCGCATTAAGTTACATCGCCGGTATCTACTTTATTATCCGTTTCCTTTCATCAGACAGTAATAGTGGATTCAGTAATATTTTTCTGCTTACCCTTAGCATTGCTTTTGGCGTAAGTATCAGAGCCGGAGGCTTGATACTTATATGCTATGCTTTTCTTTTTCTGTTTGTTTTTTATTTTCTGTGTTTTCTAAGAAATGAACTTAAGGATCTCAGAGAACCAATCAGGAAAATGTTTCATCTGATTGTTGCCGGAATCTCAGCATGGCTGATAAGTATTGTTTTATGGCCTTATGCTTTGCAAAGCCCTGTCAGAAACGTTCTGGAATCATACGGGATCATGGCTCATTTTCCTGATACTTTCAGACAGATTTTTGAGGGCAGGAGCGAATGGTCCGATTTCATGCCTTGGTACTATCTCATTAAATCAATGGCAATTACTATACCTTTTGTTGTTCTGGCAGGATTGATTTTGTTTATTATATTCTCTCGTTCCTTATTCAAAGACGGGAAAGGATGGCAATGTGGCATGTTGATTTTTACTATCCTGTTTCCAATAGTTTTTGTATTGTATGAAAAGTCGAATCTCTACAGCTCATGGAGGCAGTTTCTTTTTCTGTACCCGGGTATTATCTTAATAGCTGCAATCGGCTTTAATAGTTTATTTGTTAAGCTCAGGAAGAAGTATTTTGTTGGACTTGCAATTATTTGCTTTGCGGTTCTGGCAATCCATCCTTTAAAGTTTATGATCAGAAATCATCCTTATTATTATCTCTATTATAATCAGTTTGTAGGAGGATTGAAGGGAGCGTACTCGAATTATGAGACTGATTACTACTACGTTACTCAGACCGAAGCATCGGAGTGGCTGATTGATTACCTTAAGGAAAACAGTATTGAAGGTCCTGTAAAAGTAAAAGCAACATATTCGGTAAGCTGGATGTTTCGCAATCAGCCGGATGTTCAGACATCTTATTTCAGATTTGAGGAAAGAAGTATGTCAGACTGGGATTATGCAATTGTTGTGAACAGGTATATTCCGGTTTTTCAACTTAAGAATGGTATGTGGCCTCCTAAAAATGCCATACATACAATATATGCTGCCGGAGTTCCTGTTTGTGCAGTTCTGAAACGGGAATCAAAAGAAGATTATCTGGGTTATCTTGCTCTTAATGAGGGAAAAACTGAGGATGCTGTGAAATATTTCACAAAAGTTTTGGAAAGTGGTGTTCAGGATGAAATGATTTTTTATAATTTTGCCGCTGCTTTAATTGACTCCGGAAGTTTTAATAAAGCTGATTCAATTCTGAAAAAAGGTCTCGAAATCAACCCTGATTTTGAACTGATTCTGATGTATCTGGGAAATATAGCCAGATTTCAGAAAAGAGATGATGAGGCAATTTTTTATTATGAAAGAGTTATAAAAGCAAACAGGAAGTACTTTGAAGCATATATAGGATTATCTGAGCTGTTGTCAGAGAAAGATGTAAAAAGAGCACGTGGATTACTCAGGGAGTGCCTTACTATTAATCCCCGATATAAGCCTGCAATATCAGCACTGGCAGATACTTACAGGGAATCTGATCCGGAAATAGCAAAGAAGTACGATGAATTGAATAATTCTATTAAATAATTTATAATTAAAAGTAAAAATGAAAAAATCTGTTTTAGTAGTATCGATGTTATCACTTTTGTTTCTCAGCGGTTTGAATGTTGCAATTGCACAGGAGCAGCCACAACCTAAGAAAGATACAGTTAATATGGATACACAGGCGAAACCTGAGTTTTATTATGCTGTTGAAGATGATAATGTTGCAGTAGCTAAAAATGGAGCCTCTTCCGTCACACTTATCGTTGCGGGAGCCTTCGGATTAGTTTTAGTCGTAGGTGCTGTATACTTCTTTTTGAAGAAGAAAAAGTAGTAAAGTGCTTTTCTAAGCATCTGCTAATCAGGCTGCAAGTTGAATGATTTAAAGATATCGACAGCTCAGGTTGAGAACAGAAGCGCTTATTAAGTTACTGTTTCTCGCAACGACGCATAAGCGCAATGAAATATTTACCCACTGCACCGTTGTATCGTTGCACGATTGTACCGTTGCACCGTAGAACCGTTCTATCGTTGTATCGTCAACCCTTCTTAAACTTTCACCCAGACGTTTCCTTTTTTATTGGAATCAACAACGGCGTGAATGAATTTCATTCCTCTTACACCATCATGCACTGTTGGAAATTCACCTTCAGTATATTTCTCTTTTCGGATCGACTTTGCCGCACCCTTATATATGTTTGCAAGTGCTTCATAGATCCCTTCCGGGTGACCTGATGGCATTGTATGGCTGCTCTCGGCAAACTGATCATTGTATCCGTGCGCAGGTTTATAAGTTTTAGTAGGTTCTGAATCGCTAAGTAATGTGAGGTAATTCGGGTTTTCCTGTCCCCATTTAAGACTGGCTTTCGAGCCATATACAGCAATTGTAAGACCATTCTCCTCTCCTCCACATACCTGACTTGCCCTTATTACTCCTTTTAGTCTCTCTGAGAACCTGAGTAATACTGTTCCGTCGAGATCAAGCTGAATGCCCTCTTTAACCGGGTTAAGATCAGAGAGCACCTCCTTTATTTCAAGTCCTGTAGTATATTCGATGAGGTTAAAAGCATGAACACCAATATCTCCCATGCAGCTGCTGACACCGGCATGTTTAGGATCGAGCCTCCAGACACCGGTAATTCTGCTTCCCGTACCATGAATAATTGAATTGATCCAGCCCTGATAATATTGTGCATCTATCCGCTGAATCGTTCCCAGAGTTCCCTTTGCAATGAGATCTCTCATCTGGCGGATCATCGGATATCCTGTATATGTATGTGTCAGTGCAAAAGTAAGTTTATGTTTTGCTACCAGTTTCTCAAGTTCAAGAGCCTCATCTACAGTCATTGTCATGGGTTTCTCACAAACCAGGTTGAACCCGGCATTGAGCAGACTTTTGGCAAAAGGGAAATGGAGAGCATTAGGGGTTACGATAGATACAACTTCCATTCTTTTGTCAGACGGCAAGGCGAGTTCTGCCTTTATAAGATCATCAACACTCTTGTAACAGCGGTCAGCATTTATACCTTCGCTTTCAGCAAACTGTTTACTCTTCTCATAATCGACATCAAATACTCCCCCAACCAATTCATAGTCATTGCAGATCCTCGATGCCCGGCGGTGTGCATCGCCAATAAATGCACCAATACCGCCGCCAATCATTCCCATCTTTATCTTCTTCATATTCTATTTTCTATATTATATAGTACTTGTAAATGTCTTATCCATAATATACTAATCATGTTTTGTTTCCATATTACTTTGCCCCCTGCCCCCTAAAGGGGGTCTGAAAAGGAGTGTTGAATTAGCCCCCCTTTAGGGGGGATGGGGGGCCATTTAATTATACATGTTTTCTCTTCCAGAAATGCAGAAAGCTGAAAAGCACAATCAGAACAGCAGGAACAAAAGCAACAAATCTGAGGGTAATTTCTCCTCCTTTCAGCTGAACGCCTGCCCAGGTAGCTGCTTCCTGTGTACCTGCCGCAGCTGATTTAAGAACTTCCAGTGTTTGTCCTGCAGGAATTGAGGCTATTGTCTGAGCATCAAATATTGCACCAAGTACTGGTTGAGCTATTGCTCCGCCAAGAAATCCTATTCCACCCATGATAGCCAACCCGAGAGCGCCACTCTGAGGGATATTTTCAGAAACAAATCCCAGCATTGAAGGCCAGAAAAATGCTACTCCGAGAGCAAATATACCTGCTGATGCAAAAACAAGGGCTCCGCTTGTATATCCCATTAAGAGACAGCCGATAAAGGCCAGTACTGAAGAGGTAAGCAGTACAACCGTTGACTTAAGATTGTGAATCAAGGTACCTCCAAACTGACGGGCAAGAGCCATGATTCCTGATATCCATACTAAAAGCAAAATAGGATTATCCGAAACATTGGCCAGTAATGCCGAAATCCACTGGTTGGTTCCCAGTTCAGTTCCTGCGGTAAGGATCATGGCAAAAGCCATAAACAGGAAAAGGGGACTATAGCATGCCTTTAACATGTCTTTATAGGAAAAGCCTGATACAACCCTTTCTGTCTGAGGAAATTGCTTTTTGAGAAACATATATCCGTATACAAATGTTGGGAGAAGCATTATTCCCATAGCATAACGCCAGTCGGTGAGTCCGATATTATTAAACAGATAAACAATAAGTCCACCGATTACAATACCTGTGGGAAACCATGCATGGAACCTGTTTAGCCGACGGGTTTTCTGATCGGTATACATGCTTGTGATCAGTGGATTACAAGCTGCCTCCACACTGCCATTTGCAATTCCTATTAATAATGTTGAGATGAACAATGACCAGAATCCGGTTGCAATTATTGTAAGGACAATTCCTGTTACATGGCAGAAAAATGCAATGGAGATAATTCTACCGAGTCCGATAATATCAACAAGCGGTCCTCCAAATACCATAGCCAGAGTAAAGCCCCAGAATGCTGTTCCTACTATCCAGCCTACTTCAAGTTTTGTAAGGTTGAATTCAATTTCCCATGCGGTTATGAAAGAACCTCTTGTGGCAAAAGCCAATGCTGTAACTACCAAAGCAACGCAACTTGCATTGAATAATTGAGTTTTCTTAATGTTTTCCATTTCGGTTGGTAAAGTTAGTTTTAAGAATATTTGTTTTTGTTTGATTTATTTTTTCTCAAAAGCAGCATCGAAGGAAATATTTGATGCCGGAAAATCAACTTTGCGCACAAATTCACAAGCTTCCTTCGCTCCAAATTCGCGGTCCATTCCGCTGTCTTCCCATTCTACTGAGAGAGGGCCTTTGTAGCCAATGCGGTTCAGCTCCCTTATAATCTCCTCGAAATTGATGTCGCCGTGGCCAAGACTTCTGAAATCCCAAAAACGACCTCTGACGCCAAATTCTGTATGACCGCCAAATACGCCTGCATCGACAGGAACCTTCGACCAGCCAACATCTTTCATGTGCACATGGAAGATTTTTTCAGCGAATTCCTGAATAAACATAACATAATTAACACCCTGATACCCAAAGTGTGAAGGGTCGAAATTAAAACCGAAGCTTGGATGGTTATTAAGTGCCTTGAGAGTTCTGCGTGCCGATGCAATATCAAAGGCTATTTCTGTCGGATGGGCTTCGAGAGCGAAATGAATTCCGAGTTCATTGTATTTGTCGAGAATCGGAATCCATCGGGCTGCAAAGTCGGCATAACCCTCATCAATCATTGCAGGTGTAACCGGCGGAAATGAATAAATAAGCGGCCAGATTGAAGAGCCTGTGAAACCGGTCACTGTGTCAACGCCTAGCCTTTTTGCTGCTTCTGCAGTACTTATAATTTCTTTCGCAGCTCTTTGACGAACGCCTTCCGGATCTCCATCGCCCCAAACGTAGGAGGGGAGAATACTTTTGTGTCTTTCATCAATGCGGTCGCAAACAGCTTGCCCTACAAGATGATTTGCTATGGCAAATACCTTAAGATCGTATTTTGCAAGTGTCTCTTTCTTTTTGCGGCAATAAGCTTCATCCGCTTTATTGACTTCGAAATGATCTCCCCAACATGCAATCTCTAACCCATCGTAGCCAAAAGATCTTGCTTTCTGACATACGGTTTCAAATGGCAAATCTGCCCATTGTCCTGTAAATAACGTAACTGGTCTGCTCATAGCAATATTTTATTTTATCAGGTCTTATAAACCTAAAACAAGTTTAAAAAATATTCTTTAAAAAAACAAGAGTATTCTCCATTGAGAAAGATTGTTACAATGAGGGTACTCTTCCGGGTGTCCAAGGTGCTTTTATTGCATCAAGCTGACCGTCAAGTTTTTTAAGATCTTCTCCTGCTTTTCTTATTCTTTCGAGAATAGGAGGAAATTCACTTTTTATAATTTCCATCTGCTCTTTTCCGATTGTCGAAATATCGCCACTGGTTCCATAGCTTGCAGAAGCCATTTCGCCCAACCTCTGAGAAAGAGGCATGTCAACTGGCGGAACTTCCTCCTGACTTGCTTTAGCCTGTGGTCCGTTATAGATAAAGTCGAGTGTTTCAAGTTCCCTGTTAATCCTTTCAGCTTCTTTCATCAGCCCGGCAGGAGCTGACGGCGTCTGGTGAATTGCCTGCATAACAGCGTTTACTTTATTGCTTAGTTCAGTTGCATAGCTGAAGGTGCTGTTTACTTTTGCTGACAGATCGGAGGCTTCTTTTATCCATGCATATTTTCCTTTAAGATCTGATGCAGTGAAGGTTGCCAGATTGAGAGGCTTGCAGATAAAAGATACCGGTGCAGCAAGTTCTTTTGTTTCACCTTTTGCCATAATAGAGAGAGAAACCTTATAAGTTCCGGGCATTGCCTGAATACCACCACCACCACGGCGTCCTGCAGCTGATCCGATCGGATCAAATTTTGTTGTGGTTACAGGATTATTACTTTCACCGGCAAAGTTCCATGTAATCTGGTTAATGCCTTTTGAAGCCGATTTATACATGCGCTTTACGATGTTGTTATTCTCATCTGATATTGTGAAAATAAGATATGGTTTTACCTCCTCTGATTCATTATTCAGATCAGCAATTGAAGGCTGTGGTATAGGCTCTCCTTTTTCAAAAAGTGCTTTTTCCTTTTCCTGACGAATAGCTTTTGCAGTCTTTGGAACATCTTTTACAAAATAGGTAAATGTTGCTCCGAATTCTGGATTGGCTGATTTAAAATACATTGAACCCTGATTGTCAAAACCACTTGATTGTATGTACATTTTTGCATCCTTTACAGGGAAAATATAACCTTCCTTTTCAAGAATCTCTTTTTTGAAATTTCGTAAAGGCGAATAATCATCAAGAACATAAAAGCCCCGCCCGAATGTTCCAAGAACCAGGTCACATTCACGCTCCTGGATGGCTATATCGCGAATAGCAATTGTCGGAAGTCCTGATTTGAATTCAATCCACTCATTTCCACCATCGAGTGAATAGTAGAACCCGAATTCAGACCCGGCAAATAACAGTTCGGCATTAACATTGTCCTGTTCAATTGTATGTATCGGACCATTGGCAGGAAGTTTATTCGTAATGGCAGTCCATGTTTTCCCTTTATCAGAGCTTTTAAGTATGTATGGTTTTAAGTCGTCGCTCTGGGTATTGTTAAAGGAGGCATATACTACATTCTCGTTGAATTTATCAGGTAAGATATCACTGACGTAGGTATATTCAGGAATCCCGGGGAATGTTGTTACCCTGGTCCAGTTCTTGCCGCCATCTTCGGTAATTGCTATAACTCCATCGTCAGTACCTGCATAAAGGAGATCTTTTTTCACTTTAGATTCTGAAAGTGAAACAACAAGACCCCAGAGTGATGTTGAAACGTCCTTTGCAACTGCATCTATGCTCCAGTATTTACCCATAACCTTAAACTGGTTGCGGTCTTCATTCCTTGTTATATCTTCTGAAATAACTTCCCAGCTTTTTCCGCGATTGTCGCTTCTGAATACCTTGTTGGCAGCCATATAAATTCTCTCCCTCTGATGCGGGCTGATTACAATTGGCGAATCCCAGAACCAGCGGTATGTTTTCTCGCCTTTGCGCGGAACTGGTCTGATACTGATTGCTTCCTCGCTCTTTTTATCCCATAA
>JBBQZN010000019.1:0-51997 GCA_038207725.1 Bacteroidales bacterium | reverse complement strand
GGCCGATATGGATCATCTACTGGTCAGGATTGACGAATGGTATCGCCGCAGGCTAAGAATGGTGATATGGAAACAATGGAAACGGATTAAAACCAGAATGGCCAACCTTATCAAACTTGGCGCTAAGAAAGCCAAGGCTTATGAGTGGGCGAATACAAGGAAAAGTTATTGGCATACCGCTAATAGCTTTATCCTTAGCACCTCCATCACTAATGATCGTCTATGCAAAGCGGGTTTTGTTTTCCTTTCGGCTTCCTATCGTAATGTCAGAGTTGTTTCTTAGAGAACCGCCGTATACGCGATCCGTTCGTACGGTGGTGTGAGAGGTCGGAAAATAAAATAGGAGGAAAACTATTTTATTTTCCTCCTACTCGATTAATAAATTGTATAACTTATTTTAAAGCGTCAAGTTTAGCTTTCATAGCATCATACTTCGGAGCCAGTGATGGATCTTTCTGTTTCAGTCTGTAATAAAGTTCCTGCAGACTTTTCATTGTATCAACATCGGTTGGCTTGAGCTCGTGTGCTTTTTCCATATAAGGAAGTGCTTTTGCATAAACAGAGTTAGCAATATCAATTGCATCGCTGTATTTTTTCACATCCATTATCTCATTAGCTTTTCCGAACATATCTGCTGCCTTATTAATATAAGCTGCACCCAGAGCATATTGTGTGTCGTAAAGGCCGTCTTTAAGTTCAATCGATTTAGTAAGTTCAATAATCGCATTATCGTACTGAAGCTGGTTCAGATATATAATTCCTGAAGCAAAATAAAGACTGTAATTAGTTGGATCAGATTCCTTCGCCATTGCAATATATTTTGCAGCTTCAACGTTTTTGTTTGCCTTAAGGTAAAAATCAACAAGCTGTAAAGTAACATTCTTATCCCCCGGGAATTTATTTGGAAGATCAAGAAGATAAGCTTCTGCTTTTACTGTATCGCCTAACCCAAGATAGCACTCCTGAATCTGTATATGTGTAACAAGTCCCTGGTATTTCATATCAGCACATGTCTGGAAATATTTCAGAGCTGCAGCATATTTCTTTGCATTAATTGCAGCAAGTCCTGCATTGTAATACATACCTGTATCAACAGATCCGGCATATTTATCACTTTCTGTTATAGCTATTTGAGTTTCAAATGATTTAAGGGCACCTTCGAAATCGCCGGTCTCAAATCTTTTTCCCCCCTGTGCATAAAGGCTGACAGCAAGAGAGTTGTAGATCATGTTCGTAATGATCTTTTTCTTGGTTGTTCCTTTGGTATCAAGTTGCATGGCCTTCTCATAAGAAGCATAAGCTTCCTGAAGAGGATCCGGATAAAATGCTTTGAATTTTGGATTCTCAGAATCAAACGATGCCTGACTAAGTTTACCTTTTGCAAAGTAAGTATTGAACCAATCTTTTGTACTTTCATTTACCAAAGCCTGGTCAATGGCTTCTTTAGCCTTGTCAAGAATACCTTGATCGATGTAGCTCAAAGCACTGGTAACCTTTCCCTTCTGGGACATTGCGCTTAATGAGATTGTCACGGCTGCTATCAGCAGAAAAAACTTTTTCATGATTATAATTTTAATTTATTGTTTTTTAAAATTTCCCCAAATTTATAATAATAGTTACTAAACATCAAATTCTTTGCCATTTTCCTCAGGAATTATAATATTTTCTTCAGTACCGGCATTTTCAACACCCTCTGCACCTACCTCATCATCCTCATTAACAAGCACACAGGCTACTGAAGCAATAATATCATTTTCTCTTAAATTAATAAGTCTTACACCCTGAGTAGCTCTTCCCATTACCCTTAAAGCTGATACCGGACTTCGTAATATGTTCCCGTATTGGGTGATAATCATGAGATCATGATTATCAGTTACATCTTTCAAGGCTATAAGTGATCCGGTTTTCTCGGTGATATTTATAGTTTTAACACCCTTTCCACCTCTGTTTGTAATTCTGTACTCGTCGATATCTGATCTTTTTCCATATCCTTTTTCGGATACAACCAGAACATCTTTCTCTTTATTTTCAACGGTTACCATACCTATTACAAAATCTGTCTCATCATTTGCCAGTCTTATGCCTCTGACACCTGATGCAGTTCTTCCCATTGGTCTGACTGCTTTCTCAGGGAACCTGATTGCTCTTCCCGATTTTATAGCCAGCAATATATGGTGTTCCCCGTTTGTCATTCTTGCTTCGAGAAGTTCATCTCCATCTCGCACAGTTATAGCGTTGACACCGTTGGTACGTGGACGGGAATAAGCTTCAAGCGATGTCTTTTTGATAATACCCTTTGTTGTGCACAAAACAATGAAGTTATTATTAATATATTCTTCATCGTTCAGATTCTTAACATTAATAAATGCCCTGACATTATCGTTAGGTTCAATATTGATTAAGTTCTGCATTGCTCTTCCTTTTGAAGTTCTTGATCCTTCGGGAATAGCGTAAACCTTCATCCAGTAACATTTTCCGTTTCTGGTAAAGAAAAGCATTGTATTATGCATGGTTGCTATATACAGATGTTCTATGAAATCTTCATCCCTTGTAGCACCGCCTTTTGCACCGGTTCCTCCACGATTCTGGCGTCTGAATTCGGTTAAAGGAGTTCTTTTGATATATCCCATATGTGAGATGGTGATTACCATTTCATCATCGGCATAAAAATCTTCAGGATTAAATTCCTCAGCATTCATTACAATTTCTGTCCTTCTCTCGTCGCCATATTTTTCTTTGATCTCAAGAAGTTCTTCCTTAATTATCTTCATCTGAAGTTCTTCACTTGCCAGAACGCTCTTCAGATATTCGATAAGTGCCATTATTTCAGCATATTCAGCCCTTAGTTTATCCTGCTCAAGACCTGTAAGTTGTCTCAGACGCATTTCCACAATTGCCCTTGACTGAATATCCGACAATCCGAATCTTTCCATAAGCCTTTCACGCGCCATTTCAGGTGTCTGTGAGGCTTTTATTATTGCGATTACTTCGTCGATATTGTCACTGGCAATTATCAGACCTTCAAGAATATGGGCTCTTTTTTCGGCCTGGTCGAGGTCAAATTTTGTTCTCCGTATTACAACTTCGTGACGATGTTTAACAAAATAATGAATTAAATCCTTGGTATTAAGTGTTTTTGGTCTACCCTTTACAAGGGCTATGTTGTTGACACTAAATGAAGTCTGCAGCGATGATAATTTATAAAGGTTATTCAGAACGACATTAGCGCTTGCATCTTTCTTGAGAATAATGACAATACGCATTCCGTTTCTGTCAGACTCATCATTAATGTAAGAGATACCTTCAAGTTTTTTCTCATTGATAAGGTCGGCGATCTTTTTGATCATTTCAGCCTTATTGACCATATAAGGAATCTCAGTGACTATAATTGATTCCCTTCCTGAATGAGTTATCTCAATTTCCGTTTTAGCTCTTACAACAACCCTTCCTCTGCCTGTTTCAAGTGCATCTCTGATTCCCTGACTTCCGTAAATGGTACCACCCGTAGGAAAATCGGGCCCTTTAACGAAATGAAGAAGTTCTTCGCTTGTTATTTCATTGTTATCGATATAGGCAATTGTTGCATCAATAATCTCAGTAAGATTATGAGGCGGCATATTTGTTGCCATACCAACTGCGATACCCGATGCTCCGTTTACAAGGAGGTTCGGAATTCTGGTAGGAAGAACTGTTGGCTCAGTAAGTGAGTCATCGAAGTTGGGTTGAAAATCAACAGTATCCTTATCAATATCGGCGAGTGTTTCCTCTGCTATCTTTTTTAATCTTGCTTCAGTGTAACGCATAGCGGCCGGCGAGTCTCCGTCAACTGATCCGAAGTTACCCTGACCATCCACAAGTGGATATCTCAATGACCACTCCTGAGCCATCCTTACCATTGCTTCATATACCGACGAGTCGCCATGAGGATGGAACTTTCCGAGCACCTCTCCTACTATCCTGGCTGATTTTTTATAAGGTTTGTTTGAAAAGACTCCGAGCTCTGACATACCGAACAGAACTCTGCGATGGACAGGCTTAAGACCATCTCTCACATCAGGCAATGCCCTCGATACAATTACCGACATTGAATAGTCAATGTAGGCCGATTTCATCTCCTCCTCAATATTTACCTTGATGATTCTCTCTCTCTCTGACATAACAGATTATTAATTAAACATTTACACTAACTCCGGCTTTATGGAGTTTTGAATTACGAAAATAGTTATTATTTGGCTATTTTTGAGCTTTTACTGCGGTGAATTTTTAACATTCGTTGTTCATAAATGGGCATGAAAATTGTCATATAGTTATAATGCATGATTTAACTTTGAAAATGTTGTAAAATGCTGTTTTGTCGGAACTGTATGACAGAATGTCGGAAAACTTAAATTATTCAGATAATTGATATTTAAAAATATGGATTCACAATTTTCGCAAAGAGTAAAAGATATACTTGGTTATTCCAAGGAAGAGGCTATAAGATTGGGTAACAGTCATATAAGTCCTGAACATCTTTTTCTTGGGATACTTAGAGACGGTGAAAGTGCTGCAATTGAGATCCTGATTAACCAGGGAATTGATCTGCTGGTTTTAAAAGGTTCACTTGAAAAAAGTATAAAGGTTGAGACACCTGTCCCGGTGGCAGACCATGAGGTTATTCCACTGCTGAGAAGTACCGAAAGAATTTTGAAGCTTGTCTATCTTGAAGCAAAATCACTTAAGAGCAGTACAATTGATACTGAACATCTGCTGCTGGCAATCCTGAAAGATGAAAATGCGCTTGTTACCCGTTTCCTAACTGAGCTTGATGTTGACTATCAGTCGGTAAGAAGGATGGTTGAAGCAGAGTCTCCGTCGGCTAAGGCTGATTATCCGCGTGACGAAGATGATGAGAGCCAGAGTTTTGGCAACCAGGGAAAAGGCCAGGCCCCCACTCCTTCAAATCCTAAATCATCTTCTGATACACCGGTACTGGATAATTTTGGTATCGATCTCACAAAAGCTGCAGAAGAAGGGCGTCTGGATCCGGTTGTTGGCCGCGAAAGAGAAATCGAACGTCTTGCCCAGATCTTATCGAGAAGAAAAAAGAATAATCCGGTTCTTATTGGTGAGCCCGGCGTTGGAAAATCTGCCATTGCTGAGGGACTTGCACTAAGAATTATAAAGAAGAACGTATCACGGGTTCTATTTAATAAAAGAGTTGTCGCCCTCGACCTGGCATCTATTGTTGCCGGAACCAAATATCGTGGACAGTTTGAGGAACGGATGAAAGCAATATTAAATGAACTCTCAAAAAATGACAACATAATTCTTTTCATTGATGAGATTCATACAATTGTCGGAGCTGGCGGAGCCACCGGCTCACTCGATGCCGCAAATATGTTGAAACCTGCCCTTGCCCGTGGTGAAATACAGTGCATTGGGGCCACAACTCTCAATGAATACCGGCAGCATATTGAAAAAGACGGAGCTCTTGAAAGAAGATTTCAGAAAGTTATTGTTGAACCCACCTCTATGGAGGAGACAATTCATATTCTTCATAATATTAAGGAGAGGTATGAGGAGCATCATAATGTTAATTACACTGATGATGCAATTGAAGCATGTGTAAAACTTACAAACAGATACATCTCTGACCGTCATTTGCCTGACAAGGCTATTGATGCTCTGGATGAATCAGGCTCAAGAGTACATATTTCAAATATCGTTGTTCCTGAGAAGATTCTTACCCTTGAAAAGCAGCTGGAAGATACCAAGAAAGAAAAGATGGCGGCTGTTAAGAATCAGAATTTTGAGAAGGCAGCCAGTTTCCGTGATCGTGAGAAGGATCTTCTTGACATGATTGAGCAGGAAAAGAAGAAATGGGAAAAAGAGCTTGCTGTTAACCGGGAAACAGTTGATGCAGATAAAGTTGCAGAGGTTGTTGCAATGATGACAGGTGTCCCGGTTCAGAGGATTGCCCAGACAGAAGGCACGCGTTTACTGCATATGGCTGAAGAATTGAAGGGAAGTGTAATCGGCCAGGATGAAGCTATACAGAAAGTTGTTAAATCGATACAGCGTAACAGAGCCGGTCTTAAAGATCCGAATAAGCCAATTGGAACATTTATTTTTCTTGGTCCCACCGGAGTTGGAAAAACACAGCTTGCAAAAGTGCTGGCAAAGTTTCTTTTCGACACAACGGATAACCTTGTCAGAATCGACATGAGTGAATATATGGAGAAGTTCTCTGTTTCACGTCTTGTCGGTGCCCCTCCCGGATATGTTGGTTATGAGGAGGGCGGCCAGTTAACAGAAAAAGTACGAAGAAAACCTTATTCTGTTGTACTGCTTGATGAGATTGAGAAAGCTCATCCCGATGTTTTCCATATTATGCTTCAGGTACTTGATGAAGGACAGCTTACTGACAGTCTTGGACGTCGTATTGATTTCAGGAATACTATCGTCATACTTACATCAAATATAGGAACCAGGCAGATTGCTGAGTTCGGACACGGAATAGGTTTTGATACAACAGCCAAAAAAGATTCAAGAGACGAACATACAAAGAGTGTTCTGCAGAAAGCACTTCAAAAAACATTTGCACCTGAGTTTTTAAACAGGATTGATGATGTAATTATGTTTAATTCGCTTGGGAAAGAAGAGATTAACAAAATTATTGATCTTGAACTTAAAGGTCTTTATGACAGGGTTAAATCGCTTGGTTATCAGCTTAAAATTGCATCAGCAGCCAGGGATTTCATTGCTGAAAAAGGATTTGATGCAAACTACGGCGCCCGTCCTCTGAAAAGAGCCATTCAGAAATATCTTGAAGACCCGATGGCTGAAATACTAATAAAGGCAGCACTTAAAGAGGGAGATACAATACAGGTTGGTTTCAATTCCGAGAAGTCGGAGATTAAAATTAAAATTCAGAAGAAGAAGATTGAACTTCCTGAAAAAACAGAATAGGATGTGTTCTAAATTATTACGGGGATATGCCATTGCATGTCCCTTTTTTATTTAAGCAGGTTCAGGTATACCGTACAAATCAAAATCAGTTGTTTGTGTGATTTTGATTTCATAGAATTTTCCAGTTCCGAGATTGTGTTCAGCAGGTATCAGTATTTCCTGATCTACTTCAGGGCTATCATATTCTGAGCGTCCGATAAGAAACTCACCCTCCCTCCTGTCGATCAGAACTTTTAAAGTCTTTCCGATATGCAACTCATTAAGTTCTGCTGAGATAATCTGCTGGATCTCCATGAGTTCGGCAACTCTGGCCTCCTTAACTTCCGGTGCGATATCATCGTTATATTCTTTAAAGGAGTAAGTGTCTTCCTCGTGTGAATATGCAAATACGCCGAGTCTGTCGAATCTGAAATTTATAATGAACTCTTTTAATTCCTGAAAATCATCTTCTGTTTCCCCGGGATGACCGGCTATAAGGGTTGTTCTTATTATTGCACCCGGAATTTCTTTTCTTAGTTTGTTCAAAACTGCTTCTGTCTCAGATCTGTTATGCGACCTTTTCATTTTACTGAGCATATTGTCAGTTATATGCTGAATTGGAATGTCAACATATTTACAAACCCTCGCATTATCTCTAATTATTGGTATAAGTTCTGAAGGAAAGTTTGCAGGATACAGATAATGAAGCCGGATCCATTCAATCTCCTTAATTTTAAGTAGTCCGGTGACGAGTTCCGGCAGGGATTGTTTCCTATAAAGATCCAAACCATAATAGCTAAGGTCCTGGGCAATCAGAATTAGTTCTTTAATACCCTTATCTGCAAGTATTTGTGCTTCTTGCAGCAACTCTTCAACCGGACGAGAAATATACTTGCCCCTGATACCGGGAATTGCACAGAATGCACAGGTGCGATCGCAACCTTCTGCTATTTTAAGATAAGCATAATGACCTGGTCCGGTGATTGTACGGTCTGTCAGAAGATCGTAGCGAATATTGAGCCCAAGTTCGTTCAGGATTTCTGTCATGTTATTTACACCGAAATACTTCTTCACCTCCGGTATTTCATGCTTCAAGGCATCAGAATATCGTTCAGAAAGACAGCCCATTACATATACATTACTAATTTTTCCCGACTCTTTAGCCTTAATAAAACGCAGAATTGTATCAACGCTCTCCTCTTTTGCATCATTGATGAATCCGCAGGTATTTATTATTACAGTATCAGCATCATTGCTTTCCGAATTATGAATCACTTCATAACCGCCGGCGTTAATCTGCCGCAGAAGTTTCTCCGAGTCAACTACGTTTTTGGAGCAACCTAATGTTACAATATTGATTTTTTTATTCATTATTTTTTATTTCCCCCCCCTTCCCCAATTCGGTACGCTCAGGGCAGGCATATTGCTAAAAAATATTGTAATATTCTTATTTTCTGTAAATTATACCCCCTTCAGGGGGATAGGGGGTTACTATTTTGAACTAAACAGCGAATCGACAAAGTCGAACCTGTTGAAAATCAGCAGGTCATCAAGTTTCTCACCGATTCCGATATACTTAACAGGAATTTTGAACTGATCTGAGATACCAATTACCACACCCCCTTTTGCTGTTCCGTCGAGTTTTGTGATTGCCATTGCAGTGACATTGGTCGCCGCAGTAAACTGTTTTGCCTGTTCAAATGCATTCTGTCCGGTTGAACCATCAAGTACCAGCAGAACTTCATGAGGTGCATCGGGAACAACTTTCTCCATGACCCTTTTTATTTTTGTAAGCTCAGTCATGAGGTTTATTTTATTATGAAGCCTTCCTGCTGTATCAATAATAACAACATCACAATCATCAGCAACTGCCGACTTCAGAGTATCGAAGGCTACAGAAGCAGGGTCTGATCCCATTTGCTGTTTTACTAGCGGAACACCTACTCTGTCGGCCCAGATCTGAAGCTGATCTATAGCTGCGGCACGGAAAGTATCAGCAGCACCTATCATTACCCTTTTGCCGGCCGATTTGAATTGGTGAGCCAGTTTTGCAATTGTGGTTGTTTTTCCGGCACCATTTACACCAACAACCATAATAACATAGGGTTTAACAGGCAGAGGAGATGAAAAATCAGTTTCGTCAGCTGATTGGTTTTTTTCAAGAAGAGCAACAATTTCTTCCTTTAGAATTTGATTTAATTCACTTGTATTAAGGTATTTATCTTTAAAAACCCTGACTTCAATTCTTTGAATTATACCAAGAGTGGTTGTAACTCCTACATCAGATGATACAAGAACTTCTTCAAGATTATCAAGAACCTCTTCATCGACTTTAGACTTTCCGACTACTGCCCTGGAAAGTTTATGAAAAACACTTTCCTTAGTCTTTTCAAGTCCTTTATTAAGGCTCTCTTTTTTATCTTTTCCAAGGAATCCCAGCAAAGCCATAAGGTTATATTGTATAGTTATTCATAAAAAAAGCTTCCTTCTGCAAAGAAGAAAGCTATAATATCTTTAAAGCTACTGAGCCGTTTACTTTTTTGTAAAGAAGTCCTTAATATGATCATTATGAACGATCTCTTCTTTGAACTGGTAAGATCCAGATTTGTCAGACTTGGTCATTTTAATGCATTTTGTAAATGCTTTGCCTGCTCCCGTCTTAAGTGTTGCAACAACTTTCTTTGCCATGATTTAAACTTTTTACTTAATTTCTCTGTGAAGTGTCTGTTTTTTAAGAATAGGATTGTATTTCTTCCTTTCAAGACGGTCAGGAGTATTTTTCCTGTTTTTTGTAGTTATATATCTTGAAGTACCCGGTTGTCCGCTTTCTTTATGTTCGGTACATTCCAGAATTACCTGCTGTCTGTTACCTTTAGCCTTCTTTGCCATTTTTATCCTTTTTTAATAATTCAAAATGTAACCTTTTTCTTTTGCCTCTTTAAGGACTTTAGTAAGTCCGTTTTTGCTGATGAGACGAATACCAGATGCTGAAATCTTAAGAGAGATCCATCTTTCTTCTTCCGGCAGATAATATTTTTTTACAAAAAGATTAGGATAGAATTTCCTCTTAGTCCTTCTCTTTGAGTGCGAAACGTTGTTTCCGGTCATCGCCTTTTTCCCTGTAACCTGACAAATCTTTGACATTGATATTTGTTTTACTTCTTAACTAACGTTTGTCCTTTTTAAACGAAGCGCAAAATACGTGATTTTTATCTGATTATACAAATAATTGACCTACTTTTTTTTCCTAACTGCCCCCCAATTCCCCTAAAGGGGGGCTTGTATACAGATATGTATCTGTGATACATGTATATACAAAGCTAAGAAAATTTGAGAATCTGTTTTCTCAGGAGGTTTAAAGCAGCAAGAGAGAACCGGCTTATGTTAGTATTTCTGTCATTTCCGAAAACTCTCTGCTCGGCAACTGTGCCTTTATCGGATGCCACTGCCATCCAGACAGTACCAAGGGGCTTTTCATCAGAACCTCCGGCCGGACCAGCAATTCCTGAAATAGCTATTGAATAGTCGGTGTTAAATACTTTCCTGCAATTTTCAGCCATTGCTTTAACAACTGATTCGCTTACAGCACCTTCGCTGTCGATGGTATCTTTGTAAACATGCAGGATATTAATTTTTACCTCATTGGAATATGCAATAACCGAACCTTTGAAGTATTCTGAGCTGCCCGGTATACTTGTAATAAGGTGCGCAATGGCTCCTCCTGTACAGCTTTCTGCAGTACTAAGGCTTTGCTTCTTTTCGGTAAGCAGTGTACCTACTACCTTTTCAAGCGGTAATTCATCCTCAGCATAAATGAGACCGGGGATAATTGAATATAGCTTTTTAACCTGATAATCAATCAACTCGTTTAAACTAGTGTAATCGGTGCCAGTGCCTGTGAGACGGAGCTTAATGATTCCGGCTGAGGGAAGGTAGGCAAGTTTGACGGCTTCCGGCAATTCTGATTCAAATCCGGTGAGAGTCTCAGCCAGCTTTGCTTCAAAAGTACCATAAGTCATTATATTTCTATGAATTATGGTTTGTGATGTGAAGCGTTTATTCAATTCCGGAAGAACATGTTCCTGCATTATATGTTTCATTTCATGAGGTACTCCCGGCATTGAAATAAAAATAGTTCCGTTTTTCTCAAACCACATTCCAGGAGCTGTTCCGGCAGAATTTTTAAGAACTCTGCATGAGGCGGGAACTTCTGCCTGACGGAGATTGTTATCATTCATCGGATAATTCCGGTGACTCATCATCTGAGTAATCATTTCCAGAACTTCATTGTCAGTAATAAGATTAGTGTTAAAGAATTCACAGAGAGTATGTTTTGTTATGTCGTCACTTGTTGGCCCAAGTCCACCGGTAATAAGAACTACATCTGTTTTTCCTGCGGCTTCATTTAAAGAGTAGATGATATCATCCCTTCTGTCGTGGATCGATGTCATACGGTAAACATCAAATCCTGACTTGCTCAGCTCCGCACCCATCCATGCTGAGTTTGTATTGACAGTCTGGCCAATCAGTAGCTCATCTCCTATTGTTATTATTGCCGCCTTCATTATTTTTGAGGATTAAAAGATTTACAAAAATAGATTTTGTATTTTCATCTGGCAATTTAAATCACACAAATGAATAAACAGGATAAATTAAAATCTGCGGAAGATTTTGCGAAACAAAGGATGGCTGCTTTTGATAGCGGTCATGACTGGTATCATATTGAAAGGGTTAGAAAGATAGCAACTTATATTAATGATCAGGAAAAACTTTGCGATCCATATACTCTTGATATTGCAGTAGTGCTTCATGATACTGCTGATTCAAAGTTCAATAAGGATAATCAGGAAAATGGATATAAAACACTTGAGGACTTCCTGCGTGAAGCGGGGTTAGATGATATTAAAGATCAGATAATAAGCGCTATAAGGAATGTTTCATTCAGTAAAAAGAAGAATTTCGGAAATGAAAATGATCCCCTGCTATTTGTTCTTCAGGATGCTGACCGGCTTGATGCGATTGGAGCAATAGGTATTGCCCGAGCTTTTAATTACGGGGGATTCAGAAACAATCCAATCTACATTCCTGAACCTGAAACTGAGAATAAAGCACCATCAACTATCGGACATTTTTATGATAAGCTACTTAAGCTAAAAGATTTAATGAATACTGAAACAGGAAAGAGATTGGCTGAAGAAAGACACTTGATACTTGAGAGATTCCTGAAGGAGTTTTTTAAAGAATGGAAGTTTGGGGCGAAGTAAAATCCTAAGAATTCTACAGCGTGTTTAAAGTACGCGATTCAACCCTACGCGACCGCGCTGCCAATGGCTACAGATAGCGGAAGTGATCGTTAGTCACCCCTTCTCCCAGTCTCTGGTTCTTAATGAAACACAATATCTGCCGGTATGACAAACTTTTCCGCCGGAACATCAACATTTTCCTGTACCGAGGTGGCTTCAAAGATCATTTTTATTGTCGAAATGTCAACATCCATCTTAAGAGTTATTCCTTTCCATACCAAATAATTACCTTTCATACTCGGTGGATTACTCATTGAATATTTATCGCATTCTTTTCCTAACAGATTCTCACTGCCTTCCTTCTTAATGTTATAGTCTTTTATGACCTTTTCATTAAGGTTCTCAAAATCGATTCCGGTTTTATTGTCGGGATTAAAATTATATGCATAGTTGTCTTTTGTGACAGTAATTGAAGTCGACTTATTACCCATCAACTCCATCGAAAGATAAATAGCTTCCAATGCACCAGAATCATTAAAATAAGCTGTCTGTTCGGCATCCATCCCCATGAATTTTCCTTTCAATACCACAATACCTGATTTAATTGCGTATCTGCCTTTTGCAGCAGGAACAGCAACCTGAGAATCATCTTTATTGGATGAATCAATGGCGGATTGGTTTTTGGGGGTCGTATTGCCGCATGAACACATCATTAGGACAACAGCAATTAATAACAGATACTTCTTCATGTGATTTATTTATTAAATGAGTATCGGGAATCATGCATAAAATATTAATTTTATTTGCAGCTCATACCCCCTTCCCAACCTTCCCCCAGGGGGGAAGGAGCACCAAATAAAGCTTTTCCCCTTTGGGGGAAACGGGAAAGGGGGTCATTTTAAAAATATGAAAGTATTTGTATATTAGCATTATACAAAGAAGGGAGTATTAAGTTAATCAAATTATTAATCATTGCCGATAGTCATAATTTATTAAATTGTAATTATTTACGTACTAAGGTAAAAAAATAGATTCCTACAATATATTGAAAATAAAAATGAAAAAATCCAGGTTTTGTTAACATTTAAGGACAGGCCTTCGGACAACAGGGAAGCTTGTTTGGGGGGCTATATGTGCAAAGCTAAGAGATAATGCCAGCGGCATATCTCAAAAGAGGTTAAGCAAAAAAGTTGTGTATAGAGATTAGCAGGGGGGCAGGTGGCGACATTAAGCTTTTGAAACACCCTCTATTTTGTTGTCTTATACAAACTTCCAATTGATGATTCATTGTCAGTAGTATAAAATAACAAAAGGCCGTTTTTCAACGGCCTTTTGTTTGAGCGGGAAAAGGGATTCGAACCCTCGACCCTCAGCTTGGGAAGCTGATGCTCTACCCCTGAGCTACTCCCGCTTTAATAATATACATCGACCCTCAGCTTGTGATCCCGAGTACTCGGGACTACTCCTGAGCTACTCCCGCTTTTTAATATTTCGGATATCGGATTGTCGATTCCGGATTATATATACCTTAATCCGAATGCGAATATATTAATAAAATCCGAAATCCGAAATCTGCAATCCGCATTCTTTGGAGCCTCTAATGGGACTCGAACCCACGACCTGCTCATTACGAATGAGCTGCTCTACCAACTGAGCTAAAGAGGCAGAAATATTGGCAAATATAATAAAATGCTTTAAATGCTTTAGATGCTTTAAAGGCTATAAGTTTCTACATCTTCTAAAGCCTCTACACCCTCTACAGCCTCTACAGCTTCTACAGCTTCTAAAGCCTTCCTCCTATTCCAGTTTTTCCAGTCTGCTAAGGAGAGGTGGATGTGAATAATGAAAAAATACGTAAGCCGGATGCGGCAGCATGTTTGAAAGATTCTTTACCGATAGCTTCTTCAGTCCTGATGCCAGTACCTCTGATTTATGATTCTCTTTTACGAAAAGGTCAGCTTCAAATTCGTTTTTCCTCGAGATATAATTTGAAAACATTCCAATTATCAGAGAAAGAGGACTATAGAGAATGCCGAAAGCAATAAGTCCAAGATGAAAAGTTGTCCTCTCCGATCCAAGTGCAGCAGAAAGTGCAGGTGAATTCACTACCCGTGAAAAAAGAAAAAGCATAATACCGGTTAATACAACAGACAGAACAAGCGATACGATGACATGCTTTTTCTTATAATGACCAATTTCATGAGCTAATACTGCAACTATTTCATCTTCAGAAAGTTCATTCTGAAGCGTGTCATAAAGTACTATTCTTTTTTTTGGTCCGAATCCGGAAAAATATGCGTTGGCTTTAGTACTTCTTTTTGATCCGTCAATTATATAAATATTCCTGAGCTTAAAACCGGCTTTTTTCGCGAAATCCTGAATCTGGCTTCTGAGTGATCCTTCGGGAAGAGGAGACTGCTTGTTAAAAAGCGGCACTATCAGTTCTGAATAGAATAAGTTTATAAAAACAGAAAAGAGTGTAATTAGTCCCCAGGCATAGAGCCAGAAATTTTTTCCGGTTTTATAATAGAACCATGTTATCAGGCCCATAACAGGGGCCCCGATAAGAAGTGCAATGAACCACGATTTTATATGGTCGGTAATAAAAGTTCTGACAGACATCTTATTAAATCCATACTTTTTCTCAATAACGAAAGTATCTATTGCACTGAAAGGGATATTAATAAGGTCTGATGCCAGTCCTATCATTCCAAAAAACAGCAGGGAAATAATAATCTTTGAGGTGGTTAACGATCCTGCCAGTGAATCTGCGAAGGAAAATCCCCCGGCGATTATCATAAACAGAACTATCAGGAGATTAAATGAAGAGCTCCAAAGTGATAACCGGTTATTGTCGCGCTGATAGAGCTGTGTTTTGCGATACTCTTCCTCATCGCAAATGCCCTTTAGCTTTTCAGGCAATGAATCAGACCACATACCTGAATTAAGATAATCGAGGTAACGTTCAATAATAAAACCTGTTACAGGTATTATAAGAAGAAGAAAGAAAACTGAATTGTGCATTATATGCATTCTCTGAAAAAAAAAGAAGCAGGGTCCCCTTTTAAAATATGTGTGGAATAAATATGTCTCGCTGCATTTCCTCGTGCTAAAAAGGATGGGAACCCTGCGGTTTTGTAAAGATATAAAATATTTTTAAGTTAACATGCCTCCACAGACATGAATTGTTTGTCCGGTTACATAAGAAGAAAGGTCTGAGGCAAGGTATAAACACGTATTTGCCACATCCTCAGGCGTTCCGCCACGTTTCAGGGGAATTTTCTCAGCCCATTCTTTTTTTACATCTTCGGGTAATTTTTCTGTCATTTCAGTAAGAATAAATCCCGGAGCGATTGCATTGCATCTGATATTTCTTGAACCGACTTCTTTCGCAACACTCTTTGTAAATCCCAGAATACCCGCTTTTGAAGCTGAGTAGTTACTCTGTCCTGCATTACCTGAAACACCAACGACTGAACTCATATTGATTATTGAACCGCTTCTCTGCTTCAGCATGGTCTGCAGCACTGCTTTTGTAAGGTTAAATACTGATTTGAGGTTTACTGCAATAACTGTATCCCACTGGTCTTCGGTCATTCGCATAAGAAGGGTATCCCTGGTGATTCCGGCATTATTAACAAGTATATCAATTCTGCCAAAGTCCTTTACAACTTCATTTATAACACGCTGAGAATCTTCAAAATTAGCGGCATTTGAGACGTAACCCCTGGCTTTGACACCAAGCTTTTCAAGTTCGCTGACAGTAGATTTGAATTCATCATCATCAGCAATATTTGTAATAGCAATGTCGGCACCCTCAAGAGCGAATCTGTGAGCTATTGACTTGCCGATACCTCTTGATGCTCCGGTTATCAGAGCCGTTTTTCCTGCTAATAATCCCATTGGTTCAATTTTAAAATTTGTGCAAATATAATAAAATGCTTTAGAAGCTTTAAATGCTCTATTGGCTTTCGCCTCTATAGCCTCTATAGCCTCTATGGCCTTTATAGCCTCTATAGCTATAATGCATCCATGGCCTTCTTAACTGTAGCTCCGATATCGGCTGGTGACTGTACAACATGAATACCGCATTGTTTCATGGTTTCCATTTTCGCAGCAGCAGTATCATTCTTCCCTCCTACTATAGCGCCTGCATGCCCCATTTTACGTCCCTTTGGAGCGGTTTGTCCGGCTATGAAACCGATTACAGGTTTTGTGCCATTATCGCGTATCCATTCTGCTGCTTCCGTCTCCATGTTTCCGCCTATCTCTCCTATCACAATTATTGCTTCGGTATCCATATCCGCCATAAGAAGTTTTACTGCATCAAGAGTTGTTGTACCAACAATCGGGTCTCCTCCGATACCAATACAGGTTGATTGTCCTAGTCCTGCTTTGGTAACCTGATCAACAGCTTCATATGTTAATGTGCCTGACCTTGAGATTATGCCAACGGTTCCTTTACGATGGATAAAACCGGGCATTATTCCAACTTTTGCTTCACCCGGTGTTATAATCCCCGGACAATTAGGACCGATAAGCCTGCTTTTGGATGATTTGAGTTGTTGCATTACAGATGCCATTTCTGAAACAGGAATACCCTCTGTAATTGCTACAATAAGACTAATACCACCATCGGCTGCCTCGAGAATCGCATCAGCTGCAAACGGAGGTGGAACAAAAATTACTGAAACATCTGCAGCAGTTGCAGTTACAGCATCTCTGACTGTATTAAACACAGGAAGATTAAGATGTGTTTGTCCTCCCTTTCCAGGAGTGACGCCTCCAACCACATTGGTTCCGTACTCTATCATCTGTGAAGCGTGAAAAGTTCCCTCACTTCCTGTAAATCCCTGAACAATAACCCTGGATCTTTTATTTAAGAGTATGCTCATAAATATATGACATTTAATGAATTAATTGCAAAAAGAGTCGAGTTGAAAAAGTACTTATTCATCTTCCGTTTCAAAAATACCTAAATTTTGCTTGTTTTTTTATTTATTGAAGTAATATTTATCATGTTGTATCTTATCAGTCGGAAGCCCGAAGTCGGGAGTCCGAAGTTTGAAATGTGGAAAGAATAAAGGAGAAAGGCGAAAGTGCTGTAAGTTTTATACATTTGTCAAATGATCATATCAGAGGAAACAATATGTGCACCGGCAAGCGGAAATTCAGGAGCTATCGCGATTATAAGGCTTAGTGGCGAGGAGAGTATTAATATTTGCAGCAATATTTTTTCGGCGGCAGATAAAAAAACTAAACTCAGGGAACAGAAGGGATATACTATCTGCTTTGGTGAAATAAAAGATGGTAATAGTGTAATTGATGAAGTGCTGGTTAGCGTTTTCAGGGCTCCTCACTCCTACACCGGTGAGGATGCTGTTGAGATTTCATGTCATGCCTCACAATTTATTATCAGGAGAATCCTTGAGCTGCTGATTAAAAACGGAGCAAGAGCAGCGAAACCCGGGGAATTCACACAAAGGGCATTTCTGAACGGGAAGCTTGATTTATCACAGGCTGAAGCTGTTGCTGATCTGATAGCCTCAAATACCAGTTCGTCGCACAGAATAGCGATAAATCAATTGCGAGGAGGTTTTTCATCAGAAATTGTAAAGCTTAGGGCCGAACTTCTGAACTTTGCATCACTAATTGAACTCGAACTTGATTTTGGGGAGGAAGATGTGGAATTTGCCGACCGGAATAAACTCAAATCAATAATTATTAAGGTGAAGGAGATTTCCGACCGTCTTTCAGAATCATTCAGTCTGGGGAATGTTGTCAAAAATGGTATTCCTGTTGCTATTATAGGAAAGCCAAACTCAGGGAAGTCTACTTTACTTAATGCCCTGCTGATGGAGGAAAGGGCTCTTGTATCAGAGATTCCAGGTACTACAAGAGATTCTATTGAGGATACGGCTATAATTGAAGGAATTGAATTCAGGTTCATTGATACGGCTGGATTAAGGGAAACCTCTGATATTGTTGAGAATATGGGCATTAAGAGAACTCACGAGAAGATATCTCAGGCCTCGGTTGTATTATTTCTTGATGAAATTTCCGATCGCGTAGATGATATAAATGATCGGATAAGTTATACCAGACGATTAATTGAAAGCGATGCGACACATTTACTTATTCTTATTAATAAAACTGATACAGCAGATGTTTCGCGTCAGACTGATTTTTTAGAAAGATTAATATTGCAGTCTGGGGAAGAACTTATTTTTATTTCGGCTAAGCATAAGACCGGACTGTATCATCTTAAGAAAAGTCTTACAGATGTTGTAGTGAAGAGTAAGTTTAGTAATGATGATGTAATTATAACAAATGCAAGGCACTATGAAGCTCTGGTACATGTTTCAGAAAGTCTTGAAAGAGTTCTGTCAGGACTTGATAATCAGGTACCGGAGGATTTTATTGCAATAGATATCAGGCAGGCAATTCATTATCTGGGAGAAATAACCGGTGAGATCTCTTCCGATGAAATCCTTGGTAACATTTTTAAGAATTTCTGTATCGGAAAGTAAACTTATCAGATTTTTAGCCTGCATTGCTAAAGTTTAAAAATAATGTTTAACTTTTGTCCCGATTTATATCACCTGAATCTCTATTAAACTTTAAATAAAGCTGTATGAAGATCTGCATTACAGGTGGAAATGGCTTTCTGGGCAGTAATATAATCCGGGAGTTACTCCATCGCAATCATGAGGTAGTTGCATTTGTCCATACAGGGGAGGATATTTCGACAATTGATAGTCTCAAAATTGAAATTAAGTTTGGCGATATTCTTGATTATGATTCTGTGCTTTCGGCAATAGAAGGATGCGAAGCAGTTATACATTCTGCAGCAATCACTTCACTCTACCCCTACAGGTGCATACACCAGAAAAAAGTAAACATCGACGGTACATTAAATGTAATGAATGCTGCACTCGAAAAGAAGGTCGAGCGTGTTGTTCATATAGGTACTGCGAATTCATTCGGATATGGAACAAAAGTTAATCCGGGAAATGAAGATCTGCCTTATGCTTACGGAAGGTTTAAACTCGATTATACTGACACTAAGTACGAGGCTCAGCTAAAAGTACTTGAACTTGTTAATTTAAAAGGACTGCCGGCAGTAATTATAAATCCGACTTTTATGTTTGGTCCGTATTGCAGCAAGATGGGTTCAGCACAGATGCTTGTTGCCATAAAAGAGCGTAAGACACCCTGTTATACAAATGGTGGACGAAATTTCGTATATGTAAAGGATGTGGCAGTTGCTGTAGTAAATGCTCTTACATCAGGTACCCCGGGAACATGTTATATTGCCGGTAACGAGAATGCAGCATACAGGGAAATATTCGGCAGAATGGCAAAAATAGCAGGAGTTAATCCGCCTAAAATATGCGTACCTGGAATGTTAGCTATCTTATACGGGTCAATAAGTTCATTCGTTGGGAAACTCTTTGGTTTTGAACCATTGATCACATACAGAACCGCACAGTTATCAACCATATATAATTATTATTCTTCAGATCGGGCAAAAAAAGAGCTTCAGCTGCCCCAGACGCCGGTTGATCAGGCTATCAGGGAGGCATATGATTGGTTGAATAAAACAAATGTTAATTAGCCCGGATGGATCAAAACATTTTCAAAGATAAAGTAGTAATTATTACCGGTTCGCGACAGGGGATCGGAAAATCCCTTGCTCAGTATTTTGCAGGTTACGGAGCAAAACTGGTTATTGTCAGCAGAAACTCCGACGGACTGGAGAAGGTTAGAAATAACCTGACAGCGCGAGGTTGCGATGTTTTAAGTATTGCCGGCGACATAAGTGATGAGAGTGTCTGTTCTGAAATTGTGAATCAGTCAATCTCAAAGTTCGGAAAGATTGATATTCTGATTAACAATGCAGGAATTTCAGGTAAGGGCGGCGTTGAGGAGGGCAATTCTGTTGTATTCAGGAAGCAGGTTGAGGTAAATCTGTTAGGCTCATTCTATATGGCCAGATACTCCCTGCCATATATACGGGTTACCAGGGGAAGTATAATATTTGTATCAAGTCTCGCGGGTATTCATGGCATTCCGTATTACAGCGGATATTCGGCATCAAAAATGGCCCTGACAGCACTTGCTCAAAGCCTGAAAGCTGAACTTCACGGATTGAATGTTCATATAGGTGTCGCTTATGTTGGTTTTACAGAAAATGATCCAAAGAAGGAGGCTTTTTTACCAAATGGCGAGTTGAAACCAATGGAAAAACGAAAGGTTAAAACTGTTACAACTGAAAGAACAGCTGCATTGATAGTGAGGCAGATAATTAATAGAAAATTTATCTCGGTGCATTCAGGAATTGGAAAAGTTCAATGGATTGTCTCAAAGATCTTTCCTGATTTGATTGAAATGATTCTTAGGCGAAATCTCTCCAAATAAGTATTTTTTTCAGAATCTTTTTCTCAGCTGAAGATAGAATCTGTTATAGTGGTCTGTCTTTTCAAAAGTACCTTCATAACTTACTGAAAATGATAGTTTATCATAAATCTGCCATGATATATCGGCCTCAGCTATATTCTGTTTGATTTTAAGTTTATTTTCAGGAAGTGTATAATCAACATACCTGTACCCTGCCCCTACCTGAATCTTGTCGTTGAATATATCTTTCGATAGTCTTCCACCTATTATTGTTCCGTTTAAATAGCCAGACTCAAGATAAGTAGCTGAAACAGTTCCGGTAAGATTAAGCCCGGGGATTTGGTTGTAGGTAATATAGCCATAGACATTTTTTGATGATCCGGGGTCTGATTTAAGGTAACGATATCCCGATTGCACACCAAATATTATGTCTTTAGTGAACCTGTAATTGGCCTGAAGCCTGAATCCCTGACGCATCTCCGTCTCCAGAATCCTGTCCAGGAATGTTTTATATGTTTCGTAGTAGATTACATTTTTTCTTGCATCATAAGAACCTGATACTGACAATGCTTTGGAAGCTTTGTAGTTTAATGACAGATAGATTCCGGTAGGATTGAATGTGCTTTTTGATACCTGATTATTTAAAATGTCTGTTTCAAGCTTATACATATCTACCTCAAATGTTCCGAAAAAGCTAACATTTTTTATTATTGAATTTGAATGCTGGAAATAAACAAACCTCCGGTCAGTTTGACCATTATTCATCTGTTGCATGAATGCCATTGAGCTCTCCGTGTATTTTCCTTCCTTCTGTGTTTTGTATGCAACCCAGGCTCCGAACTGCAGGAGTTTAATGTTGAGTCCATAGTCTGAATAATCAGGCCTTGTACCTGCCAGAAAACCGGTTGAGAATTTGTCGAATATTTTCTGAAACTGAAATCCATCTGCTGCGCCAATGCTTGATATAGATGGGTTTATAATTCTTCCGAGAGAGATATTTGTTGATTTGTTCAAATCATACTTTACTGCGAGAGTATATATTTTAAGTGCATTGAATACATTGCTCTTAACTTCTCCCCAGTCACCTGTTTTATGGCGGAATGAAATATAATTTTCGAATGAGAACCTTGAATCGGAAATATTTTTTGCATAAAGCGAAAGAGTATATCTGAATCTCTGGGAATTATCTCCTGCAGTATTCGAAATATCTGAATATGAATATGCTGAAATGCTGCCCCTTATAATTTCAGAGTATTCCTTTTTTGATATTAAATCCGGGGATGTCGTATCAGAAACAATGACCGGTCTCACTTCTTTTGCGATAGCCTTTGAATCTATTTCAGCTTTTTTATCAGCTTTCCTGATTACTTTTGCAAAAATAAGATCGGAGATAGTGAAGGTATGATCCGATACCGGGCGGCATACGCATGAAGTTGATGACAGGTTTTCAACAAGCAATGAAGGAATTAGTTTGTTGCCCGAAGATATAAAAAGTGTATCTCCTGAGGCAATTCCATTTGTTGACTTAAATTTCACATAAATATTCTGAGAACTTATGAATGAAACCTGTCCGGGAAGAATATCGTAGACATTCTGCCCGTTAAGAACAGGAAAAATTACCAGGAGTAAGAATTTAAGAAATTGCCTTTTCATTTTTATTAACCTGCATTACCTCTTGGATGGCATCTTAGACATGAAGCACTATCATATGAATAGCCATTTTCTCCCTTGTGCTTGCTATCCATACTTGCCTTATTGTGTTCATGGCAATTGATACAACTGAATACTGAATAATTTGAAGTATTTGTATGGCACTCAGAACAGTTTGTCCATGTACCTTTGTGCCTGCCTGAGTAAATCGGAAACGATTTCGCATCGTGTTCACGATATGACGCCGGTTTCCAGCCAGGATTGGTCGTATGGCATTGAGTACAAACTGTAGAAAAGCTGAGCGTCTGATGTTTAGGATTTGAAGTGTTTACATAATCTGTCTGATGACATGAATAGCAGTCTGTTGGTGTTGTAGTATAATTCCCATTTTTGTGGCATTCGACACATGCAGGTCCCGAATGGCCCAGAGTTAAAGGGAAGGCAGTGTGATTAAAAATTGCTGGTTTCCATCCTTGTGCAAGGGTATGACAATTTTCGCAGGTTACCGGAAAGCCGGAAGCTGTATGATTTGGATTTGTTGTTGCATTATAGTCAGTTTGATGACAAGATTTACATTCAGGCTTAGCATCAGAATAGCGGCCTGTGGTGTGGCACTCAGCACACGCAGGCGAGGAATGTCCCTGTGCCAGAGCAAAAAAGTTATGATTGAACCCTGCTCCTGTCCACTGAAATGCGGTAACAGGATGGCATGTGGAGCAATCTTCTGAAAATCCGGCACTTACATGATTAGGTGAGGTTGTAGAAATATACTCCTGACGATGGCAGTCTAAACAGTTTATACCTGAAACATCATATCGGGCAAGGCTTTCAGATTTGTGGCACTGGATACAGTCGGCAGTTTTATGAGCTCCGAGAAGTGGAAAACGGCTAAGCTGATGCAGTTCTGTTATATTATTTACAAGCCATGAGGAGGTTTTGTGACAGCGGGAACAATCAGAACCTGTTGTAGCCTGATGAACATCATTATGGCAGTTGATGCATTCTGAATTAGCTTCACTGAAGACAAGCGTTTTATGGCATGCTTTGCACTCTGCATTTTTATGCTGGCCGGTGAGAGGCATCCTTGTACTATTATGATTAAAAGAGTAGATCTCTTTATCAAGTACCCATCCTTTTGCACTGTGGCATTCACTGCATGCAACTTTAAACTCATTTCCATGAGGCGATTTAGTCTGCTGGGGAGTTAAAAGCACCGAAAAGTAATAGATTAAAAGTGGCAGGATTCGCATTTGTACTCTTTTAGTTTATACTTTGTGTAAATAACAGATCCTTCCTGTTGCGGCTTATGACATTTTGCGCAAGGAACATTTATATGCTTGCCGTCGAGTTTAAAGGCGGCACTATTATGGTCGAACTTTGATTCTTTCCATGATGTGGTATTATGACATCTCGTGCATTCAGTAACTCCATTCTTATCAAATTGCTTAAAATGATTGTCAGTGTGGCAGGAGGAACAAACTGCCGATAAACCTGTAAATTTCTGCCGGGGAACACCATACACGTCTTTCTTAAAGTGACACTCTCTGCATGTTTTGGAAGTGTGTGCCCCATCTATGGAAAATTGAGTAACAGAATGATTGAATGTGATCTCACTCCATTGTTTTTCGTTGTGACAAATTGTGCAGGCAGCATCAGGATAATACTTTGCCTGCAGATACTGCTGGTGTATATCTTTATGACAATCAATACATTTTGATCCAATCTCCCTGAAATTCCATTTTTCCTGCTTCTTGTGGCATTCTGTGCAAGGCACAGCAGTATGTGAACCTTTGAGCTGGAAAACAGCTTTATTATGCTGATCAACAGTGTAAGAAAAAAGATTGAATCCCTTTACTGTATGGCACTGGGAGCAGTCAGGAGTTATTCCGGATTTTGCAAACTGGTTTTTATGGTAATCGGTATGGCAATCAGTACACTTTTCGAATTTCAGAGGGTCGGTAAGTTTATTTTTATGACATGCTTTACAGGTAACTGCCTGATGCTTCTCTTCCAGTTTGAAATTAGTTTTGTTGTGATCGAAGCCTGAAGCACCTTTTACCACCTGAAAAGATTCCTCAGAATGGCACTGACGGCAGTTCTGTCCAAACTGGTTTTTGTGCGGATCTTTATGGCAATTCGTGCAATTGGCAAATTGAATTCCTCTGAATTCCTGGAATTTTTTACCTTCTATTACTTCAACCTTATGGCATTTAAGACAATCTATGTTTTTATGTTTGCCGATGAGTTTAAATTTGGAGTTGTTATGGTTGAATTTCGTTGCAGGCTTAAATGATTCAGAGGTGTGGCAACCTTCGCAGTCTGCAGGAAGGGTTTTCTGATGGTAATCAGCGTGACAGTTCAGACAGTCAGTACTAACACCCAGATAAGTGAATTTTTTACTTTTTAACTTAGGGTCTGTAATAAACTTAGCGGCGTGACAATCGCGGCAACCTTTATTATCATGCGGGACAGATAGTGCCCATCCTGTAAGTTTATGATCAAATCTGGCAGTATCGAGCCGGATAAGCTGGAAGTTTTTACCATTGTGCTCACGGTGACAGGTAAAACAATCCTTTCCCCTGACCTCGGTTGACCCATGATATCCTTTCTGAAAGACCATCCTGTTCTGAATTTCAGTATGGCACACAAGACATTTTTCACCGGAAACTTTATTGCCAAGTACATGACACTGTGTACAATTTGAGATCCCTTCAAGGTTTTCGTGAACTTTAGATAAATCTCCGGGTGAAAGCTGACCGTTCAATCTGGCAAAAGAAAGCGAAATAAGCAGTATGAAGATTCCTTTTTTCAAATTATTAATTAGTTGCTGGTTACTCAATAACTTAATTACTTTTGGTTTTTTACTATTTGCTCTTTCAGTGTTTCATTACTGTTTCACCAAATTTTTTAGTGATTTTTATTCCCGCTTTTTCGAGAAACTGCGTTGGGAGTTCGCCACCTGCAAATATATAAACAAGATCATTCTTTAATGTAAGTATTTCAGCCCCGTTTCCTGCAGCCAGATGAATTGTTTCATCCTCAATTGATATCAGGTTGGAACTTAGTAATACTTCGAGCTTACTATCTGCAATTGCTTTATTCAGAGCCAAACTGTTCAATGGTTTGATTCTGTTAAAAACCTCATTACGGTATGACAGGATCACTTTATTCTTATCGGCGAGCATTAATGCTGATTCAACAGCTGAATCACCGCCACCCACTACAATAATATGTTTACCTGAAATATCTTCAGGTTCGAGTAGCCTATAGGCAACTTTTTCTTTCAATTCTCCGGGAACATTTAACTTCCTGGGCGTGCCCCTTCTACCTATTGACAGCAATACATGTGAGGATGTGAATTGTTCGTCCTTAATGGTTTTGACCCTGAAAATGCCATTTTCGGGGCCAATTGATTCAACCTTTGAATTTTCAGTTACAGTTATGTTATTCTTATTCAGAACTGTATGCCATAAATCAAGCAATTCAGTTTTACTTGTTTCGAAGAGTTTTATCTTACCGAACAGAGGAAGGTCCATTGGTGATGTCATAATAATCTTCTTTCTCGGGAATGTAAAGACGGTCCCGCCAAGTGTATCCTGTTCGAGGATAAGAAACCTGATACCATGTTTTTTTGCCGTGAGCCCTGCCGAGATACCAGCCGGGCCAGCACCTATAATAATGAGATCAAAATCAGCATTATGGTTCTTTATGAGCGATTTAATTATATTTTCTGTTGCCTGTCTCCCCTGCTCTACCGCATTTTTAATAAGTCCCATACCACCAAGTTCACCGGCAATATAAATTCCCGAAACGTTAGTTTCGAAATTCTGACTTATGTGAGGAAGATCAACACCGCGCTTTTCTGTACCAATTCTGAGGCTTATTGCTTCGGTTGGACATGCATGAAAACAGGCCCCATGTCCAATGCACTGTGAGGCATTTATAATTGTTGCTTTCCCATTCCGAATACCCAGAATATCATGTTCAGGACATGCTGCAATGCAAGCTCCTGTTTGGATGCAGCTGTTAACATCAACAACAGGATGCATTGAAATTGGTTCATGAAAACCCTCCTCTTTTGCCTTTTTAATTTTTTCATCAACAACCCTTGATTCCCTGCTTTTTTTCCTAAGATAAATAATAACAACAGTTATGCAGAGCAGTGCTGCAAGCGAATAAATAAGAATGTTTTCAATAAGTAATTCCATAATCAGAATATCCACCTGTAGCCAAACAGTATTGTAACAGAAACATGAATCACCATGATAATGAGCATAACCAGAGCAAAAGGAGAATGAACTACATGCCAGTATTTAAAAAGGTTCTGCATTGTTTCCAGTCTCTCAATTCTTCTGTTCAGCATAATATCATCTTTCACTAAAGCAATAACTTTTTTATATTCATTTTTAGGTAATCCGGTTTTTTTCAGAACAGTTTTGACTGATTTTATTGATCTCCTGTCATCAATGTGTTTACGTATATAACGAACAAAGACACTTTTATGATATAATTCAAATTTCTTTTTTATTGATTCAGATATAATATTAAAGCCCTCATCATCAAGTTTATATGAATTTCTTATAAGTCCAGCCACATCGCCTTTCATCTCTCTGACTTCAGTTAAGCTCAATTCTCTTCCTTCGATAGATCGTGGAATCTGTAAATAGATGAATCTTCCTATTATTCCGCTGAGAAAGACGGCGACCATACTCCAAAAGCTTACAGCGACAAGTCCGCCAAATTTAAAGGCTGTATGAAAAAGGATTAATATAGGTCCAAGTGTGCATAGAAAAATATGAAATTCAAGCCAGTGTTTCAATATTCCGATCCTTGACAGAAAGCGGTAGCGTTTTCGGGCCATATAGGAACTCACTCCAACAATAATAAACAACGTGCCTGCTATGCCGAGACCATGTCCAAGAACACCGCTTGGTTTAAGCATATCATGATCAGCATTATATACTCTCTCTTCAAGACTTAAACTATAATATGAAATACCGCTATTTATAAGCAAAACCAGTGTGCAGAATACAATGCTAACAAGGATAGTCAGGAAAATTATGTGCGCAGTTTTAGTCATTTAAGGAGGATTTTTATTCAGTATTATCTGATGAAGTGTAAAGCTAACAGTAATTCCCATATTCACAAAAACAGAATAGCATACGCTTGCATCTAACTCTGATAGTACTATTTTTGCGTTCAACCTGATAATAACATGAAAACCGATATTCTTTTCACCGATGCTTTAAAACTACAACGTCCCGATGCTTTTCATGTTATGCTTAAGCCGGCCGGCCCGTCGTGTAATCTGAATTGCACCTATTGCTATTATCTGGAAAAGAAAAAGTTATATCCTTCAGAAAAGCAATTCAGAATGAGTGATGAATTGCTGGAGGAATACACAAAACAGTTTATTGAAGCTCACCAGATTCCTGTAGTTACGTTTACATGGCAGGGAGGTGAACCCACACTTATGGGACTTGATTTCTTCAAAAAAGCAATTGATCTTCAAAAGAAATACGGCGGCGGAAAAACAATTGAAAATGCTTTCCAGACAAATGGAACCAGACTGAATGAAGACTGGTGTAAGTTCTTTACTGATAATAATATACTTGTAGGTATCTCAATTGATGGTGAAGAACATAACCACGATCATTACAGGAAGACAAATTCTGGAAAACCCACTTTTAAAAGTGCCATGAAGGGAATTGAATTGCTTCATAAGCATAAAGTTGAATTCAACACACTCAGTTGCGTAAACAGTTATAATGTCGCATACGCCACAGAAACATACAGGTTTCTGAAGAAAATCGGAAGCGGTTTTATTCAGTTTCTCCCGGTTGTTGAGCGAAGTGCCAATAAGCAGGATAATGATCAATTGAATCTGGTATCACCCATATTCGGAGATAATGCAACGGTAACCGACTGGTCGGTAAGCGGAAAAGAGTTTGGTGCTTTTCTGATTAAAGTGTTTAATGAATGGGTAAGACACGATGTTGCAAAATATTATGTTCAGATATTCGATACCTCTCTTGCAAATTATGTTGGTGAGATGCCTGGCCTTTGCGTATTTTCCGAAACATGCGGAGATGCTCTTGTAATGGAACATAACGGCGATCTTTTTTCGTGCGACCATTACGTTTATCCCGAATATTTTCTGGGTAACATTAAAGAGGTTCCCATGATTGATCTTGTTAAATCGCAGCGGCAGTTTGATTTCGGGATTGATAAAAGGAATAAGCTGCCGCGTTACTGCCTGCAGTGCGACGTGCGTTATGCATGTCATGGAGAATGTCCGAAGCACAGGTTTATCAATACTCCTGAAGGGCAACCCGGATTAAACTATCTGTGTGAGGGATATAAGAATTTCTTTAAATACGTTGAGCCATATATGGATTATATGGCGAAGGAACTTAAGGCTAAACGAGCACCTGCCAATGTTATGAGCTGGATACGAAACAAGGAAAATCAGGTAATTAAGCCGGTGATACCTGAGAGAAATGATCCTTGTCCATGCGGAAGCGGTAAAAAGTTTAAGAACTGCTGTATTTCAGCACACAGGTTGTGATTACCAGCGTATAGCAAATCCTGCCTGGTTCCCATATTGAATAAAAGTTACCTGGGTAGCTGGGAGGTGGCCATTTGCTAATCCCGGTATTTTACTGTGAGTTTTATTGATGTGTTTTGTTACCTGTTTTCCGCAAAAGTATCCTAATACAGCGCCCGCAAACACATCAGATGCCCAGTGTTCATGTTCAATCATCCGGCTGATTCCTATGAGAGATGCGGTGGAATAGCAAACTATTGGAATAGCTTTTACATCATTGTATTGTGTTGCAAAAACAGTAGCAATAGAAAAGGCAACTGCTGTGTGGCCTGATGGAAAAGCATCATAGGCAAATACAGATTTGTTATATGCTCCCTGTTTCTCAAACCTGGAAAAGGGACCATTCCACTCACCGGAAGTATTCTGACTATACAGGTATGCTCCCTTCGGGCGCTCCCTTCCCGTTAATAACTTGATAGTCTGTAACCAAACTCCGGATGTAATGACTGCCTGAGATGCCAGCAGGCTGGTCTGAACTCCTTTTTGTTTTTTGAAAAGCGCACTCATTGTGCCAATTACTCCAACCAGACCATAACCATATTTGCCCCCGAATTCGGTGAAAACCGGCGACACATTTTCAACAAATGGATGCTTATCTTTTTGAACGGTTGCCCATTTGTCTAATTCAGCATCAAGGAAGAAAAGTGACGTTGTAATTCCTGCCGCAGCACCTGTCAGGAGCCACTCTTTTTTTGAAAATCGTAATGGTGAGGTTATCTGTGCTCTGAAATTATGAGCCATCGACGGAAAGTAACCTTTAGGTGAGCGGAATGAGAAAATGCTGTCTGTTTTATAGAAGTTACCGGGTTTTATGGTATCAACTATTATATTCTCAGCATTTTGAGAGTATGCAGTAATTCCAAAAAACAATAATATGCTAATAATGAAATGCCTATTGAAAAACAATGAATTACCTATCATTATTTACAAAGCTTATTTGTCTGAAATAGAACTTTAAAAATTTATTTCTTTGGCAGAAACGAATTTGTCATCTCGTCGGTATCCTTATACTCTATTCTCAGTTTAGTAAGCCTTTTATGAAGATCCGCTTTTGCAGACGCATATGAAGGATCATTATAAACATTTCTCATTTCCTGCGGATCAGCCTTAAGATCAAATAGTTCCCATTCATCAATATCATAATAATAGTGAATGAGTTTATATTGCTCTGTACTTATTCCGTAATGACGCTTAACGCTATGTACGGCAGGGTATTCATAATAGTGGTAATAATGCTCTGTCCTCCAGTCTTTTGGTGATTTACCTTTAAGGATGGAAACCATGCTCCTGCCCTGCATATCTGATGGTACTTTAACTCCTGCCATATCAAGCATTGTCTCAGCGAAGTCAAGATTGGAAACAATATCGCTGTTTACACTTCCGGGCTTTGTAACGCCCGGCCACTGAATAAGCAAAGGAGTGCGGTATGATTCCTCAAACATCCATCTCTTATCGAACCAGCCGTGTTCTCCCAGATAAAAGCCCTGGTCGGAGGCATAAATTACTATAGTATTTTTATCAAGCCCATTTTCTTTCAGATAATCGAGTACTTCTCCAACACTTTTATCAACAGCAGCTATGCATGCAAGATAATCCTGGAGGTAACGCTGATATTTATAACTGATTAATTCCTTTCCTGAGAGATTTGCACCATAAAAATAGCTTATGATCGGGTCATAAACCTTATCCCATGCTGCCAATTGTTCAGGATTCATACGGTTTAGACCAACGTTTTTTACTGTTGTATTTTTGGGATATAACTTAAGATCCTCTATCAGTCTCATAGTCTTTGAAATAGTCATGTCCTGCGATCTTTCAGCAGTTCCCCTGCCAGAGTAATCATCAAAAAGTGTGGAAGGTTCCGGGAACGTAACATCCTTATAAAGAGATAATTCGTTCGGTCCGGGTTGCCATTCGCGATGGGGCGCTTTATGGTGCATCATAAGCATAAATGGTTTGCCGTTACCCTTTACACTTTTTATCCACTCAATGCTCTTGTCAGTTATCAGTTCAGTAACATATCCGTTTACGACTTTTCTTCCATCTTTAGTTATAAAATCAGGATTGTAATAATTACCCTGACCGGGGAGGATATCCCAGTGGTCAAAACCTGTAGGATCAGATCCCAGATGCCACTTTCCAATCATACCTGTATTGTAACCTGCCGCCTGAAGCAACTTGGGAAATGTCTGTTGTGAGCTGTCGAATGGTGCCTGTCCCTCATTCTTAACGAATCCATTCAGGTGACTGTATTTGCCTGTAAGAACAACTGCCCGGCACGGACCTGAAATTGAGTTTGTAACAAGGCACCTGTTGAAACGCATTCCGTTAGCAGCAATTATGTCGATATTTGGAGTTGGTGCCAGATCTTTCAGCGCCCCGCCATAGGCACTAATGGCCTGATATGCGTGATCATCGCTCATTATGTAAATGATGTTTGGGCGTGGTTGCTGAGCGTTCGAAGAGAGCGAGGTGGCAAGGTACAAAGGCGCAATGGCACAAAGGCGCAATGGGTAACTGTTTTTTAAATTCATTTTAGAAAGTATTATGAGTGGTTCGTTTAATAATTTTATTCTGAAGATTTTGCACAGTACTTAATTACTATTTAATCTCAAAAGTTCCTTTCAATTCTTCACTCTCTTTATAACCATATCGCACTGCTTTTACACGTATATTATGGCTGCCCTGTTTAAGATGAATAGGTCCGTTGTAAAGTAACCAGTGCTGATCTTTTGCATCTTCAAAAGTATAAACAAGGGAAGCACCGTGAGTTGGACAATAGAAACTTAAGGTCATTGGAGAAGAGTATTTTCCGCCCTGTCTATAGTTTTTTGAAGAGCGGTCTTCCGGACTGTTTATTACAAAATACGGAGAATCAGTAACAGGCTGTTTCCCTCCGGGCCACATCTGTTCGATCATCTCCGACTCGTTCATATGTCCGAGATCGCCGGTTTCCATCGTCCATACTTTGTGCTTTCTTCGCAAATCTGCAAGCACAAGCTTAAGGGAAGGATCTTTTACAAGATTTTTTATCTGAAAGGGATCTGTTTTTACATCGTATAATTCTTCAGGAGGACGCGAATATGCCATCCAGCTTTTCTGGGGACCAGATAGTTTTCCCTCTGCATCCAGTCGCAGCATCTCTTTATAAATTGGCATGTTGCTCAGGTATGGCACCCATATTGGAAATGGTTCGTTTGGATAATAATTACGGATATAGAGATAGTCTTTGGTTCTCACAGAACGTATCATATCGTACGATTCATCTACCCTGTCACGTGCTCCATAAACAGCATCCCTTGGTTCTCCGATCTGATCGCCCAGAAAGGGAATTCCCTGCATGTGAGCAGGGACCGGTATACCTGCAAGTGAGAGTACAGTCGGACCAAAGTCAATTGAACTTATCAATCTGTTATCTACTCTGGCAGTATTATTCTTACCTGGATACTTAATAATCAGAGGAATGTTAAGTCCGGAGTCGTATAACCATCTTTTGGCTCTTGGCAGACCGTCGCCATGGTCGCCCCAGAAAAAGATAATTGTATTCTCAAGTTCACCCTCTTTCTCAAGTTCTGATATCAATGCACCTACCACAGAGTCGAGAGTTGCAATGTTATCATACATTTTGGCAATATTCTTTCTTATTATTTCATTATCAGGATAATATGGTGGTACCTTTACTGTCTTCGGATCAGTTTTTACTTTGCTTATATTCCAGTTCTGACTTTCATGGGTACCGACCCAGTTGAAGACAGCAAAGAATGGCTGGCTTTTATCGCTGCGATTCCTATAGTGGGCTTTCCTGCTACTTTCATCCCAGATACTTGCGGGAACCGGGTCTTTAGCAAACTGGTAATCGGTTTTGTTGTTATTAGTGCAATAGTATCCTGAAGCCCTCATATACTCTGTAAATGCTTTTACATAATGTGGAGGAACTGCTGTGAATTCAATAGGATTATCAACAGACCTGCGATATGAAGTGGTCCTCATATGCATGCATCCGATGGAGGTTGAATACATGCCTGTGATCATTCCAGCCCTCACAGGAGAGCTGATTGCAGCTGATGTAAAAACATTCGTGTACCGGATTCCCTTAGAAGCAAGTTTGTCAATATTTGGTGTTTTTGCTACCGCATCACCATAACAGCCCATATGAGGACTTAAATCTTCTGTGGAGATCCACAGGATGTTAGGCCGTTTTTGCGCTTCCTGAGCTGATGAATTGGATACTAACAATGTAGCTGCGCCAATTCCGAGAAAATGTTTAAAGTTTATCATATTATTTTTTTTCAAATTATTTGCCCCTGTCCAGCTGCCCCCCTGCCCTCCATAAAGGGGGGTTATGTTGTTGATATATAATTTAATGCAACTATTTTATTGTACCTGATTTGCGTCTGTTTGCACCAGGATTTTTAGTTAGTTCATCGCCCAGATCAGCTCTTGCCTTTTCGGCAAGTAATTCGAGTTCCCTGACTTTTTCGGGATAGATAGCAGCCAGATCGTACCATTCTCCCGGATCGCGACGCAAATCGTAAAGTTGTGCACTCTTTATTACTTCAGCACCTGTAGGTCCGGGCCAGCCATCGGCTCCTGGTTTCTTTCCCCGATACGTACGTCCGGTGTGCGGCAGAACAAGCTTCCAGAATTTGCTTTGTACAGCTTCGAGTGCATTCTGCTGATAATAGTAATAGAACTCATTTCGGGGGGATGCAGTTTTATCACCAAGCATTAAAGGAAGGATGCTGACCCCGTCAATTATCTTTTCGGGAAGTGCAGCACCTGTTATAGCTGCCAGTGTCGGCAGGATATCAATTGAGGAGGCTATCTGACTGCAGATCGCTCCGGCAGGAATAACTCCGGGCCATCTCATGATACAGGGTACACGTTGACCACCTTCCCAGCTGCTGCCTTTTCCTTCACGAAGTCCACCGGTAGTTCCGGCATGATTCCCGAAGTTAAGCCAGGGTCCGTTATCGCTTGTGAATATGACAAGAGTATTCTTTTCAAGACCATTCTTCTCAAGAGCTTTCATGATCTCGCCGATTGACCAGTCAACTTCCATCATTACATCGCCATACATTCCCTGCTTGCTTTTGCCTCTGAATTTATCAGATACGCCAAGAGGAATATGAACCATAGAATGAGGGAAATAAAGAAAAAAGGGTTCCTTCTTATGTTTTTCAATGAATTTTACTGCCCTTTCAGTATATTCGGTTGTCAGTTTATCCTGACCGGCAAGATCAGGTACTTCTCCCACTTTGTCATTTCCTTCAATCAGGGGAAGAACCGGATATTTCATTTTATTACTTGTTGTATCCTTTAGCCGTATGGGAACACCGTCAAAATCAACAGGCCACATATCGTTTGAGTACGGAATGCCATAATATTCATCGAATCCGTGTTGCAAGGGAAGAAAAGGTTTCAGATGACCGAGGTGCCATTTTCCGATGATTCCTGTACTATAACCTTTTGTTTTAAGTATCTCAGCTATTGTTGTTTCCTCGCTGTTTATGCCAATCTGAGCCCATGGCATGAGAGCCCCTGATATGCCAACCCTGTTAGGATAGCAGCCTGTAAGTAGTCCTGCCCTGGAGGCACTGCTTACTGCCTGAGGGCAATAATACCATGTGAACTGCATTCCCTGATTAGCGAGTCGGTTAAGATTTGGAGTCTCATATTGGTTTGCCCCTGTTCTTCCTATGTCGCCATATCCCATATCGTCCATTAAAATGAGAACTATATTCGGACTTACCGGTTTGAAAGTCGTTGTTTTCTGGGCTGTTGCCTGCATTGCTGCCAGCGACACTACTCCCAGACTGATTGCAGATTTAAGGTTTATCATTTAGCTTTTTTATTAAACAAGGAGTTATTCTCGCATTATTTTTTTACACCAACCCATGAGGGATTAGGGATCATCATTTTTGCTCCGGTTTTAGTTCTCCAATCTTTGAGCAAATTGTAAAGTTCTTTTGTTTTTTCAGGATTTGAAGCTGAAATATCATTTGTTTCAGATAAATCCTTTTCAAGATTATATAACTCCTGCTTTCCCGACTGGAAATTATCAATTAGTTTGAAATTACCCAGCCTCACGGCACTTCCCGGCTCAACCCCCTGATTTGAATAGTGTGGATAGTGCCAGAAAAGAGCTCGCTCATTCATCTTATCATTCTTAAATAATGAAACAAAACTGATGCCATCTGTTTTAACATCCTCAGATCCTGTCATCTCAAGAATGGTTGAGAAAAAGTCTATTGAAGATACAGGTGTTTTTATTTCGGTACCAGGTTTACCTTTGGAAGGATATCTGACAATTAATGGCACTCTAATACCTCCCTCATAAAGCCATCCTTTTCCTGCTCTGAGAGGGTAATTACATGTGGGTGATCCTTCTGATGTTGAGAGCCCTCCGTTATCTGATGTAAATATTATTATTGTGTTTTTATCAAGCCTGAGTTCCTCCAGATTTGAAAGCAGTTTTCCTATATTTTCATCAACACTATATATCATTGCAGCATAAACGGGATTACTCTGAATAACTCTTTCTTTATAATTATTACTCATTGAAGGTAGAATCCAATCCTTTTCCCGTGTAAATGCTTCCTGTTTTGAGAGGCCCATTGAATCAGCCCTTTGAGTAAAATATTCTATTAGTTTCTCTTTCCCCTGCATTGGATTATGAACAGCGTAATATGAGAGATAGACATAGAATGGCTTTTCCTTATTATCCTGAATAAAGCTTATTGCCTCATCTGTCTGCCGGTCAGTAAGATATTCACCCAAAGGTCCATCCTCAAGTCTTGGGTTTCCATATGGAGAAAAATATCCATCTGAAACATTATTTTTAACCGGAGAACCTTTACTGAATCCGCCCTTGTTTACATCGAATCCCTGATTTTCAGGCCAGTACTCATCTGTCTCTCCCAAATGCCACTTCCCAGAGATCATAGTTTTATAACCATTTTTCTTGAGTACTTCAGCGATAGTTATCTCATTAAGATCAAGTTTAAGATTGAAAGGCAAGGCAATAAGCTTATCAGCCGGTGAGCCGGTGTTAGAAGCCTGTCTTCCGGGTATCCAGTCGGTTATGCCAGAATTAACCGGATATTTACCGGTCATAACAGATGCCCGTGTTGGTGAAGATACCGGACAGGCAGCATATGCATCTGTAAATCTCACTCCCTGTTTTGCGAGCCTGTCAATGTTTGGAGTCAGATAGTATTTGCTACCGTAGCAGCCAAGGTCGGCATATCCATAATCATCAAGCAGAATGAAGATAACATTCGGTTTTTTATCAGAAGGTTGACTTAAAAGTACACTTGGAATCGCTTGTGCGATGGAAATCAGACCTAGTCCCAATGACTTAATTCTCTCGTTAATCATTTTAAAATTTTATTATCTTGTTCTACCGTTATCTTTTACTTTTTGAAGAAGTTCTGTTAATTCTTTAACAATAATAGGATTCTGTGCAGCAACATTGTTTTTCTCGCCAAGATCAGTTTTAAGATTGTATAACTGTGGTTCAGTGTCATTTCCTGTTTCGGTATTTGTATTTACCTGTAATTTCTGTCCGCCACCCGGCTCGATAAACTTCCAGTTACCCTTTATAATTGTAAGCCTGCCGGCATGTTCAACAAGGTATTCTCGTCCTGATTTAGATTTGCCAATGAGTGTGTTTAGGCTGTTAAAACTGTCGGGGGCATCATCTTTGGCCAGTGCTTGGCCTGTTAGTGCTGCAATCGAAGCCATCAGGTCTATCTGGCTGAAAAGCGCATCGCTTATTCCGGGTTTAATCTTTCCTTTCCAGCTTGCAATAAATGCGACTCTGGTCCCTCCGTCAAACAAGCTGTATTTGCCTCCTCTGAGCGGGCCGGCCGGCTTGTGATTACCAAGTAGTTCAACAGCCTGGTCTTTATAACCATCGTCTACAACCGGACCATTATCGCTTGTAACAATTATTAATGTTTTTCCTGACAATTTAAGATTATCTATGGTATTACGTATTTCACCAACCGACCAGTCGAATTCAAGAATAGCATCCCCACGTGGTCCCATACCGCTTTTACCTACAAACCGTTGATTCGGAACGCGGGGAACATGAATATCATGAGTGGCAAAGTACAGAAAGAATGGTTTATCCTTGTTATTTTCAATGAATCTGACAGCTTTGCCTGTTATTATATCAGCAATATCCTCATCAATCCAGAGAGCAGACTTACCACCGCTCATATATCCTATCCTGCTTATTCCGTTTACAATAGTCATATCGTGACCATGGCTCGGATGCATTTTAAGGAGTTCAGGGTGATCTTTTCCTGTGGGTTCTGTAAGTATAGGATCGGAGAAACTAACTTTAATAGGATCGTTTTGGTCGAGCCCGACTACCCTTCTGTTTTCGACAAAAACACATGGAACACGGTCACCAGTTGCCGGAAGAATAAAACTGTAATCAAATCCAATATCCATCGGGCCGGATTTAATCTCGCCATTCCAATCTGCTCCTCCTGCCTCACCCAGTCCAAGATGCCATTTCCCGACAACTCCAGTTGTATAGCCGGCTTTCTTCAGGATTGTGGCAATTGTGGTTCTTCCTGGTTGAATTATTGCAATAGCATCACCGGTAGCGACACCAGTTCCCTTTTTTCTCCAGGCATATTCGCCGGTAAGCAGTGAGTATCGCGAAGGTGTACTTGTTGCGGAAGTACAATGAGCGTTAGTAAACCGAAGGCCCTGACTTGCGATCCTGTCGATATTAGGAGTTTTAAGGCTCGTAGCACCATAACAGCTTACATCACCGTAACCCAGGTCATCAGCATATATTATAATAATATTTGGCTTCTCTGCTGATTGTGCATTAGCCGCTTGAGTTGATGCAAGAGACATTAAGCCAAGAGCACCTGAAAGAAGATTGATTTTTTTTGATAGTAAGTTCATCTATTTTATGTTCTTTGCCCCCAAACCCTCCCGAGACTTCGCTCGGGACAGGCTCTAAAGAGGGCTTCATTTGCACAAATACTTAGCCCCCGTTCAGGGAAGATGGGGGGCTGATTATTCAAATGCAAACGGAAATACTTCCGAAGGCTTATGTGCCTGTTTCATAAGTTCTTCCATCTTTTTTACTATTTCCGGATTAGCATCGGCTACATTGTTGGTTTCACCAGGGTCATTTGACAAATCATATAGTTCTGTAACACCCTGAGGAACTTTGTCAATGTTTAATTTCACTGCTTTCCAGTCACCCATTCTGATTGCAGTTTTACCACCCTGTTCGTGGAACTCCCAGTATAAATACTTGTGTTGTTTTTGCTTTTTTCCAAGAAGTTCGGGGAGGAAGGAAATTCCATCCAATTCACCTGCAACTTTGGCACCTGTTATTTCTGCTAATGTCGGCAGTATATCCCAGAATGCTGAAATATGGTCGCTTTTTGAACCCGCTTTAACTTTCCCGGGCCATTTTACCAGCATAGGGGTTCTTATTCCTCCCTCATACATATCGCGCTTATATCCTCTCAGATTGCCATTGCTGTTAAAATAGTCAGGATCTGCGCCAGCCTCAAGATGAGGACCGTTATCTGAAGCAAACATTACAATAGTATTTTCTTCAAGGCCTAACTCCTTAAGCTTAGCAAGAAGTTCACCAACATAATCATCGAGCTCTGTTACCATGGCAGCAAATGCTGCATGGGCCTCCGGTTGAGAGCCGTAAGGACCTTGTCTGAATGTTGGTCCACCGTCAATTCCTTTATATGATTTTTCAGGAAGAAACTTTCCCCTGAATTTGTTCATATATTCTTCTTTTGCAAAAAGTTCTGCATGAGGTATTGTAGTAGGATAGAAAAGAAAAAAGGGTTTTCCCTTATTCGACTCAATGAATTTAATTGCAGCCTGGTGGATTATGTCGGGTGCATAAATGCCTTTTTTGCTACTGTCATTTTCAGGCAGGAGAATCTTGTCATGGTTGTTCCAAAGATGATCGGGATAGTAATTATGAGCAAGAGTCTGGCAGTTATACCCATAGAACTCATTAATTCCCTGAAGATTAGGATCGCCTTCCGATTCTATATAGCCCAGTCCCCATTTTCCGAAAGCACCAGTCGTGTAACCTTTCGCTTGGAGCATTTTTCCAAGGGTAAACGTATTAGCAGGTAAAGGCCAGTTTCCCTCCGGTTCCCAGTTCTTATTGCCTCTCACAGGAGTATGGCCGGTATGAAGGCCGGTCATCAGACTTGATCGCGATGGAGCAGAAACTGTGCAACCGGTATAATGTTGTGTGAATAGCATACCCTGACTAGCCAGGCGGTCTATGTTAGGTGTAGCAAATTTTGTTTGTCCATAACAACTCAGATCTCCATAACCAAGGTCGTCGGCAAGTATATAAACAATATTTGGCAATGGTTCATTTTTAGGCGCTGTACTGCATGATATCAGAGCATATGAAGCGCAAAGTGCCAATGGAATTTTCCTTTTCATATTATAATTTTAATTTAGAATGAATAAGTATAATATTTATTCAGATATCTAAAAGTATAATATATAATTGGAAAATGAAACCAAACTAAACAAAGTTCTCAGTTAATTGCCCCAAAGCTGGAGATTCCTCGCTCCGCTCGGAATGACAGGATTCTTTGGGAAGAAAAGGGGAAGAAGTGGCGATTCGCAGAAGAAATTTCGAAATGGATAAAGAATCATTTCTGCGAATCGCCACTTCTTCCCTACTATTCCCTATAACTGTTGTCATTCAGAGCGGAGCGAGGAATCTTCTTCAACTATCTGATAATCTATTTAATTAATGTTTTCCCATAGCGAATTGATGAATCCATTACTGAGCCTTTTAATTCATCCAGTAATAGAATTTTAATTATATATAAAGATTAGCCAAGAAGAGGGGGGCAAATTCTAAACGATTGTGTAATTGGTTAATTAATAGATAATTAATCCCCCTTTAGGGGGCAAGGGGTATTGCCTATTTATACGAATCGTTATGCACGCTTTTGACAGCTCTGCCAGAAGGATCGTTCATATTTCTGAATGAAGCATCCCAGGCCAGTGCTTCCGGAGTGCTGCATGCTACCGATGGTACCGAAGGAACGCAGGAAGCTGCAGAATCAGATGGAAAGTGGTCTGTAAATATCGTTCTATAATAATATTCCTCTTTTGTAGGTGGTGGATTAATAGGAAAACGGTATTTGGCATTTGCCAGCTGTTCGTCAGTAACCTCTTTGGCTACAAGCGCTTTAAGTGTATCTATCCAGCTATACCCGACACCGTCAGAGAATTGTTCCTTTTGCCTCCATGCAACGCTTACCGGCAAATAATCCTCGAAGGCTTTTCTCAATACCCACTTTTCCATTTTATCCTTCGTTATCATCTTGTCTTTTGGATTAAGACGCATCGCAACATCCATAAACTCTTTATCGAGGAAAGGGACTCGTCCCTCAACGCCCCAGGCAGCCAGTGATTTATTTGCACGCAGGCAATCGTAAAGATGAAGTTTACTTATTTTCCGGACTGTCTCTTCGTGAAATGATTTGGCATCAGGAGCTTTGTGGAAATAGAGGTATCCCCCGAATATTTCATCAGCGCCTTCACCTGAAAGGACCATCTTCACTCCCATTGATTTTATTACCCTTGCAAGCAAATACATCGGAGTAGAAGCCCTTATAGTTGTAACATCATATGTTTCAATATGATAAATTACATCACGTATTGCATCAAGTCCCTCCTGTACAGTGAAATTAATTTCATGATGTATTGTTCCGATATGAGCAGCAACCTTACGGGCAGCAATCAGGTCGGGAGAACCATCGAGTCCTACAGCGAAAGAGTGTAACTGTGGCCACCATGCTTCGCTTTTATCCTGGGTTTCAATTCTTTTCGGCGCGAATTTTTTTGCAATTGCCGAAACTACAGATGAATCGAGACCACCCGAAAGAAGAACACCATAAGGTACGTCTGACATAAGCTGACGGTGAACAGCAGCTTCAAGAGCTACCTTCAGATCATCAATACTGGTTTCATTATTCTCAACTGCAGAATACTCCATCCAGTCGCGTTTATACCATTTGGTCATAACCCCATCCTTACTATAAAGGTAGTGACCGGGCAGGAACTCCTGAATTTTGTTGCAAACACCTTCAAGTGCTTTAAGTTCAGATGCAACAAAAAAATTGCCAAATGAATCCCATCCTATATATAATGGTATAATGCCGATATGATCCCTTGCAATAAGGTAACAGTCTTTTTCCTTATCATAAAGTGCAAATGCGAATATTCCGCTGAGTTCTTCGATGAATGCAGTACCCTTATCGCGATAAAGCGGTAGAATTACTTCACAATCCGAGTGAGTGAGGAATTCGTATGTGTTTTCATATCTCTTCCTGATCTCCTGATGATTATATATTTCACCGTTTACAGCAAGAATAAGGTTGCCATCCTTGCTATACAAAGGTTGTTTACCCGATTGAGGATCAACTATAGAAAGCCGCTCATGGGCAAGAATTGCTTTTTCACAAAAAAAAAGTCCAGACCAGTCCGGACCACGGTGCCTGATTTTTTTTGACATCTTAAGGACTGTGGCCCTAAGCTCAGCATGGTTGACTTTCAGATCGAATACTCCAACTATTCCGCACATATTCCCGTTAATTAATAAATTTATGTTTTCAACTATTCATAATCAGACAACAAAGCTAGCATTATTTTTATTATTGCAAATCAGATTTATATTTATATTCAATATATGTGTTAATATATTAAGTTAATATTCATTTAAACTTATAATATGTTATATAATAATTACAATAAGTAAATAATATTAATACACGAATTAAATTTAAAAATGTCATTTCAAGTATAAAAAGATAAAGAAAACTATAACTTTTAACAAGTAATAAGTTTAGTTAAAAATGCTTAATTATTTTAGAAAAACATAATCATCAAGGACAAATTATCATAAATTTTCAGTTGTTTTATTATCTTGCGGCATATATAAAATATCATAAGCATGAAGCATATAAAATACAGAATATTAATGCTTTCCTTATTAATATTTCTTTCTGGAAATATAACAAATGCACAGACTCAGTATGGATGGAGGGGCCCCTTTCAATCTGGAAATTATAATGAAAGTGGTTTGCTTAAAATCTGGCCAGCATCCGGACCTGCCTTACTATGGGAATCAACTGATGTCGGAACAGGATATTCAAGTGTTACTGTTACACCTGATGCTGTTTATATCACCGGGAGAAAAGGCAACAATGATGTATTGACAGCATTTACCCGGGATGGCAAAAAAATGTGGGAATTAATATATGGCAAAGCTTCTGACAGTAATTTTCCTGACAGCAGATGTACTCCTTCAGTTATAAATGGAAAAATACTTCTTGTGAGCGGAATGGGTGATATGGTTTGCGTCAGTAAAGACGGGAAAATAGTCTGGTCGGTGGATTATTTCGATAAATACAGCGGTAAAATTCCCCAGTTTGGAGTTTCAGAGTCACCTTTGCTTGTTGGCAACCTCGTGATCGGGACACCGGGAGGAAAAAAAGCATCTATGGTGGCATTCAATATTGATAACGGAAATGTTGTTTGGGAAACTCCATCGATAGACGATGGTACAAATTATGTTAATCCTCTTCTGGTTGAATACAACGGAATGAAAATTATTGTAACGGTAACTGCTTCAAAGTTGATTGCTGTAAACTCAGCAAATGGCAAACTTCTATGGAAGTTTAACTACGAAGAGGCAAATGCGCAGCCAAACTACGATAAGAATCATTGTAATACCCCAATATACCGTCATGGTTTCATCTGTGCTGCAAACGGATATGAGCAGGTTGCTGTAAAACTTAAACTGAATCAGGATGGTTCCGCACCAACGGTAGTATGGAAAAACACAGACCTTAATCCTCATCTTGGGGGAATGGTGCTTTTAGGAAATTATATCTTCAGCTCAACGCATGATACAAACTCAAAAGGCAGGTGGATCTGTGTAGACTGGACTACCGGGCAAACAAAGTGGATAACAAACTGGAACAACAAAGGAGCTGTCATATCAGCCGACGGAATGCTTTTCATTACTGAAGAAAAAAGCGGCAATGTGGGTCTGGTTAATCCATCACCGGAAAAACTTGATGTTGTATCATCTTTCAGGATAACGAAAGGAAGCGGACCCTACTGGTCTCATCCTGTAATTGATAATGGAAGATTTTATATGCGGCATGGCGAATATCTTGGTGTCTATTCTTTGAAATAGTATATTGCATGCGACTTCATTCTATTATCTGTTTATATATTGTAAATGAGTCATTTTAAATTGTGAGAGGAAAACATCTATATATAACCGGACTTATAGCAGCAGCGCTATCAGCTACTCTGTTATGGTGGCTGGTAAAGGAACAACCTCTTGATCTGACAGAAAGAATTCCCGGAATGGATAACCGTCCTAAAATGGTTACAAGAAATGATTCTGTTATTATTGGCGAGTTTTTTGACACAATCGCAGAACCGGATGAGATACTACCAGGAAGCTGGCCAAGGTTCCGAGGTGCTGATTTTGATAATATTAGTAAAGATCCGACTCCACTGGCAGAGACGTGGGATACAAGCGGGCCTCCGATTGTTTGGAGAGCTACTTTGGGTGAAGGTTATTCAGGTCCCGTTGTACTTAATGGAAGAGTCTATTTGCTTGATTATAACGAGCGAAAGAAAGCCGATGTACTCAGATGTTTTTCACTCTTTTCAGGAAAAGAATTATGGCGTCGCTGGTATTATGTAGAGCTAAAAAGGAACCATGGTTATTCAAGAACCATCCCGGCTGTGACAGATAAGTATGTTGTTACAATAGGACCACGGTCGCATGTTATGTGTACCGATCCGATAAACGGCAATTTTCTCTGGTCAATTGATCTTGAAAAAGAATATGGCATTCCGGGACGTGAGACAGGAAGGATAACACCTGATTTCTTCTCGGGCCAATGTCCCCTGATTGACAATGATGTGGCTATTATTGCTCCCGGTGTGAAAGCTCTTATGATTGGTGTTGATTGTGCAACTGGAAATGTATTATGGACAACTCCGAATCCTGATTCTCTCAGGATGTCGCATGGTTCAATAATGCCTATGACAATATATGGTAAGAAAATGTATGTTTATAATGCTGTTGGCGGAGTGTGCGGCGTATCAGCAGAAACTGAAGATGCAGGAAAACTGCTCTGGTCGACCACTGAATGGAGTCCGGCAACAACAGCTGCCTCTCCTATTCCGCTCGGCAATAATGAAATTGCTGTATTCGGAAGCTATGGAGCAGGCGGTGCAAGAATAGCAATTAATTTTGACGGAAATAAATATAAAGCAACTGTAAAGGAACAGCACAAGGGAACAGAAGGAATTGCAAGCGATCAGCAAACACCGATAATTATAGGAGAATATGTATGGAGCGTTATGCCTGAGAACGCCGGACCTCTAAAAAAACAGCTGGTCTGTTATCATAAATCTGACCTCCGTACTCCTGTCTGGTCGAGCGGAAAGGACAGCAGGTTCGGACGCGGATTAGGACCTTATATTGTAAGCGGGAATAAGATGTACCTGCTTGATGACGATTGTATTTTATACCTTTTTGCTATTGAAAAGACAAGCGTGAAACTACTCGCAAGTCATAAGATCATAGACGGAATTGAAGCCTGGGGACCAATGGCAATTGCCGGTAAATACCTCATCATGAGGGATGCCAGAAATTTATTATGTCTAAACATTGGTAAAAACTAAGAAATGAATAAGAAACTTGCTGCTATCTTTTCAGTGCTGATACTACTTGTTTTTATTGGCTATATGGTTTTTGACTCATCAAAATCAGAGGGCCCTGATAATTCTCCGGCTGCTTTTGAAAATATAATCTATCCTGATGGTAACTGGAAAATCAGCGAAGAGTTTAAAGTTAAGGAAGGTTCGCTAAAGGCAGTAACTGTATCTCAATCAGGGAATATCTACCTTGGTGGCGATTCTTTTATATCGTGCTACGATCCCAGACTCAAACAATTATGGACGTTTGCAGCAACAGCTCCTGTTACTTCACTCGCATTCTTTGGGGATACAATATATGCTTCAACAATGGATATGGTGCTTGTTATCAGCATTGAGGGTAAGTTATTGAATGAATGGGGACCCTTTGAGAATAACAGCATAATAACTTCAGTTTCAGCAAACAAATCAAACGTGGCTTTTGCTGATGCCGGGAATAAGGCAATATATATTCTTGATAAGGGAGGTGAGGTTATCAGAATGGTTGGCAGGAATGACGGCCAGTTTATCGTGCCTAGTCCCTATTTTGATGTTACTCTTGGTTCAGATGGACTTATTTATGTTGCTAACACAGGTCACAGAAGGCTGGAAACACGAAGCAGTACAGGAGAAACAATAATGTACTTCGGTGAGCCGGGAACAGCACCTGATGCTTTCTGTGGTTGTTGTAATCCGGCCCATTTTGCAAAAACAAAAACTGGTTATATCACTGCAGAAAAAGGGATAAACAGGATCAAGATTTTGGGAGAATCAGGTGAGTTTGTTGAGTTTGTTTCTTCGAAAAATGATTTCACACCTTCTGTTCCTCTTGATCTTGCCTCGGTTGACGGCAATACAATTTATGCAGCAAACCCTTTTGATTCAAAGCTTTACATATATAAAAGAAAATGAAACTTATTGCCCCCCTCCCCCCTGAAGGGGGGTAATCAGGACTATTAATTAAAGCCCCCTTTAGGGGGTTGGGGGCAAAAAAACTGGATAATGCATTAATTATTTATAAGTGAACAATAATTGAATGAACTAGTTAAAAAATTAAAATTCAATTGTTTATGAATAGAAATGAATTCTTTAAGAAACTGATGCGGTACGGACTTCTGGCCCTTCTTGCTCTTATAGTACTCGCTTTGAGCAATAAAGTTGTTACCGGAAAAGAATGCTCTGCATGCCCCGGGAAGGGAGTATGTAATGGAGAAACAGACTGTAATAAGTACTAATCCAACAGCTATGGACGAAGAAAAAAATAAATATCAGTCAAGAAGGGAATTTGTAAGGAAAGCAGGTAAGTTCATAGTTGCTGTCCCTCTAATTCTTATTCCTTTAGCTCTGGCAAAGAAGACAAATACGACAGGATATGTGTGGCAGATTGATCCATTTAAGTGTACAACATGTGGTAACTGTAAGACCAACTGCGTATTGACTCCCTCAGCTTCGAAATGTGTGCATGCATATCAGATGTGCGGTTATTGCGATTTGTGTGGCGGATATCAGCGTCAGGGTGTAAAGAATATAAGCACAGCTGCGGAAAATCAGTTATGTCCGGTTGGGGCAATCGACAGAAAATTCGTAGAAGAACCTTATTTTGAGTATCACATTAACGAAGATCTTTGTGACGGCTGTGCGAAATGCGTTAAGGGTTGTGCTGATTTCGGAAATGGTTCACTTTATATGCAGATTAAACAGGATCTGTGTGTTAACTGCAATGATTGTTCTATTGCACGTTCATGTCCGTCTAATGCAATAAGCAGAGTGCCGGTTGAATTTTCCTACATTGAAAAAGACAAAAGACAAAAGTAAAAAGATAAAAGTGAAGAAAGCGCTTCCATATATAATATTAATTCTGCTGTTGTGCTGGCATGCAGTACTTTTTGCACAGGACAGGTTTCCACGGCCTGAGTTTGAAACAGATTATGCTTATCCCGAGCAGCAACTGCCAGCTCAGAGAGCTCCGGGATGGCAGTATTTTGATTTAGCTGTGCTGATTGGAGCATTGACAGTAACAACATGGCTTGCGCTTAAAAAACGATCGCGGCAGGGACTATTATGGATGTCAGTCTTTTCGCTGGCTTACTTTGGTTTTTTCAGAGAAGGCTGTATTTGTTCAGTTGGATCGGTTCAGAATGTAGCACTAGCTCTTTTCAATGATGGCTATACAATTCCTCTTACTGCTCTGTTGTTTTTTATAATTCCTCTGCTATTTGCACTTCTGTATGGCAGGGTTTTCTGTGCAGGCGTTTGTCCGCTTGGTGCAATTCAGGAGCTGACCGGATTTGCACCCGTAAAACTCCCAAAAACTATTGAAGTCATTCTGGCCTCAGTTCCATTCGTATACCTTGCCCTGGCCGTTCTGTTCTCTGCTACAAATAGTACGTTTCTGATATGCAGGTATGATCCTTTTGTCGGAATATTCAGGCTTGATGCACCTTATACAATGATAATTTTCGGTGTGCTCCTGCTTTTGGCCGGGATATTTGTAAATCGTCCATATTGCAGATATTTATGTCCTTACGGGGTTCTCCTGAATATTTTTTCAAGATTTGCAGGTAAACATCTTACTATTACTCCTGCGGAATGTACCAATTGCAGATTATGTGAGGAGTCATGTCCCTATGATGCCATTTTACCTTCAAACACTGAACAGGTGAAAGAAGAGCCTGAAAAGTCAAGAAAAAGGTTTATTCTTTATATTCTGTTTATTCCTCTTTTTGCAATCGCAGGCGCTTACATGTTTAAAAACCTGGCTCCTGCCCTTTCAGTTATAAACAGCACAGTCAGACTCTCACGTGAAATAAGATTTGAAAAGGAATCAGGTATTGAGGCAGTGACAAAATCAGCTCTGGCATTCAAGGAAGCAGGTCAGACAGAGACTGATTTGTTTGCACAGGAAGAGTTTATTATAAACCGATTCAGAAAAGCGTCTCCATGGGCCGGAATATTCCTGGGCATAGCACTGGGAATTGGAATGGTCTCACTTTCAATAAGAAGCCGGAGAACTGAGTATAAACCTGACCAGGGTAAGTGCTATAGTTGCGGAAAGTGTTTCAAGTATTGTCCTATTAAAGTAAAAAGTTATAATGAAGCTTAATATTACTGATAAAGATATTAGCATTCTAAAAGTGGTAAGCCAGATTGCTGGCGGATTTACACTTATTGTGGCACTGACTATGCTATTTAGCCTGATACAACTTAAAACCATCAATCCACTGGATAGTCCTGCGTTAATTTCAGTTAAAGAACAATTTGATAAAGATCCTGCAAATGCCGCTAAGGCTGAACAGGTAAGGGCGATGGATCTGATGGCACGAAAAGCGTACTTTTCATCGAGGTGGCAAGTTGAAACAGGTTCATATCTTCTTCTTGCCGGTGCATTATTATTTATCCTGTGTCAGCGGCTTATTGCTGATAATCAGAAAATATCACCGGTTCTTCCTGGTGCAAAACAAGACATTCTTGACAAACAGGAAAAGAACAGGAGGTATCTTATTGCGGCTGCTTCCATTATTACTGTTACAGCTATTGCATCTTCATTTTTGTTACGGGCTGACCTTCCTGATCCGACAGGTCAGGCAAATGTCACATCTTCAGGTGGCGGAAAAACCAGTGCAAAGGTCCCTGAGCCTGATAAAACCAACTACCCTTCTTTCAGAGGTCAGGACAGCAGGGGCATTGCAGGAGGATCAGGCTATTCAATTGAATGGAATGGTGCAGAAGGAAAAAATATTGAATGGAAAACCGAGATTCCGAAACCCGGACAAAGTTCACCGGTTATATGGGAAGATAAGATTTTTCTTACCGGAGCCGGGGATAAAGAGTGTGAGGTATATTGTTTTGATAAAAAAACCGGGAAATTACTCTGGACAGGAAGTGCTTCAAATATCCCGGGGGAATCTGAGGTATCGCCTGAAACAGACCAGGATACAGGACTTGCAGCTTCAACTGCTGCAGTAAATGGAAAGGTTGTATGTGCGGTATTTGCAAACGGGAATCTTGTTGCATTTGACCATGATGGAAAGTTGCTGTGGTCAAAAAACATCGGATTGCCTGATAATGTTTACGGATATGCTTCTTCTTTGATAATATACGATAAGCTGCTGCTTGTACAGTTCGACAGTAATGAAAAATTATCGCTGATGGGATTTGAGGCTGAAACAGGGGAGCTTAAGTGGGAAACTATCCGCCAGGGTCGTCCTGTTTGGTCTTCACCTATTATAGCATATTTCGGCGGCAAACCCCAACTTGTAATTAATGGAAATCCAAATGTAACCAGTTATGATGCAATTACCGGTGCTGAGTTGTGGTCGGTTGAGTGCTTAAGCGGCGACGTTGCGCCATCACTTGCAGTAAACAGCACAATGGTCTACTCTGTAACTGATTATGCAAAACTTTCTGCAATAAGAGGAGGAGCCGGAGCATCAATAATATGGGAAGATAATACCTTCACTCCTGATGTCTCAAGCCCTGTTGCAACAGATAAATTCCTGTTTGTTGCTACAGGTAATGGCGATATAGCTTGCTATAACGCAGAGAAAGGTGATACTCTGTGGTCGCGTTATTTTACAGATCAGTTTTATGCCTCGCCAATAATAGCTGATGATATGATTTACCTGCTCGACAGAAGCGGGGTAATGCATATTATTGAAGCAGGTCCTCAGTTTAAGATTATATCAGAAGCACCTCTCGGAGAAAGGGCAGATTGCACCCCTGCTTTTTCAGACAAGAAGATATTTATAAGAGGAAAGAAAAACCTTTATAGCATCTCAAAGAATTGAAAACAGAAGAAAAAAATACGGAATCCCATAATTGTAACTGTGACACAACATCAGTTGCTGATATATATACAGCAGTAGATGAGGTTATTGCTATCACAGGCGGCAGGAAAGAGAAGGTGATTGAGATACTTCAGGAGGTTCAGAAAAAGTTAAACTATCTTCCGTCTGAAGCGCTGAAATATATTTGTGATGTAACAGAAATTACACCCGGTCAGATTTCAGGAGTGTCGACTTTCTATTCACAGTTCCGTCATCTGCCTGTGGGTAAACATACTGTGAAGATATGTTCAGGAACGGCTTGTCATGTTAAGGGTGCACCATTAATATCCGATGCTTTTAAAAGAGTTCTTCAGATTAGTGATACAATAAATGCTTCACCAGATAACCTTTTCTCGATCGAGGAGGTTGCATGTCTGGGGTGCTGCACACTGGCACCTGTTGTACAAATAGATGAGAAGACCTATGGTCATGTTAAACCTACCCAGGCTGATGAAATTATTAAGGATTTTCTTCTTTCAGGAAAAAAGAACCTGAAATCAATATCAGAAGAAATAATTGAGGATTATGATGCTGAGGTCAGGATTGGGATTGGCTCCTGCTGCGTTGCAGGAGGAAGCAAGGAAGTACTTAATGAGATTCTGAATGTAAAAGAAAAGTATAATCTTAATATAAAACTAAAGTCAGTTGGTTGTGTAGGGGTATGTAACCAGACACCATTAATGGAGATTGTTAACAGTGAGGATAGCCATTCAAAGTATACAAACGTCAATAGACAACAGGTTGAAGAGATCTTGCTTAAGCATATAAAGCCCAGGAATTTAAATAAAAGAATAAAACATAACATAAACGATCTTGTTGATACCTTTATATCAGATGACAAGCTCACAAGTCAGATAAATCTGCCTGTCGCAAAGAGAGAAAAATACCTGAATAATTTTCTTAATTATCAGGTTCATATTGCAACCTTGAACAGCGGCTATTTATCACCGGATTCATATGACGAATATTGTCTTTCAGGAGGATTTGAAGCACTCAAAAAATGCATAAATTCTCTCGAACAGGATTCTATTGTTAAAATAATAACAGAGAGCGGATTAAGAGGAAGAGGGGGCGCAGGTTTCCCAACGGGGAAAAAATGGGGCATATCGCGAACAACAAAAGGTGAACCAAAGTATGTTGTTTGCAATGGTGATGAAGGCGATCCCGGTGCTTTTATGGATCGCATGCTTCTTGAATCGTTTCCATACAGGGTTATTGAAGGAATGCTTATAGCAGCCTTTGCGACTGACGCTAATGAAGGAATTTTCTATATCAGGGCAGAATATCCCCTGGCTGTATCAAGAGTCAGGTCGGCCCTGAAAAAGTGCTATAAAAACGGAATCCTTGGCGAGAGTGTGTGCGGAAGTTCATTTTCATTTAATATCAGCATATTTGAAGGAGCCGGAGCTTTCGTTTGTGGTGAAGAAACTGCACTGATAGCCTCACTTGAAGGAAAAAGAGGTACTCCGCATATAAGGCCTCCCTACCCTGTTGTTAAAGGATTCAGGGAACATCCGACACTTGTGAATAATGTTGAAACACTCTCTCTTGTGCCATGGATAATAACAAATGGTTCTGAGGCTTTCAGTTCGATTGGAACAGAGAAAAGCAAGGGAACAAAGGTATTTGCTCTTGCGGGAAAGATTTCAAAGGGAGGACTGATAGAGGTGCCAATGGGAATTACGATCAGGCAGATCGTTGAAAATATCGGAGATGGAGTTGCACCGGGAAGAACATTTAAAGCCGTTCAGATAGGCGGTCCGTCAGGCGGATGTATCCCTGCAAGTGAAGCTGATACTTCCGTTGATTTTGAAGAACTTACAAAAATGGGTGCCATGATGGGCTCAGGCGGAATGGTGGTTCTTGACGATACTGATTGTATGGTTGACATGGCTAAATACTTCCTCACATTTACTCATAAACAGTCGTGCGGAAAATGTACCTTTTGCAGGATAGGTACTAAACAGATGCTTGATATTCTGACAAAACTAAGTGAAGGGAAAGCTGTACTTGCTGATATCGATGTGCTTGAGAAACTGTGTAAATCTGTTAAAGACGGCAGTCTCTGCGGACTTGGCAAGACCTCCCCAAATCCTGTGCTGACCGGACTAAGATATTTCAGGGAGGAATATGAAGAACATACAAAAGGAATATGCAGGGCAAACAGGTGCCAGGAACTGATCAAATATAATATAAATGACAAGTGTACAGGATGTACTAAATGTTCACAGGATTGTCCTGTGAATGCCATCCCTTTCAAACCATATGAAAAACACGAGATAGACCAGTTAATATGCACTAAATGTGATAACTGCAGAATTGTCTGTCCTGAAAACGCTATAGAAATAATAAACATTAATGCTTAAGCTTAAGATCAATAATACCGAATTTGAAGCTCCGGAAGGATCAACAATTCTGGATGTTGCAACTGGTGCCGGTTTCAGTATACCTACTATGTGTCACAAGAAAGGTATTCCACACTATTCATCGTGCATGGTCTGTATGGTAAAGGACAGCAGGATAGGAAATTACGTGCCGTCATGTTCTGCGCTGGTTCAGGATGGAATGGA
>JBBQZN010000018.1:0-52366 GCA_038207725.1 Bacteroidales bacterium | reverse complement strand
TATATCGAGAATGGAAATCTGAAATGGCATCGTGTCATTTTTATGTCAAAAGTAAGAATTATTGGGATTATGGATTATACTAATCAGCTTACTTTAAGTTTTTTGAAAAGATCAACAGCTTGTTTTGCTTCCTTAACATCATGAACTCTCAGAATATCAGCACCCCCGGTAAGAGCAAAACTATTTAACACAGAAGTACCGTTCAGTGCTTCATCAGCTGTGATCCCCAAGGTTTTCCAAATCATTGACTTCCTCGACAGGCCCGCCAGTACTGGCAACCCGGCGATGCTAAGATCACCTAATCTGTTAAGAAGTTTAAAATTATGTTCAACTGTTTTCCCGAAACCGAATCCGGGATCAATAATAATATCCTTAACACCTGCACTCTGCAGTCTGAAAATCTTTTCAGAAAACCATTTCAATATATCAGCAACAATGTCGTCATAAACAGGATTATCCTGCATATTTCGCGGATTACCTTTCATGTGCATCATTATATACGGTACATTGAGTTCTGCGACAAGACCGAACATTTCAGGATCAGCATCTCCTCCCGAAATATCGTTTATTATATGCGCTCCGTAACCGGTAACTGCCTCGCGGGCTATTTCCGATCTGAATGTATCGACAGATAAAACAGCATGAGGAAACTCTGTTGAGATCAGTTTCAGAGCATGAAGTACCCTTTTCCCCTCTTCCTCAGTTGATATATCAGCTGCTCCGGGTCGCGATGAATAGCCACCGATATCAATAATGTCGGCACCATCTTCAAGCATTTTAGCTGCTGCCTTGGTAATTTCAGAGCCTGAACTGTAACGACTCCCTTTATAAAATGAGTCGGGGGTAATGTTTAGTATTCCCATTACCCTTGGCGTTTCAAGATCCATCAGCTTCCCTGCAACATTTATATATACTGGTTTATTCAGCATATCTGATTTTTTACCAGACGAATATAAGAAAATTAATTGCAGGTACCTTTTATCTTTGCCCTGTGCTTACTACATTTGCATAGAAAGAAATCACAAACCAGATGAAGCTTTTTGTAATCGAAGGGGTTGATGGTGCCGGGAAATCGACACAGATAAAAATGCTGAAGGACTTTTTTGCAACAAGAGGCTATAGCTGTGAATATCTTCACTTTCCCAGAACAGATGCTCCATATTTCGGCGAACTAATTGCGAGGTTTCTGAGAGGCGAATTCGGTTCATTGAATGAGGTAGATCCATATATTGTTGCTCTGCTCTATGCCGGCGACAGAAAGGATGCCTCAGAGATGATAACAAAATGGCTTAATGAAAAAAAGATTGTTCTGCTTGACAGATACACATATTCAAATATTGCCTATCAGTGTGCCAAGCTCCATGATGCTGCCGCTCAGGATAAACTTATGAATTGGATACTTGATCTGGAGTTTACACATTTTGGCATCCCCCGCCCCGATCTCAATATTTTTCTCGATGTCCCATTCTCATTTGCAGAAAGTAATCTTATGAATGCAAGAACGGGCATCGACCGTGAATATCTTAAAGGTACTCGCGACATACATGAGGAGAGCATGACATTTCAAAAGAATGTCCGCGATATTTATCTCAGAGTTGCCCTGAAGGATAAGCGGCTGGCAGTTGTTGATTGCAGCAGCAGAAAAGGCCTGATACTATCCCCTGATGAGATTTTTAACCTCATAATTAAACTATTTATCGAAAGAAAGTTAATCTGATGAAAACAGTAAAACTTGCAAGCCGGCTGGTTCTCGGACTGGTATTTATCTTTTCAGGGTTCGTTAAGGGTGTTGACCCGCTTGGTTCTGCCTATAAATTCCATGATTACTTTTTTGCATTCGGTGTCGGTTTCCTCGATTGGCTGTCGCTTCCGTTGGTAATTCTGTTATGTACGGCTGAATTTATGGCCGGAGTATCACTTGTAACCGGATTAAGAGTAAAGACAGGCATCTGGGTGGCAGGGTTATTTATGCTGGTATTTACGCCTCTTACATTGATACTTGCGCTCACAAACCCTGTTTCAGACTGTGGATGTTTTGGCGATGCCGTGCATCTCACAAACTGGCAGACATTCGGAAAAAATATTTTCCTGTTAATCCCTGCAATCTTTCTGTTTGTTGAAAGAAATAAAACTGACCCCCTGTTCAGTAAATCAAAAGAATGGGCCTTGATATCAATAATCACAGTAATATTCATTTTATTTCCCCTGTACAATCTCCGGTATCTTCCTGTAATTGATTTTCTTCCATATAAAAATGGCGTCAGAATAGCAGATAAAATGGTAATTCCAGAGGGAGTTGAAACTGATACATATAATACAACATTCATTTACGAAAAAGGAGGAGTCAGAAAGGAATTTACTCTTTCCGACTATCCGGCCAATGATAGTACCTGGATATTTGTTGACCAGAAATCGGTACTCGTTAAAAAAGGATATGTTCCTCCTATTCATGATTTCAGTATTTCAACAACAGAAGGAACGGATATTACACAAAAGATACTTAAAACACAGGGCTATACTTTACTGATGGTTTCAAAGAAGCTGGAAAACGCCGGAGATAAGCAGCTTACAGCGGGCTTTAACACAGGAAAGGCATGCCTGTCTGCGGGCATTGATTTTTATATTGTTACTGCCTCCACTACTGAAAAAATAAAAGAATATGAAAATGAATTAACCTTTTGCACTGCCGATGAAACAACATTGAAGACAATTGTGAGGGCTAATCCAGGTTATATTCTTTTAAAAGACGGGTTTATCGAAGGAAAATGGTCGTGGGCTAATCTCCCTGACAAGGAGTGGTTTGAAAGTAAAATAGTTGTAATTAATTAATATGTAACTAATCAGTGGTATAAATATTGGAGACAGAAGACAGCATGGAGCGTAAAGCGTAGAGCGTAGAGCTTAATCAATTGCCTGAAAAAGGTTTATATAAAAAATAATCTTTATTAAGGATTATGTAGGGTTTTGAGCCACAGAGTGGCGAACTATTTGTAGAAAACGGATACCTCTCACAAAGAGCGCCGTAGTTGAAATACTATAGAAACCAGTGCTTGGCACCGGCGCTAAAAATAGAGGTAAGCGTAGAGATGAAAGAAGAAGAAGAAGAAGAAGACGGAAGACGGAAGACGGAAGACGGAAGACAGAAGACAATTTTGGAACAGGCATTCAAACTTCGGACTCCCGACTTCGGGCTTCCGACTGATTAGATACATTAATTTAAACGCCAACTTTAGGCACTTCTAACTTCAGGCACTTTAAGTACTTAATTTTTATTGTAACTTTAAATATTATTATTTTTTTAAATTTTGATTTATATGAGAAAGAAGATTGTTGCCGGAAACTGGAAAATGAATATGGATCTGGCTGAAGGACTCAAATTGGCAGGATCGATTGATAAATATTTCAAAGAGAACGCATCAGGTAAAGGGTTGGTAGTATTATGTACTCCCTACATTCATCTGGCAGGTGCCCATGAGATACTTAAGCATGGTAAAATTGCTCTTGGAGCTCAGAATTGCGCTTCAGAAGCATCAGGTGCATATACAGGCGAAATATCTCCATGGATGATAAAAAGCACAGGTGCTGAATATGTTATTATTGGTCATTCAGAAAGACGCAGCTATTATCATGAAGACGATAAACTACTACTTAAGAAGACATTACTTGCAATAAACAGCGGACTTAAAGTAATATTCTGCATTGGTGAGGTTAAGGAAGAAAGAGAAGCAAACAAGCATTTTCTGATTGTAAAACGTCAGCTTGAAGAGGGTCTTTTCCCATTGACCGAAGAGCAGATGAATATGATTGTTCTTGCCTATGAACCGGTATGGGCTATTGGAACAGGGTTGACTGCATCACCCGACCAGGCTCAGGAGATGCATAAATATATCCGCGATCTAGTTAAGGAGAAATACAGCAGCGACTGTGCGAAAAAAATTCCGATTCTTTACGGCGGAAGTTGCAAGCCATCAAACGCAGTTGAGATCTTCTCAAAACCTGATGTAGACGGAGGACTTATCGGAGGAGCTGCTCTTAAGAAAGAAGATTTTGTTGCTATAGTTGATGCTTTAAATTAACCCCCATTTATAAAGTACCTCCCTGGCTTTTTGCCCCTAAATCCCCTAAAGGGGACTTGTTGATTATCAATAATATAAAAAAATTAATTGATTAGGATTCAATGCCCCCTTTAGGGGGTTTGGGGGCAGTGGGGAGGAGAGTAAAAGCCATATAGGGGGCAAAATACAGGAGCAGGTAATAGATTAACTTAATTATAGTTATATGTCAAAAAAGCAAATAGTATTATCTGTTCTGCTATTTCTGGTAAGCCCCCTGATCATACTATCACAGACACGATCAGCCTTTACCGGTGATGTAACAAAATTCAGAACCGAACTCATTTCATTCATGGGTCCCAATCTCAATCCCGAACAGACTTTAAACCTCAGTAACTTTCTTTCCCGCTGGGATAGTGCTGCATTCAGCAGTGAGGAAATGGTTAAGATTTTAGACATCTCGAGCCAGATGTCATCGCGAGGAATGCGCCCTATTCCTCATTTCAATGATTTCCTGATTACACTAAACTCTTTAACTGTTAGCGAAAGAGATAAAACCTTCTTCACAAACTGGATCAAGGGTTTGACTGAGATTACATTCAGTCCCAGGTTCACAAATGACAACATTGACAGGTATTTTAAGAATACGGTGTCGCTGATTAAGGCAAACGTTCTGTATGAATCAGGAACCGTTAAGTGGAAAATTAAAAACTGCACACCTGAGTTTCTGCACGACACTCTTTTTTATGTAAGAATCAAGGATGCAACCCTTACATGCTATTCCCAAAAGGACAGCACTGAAATATATAACGTTACCGGATCCTATTTCCCTGAAATTCAGCAGTTCAAAGGCCTTAAAGGAACTGTTACCTGGGAGAAGGCAGGCTTTACCTCAGGCGATGTATTTGCTGAGATCTCAGACTATACAATTACTCTTACAAAAAGCAGCTATTCAGTTGATTCCGCCATGCTTAAGCATTATATATACTTCAAGGAACCGGTGATGGGGAAACTATCCGATCAGGCTACAGGATTTGCTACAAAAGAAAAGGCAAACTTTCCCAGGTTTGAGACATATAAAAAAGAATTCCTTCTTAAAGATATTTACCAGGGTGTTAATTATGAAGGAGGGCTTGCATTTGAGGGAGCAAGTGTAAAAGGATCAGGAGACAATTTTAAACCTGCGCGAATTACAATGTACAGGAACGACACTCTCTACCTGAGAATACGGTCGAAGGAGTTTTTATTTACAAAAACAGGGCTAAACAGTCAGGAGACATCCATTTCGCTTTATCTTGACAAGGATTCCATCTTTCATTCCAACCTCGGTTTCTCATACTTTGCAGATTCGCGACAGGTAAACCTCTTCAGAACAAATAACCCTATCTCAAAAAGTCCTTACTTCAACTCATTTCACAGCCTCGATATGTATTTTGAATATCTATCCTGGAACATGAGTGAATCGAAGATTCTTCTTTCAAGAGCCAGAGGGGCAGCTTTGGGGCAGGCTCAGTTTGAATCTACCTCTTTTTTTAATTCCGGTTATTTTATGAAGCTCATGGGTATCGATGATTACCATCCGCTTAACCGGCTTGTAAAATTTGCTGAATGGTTCTATTCGGAGACGTTCCCAGTTCCTGAATTCGCCAAATGGCTTAACCGTCCGCTGGAATCTGTAACAGGATTATGTATTGACATGGCTAACAAGGGATTTGTTTTCTACGACCGGGCAAATAACGAGGTGACAATTAAAAAGAAGACTAAGGATTTTCTTGACTCATTTGCAAAGAGGAAAGACTATGATGTTATAAATATAATAAGTGAAACGAAGGCACCTACCGATAATGCAGTTCTTGACCTCAAAAATTACAATCTTACAATTAACGGTGTTTCAGGTGTGCTGTTAAGCGATTCACAAAGAGTTGCAATTTATCCTTACAAACAGCAACTGGTAATTGGAAAAAACCGTCAGCTTGAATTTGACGGAGTTGTTGAAGCCGGACTTTTTACCGTCTTTGGCCATAATTTCTCATTCAGCTACGATACTTTCAAAATAAGGCTCCAGAAAATTGATTCAATAAAAATAGCTGTTGAAACAAAAGAAAAGGATGTCTACGGAAGACCTGTTATAAAAGACATTGACAACCTTATTCAGCTTGGAACTGCAGAGCTCTATATTGATAAACCGGAGAATAAATCAGGAAGAAGAAGTTATTCCCAGTATCCGATTATAAATGCAGTGACGTATTCATACATTTTTTATGATAAGATTCCGGGTCTTGAAGGTATTTACAAACAATCTGATTTTTATTTCAGGGTTGACCCCTTCACGTATGAGAATATTGATCACTACTCCAGTGAGGACATGAACCTTTCCGGTCAGTTTTTTGGTGGCAAAGTTCTTAAACCGATGAAGCAATATATGACAATTCAGGAGAATAATTCTCTTGGATTTAATATGATAATTCCACAGGAAGGAGTTGAAGTTTACGAGGGTAAAGCCATAATATTTGACCAGCTGAGTATGAGTAACAAAGGACTTGTAGGAAGCGGAAAAATGAAATATCTCACCTCAGTTACTCAATCTGAAGAGTACAATTTTTTTCCCGATTCAATGCTTGCTGCTGCGTCTTCATTCGATATGGCTAAAGATATATCAGGCAAATTTCCCGAACTCAGCAGCAAGGATGTCAGGATTAAATGGCTGCCTGAAAAAAATGAATGGCTTGCAGATAATTCCGTCGGAAAGAGTTTTAATATTTTCGCGAATGGAACAACCCTTGACGGATCACTTAAGCTGACACCTGTACAGTTGAATGGAAATGGAATTATAAACACATCAGACTCGAGAATAACATCCAATATGTTTAGTTTCGCATCAAATGCGTTAAAGGCAGATACTGCAGATTATAACCTGAAATCGCTGACAACAACAGGATATTCATTTATTGCAGAAAATGCAAACACTGAAGTAAATTTCGACCAGCAATTAGCGAGGTTCAGACTTAATACTGACTCTTCGTTGGTTAAGTTCCCCGAAATACAATATCTGTGTACCATGACTGATTTTACTTACAATATGAGATCAAGGATACTCAACATGGAGCAGAAAGGGAAATCCAACACACGAATGCTTACCGCTGACCAGCTCCTGAAAGTAGATTACAATAACCATAACAAACCTACATTCTTCGCCACAAATAATCTAAAAGATACTGTCTCATTTTCTTCATGGAAAGGAAGCTACCACCTCGATCAGGAATACATTCAGGCAGAAAATATTGATTACATACATGTTGCAGATGCCCTCATTCAGCCCGACAGCGGGAAAATAATTATTAACCGCAGGGCTAAGATAAAACAGATGCAAAATGCCATTATAGCCCTGAGTAACAAACACATATTGCATTCGGCCAAAGTCGATATTGAATCAGACAAAAGGTACACCGGTAGTGCAATTTACGATTACGTTGATGAGGCTAAAACAGTTCAGCAGATCACTTTTCCTGAACTGACAGTTGATACACTTATTACCAGCGCCAGAGGATACATTCCTGCTACTCAGAAATTCCTGCTCAGCAAAGCGTTTACATTTTCCGGTGATGTTATGCTGAGATCAAAGGATGATCAGCTTACCTGGACAGGCTCTGCGGGAATTGTACAGACCTGCACCGATATAAAAAGCTACAACATCAAATTCAAATCAAAAATAGATCCGCTGAATGTTATGATTCCTGTTGGTGAAAAACCAAGGGATGCCAATGATAATCTTGTCTTTTCCGGTTCGTTTATCAGCGCCGACTCTATACATATTTACCCAACATTTCTTTCAGCACAGAAATCATGGAGCGATATAGCACTTGTCAACGCGCAAGGTTATCTCTATTATGAAAAATCAAAATCACGGTATATTATAGCTTCCCGTGAAAAACTGATTGACCCAACGCTGCCTGGAAATATGATTGCCTTTGATCAGAGTTTCTGCGTTCTCACAAGCGAAGGAAACATAAATACAGGTGCGAAACTTGATCTTGTAAAACTAAACAGCGCCGGGAAAGTACTGCACGCAATAGATTCGGGCAGAGTAACAATTGAAACTGTACTGGCCCTTGATTTCTTCTTTTCTGAGGAAGCTCTTAAAATTATGGCTGATGAGCTGAGGATGATACCCACACTGAAGCCTGTTAATCTTAATACGGAATTCAGCAAGAAAGCTATGAGTGATCTTCTGGGAACTGCCGCAGCAAAACAGCTAAAGGAAGAGATGGATCTTTTTGGCACATCGAGAAATATGCCTAAAGAATACACCTATAAGCTTTTGCTGAATGATGTAAATCTTTACTGGAACGAACAAACAACTTCATTCAGATCGACCGGGAAAATAGGAATAGGCTTTGTAGGTTCCCAGCCAATCAATACTTATGTTGACGGGTATATTGAAATTCAGCGCAGGAGATCAGGTGATATGGTTGATGTTTATCTTAAAGCAGATGAATCAACCTGGTATTATTTCTCGTACATAAGAGGTACAATGATGACTCAGGCAGGAAACAACAGTTATAATACATTGATAAACAGCATAAAACTTAACGACAGGAAGCATCCTGAATCAACAGTGAGGGTCCCTTATACTTACATGATAGCTGTTGAAGACAGACTAAGTCGTTTCCTGAGGAGGATGACAAGTGCGGCCGGTGATGAAGCATCTAATCAATAACAGCTTTACCACGCTCTCCAAGCTCTATTAATTCCATATCGTGAATCTTTCCGTCGTCAATACAGAATCTGATGGCTGTCATGAATTTATGAAAACCATGATATCCGGCAGCCCCTGGATTTATGTACAGAAAACCGCCTTTTTTATCATTCATAACTTTGGCTATATGTGAGTGGCCGCAAATAAAAATCCGGGGAGGATCATAATAAATTGATGGCAGTACTTTATGATCATAATGATTGGGGCTTCCTCCAATATGAGTAATCCACACTTTAATCCCTTCGGCCCTGAATTTTAAAGTTTCCTTATATACTTTACGAACCATGGCATCATCGATATTACCGTAAACAGCTTTAAGCGGTTTAAATGCAGCCAGTTTATCTGCCGTTTCAATATTGCCTATATCACCTGCATGCCAGATCTCATCGCATTCAGCAAAATGCTCAAAGAGGCGGGGATGTATCCAGCCATGTGTATCAGAGAGAAGGCCAATTTTCATTGCATAGTAACTTTTAATAGAATCAACTTTTTACCGCAGCTTTTCTGCCGGCATAGCCGTCAACCTAAGTTGGTAAATTTAGTAAAAAATAAGTGATTCTAGTCCATAATTTAGTGTAATATATTGAATATATGTCAGATACATTTCCCCTCCTTTTGAAGGAGGGGTGGCCGGATCACATATTTATCATAATACAAATGCTGATCCCGGCCGGGGTGGTTGATTGTTTATGCTAATTCCAAATCTTTATTTTTGAAGGCTTTCCTTATCTCATTTTTTACAAATTCAGGTTCCTGAAATACAAGCCTGTTTTCAAACCTCAAGACTGAGAATCCAAGGCCTTCAAGATATTGATCTCTTTTTATATCTTTTTCTATTTTATGATATTCACCATGAGGATTACCATCAAGTTCAATTATTAGTTTTTCTGAAGGACAACAAAAGTCAACAATGTATTTACCTATACTGTGTTGTCTTCTGAATTTTCTTGCATTAAGTTTTTTTGATTTTAAAATATCCCATAGTTCAGCCTCTGCAGAAGTGGACTTGTTCCTGAGTGTAGATCTGAAAAACTTAAGGCTTTTCCTGTTAAAGAGGTTTTGGCTTTCCATACCAATAAAGATAAAGAAATAAAGAATCAACCACCCCGGCCGGGAAATGTAATTTGTATTCGCTTGATAATAAGCACTCCCGGCCACCCCTCCTTCAAAAGGAGGGGAAACCTTTTTATGCAGTTTCTCATTTATCCTCGAACCTTAGGTTGACGGCTATGGGGGTTGGGGGGCAAATAATCACGTAACACAAAGAATCCTTAAAGTAATGTAAGCTTATTCAAAATTCCTACTTTTGTACAAACTTGATAAGAATGCAGATATTTTATGCTCCTGAAATTACGGGCGACAAATACACCCTTGATGAGAATGAATCAAAGCACCTGATAAGGGTGTTAAGAATGACAAAAGGAACAACTGTCAGTCTGATAGATGGTAAGGGATGTCTTTATGAAGGAGTAATAAGCTCACCTGATACAAAATGCTGCATTATCGACATCAAAAACAAGATTGAAAATTTCGAAAAAAGAGATTACAGATTACATATTGCAATTTCCCCACTCAAAAATCCTGATCGGTTTGAATGGTTCATAGAGAAAAGCGTAGAGATAGGTGTTGACGAGATTACACCATTGCTTTGCAGGCTTACTGAAAAGCAGAACATTAAGAAAGAAAGGATTAATAATCTTATTATTTCTGCAATGAAACAATCGCTTAAAGCAACGAGGACAATACTAAATGAACCTGTAACTTTCAATGAGTTTATTACAGGGAATACTGCCGGTAAAAAAACGATAGCTCATTGTAATGATTCATTTACAAGACTAAAGCTTTCTGATGCATATTCAAAGAATGAAAACGCACTAATTCTTATTGGTCCGGAAGGCGATTTCAGTGAAGAAGAGATTATTAAGGCCTCAGCTAAAGGATTCGTAAATATTCATCTGGGAGCAAGCCGTCTGAGAACAGAAACGGCAGGCCTTGCAGCCTGCCATTCCATATACTTTTTAAATCAGTAATTCTATTTAATCGTCTCTCCTTAGTTCAAGTACTTCACCAAGTCGTTTCAATGGTAACCAGTAAAACTCGGCATACTTGCATTCGGAGCATATTACAGCAGAATACCTGTTGCTCTCTATATCAAAAATCTTTGAAAGAATATTTTTTGATACCCACATAGTGCTGGTGGTAAAACTTCTTGACCCGCATTTCGGACAAGTATATTTAACTGGTTTTATCATTTTCGCTGGTTTTTATTTTTTCGGATCCTGATTTCCATCTTCCCGACTTTTTCAATGCCTGATCAAGAATATACTCAATCTGCCCGTTGGTACTGCGGAACTCATCTGCAGCCCATTTCTCAACAGCTTTAAGCTTCTCAGGATCGATCCTCAGAACAAATGGTTTCTTTTCACTCATATCATGAATGCAATGTGCCAGTATTTACAACCGGGGTAGCATCTTTATAACCGCAAAGGACAACCATCAGGTTGCTTACCATAGCAGCTTTTTTCTCTTCATCCAGATCAACAATTTTCTTATATGAGAGCTGTTCAAGAGCCATCTCTAATAGCACCATAACACAGGATGAATTAGGGTTTACCACTTTGAACCCTGTTACCATCAGAATGAATAGCAGGGTCAGAACAACTCCAAGCCAGATAATCTCAAATGCAAATCCGGCAATTGCCCCGCCGAGAAATAATAATGCCATCAGCAGAGCGACATAACCCGACATAGGTTTTACTGTAAATTCTTTTTTCATTCTATATGATATTATTTTAATATCACATAGATATTATTTTAATTTGATATAGAACAAAAAACACAGGATTATTTCCTGTGTTCTCAAAAATGTTAAACTTTCTTCCTGATTTTCTTTATCAGGGACTTTGTCAAGCGCTCTGCCGGAACACATTTTATCTTTCCGAGAAGGGCAATCACATCATGAAATTCAGCTTCTAAGCCAAACGCATCTTCAATAAGATCAATATCTTCTGTTCTGATGTCGTGATATGAAATAAATTGAGTAGAGGTTAATCCCATAGGCTTCATTTTTTCTATTTATCTGAAAACGGCCAGCGGTATTTATTATTGTATCAGATCAGATAAATCGTAATTCTCACTCCTTTTACCCCAAGCCCCCTACTCTCTGCCCCTAAATCTCCTAAAGGGGACTTTCTGATTATCAATAAGATAAGAGAAATCTATTTGAATAGATTCAAAGCCCCCTTCAGGGGGTTTGGGGGCAGTGGGGTGGAGAAATAAAGCCCTTCAAGAGTAGCCTGCCTACGGTCAGACAGGGTTGCCATGCATTCTTAATCTACTGTCAGACTAATCTTGTTTTCAACCATAAGCTTTCTCATATTGATTAGCGCATACCTCATTCTTCCGAGAGCGGTATTAATGCTGACACCAGTTATATCAGCAATCTCCTTAAAGCTAAGATCAGCGTAATGCCTCAGAATTACAACCTCTCTCTGGTCATCAGGAAGACTGCTTATTATATTCCTGACATCTTTATGGATCTGCTGCCTGACCATATCATCCTCCACATTGTCTTCGGCAAATCTTTTTGAATTAAAAAGATCCGATTCATAATTGTCATTGGAGATTGTATTCATCTGCTTTAACCTGCGGAAGTGATCGATTATAAGGTTATGTGCAATTCTCATAACCCATGAAAGAAATTTTCCGTTATCAGAATATTTGCCAGCCTTCACCGACTGAATTACTTTCAGAAACGTATCCTGAAAGATATCTTCAGCAAGAGCCTGATCGCGTATATACATATTAATATATGCGAAAACTTTATTCTTATGCCTGTGGATTATTTGTTCGAAGCACGCCTGCTCACCATTTATGAACCTCGTAATCAGTTCATAATCGGAAACCGTTTTATTCATAACTCACTCTTTTAAATTAAACAGAGTAGAATTATTCTATAGGCGCTCCTTCTTTTTAGGTTAGTAATTTGTAATACAAAGAAACAAATAAATTCAATCTTAATGTATTACTTTTGAGTTTTAACTGAACTTTAACAATGTTACTACATCAGATATGCACGGAAAGATTGAAATAAAGGGGGCCAGAGTACATAATCTGAAAAATATCAGTCTCGACATTCCCCGCGATAAGCTGGTGGTGATAACAGGGGTTTCAGGATCGGGAAAGTCATCACTCGCTTTCGATACTATCTATGCTGAAGGCCAAAGAAGATATGTTGAAAGCCTCTCATCATACGCCCGGCAGTTTCTGGGAAGAATGAATAAACCGGAAGTGGATTTTATTAACGGTATCCCACCTGCAATAGCTATTGAACAAAAAGTAAACTCAAGGAACCCACGATCAACTGTTGGTACATCTACAGAAATTTATGACTACCTGCGTCTGCTGTTCGCCAGAATAGGTCGTACCTACTCCCCCGTTTCAGGCAAAGAGGTTAAGAAACACAGTGCCGACGACATTGTTGACTATCTGGCTACACTACCGGAAGGAATAACTGTTATTATTACTTCATCGGGTGAAATTCCGGAAAACATCAAAATTTCAGACTATTTTTCATTTCTGAATAAACAGGGATTTAACCGTATAGAAGCAGAAGGTGAATTAATCAAAACTGATGATCTGAAGGATTTTTCAGGTTTCAAGCCCGGTCAGAGAATAAATATTGTTATAGACCGACTGGTTATCAGTCATTCCGCTGACAACTTCAGCAGGGCAGCTGATTCAGCACAGACAGCCTTCCAGACAGGAAAAGGTTATTGCCAGATTGTCTTTAAAAATGAGAAGGGAAAAACACACAGGGAGCATTTTTCAAATACTTTCGAGGAAGATGGGATAAGATTTGAAGAACCAAATGAATATCTCTTCAGTTTTAACAATCCGCTCGGAGCATGTCCTGTTTGTGAAGGATATGGTAAAATAATAGGTATCGACGAAAATCTTGTTATCCCCGATCAGAATCTCTCGGTGTTTGAAGACGCTATCGTTTGCTGGAAGGGAGAAACAATGAAGAAGTGGAAAGAGCGCCTCATAGCAAATGCCGAATCTTTTGACTTCCCTGTACATAAACCAATATATCAGCTTACTGATTCACAAAGAGAACTACTATGGAAAGGAAATAAGTATTTTTACGGCATCGACAAGTTCTTTCAGCATCTGGATGAGAAAAAATTTAAGATTCAATACAGGGTTCTCCTTAGCAGGTATCGTGGAAAAACAATATGTCCCGAATGCAAGGGATCAAGACTGCGCAGAGAAGCCGCTTATGTTAAGGTGGGAGGTTTCTCTATACAGGATCTTGTAGCACTTCCGGTGTGGAAACTCGCTGAAAGGTTCGACAGCATGGTGTTGAATCAGGAAGATAGTGTTGTTGCTGAACGGCTTATTAAGGAGATAACAGTCAGACTCAGGTTTCTTCTCGATGTAGGGCTGCCATATCTCTCACTCGACAGGCTTTCAGCTACGCTTTCAGGAGGCGAATCTCAGAGAATAAACCTTTCAACATCACTTGGAAGCAACCTCGTTGGATCAATGTATATTCTCGATGAGCCTAGTATTGGTCTGCATCCGCGCGACACCAATCTTCTTATTAAAGTGCTGAAGGAGTTAAGGGATCTCGGAAACAGTGTGCTTGTTGTAGAACATGAGGAGGAGATAATAAGGGCCGCTGATGTCATAATTGACATGGGACCGGAGGCGGGAAGACTTGGAGGTGAGGTTGTCTATCAGGGCGGATTGAATCTTTCAAGCGAAAACAAGTCGTTGACAGCCGGTTACCTCAGCGGACGATTATCTGTTCCTGTGCCAAAAGTGAGAAGAAAATGGAACAGCTATATCAAAATCAGCGGAGCAAGGGAGAATAATCTTAAAAACATTGATGTCAAATTTCCGCTTCACACAATCACTGCCGTCACCGGTGTGAGCGGATCGGGCAAATCAAGCCTTGTATCGGAAATACTCTATAAAATTCTTTCAGGCAGAATTCTGGGTAATAATATGAAGCCTGGCCAATTCAGGGAAATCTCAGGCGACATAAGCGGACTAACCGGCATTGAACTTGTTGATCAGAATCCCATCGGGAAATCGAGCAGGTCTAACCCGGTTACATACCTGAAAGCTTATGATGAAATAAGAAAATTATATTCTGAACTGCAGGCCTCTGTGCAGAATAATTTCAAAGCATCTCATTTTTCTTTCAATATAGAAGGAGGAAGATGTGAGGAATGCCAGGGTGAAGGAATAATAAGAGTTGAAATGCAGTTTATGGCTGATGTGGAACTTACCTGCGAAAACTGCAAAGGGATGAGATTCAAAAAAGAAATTCTTGAAGTAAAATACCACGGAAAGAATATTTATGATATGCTCGAGATGACAATTGATGATGCTATAGACTTCTTTAATTCACATCCCGGCAAAAGCGAAAAGAGAATCACTGATAAGTTAAAACCACTCCAGGATGTAGGACTGGGATACGTTAAAATGGGGCAATCATCAAGCACTCTTTCGGGAGGTGAAAGTCAGAGGGTTAAACTTGCATACTTTCTCAGCCAGGAAAAAGGCAGCGGTCATATACTTTTCATTTTTGACGAGCCAACAACAGGGCTTCATTTTCATGATATAAATAAGCTCCTTAAATCGATTAATGCCCTTGTTGAACATGGCCACTCAGTGATACTTATAGAGCACAATCAGGAGGTCATAAAAAGCTCTGACTGGGTGATAGACCTTGGCCCCGAAGGTGGCGAAAACGGGGGCCACATTGTTTTTGAAGGGAAACCTGAAGAACTGGCAAAATGTAAAGAATCGTATACAGGCCGGTTTCTGGCATCCAAACTGGGATAACCCTATTTTTTTATTTTAAACCCAAACATGATCGACACACATCCGCTGGCAGGGACTTCGCCGGCCTGATTGAATGATGTAACTTTCACCACTAGCTTAAGTTGCTGACTGGATTGAAGTTTGAAGTCCCATGTTTTAGCATAATTAGCATCTTTATTGGAATAAAGTACATTCTTGTTAGAATCAAGAATCTTGAATTCAATAGCAGGAAGCTTATCTTCACCGCAGATAGCTACTCTGTAATCCATATCTGAATAGAAGGTCTTATAGAGTTCAGCTTCTTCTCCTTCAACCAGGACAGCCGCATGATAGTTGCCATCATGAGTGTAAGTTCCAAGTTCTGGAAGACAGACTTTCTTTGCAAAAGCCTTGCACTGACCATTTACATCAACAGTAGCTGCTATCAGTATAATCGCAAGGATCGGAATTATTTTACTTATTCTCATAGCGGTAGTTATTTAACGAATGTAGCTCTTATCTCTGCAACTGAAGCTGCAAGTTCTTTAAAAACAGCTGGTGACATGTCAGTTTTAACCTCAGATTTCAGGACTGTGGTATTAGAAGCCTTATCAAATTCTGTTTTGATTGGTGATGTTGAGATTGAGATCTTATCAAAAACAAGTTTGAGTTTATTAACCTGTACAATCAGTTCATCAACTGCAGGGTTTCCTTTACTGCTTTCAAGAAGGCCAAGAAGGATTCCAATTGAAAGTTTCTGATCGATAATTCTGCCTACAAGTTTATTGCCGTTGAAATCATTCATATCGACAAGTTGTGTTGAGATATATAATCCCTCAAACCATCCTCCTACGAGAACCATTGCTGCAACTGCAGGCTGACCATTATCTTCAAGGTATGAACTGGAATTCATGAATGTTTCGCTGACTATCTCCATGATTACTTCACTGTTGTTAATATTTTCCTCCAGTCTGTCAATTGTTGACTGCTCAATCGCTTTGAGGATTCCGAGTCCGTCAGCCATTTTTTTGGCAGCATTCATATAATCTATGATAAGCTGTGTCTGCTCGTACATACTGGCAAAACTCAGGTCGCATGTGTAGATCCCCAGGTTAAGAGCCATACTTTTGTTTGTAACATAGGAGTTAACATTGTTGATATTATTAAGCAGGCTCTCATCAAACCTTGCCCCGGCTGACTTTATCAACATAGCTGACTCCAATGGTGAAGGAAGCGCCTGGAATATTTTTTCTGCCTGCTTAATATCATCATATACTTCAGCATTTTCCTTTGGCATTTCAATGGAGACTTCTTTTTTAGCCTCTTTACTTCCGCCAGACTTACATCCGGAAAAAATAGCAGAGGAAAGCAATACAACTACAAGAATGACGGAACTGATCTGATTTCTTTTATTCATGGTAAAAAAGTTTTAGTTTCAAACGTAATAGCGGACTAAATTAGTATTTTATTTTTATTTTTCAAAAACAGCTTTAAGTAATTAATGCTATTTCTAACTTTGTAACAAATAGACACCGGATGATAAAATCTGAAATAAAATTCAAGGAACTTTCTCAAATATTTAATAAAGATAGTAATATCCTGATATCTGAAGCAATCAAAAATCTTCGTAATGAACAACCTTTCGAGGGAGCTGTTCATTTGCTGACAGAATTATATGACCGCTCAGCTGATATTTCGATACGAAAGGTAATTTCTGATTTCATGAATGACCTTATAGATCAGTCTGTTACGGCTGAGGTTATTGCTGAAATCCGCAAAAACCGGAAATCTGAAACAAAGACAATGCTTGTTGCCTCCTGCTGGCAGTCACCACTCAATTATTCAGAATATATTGTTGAAATTACGCAACTTTTTCTTTCAGGAGATCTTCCCACGGCAATAGAATGCCTTACTGTAATTGAAGAATCTGCAGTTGATTTTGATCAAATAAAGAAAAATGAACTGAAAGTAATGATAATTAAATGGTCTGTATCAGATAATGCAGCTAAAAGAAAACTAACTGAAGAGCTTCTGACTATACTTGAGAGATAATTAGTTTCATAATCTGGCTATAATGCTAGTCAACAGAAGAAAAGTACTTCATGAACTGTGTTCTTTCAAAAACTACAGGTTTCTGATAATTCTTCCAGTTGAGTTTACCTCTGAATTCATCGATAGATTTATAATTCTTGTCAGCCATCCATGTCTTAATCTGCTCATTCATTGTGCTCAGGAACGGCATTCCCTTCTCATACAATATTGAACAAACCTGAACGGTTGTTGCACCTGCCAGCAGATATTTTATTGCATCTTTTCCATCATGAACCCCGGTTGAAGCAGATATATCTATTATGATATCCTGGCTGCTTACCATAGCAACAGACCTGAGTACATATCTCATTTCATTTTCTTTGCTGAAAACAGGCGCAGAAACTATCTCAAGATTATTTATGTCAATATCAGGTTCATAGAACCTATTGAACATTACAATACCTTCAACACCACGCATATAAAACTGATCAGCTACATAAAGAATATTTGAGAACCTGAATCCTGTTTTAACAGCCAGCGGGATCCTGATCCTGCTTTTCATTTTCTCAATCAGATCAAAATAATTTTTTTCTGAATCTGAAGACGATATCTTTTTGTCGACAGGCATAAAGAATACATTAAGCTCAAGTGCATCAGCACCGGCATCTGCAATCTTACTGGCAAAATCAGTCCAACCCTCTGAAGAATAACAGTTTATGCTCGCAATGACTGGGATGCTTACTGCCTTCTTTGCACTCTTTATCAGACTCAGATACTCGCCAACTGAATGCGATCTGGTATAAGATGAGATATAATCGTCGGCTTCAGGAAAACCTGATGGAGAAGGTAATGAGTTGATATGAAAGTTAATCTGCTCTTCGAAAAGTGACTTTAACACTACTGCCCCTGCTCCGTTCTTTTCTGCTTCTATAAGATTTTCAACAGAAGATGTAAGCCTGCTGCTGCTGACAATCAGAGGGCTCTTAAGTGATAAACCGAGGTATTTTACATTAAGGTTTTCCATCAGATGATTTAGTTTTTTATATTTCTTTCTCCAAAAATAAGGCTTCCGATTCTTATGATAGTACTTCCCGATTCAATAGCTGTGAGATAGTCACCTGTCATGCCCATTGAAATTTCCTTAAAATTAATATTATCTGCAAAATAATGCGATTTAAGGTGACTGAAACAATCAGCAAGATCAGTAAACTCTCTTTTTACCTGAGTAAGGTCATCAGAAAAAGTGGCCATTCCCATCACACCAGATAAACTTATACCCTGCAGGTTTGCAAACTCCCCTCCTGCTGCCAATTCAATTATTTCATTGGTGGAAAAACCAAACTTGGTTTCTTCAATGGCAATATGAACCTGAAGAAGGCAATCAACTACCCTGCCTGCTTTAACGGCTTCATCATTAATTGTCCGCAAAAGTTTTATTGAATCAACAGATTCTATCATGCTGATGAAAGGAACTATATATTTTACTTTATTTGACTGCAGATGACCAATAAGATGCCACTGAATATCAGCTGGGAGAAGATCTTTTTTACCCAGAAGCTCCTGCACCCTGTTCTCACCGAATAATCTCTGACCTGTATTATATGCTTCAAGTATTTCGCCTGCCTGGCGAGTTTTTGAGACAGCAACAAGTCTGACAGATGCCGGAATCTGCTTTTTTAATAAAATAATATTTGATGTGATATCAACCATATTTTTTCACCCCCTTCAGGCAGTTCCATAACTATCCGGAGGGGCCACTAATTCAGTCAAGAAGGTGTATAACATGTCCGCTTCGCAGTTTGGGTTCAAACCAGGTTGTTTTTGGAGGCATAATATTTCCTGAATCGGCAATTGTAATAAGTTGCTTCATGGATACCGGAAAAAGTGCGAAGGCCACCTTCATCTCACCACTGTCGACCCTCTTCTTAAGCTCCCTGAGTCCGCGGATTCCGCCGACAAAATCAATACGCTTCGACCTTCGGAGGTCCTGAATATCAAGGATGGGGCTGAGTATCTGATTCGTAAGAATTGTTACATCGAGAATTCCGATAGGATCATTATCATCATAGGTTCCCTCTTTTGCCGTAAGGCTGTACCATTTACCTTCCAGATACATAGAGAAGTTATGCAATTTCCCGGGCTTATAGCTTCTGACTCCCTTCTCCTTTACAACAAAACCTTTCTGCAGTTTTGCAAGGAACTCTTCAGGAGTATGTCCGTTCAGGTCTTTAACTGTCCTGTTATAATCAATAATATTCAGCTGGTTATCAGGAAAATGAACTGCAAGAAAATAGTTATATTCTTCAGTTCCGCTATGTTTCGGATTATTCTCTCTTTTCTCTTTACCCACAAGGGCAGCTGCAGCTGTGCGATGATGTCCGTCAGCAACATAAGTGTATGGAACTTTTGTTTTAAACAGGTTTTCCAGTTTTTTATTGGTCTCTGCCTTCTTTACCAGCCAGAAATGATGTCCGAATCCGTCTTCAGAGACAAAGTCATATTCAGGCTTTTCTGTTTTAACTATTGTGCTGACGATTTCATCAATCTCTTTTACAGCAGGATAGGCAAAAAATACTGGTTCAATGTTTGCATTATTAACCCTTACATGTATCATCCGATCCTGCTCTTTATCAGGACGTGTAAGTTCATGTTTTTTAATTACACCGGTCAGATAATCGTCAACTGATGCACATCCCACTATTCCATACTGTGTCCTGCCCTTCATTGTCTGGGCATAGATGTAAAATGCCGGCTCTTTATCCTGAACCAGCCATCCTTTTTTCTGCCATGCGATAAAATTTTCAACAGATTTATTATATACCAGGTCAGAATGGGTATCGGTATTTGGAGGCAGGTCTATTTCAGACCTTGTAATATGAAGAAGCGAGCACTCTTTTCCTTTGGCCATCATGGCAGCCTCTGCGGTATTCATAACATCATACGGAAGGCATGCCAGGTCTTTTGCAAGGGCACGCGGGGGTCTTAGCCCCCTGAAAGGTTTAACAATTGCCATTTCGGTTTATGGGATAAATATTACTTGTTCAGTTTATATTTCTCAATTCCTTTTCTGAAGTAAGCTATTATCTGGCGGGCTGCTGCCACCCCGGCATTTATATTTGCTTCTTCTGTCTGAGCTCCCATTTTCTTTGCAGTGAAAATATATCTCCCCTTATATTTTTCTTCAAAAATTGTCTTGCAATCAGGCTCAATATCAGAGAGGTAACAAAAATCAGAGCGTTCTTCAAATATTTTAAGCAAACCAGTTTCATCGATAACCTCTTTGCGGGCTGTATTTACCACAACAGCATTGGCAGGCATCAGTTTAAGCAGATCATAACCAATCAGCTTATTTGTTCTCTCATTGAATGGCATATGAATTGACATATACTGGCACTTTGAATAAAGCTCTTCGATGGTAATAATCTGTTTGGCTCCGTTGTTCTTCATTACTCTCTCACTCACAAAAGGGTCGTAGGTATAAGTATCCATACCGAATCCTCTTGCAATATCAGCAACATATTTTCCCACATTTCCAAAGCCATGCAATCCTAATGTTTTCATTCTCAGCTCACTGCCTGATGTCTTCCCGTTGAATCCACCTCTTATCTGATACAGCAATAATTCGAATACGAACTCTGCTACTGCATTTGAATTTTGTCCCGGAGTATTCATTGCAATAACATTGTGCTCAGTGCATGCTTTTACGTCGAGGTTATCATATCCTGCCCCTGCCCTGACAACAATTTTTAATTGTTTGGCAGCATCCAGAACCTCAGCTGTAACCAAATCACTTCTTACAATCAAGGCATCTGCATCAGTCACAGCTGCAAGCAGTTCTGATTTGTCATTATAGTTTTCCAGCAGTTCCAGGCTAAAACCGGCAGCTTCTGTAACCTCACGGATCTGCCTAACAGCTATTGGCGCAAAGGGTTTTTCAGTTGCAACAAGTACTTTCATAACTCGCACTAATTAATTCTTTGTTTCAAACTCTTTCATAGCATTTACCAGAACTTCGACGCTCTCTTTTGGTAATGCATTATATGTTGAAGCACGGAAACCGCCTGTTGAACGATGGCCTTCAATTCCCAGAATGCCTTTTGATTTTGCAAAATCGGCAAATGATTTTTCCTGATCCTTGTAGTTATCATTCATTACAAAGCAAATATTCATAAGTGACCTGTCTTCAGGATCAACTATTGTAGGTCTGAAAAGTTTATTCCTTTCAATCTCATCATACAGGAGAGTTGCCTTCTCAATATTCTTTTTCTGAATTGCCTTCATACCACCCAGGTTCTTAAGCCATGTAAGAGTCTGCTGAGCAGCAAAAATTGCAAATACAGGTGGAGTGTTGAACATCGATTCACCTTTAATATGTACCCTGTAATCGAGCATTGATGGCAGCGGACGAGTGACCTTACCCAGAATATCCTCCTTAACAATTACAAAGGCTAAACCTGCAGGAGCAAGGTTTTTCTGTGCGCCTCCATAGATAAGAGCGTATTTGGATATATCAACAGGACGGCTGAAGATATCCGACGACATGTCGGCTACCAGAGGAACCTTTGAATCAAGATCCTTTTTAATTTCAGTACCATAAATAGTGTTATTCGTTGTAATATGGAAATAGTCAGAATCAGCAGGTACTGAATAATTCTTAGGAACATAATTAAAGATTTTTTCCTTTGATGAAGCGACTTCAACAACTTCTCCGAACAGTTTAGCCTCTTTTAAAGCTTTACCCGCCCACTCACCGGTATTCAGATAAGATGCCTTTTTCTCAAGAAGGTTCATGGGCACCATGGCAAATTGCATACTGGCGCCACCACCAAGAAATATTACCTGGTAGCCAGCCGGGATCTCAAGTAACTCCTTGAAAAGTGCAATTGTATCGTTGATACAAGCTACAAACTCCTTGCTGCGGTGTGAAATCTCAAGGACAGAAAGGCCCGTTCCGGCAAAATCTTTTATTCCTTCAATCGTCTTGTCGAGTGTGTACTGAGGAAGAATTGAAGGACCTGCATAAAAGTTGTGCTTTTTCATATAGGATTTTATTAATTGTTTTAAATATTTTCAAGTAAGGTGACGCAAAATTATAAAAATTAAAAGACTGTTGTTATCCAGCTGACAGCACAGCGAAGAAATCACAAAGCATTGTCAACGAGAACCCCATTTTTCAATATGGCTACCTTTTTGGTAAAATCGGGGGTCAGGCAAAAAATGATACAGTCATCAAGTTTTTTATCCCTTAACCTCGATCTTTGAGCGGCTTTGTTGATATAACCCGGAAGATCAGGCGATGCAAGACTCCACAAATCGATGGCAGCGTGTGTAGAATCACAGTTGGTTTCATATGATCCAGAAGCCATCAGTCGCGATGCTATCGCACCGGCACAAACAGAATCTTCAATATTAAACCTGTTCTTCCACCCTGCGCAGAAAAGGAGTACATTTTTCTGATTCTCACACAGGAACTCAACTATGGCACCAATATTCAAAAACGAACCTACCACGGTCATATAAGCCGAAGAAGCAAGATTAAGTATCCCTGTTCCGTTTGTTGTACTGTAGACAATAGTTTTTCCTTCAACAATATCTCTTGTAAAGTTAAATGGCGAATTTCCAAAATCAGCAAAGTCGAGAACATAACCATCCCTTTCGGCGGCTACAAGATATCCTTTGGATTTGTATTCACGTGCTTCAGTTGCTTCAGCAACCGGAATTATTGCCGATGCACCATTTGCAAAGGCAGTACAGATAGCCGAGGAAGCACGTAGGATATCAATAATTACAACTATTGAATCAGTGTGACTTTCCGGCTCATAGAGTGCAGGTGAAAAACAGGTTTCAAGTAATCTTTTCGACATTTCTCCTTTAATAGCTTCGTGTTTCTCAGAGCCTTAAAATTCAAGGTTCCTGAAGTAATTATCTACACTATTTATTATATATAGGCAGATTTACAATCTTTGCCTTAAGATCCTTGTTCCTTATTCTGATAAAGATCTCAGTATCGGTTTTCCAGTATCCCTTGTTAAGGTATGCCATTCCTATACCCTGCTTCATCATTGGAGACATTGTACCTGATGTTACTTCGCCTATTATTTCACCCATAGCATTAACAACTTCATAATGCTGCCGTGGAATGCCGCGGTCGATCATAACAAAACCCTTCAGTCTTTTACCAACTCCCTCATCTTTCTGTTTAAGCAACAAGGACTTATCAATGAAGCTCTTATATACCGGGAATTTAGTGATCCATCCAAGCCCGGCCTCAATGGGTGAAGTCGTATCGTTTATTTCATTTCCATAAAGGCAAAATCCCATCTCGAGTCTGAGTGTATCCCTGGCGCCAAGTCCTATTGGCCTGATCCCAAATTCCTTGCCGGCTTCGAAAACTGCTTTCCACAGTTTTGCTCCATCTTCATTCTTTACATAGATCTCACAGCCACCCGCGCCTGTATAACCAGTTGTAGAAAATATAACATCCTTTATGCCGGCAAACTCAATAACTTTAAATGTATAATATTCCATATCCTCAACAGAAGACCCTGTAAGTTTCTGCATTGCTTTAAGGGCAAGCGGACCCTGAACTGCCAACTGGGCTATTCCATCTGAGCCATTAATAAGATCTTTTCCTATTACCAGACCGAACTTTGCTGCATTTTTTACACACCAGTTCCAGTCTTTTTCAATATTGGCAGCATTCACAACCAACAGGTATTTTTCTTTATTATATCTGTAAACCAGAAGATCATCAACAATACCTCCTTTGCCGTTAGGGAAGCATGAATACTGAATCTTTCCGTCGAAAAGAGCAGAAACATCATTTGAAGTAATATACTGCAGGTACTCAAGGGAAGAAGGTCCTGTAACCCAGAACTCGCCCATATGCGATACGTCAAATACACCTACCTTCTCACGCACTGTAATATGCTCTTCATTAATTCCAAAATACTCAACAGGCATAATATATCCGGCAAACGGGACCATTTTGGCTCCGGCTTCCTCATGAAAAGATGTAAAAGCAGTGTTTTTCATTAGTGTTTGTTTTAATAATGTTTATACCCGACTATTGTGAAAACGAATCACAAAGTAAATAAAGAGTTTCCTGTAAAAGGCTGACGATTGTCAGAGTTCAAGTATTTTAAATTCAACTCTTCTGTTTTTTGCCCTTCCCGCAGGTGTTGCATTATCGGCTATTCCCTGAAGTGAGCCATAGCCGCGAAATTCCATCCTTGACTGGGAGATTCCCTTACTAATGAGAAAATCAACAACAGACTTAGCTCTGGACTCCGACAATTTGATATTAAGTGGCTCACTGCCAGTTTTATCTGTGTGTCCCGAAATTTCAATTCTCATTTTGGGGTTATCGTTCATAAAACCCAATAGTTTTTCAAGTTCAGTGTATGATCCTGCGGTTATTACAGCTTTCCCCGACTCAAAAAGAATATTATTCAGGACTACCTTGGTACCAACCTTGATCTTTTTTAATTTACCGTTGAAAGTAAAAATCACTTTTCTGGAAGTATCCGGAATGTTAAAAGCCGACATTTCAGAGAGAAATCCGGTTGCCCTCATCTCTATTATATACATTCTCCTTGACGGAAGTATAACCCTGTAAGAACCATCGGCATCAGAACTTGCTGTTGTAGCTACAACAAGGTTGGTTGATGTATTTACAATATCCACTTTAGCTATTATGGGCTCGCCAGTTTCTGAATCAGTAATATTTCCCGCTAGGAAAATAACGTCATTTTTTACCGGTGCCGGAATAAGCACAGGAGGAGGTGGTGGTGGAGCAGTAATAACTTTGATTACCACCACTGTATCCCGTACCACAATAATATCGGGCTTAATTACCGGAGGAGGGATAATAATCGCAACAGGCTCCGGAGGCAGTATTCTTCCCTGTAAAATATCAAGTCCGCCTAAACCACCACTTCTGTTTGATGTAAAATAAAAAAGTGAGTCATCGGTAAAGGAAGGCTGGTAAAAAATTTCATCCCACGCTGAATTTACCGGATATCCGCAATTTCTTACACTATCCCATATTCCAAAACTGTTTTTGACACTGTAAAAAATATCGAAACCTCCCATTGTGTTATGACCTCTTGAACTGAACCATAGAGTATCACCTGTTCCCGAGAATCTCACTGATTCCTCATCATATACTGAATTAATCAAAGATCCGGCATTCTGCTTTTTCGACCATTTCTTCTCAGTAAGCTTTTTAATAAAGTATATATCCTTCCCGCCAATATTACCTTTGCCTTTATCTGAAACGAAATATATTTCATTACCTGAAGGAGCTATAGTAAATGATGTTTCAGAGCCTCTGCTGTTAATCTTGAATTTAATATCAGACGGAGCCTTCCATTTTCCTTTCTTAAACTCAGAAACCATGACATCACCACCATTACTATAACCGGCATAGATATAAAGTTTCGTTCCGGCTGCATCAATGAAAAGAGGTGTTTCACAGTACTGGGTTGTTAAATATTTTCCCGGACTGGCAGCAGCTCCCCATGTGCCATTAAACAGCTGGGATACAAAAATATTCTCATCAAATTTTGAATCAGAATACTTGTTTTTGGCTTTTGGAATCTCGCGTCGTGAAGCAAAATACATTGTATTTCCGTCAATTGAAATTACCTCTGAATAATCATCAGCAACGGAATTAATATTTGGACCCGCATTTACAATCTCAACTCTCAGAGTATCCCTGGTAATTAAAAGCGCAGCCTTACACTCTTCAATTATCTTTTTCGAAAGTATAATATTCTCAGCAGGTTTTCTGCTTTTTATAGACAAATAAGCATTCAGTTTCTCTATAGCAGTTTCATATTTCCCGGCATATCTGAGTGACCGGCCTGTAAGGAAAAGTATATCATCACTTACATCATTCTTAAGTTCAAGTGATTTCAGAAAGAAGTCTGATGCATCGGCTTTCCTGTCAGAGAACAACGCAGCAACACCTGTTTTGTAGTTAAGTTCAGCATTTTTGCTATTGTAAGCAGTGGCTTTAAGGTAAGCATCGAAAGAACTGGCATACCATACTCCGCCTGCAACAAAATATGAATCTCCAATATCTACCTGTTTCCAGGCCTCTTTAAAGCCCTGATCAGAAGTTTTGAACTCATTGCGACGGATTTTAACATCAGTCTGGGCTTCAGCTGCTATCGAAACAAGCAGGAACAGAGCAATCAGCGTTTTCAGAAAGTATCGCATTTGCATTTTGATTTATCACTATAAAAGTAGCACTTTTTCGGATAATTAAAAAAGTGATAGCCATATAATAAGATACATAAGAGTTGCCTCTTAAATAAAATATGTACTATATTTGTCTCATAATCTTTGCATCCAGTTTGTTACATATTGCCCTACAGTTATGGATTACAGGTTCATAAACATGGAATATTTAGATTCCGTTTCGGGTGGAGACACTGAAATAATAAAAGAAATTGTTCTGATTTTCAAGGATCAGTCTGTTGAAATTTATAATGAGATGAGGTCTTTTTATTCGAATGGCGACTTTACCAGTCTTGGACTTCTGGCACATAAAGCAAAATCATCGGTTGCCATAATGGGGATGAATGATCTGGCAACTATGCTAAAGACTTTTGAATTGCAGGCAAAGGAGGCCAGAGAGACGCAAATGTACGAATCATATATTAACAGATTCAGGGATGAAACTACCGGCGCAATCATAGAACTTGAACACATAATCACCACCAGGCAAAGCTGATAGCAGATGATAATTGTTGAAAAAAAAGACAAAATAGACATTGTATCTTTCTCAGTAACAAGTATTAACGCTCTCATTTCAGAACAAATCAGGGAGGGCATCTTAAGAGTAATAGGCAACTCAAATTCGAAAATCATTATCGATCTTAAAGGAATTGAGTATATCGACAGTTCTGGTTTTGGATGTTTCCTTTCAGTAATGAAAGCATCAAGAAGTAATTACGGGATCCTAAAATTCGCCAATCCGGAACCCAGAGTCATGGAATTATTCACGACACTCCATCTTCACACTGTTTTTCAGATATTTGATGACCTGGAAAGCTGCATAAAGTCATTTAGTTAATAATGCTCAATTATGGCGAAACTATTGTGGAAACCGGGAACTATGATCTATCCCCTGCCTGCAGTCATGGTCAGCTGCGGATCATCACCGGAGGAATATAATATAATAACAATATCATGGACAGGAACTATTTGTACCGATCCTCCAATGTGTTATATTTCAGTAAGACCCACACGTCATTCTTATGAAATAATAAAAAGGAACGGGGCATATGTTATTAACCTGACAACTAAAAACCTTGCATATGCAACTGACTGGTGCGGAGTAAAATCAGGAAAAAAATTTGACAAATTTGTTGAAATGGGACTCACCCCTCTTAAATCTGAAGTTGTAAATGCCCCTCTTATAAAAGAGTCACCTGTAAATATTGAGTGTGTTGTTAAAAATATTATCGAACTCGGCTCTCATCATATGTTCATTTCTGAAGTTGTTGCAGTACAGGCTGATGACAGGTATTATGAAGCTGAAAGTGGTCTGTTTAAACTAAACGAGTCTCTGCCCATCTGCTATTCCCATGGGAAATACTATGAAACAGGAAGTTTGATTGGGAAATTTGGATTCTCAGTGGAAAAAAAGAAGAAGAGAAATAGTTAAAACCAGAACATCCTGCACATTATTGGGCCACATCACAGTATTTTCATGAAATTAAGTAAATACAAATTAAACAATAATTAGGTTTTTTTGAACCTAATAACTAATTTCATGCCTTCGAAGCATTGATATAAAAGTGTATTATTATGAGTGAGAAGATACTGGAAACCCTGATGCAGTTGTTTGCAATTATTGCGAAACCTCAGAGCAATGACAGTGAGAGAAGAGGTGTTGTTGAAGCTTTTTTAAGGAGGTTGCTCAATCAGGAGCTGGTTCAGAAATACTTGTCTACATATGACAAAGAATACGACGAAGCAAGAAAGAAACTTGAGAAGAGCAGCGCTGAAAGACGTGAAGGAGCTATCGCTATCAGGATCAGAAAACTATGTAAAGAGATAAATGAACAGGGCCAGCTCGCTCAGGAGCAGAGGATTGTTGTTGTTATACAGGTTCTTGAGTTTTGTAAATCAGGTGGACAGGAGGTTAGTTCGCTGGAACTTGGTTTCATAAGTACTCTTGCTGAAGGTCTTAATATAACAACTGAAGAGTATGATTTTATCGAAAAATTTGTTCTTAATTCATTTGAAAATATCCCTGCAACATCAAACCTTCTGGTTATAAATGGCATTAAAGATTTTGATGCAAAAGAGGCTAAACATGTTGCTAAGGATTTACTTAAGGGAAATATCTGGATACTTTTTGTTCCATCTGTGAACATGTATTTTGTAAGATTCACAGGATCAGGTGAACTTTCAATGAACGGACAGCTTCTCCAGGAAGACAAAGTTTATCCGCTCAGTCAGGGTTCATCTATAAAAGGATATAAGATTACCCCTATATATTACTGGGATGTAACAATGCAATTCCTTAAAGAGGAGTTCAGGGCATCGAGGGTTGTTTATGAAGTAAATAACCTTGAATACAGGTTTAAAAACGGGAAAGTCGGTATACACCATATGAGTTTCAAGGAAGAATCGGGCCGTATGGTTGGTATTATGGGGGCAAGCGGTGCAGGAAAATCGACACTGCTGAGTGTATTAAACGGCACAAATGACCCATTCGACGGGGAGGTCCTTATCAATGGTGCAAGCATACATAAAGAAAAAGAAAAAATCAAAGGACTAATTGGGTATGTCTCTCAGGATGACCTGCTTATTGAAGAGCTTACCGTATTTGAAAACCTCTACTTTAATGCTAAACTTTGTTTTGACAATCTGCCTGAAGACGAGATTGTTGCAAGGGTTGACACCGCACTTAAAAGTCTGGGATTAAATGAAATCAGAGATATACAGGTAGGAAGTCCGCTTAATAAAAAAATCAGCGGCGGGCAGCGTAAAAGACTTAATATTTCTCTTGAGCTTATCCGTGAACCGGCAATTATGTTTCTTGATGAGCCTACTTCAGGACTCTCATCGCGTGACTCTGAGAATATTCTTGACCTCCTCAAGGAACTCGCCAGGAAAGGAAAGCTGCTCTTCATTGTTATTCATCAGCCTTCATCTGAGATTTTCAAGATGTTCGATAAGCTTATAATTCTCGATACAGGAGGATACCTTATATATAATGGAAACCCTGTTGAATCTATCGAGTATTTCAAAAGAACAATTGAACAGGCCAACTATAATGAGAGTGAGTGTTACGTATGCGGAAACGTTAATCCGGAACAGATATTCAATATCGTTGAAACAAAGGTCTTTACGGAAAGCGGAACACCTACTGATACACGAAGAATCTCGCCGGCTGACTGGAGCAACCATTACAAATCTGAAAAGAAAGAAGAGAAATATGAGAGGGGGACTACAATTCCGGAAATAAACTTCAAAACACCTAATAAACTTAAGCAGTTTATAGTATTTGTCAGGCGCGATATATTATCGAAAGTTGCTGATACACAGTACCTTTTAATCACACTTCTGGAGGCTCCAATTCTGGCATTCTTTCTTGCCGTACTAATCAGATATTTTGATGAGAGTGTAAAGGATGCACATTATTCACTTTTTGACAACAGTAACCTGCCTGTTTATATATTCATGTCGGTTATCGTGGCAATCTTCATGGGGCTTACGGTAAGCGCCGAGGAGATTATAAAAGACAGAAAAATTCTTAAAAGGGAAGCCTTCCTCAACCTGAGCTGGAACAGCTATCTGATGTCTAAAGTATTCGTACAATTTGCAATATCGGCGGTTCAGGCTTTAACTTTTGTTATTGTCGGTAACAATATCTCCGGAATAAGGGGAATGTGGTTTGAGTACTGGCTGGTACTGTTTTCCTGCTGGGCCGGAGCAAATATGCTTGGACTTGTTATCTCTGACAGTTTTAAAGCTGTAGTAACAATATATATACTTATACCTTTCCTGGTAATTCCTCAGATTATTTTAAGCGGTGTTATGGTTAAGTTTGAAAAGCTTAATCCGGCAATACCAATGACGAATCCTGTTTCTATTCCATTTTACGGAGAGTTTATCACTGCCCGATGGGGCTATGAAGCCTTGGCAGTCAAGCAGTTCAGTGACAATAAATATGAGCGCCAATTTTATCCTTATAACAAAGCTAAAAGTAAAGCAACTTATAAGAAAGACTGGTGGCATGTTGAAATGAAAGGAAAGATTGATAATATAATGCGCGACCTTACCAGAGGTGTAAAAGGAGGAGATTTTAGCAGTAATCTAATTGTTATTAAAAATGAGATTACCAAAGAGATGCTGATACTCCATCAGGAACCTTTCGCCCGTCTTGATAATTTTGCTGACCTCGACAAGCTGACATCAGAAAAAATAACAATTGAAACAGCTTCTGCAACTTTGGCATATATTGACGATGTAAGAAAATACAATATTAAAATCTACAACTGGGCCAATGAACAGAAAGATGGATTATTAGCTAATCTTGAAAAGATAGATAAGGTTGCCTATCTTAAATTAAAAGACGATTATTCAAATGCCTCTCTGGAAGAATTTGTACTCAACAAAAATGAGACGAAAAAAATTGTGGAGTACAATGGAGAGCTGATCCAAAAGATGGAACCAATCTATATGGATCCGAAGAATAATCTGATCAGAGCACACTTTTATGCCGCTAAAAAGAATGTTTTCGGACATCCTGTTGACACCTACATAGTTAATGTATTCATACTCTGGGTAATGACAATAGTACTATACATGGTTCTTTACTTCAGACTATTAAAGAAGCTACTTGATTCAGGGGAAGTAGTTATGGGTAAAAAACTGAAAGGATCAGATTAGACTCATGCTATTATAAAACAAGAGGCTGCCTCAGAAGAGACAGCCTCTTTATTTTTTGGAATAACCGGTCTTATTCAGAAAAAATATGAATCTGATTATTCAACAATCTCAATCATCTTGAACGGTACCCTGATTATCGATTCATAATCTTCGCCGGCTTCAAGCATATCCTCATCGTCCTCCTCATAATACCAGTTCACTTCTACTTCATTCTTAGCCTTATGTATTGCTTCCAGCTTTTTGAAAACATCAAGGATACACTTTGAAGAACTTGTGTTAAAATACTCAAGACGTATATTAACTACTGTTTTTGTCAGTGGTGACTCTTTATAACTATCGAGCCAGTCAACAAGTGGCTTGTAGAATTCGACAGAGTTTTCCGGAATTGAACGTCCTTTGATTTCAAATACGCCTTCTGCAGAGTCAAATTTAACTGTAGGAGTCTTTGGGGTTCCTTCGATAATGATCGGTTCCATATTTGTAAGGTTTAAAAGTTGTTTTAAATTTCTTCGTTAACTAAAATATCAAGATAGAAAAAAGAGAATTTATCGTTATACTCAACAAATTCATATTCAAGTTTATTGCCTGTTTTTCTGGCTATGTCGACCAAACCAAGTCCACCGCCACCTTTGGCAGAGATCCGCTGATGATTAAGGATAAACTTATACAATTCCTTAATCTCTTCATGAGTTGACCTGTTTATTCGTTTAATTTTCTCCTCAAGTTTTTCAATATTCTCAGCCTGGACAAAGTTTCCGGTTATTATTCTGTACCCTCCTTCAACCTTTTTAATTACCAGCAAACCATATCTTTCTGAAGCCTGATCCTCAAAATCACCGGGTACACGGTCAACATGATGATACAGATTCTGGAGACTTTCAACAAGAACATTATAAACTTTCTTTCTGAGTTTAGGCTGCTCATTAACCTCAACCATCTTATCCTCAACAGTGTCAAGCACATGATTAATTACATCTGAATCGACATTACCCTTATAAAAAAGGATATTATCTCCGCTGGACTGGTTTTTAAAGTAATTCTCTATATTAAAGCTCATGTAAGCTTCCTTTTAGATGAGGTCAAGTAATTCCGATAACAAATATAATAAAAATATGAAGTTACCAAAAATAAGTAACCGCGATTCAGGAATATTAAATAATGACCTGTTTTTTGATCAACCCAACATTTTTCTTTGATAAACAAGCTATTTCTGGTGACTTCAATGCTGTTCTGTTTTCTTTGAACCCTGATACATCTCATATTTAAGTAAGGTGCATTCAAGAGCTCCGTTAAAAAGCGTCATCTTTTTCTTAGGTTTCAGCCCTACTTTCTTAAGAGAATCCTTATTTGAGGTAATCAGCCATGCCATTGCACCAGAAAAATTATGTTTCAGTGTTGTTCCAATCATGGCATAGAGCTCATCAATCTCCTCAGGCTGTATCCTTTCCCCGTAGGGAGGATTCAGGAATACATAATCACCCTCCCCTGTTGCCTTGAGATCCCTGAAATCAGTAAGGTTTACAGTTACAACATCTGCCAAACCTGCCCGCTCAAGATTTGATTTTGTCTGAAGAACTGCATCATCCAGAATATCACTGGCTAAGATTTTTACCTTCGAACCTGAAATATGAGCGTCATATTCACTCCGTATTTCATCAAACATAAGCGCATCATAGTCTTTCCACCTCTGAAATCCCCAGAATCTGCGAAACTTACCGGCCGGAATATTGCAAGCCTGCATGCCTGCCTCAACCGAAAATGTTCCGGAACCACACATCGGATCAATAAGAGTTGCTGATGCATTCCATCCTGAGAGAAGAAGTATTCCGGCTGCCAGAACTTCATTCAGCGGGGCAACAGCCTGCTCCTGCCTGTATCCCCTCTTAAACAATGGGTTAACTGACGAATCAAGCGAAACAGTTACAAGTTCGTTACTTATGTGAAGATTTATTAAAATATCCGGATTGACAGTATTTACAGAAGGTCTTTTCCCGTTTTTATTTCTGAAATAGTCAGCAATTGCATCTTTAAGTATAAGACCGGCATAGCCAGTATGGGCAAAAAGAGGAGAATTTATTACAGGCACAATGGAAAAAGTAGAGTTCTCATCCATATATTTCTCCCATTCAATCTTTAAGCCTCCCTTATAAAGATCATCTTTTGTCTTCACCCTGAAATCAGCAACCGGCATCAGCACCGATAAAGCAGTACGGGAACAATAGTTTATCTTATACAATAGTCTCTTATCACCCCTGAATTTAACAGCCCTGTTCAACTGCTGCACATCTGATGCCCCAAGAGCAGTAAGCTCATCCGACAAAACACCCTCCAGACCGTAAAGAGTTTTTGCAACAAGGTTCATATTATGGTTCTTACCCTGCATCACAATTTCCCCAGAACTTTATCGTACTCTTTTTTATCAGAAATAATTTTAAAAGCCTTCTCAATAACCTTATCGTTAACATTAATTATCTCAAAATACTCACTTGTCTGCCAGATATTTGTAGCAACCAGACCCTTCAGTATAAGCAAAAGTTCATTCTTTGAAATATTAAACTGCTGCTCATTATATGGCACACCTTCCGATTCCCCTTTAGCAATAAATGATTTGATGTCATCAGGGGTAAACCCGAAATTGCTTTTGAAGTCAGGAAATGTCTTGTAGGTCGCATTAAGCCTGACTCTGTTCTTGTCAAAATATTCAAGAGCGAATGTGTTTATAACATTTTTACCGACAAGTTTCCTTAGATATAGTGTATTATATGATGTATCTGCTCCTACAAAGACATCGGGCATTATGCCACCTCCACCATAGACAACACGCTTATTTAAAAGTGTGGTAAACTTTAAAGAATCAGGAAAATGAGTAGTGTCTCCTGAAATGAGTTCACCGTCAGAATATCTTTTATAAAAGTTCTCAAGATACTTGTCATAGCCTTCATTATACGGACTCTGAATTGACCTGCCTGTAGGGGTGTAATATCTTGCAATTGTAAGACGAATCATAGAACCATCAGTAAGATAAAAACCGTTTTGAACTAATCCTTTGCCGAAAGAGCGCCTGCCAATAATAACACCTCTGTCCCAGTCCTGTATGGCCCCGGCAAGGATCTCACTGGCCGAAGCTGATGATTCATCAGTAAGTATTACGAGCCGCGACTGTGACAAAGAACCATTTCCTGATGATTTATACTCCTGTCTGGGAGTTTTTCTGCCGATAAGGTATACAAGTAACTTTTGATCTGAAAAGAACTTTTCTGCAAGGGCAGTTGCAGCCAGCATATATCCGCCTCCATTTCCCCTGAGATCGAGAATAATATTCTTCATATCACTCTTCCTTAGCTCTGTCACAGCTGCTGAGAACTCCTTTTCTGTTGTTGCAGCAAACTTATTAAGTTTAATATAACCGGTCTCTTTATCAAGCATATATGCAGCATCCAGACTGTTAATCGGAATCTTGTCTCTGATAATTGTAAATTCAAGATTCTCCTTCTCTCCGCTTCTGAAGACAGTGATATCAACCTTAGTTCCCTTTGGTCCCATCAACCTGCTGCGAACTCCGGCTGTTGACAATTTAATTCCGAATACCTTTTCCTTGTTAATATAAAGTATACGGTCACCTGCTCTCAATCCAACCTTTTCAGAAGGACCTCCCTTTATGGGTTCAATAACTATAACTGAATCATGTAGAAGGTTGAACTGAATTCCGATCCCGTCAAAATTACCTGTGAGAGGTTCATTCATATCCTTAACATCCTTGGCTGAAATATACGTTGAGTGAGGATCGAGATTCTTCAGTACCTCTATAATTGCCTTTTCAGTCAGCATGTCCATGTTGGCACTGTCGACATAAAATGCATCTATCAGGCCAAATGTCCTTCCGATCTTAAATGTTCCTTCATTCAATACCTGAGCCGATGCTGTTATGGTAATAAGGAACAGTAATGCTACCAGGGCCGTCCTTCCCGTTATTCTTCTTTTCATGTGGATTTTATATTCTTAATAGTTATTCAACAATCGAGAGGTCTTAATGTTTTAAAAATGTCTTTCGGTCTTGCGGTCGTGCAGTCTTGCAGTCCTGCAGTCTGTTTATTTACTTTTAACCTTTAAACTTTCGCCTTTAAACTTTTGCCTTACTCCCATTCAATTGTGGAAGGGGGTTTTGAACTAATATCAAAAACGACCCTGTTTATACCTTTAACCTTATTAATAATTTCATTTGAAATGGCACCCAGAAATTCGCAAGGCAGATGCGACCAGTCAGCCGTCATCCCGTCTGTAGATGTAACTGCCCTCAGTACCACAGCATTTTCATATGTTCTTTCATCGCCCATAACGCCTACTGAATGTACAGGGAGAAGAATTACTCCAGCCTGCCATACTGAATCGTAAAGACCACTTTTTTTCAGCCCTTCAATAAATATATCGTCTGCCTCCTTGAGGATATCGAGCTTCTCTCTTGTCATCGTTCCGAGTAGCCTGATAGCCAGTCCGGGACCGGGGAATGGATGTCTCTTCAGAATAAAATCAGGCAGGCCAAGAGCATGTCCCACTCTGCGAACCTCATCTTTGAACAGAAGCCTCAATGGTTCAACAACTTTCAGGTGCATCTTTTCGGGAAGCCCTCCTACATTATGATGAGATTTAATAGTGGCTGACGGGCCATTAACTGATACTGATTCAATTACATCGGGATAAATAGTGCCCTGGGCCAGCCATTTAACGTTCTGAACTTTATGGGCTTCCTCATCAAAAACCTCTATAAAAACCCGTCCGATTATCTTTCTCTTTGTCTCAGGATCGCTGACACCTTCGAGTTGATCAAGGAATCTGTCTGACGCATCTACACCTATAACATTTAGTCCTAGTCCAAGGTAAGATTCCATTACCTTTTGAAATTCATTTTTTCTAAGTAGCCCGTTATCAACAAAAATGCAGGTAAGATTTTTTCCTATTGCTTTATGAAGAAGGAATGCTGCCACAGAAGAATCAACACCACCGGATAGTCCAAGAATGACTTTATCATCAGACAATTGATCTTTCAGTCCCTGAATTGCTGTATGTGCAAAAGAATCCGGAGTCCAGTCCTGTGAGCAACCGCAAATACCTGCCACAAAATTTTTCAGGATCTGTGCGCCCTGGCTTGTATGATAAACTTCAGGATGAAACTGAATTCCCCATGTAGGCTCACCGGCGATATGATAAGCACCGGCTTTGACATCAACTGTTGACCCGATAATGTCATATCCGGCAGGGATACTGGCAATTGTATCAGCATGTGACATCCATACCTGTGTCCCCTGAGTGATACCTTCAAACAAAGGGTCGCGGTTATCTACCTTAACAAGATTGGCTCTTCCATACTCCCTGTTATTAGAAGGTAGTACCTCCCCTCCAAAATTATGAACCAGGTGCTGTGCCCCGTAACATACTCCCAGCAAAGGAATCAGGCCTTTAATATTGTTAAGGTCAGGAACAGGAGCGTTTTTGTCCCTGACTGAAGCAGGACTGCCTGATAGTATTACCCCTTTTACGGAACTGTCGGGAGTTGGAAAATTGTTATAGGGATGAATTTCGCAATACACATTAATCTCCCTTATTCGCCTGGCTATCAATTGTGTATACTGAGAGCCAAAATCAAGTATTAATATTTTCTCCTGCAAGACTTATTTTATTATGTGGTGGATTCAAAGATAGATATTCTTTTCTTATGGATTTACTACTTCTCCAATCAGATAACTCTTTCCGTCAATAGCCGGGTATGTAGCCGGAAAAACAGTTCTTGCCTCATCAACGAGAGGTGACACGCTTCTGTATCTTGCAGAAAAATGTCCGATAAGAAGCATTCCTGCTCCTGCTTCGTGAGCTGTCTTTGCAGCATCAATTGATGTCGAATGCCCTGTTGCAAGGGCAAGATCTTTTTTTGATTTATCAAATGTAGCCTCATGATATAATAAGGTAACACCTTTTACGAATGATGCCAGACGGCTGAAGTATTTTGTATCGCTGCAGTATGCATAGGATCGGGGAGCTGAAGGCGGAACAGTTAATTCTTCATTTGGAATGACTTTACCATCGTCAAGTATAAAGTCTTCGCCCTTCTTAATTGCCGGTATCCTTATGCCGGGTATCTGATATCGATCTATTGCTTCCTTTAGAATATGCCTGTCAGTTATTTTTTCCCTGAAGAGAAATCCAAATGTAGCAATCCGGTGTTTAAGCGGAAAAGAAGTCACAGTAAGATATTTATCGTCGAGTATCATCACAGGATCCTTTCCGCATAGTCCCGTAAAATTAATCTCATAACTGAGATGAATATCAAAATCGGCAAGATGAGAATGAAGAATCTCCATGTAATTTTCAGGTGCATAAAGATTGAGAATGTTTTTTCTTCCCAAAAGGCTGAATGTTGAAAGCAGCCCATAAAGGCCAAAGATATGATCGCCGTGAAGGTGGCTTATAAAGACATGGTTGATTTTGGAGAATCTTATCCTGTTTTTACGGAGCTGCATTTGCGTCCCCTCTCCGCAGTCTATTAAAAACAACCGCTCATGCGCGTTCAGCACATGAGCGGATGGAAATCTTTCTGATGTTGGCAAAGCAGAACTGCTACCAAGTATGGTCAGTTTCATCACGCTCTGCAAAGCGATCTTTTTAGGATATCATTTTTTCAGCATCAGCAACCGATCCTGTTATTGTAAGAACAGTATCGAGCTGAGAAATTGTAATCAGACGTTCTACTGCCTCATTAAGGCCACAAAGAACGAAAGTACCACCTGCATTCTTACATAGCCTGTTGGCTACGAGAATTGCACTAAGTCCTGATGAATCACAATACTGACACTTTTCAAGATCAAGGATGATATTTTTCTCTCCTTTACCTGAAACAAGCACTAGTTCCGACTTAAGTGCCGGAGCTATGTGCGTGTCAAGTTTTTCTGACTGTATCTGAATTACAGTACTGTTCTTACGGCTCTCAATTTTAAAATCCATATTGCTAAGATTTGATAGCCTAAATTTAATAAATAATTCTATTTCTTGGAAGCTTTATTCTCTTTTTCTTCCATTTCTTCTTTCAAAGCTGCCAGTTGAGAGATATCACCAAGAGTTGTTTTCTCTGAACTGGTCTTTGTTTTCCTGGTTGTCTTCTTCGCTGTTGTTGTCTCAGTTGCCTTCTTTACAGGGGCTTCCGCAGCTTTTTTCTCATCTTCGAATACTCTGCTGTGTGAAAGAATTATCTTCTTGGCTGATTTGTTGAATTCGATTACTTTAAAGAGAAGTTTCTCATCAACCTTTGCAATCATACCATCTTCCTTAACAAGATGTTTCGGAGTAACAAAACCTTCAACACCATATGGAAGAGCAATTACAGCACCTTTGTCGAATACTTCAAGCACAGTACCTTCATGCACTGAATCGAGAACGAAAAGATTCTCGAATACATCCCATGGGTTCTCCTCGAGCTGTTTGTGACCAAGACTTAACCTTCTGTTTTCTTTATCAATTTCAAGAACTACAACTTCGATTTCAGAATCAATAGCTGTAAATTCTGCAGGATGCTTGATTTTCTTTGTCCATGAAAGGTCTGAAATGTGAATGAGTCCGTCAACACCCTCTTCAATTTCAACAAATACACCGAAGTTGGTGAAGTTCCTTACTTTGGCCTTATGTTTTGAACCAACAGTATATTTATCATCAATATTCTGCCATGGGTCTGATTTAAGCTGTTTGATACCGAGTGACATTTTTCTTTCATTCCTGTCGAGTGTAAGAATAACTGCCTCTATTTCGTCACTTACTTTTAGGAATTCCTGGGCACTGCGAAGATGCTGTGACCATGACATTTCGGATACGTGAATAAGACCTTCAACGCCTGGAGCAATTTCTACAAATGCACCATAGTCAGCCATAACGACTACTTTACCTTTTACTTTGTCGCCGATATTCATGTTCGGATCAACAGAATCCCATGGGTGTGAAGTAAGCTGCTTCAGACCAAGAGCGATTCTCTTCTTGTCATCATCAAAGTCGAGGATAACAACGTTGAGTTTCTGATCGAGCTGAACAATTTCTTCAGGATGATTAACCCTGCCCCATGAAAGGTCGGTGATGTGAATAAGTCCGTCTACACCTCCGAGGTCAATGAATACGCCGTATGATGTGATATTTTTAACAGTTCCTTCAAGAACCTGTCCTTTTTCAAGTTTTGCAATAATCTCTTTTTTCTGCTGCTCAAGTTCAGCTTCAATAAGAGCTTTGTGAGAAACAACAACGTTTTTGAATTCCTGATTGATCTTAACAACTTTGAATTCCATTGTTTTTCCAACAAATACATCGTAGTCACGAATAGGTTTGACATCGATCTGCGATCCCGGAAGGAATGCCTCGATACCAAATACGTCAACGATCATACCACCTTTTGTACGGCACTTGATGTAACCGGTGATGATCTCATCTTTTTCAAGAGATGCATTAACCCTATCCCATGAATTGATTGCACGGGCTTTTTTATGTGATAGAAGAAGCTGTCCTTTTTTGTCTTCCTGGCTCTCTACATAAACCTCAACCTTGTCACCTACCTTAAGGTTTGGATTGTATCTGAACTCATTTAAACTGACAACACCTTCCGATTTGTATCCGATATTAATTACTACCTCACGAGTAGTCATCTGGATCACAGTACCTATAACAACCTCGTCAACAGCAACTGTTGAGAGAGTTTCGTCGTAAAGTGATTCGTACTGTTTGTATTTTGGTGATGAACGAAGTTCTTCACTTTCAAATTTATCCCAGTCAAATTCTTCATTTGTTACCGGAACTCTGGGCTCAGGCTTTACAGGAGCAACATGTTCTGCTTCTGTTTTCTTAGCTTCTTTAACTTCAGGAACTTCAGTATCAACCTCAACAGCTTCAACTTCTTCTGCTGCCAGAATTTCAGCTTCGGCTTCAATTTTTACTTCTGTTTCTTTGATTCTTGGTTTTTTGGCCTGTTTTACAGCGCCTTCTGCATTTTCTTCAACCTCTTTTTTGGTTGTTTTTTTCTTACCTTCAGTCATGATTTTGATTTAAAAGAACTAATAATTAATAAGTTAGACATTATATCGCTAAAAAAATAGGTTGCAAAGATATGATTTTTTTTAAAAATGCCATAATATATAGTACAAATTAACGACACTAATAGTGTTGCCTTTAAGAAGTTATTAGCTTAATGGGGAAACAGCTTATTGAGTTTTCTGACTGAATTGAAAGCATAAGGCAACAATCGAAAGGCTGTGTCTTATCATTTCCGTATTTAACATGTTATATTATCTTTGTGTATAGGATGCAGATTAATCATAAAAATTTAAGAAATCATGAAGATTGTTGTTGTTGGATCTGGTTATGTTGGACTTGTAACCGGAGCATGCTTTGCTGAAAGCGGCGTATATGTCACCTGTGTTGATGTTGATGCCGAAAAGATAAACAATCTTAAAGAGGGATTAATTCCAATATATGAGCCCGGACTAGAGGGAATAATCAGAAGAAATGTTGAGAAGAAAAGACTCGGCTTTACAACAGATTTACAGTCTTCAATAAGCGGAGCTGAGGTAATATTTATTGCTGTTGGTACTCCTCCCGGAGAGGACGGCTCTGCTGATCTCAAACACGTTCTTCAGGTAGCAAGGGAAATAGGATCATTTATAAATGAGCATATTGTTGTTGTTACAAAAAGCACCGTACCGGTCGGGACTTCTGAAAAAATCAGGAAAACAATAAGTGAACAATTACAGAAACGCAAAACCGGAGCTACATTTGATATGGCTTCAAATCCGGAGTTCCTTAAGGAAGGTGCTGCTGTAGAAGATTTCCTGAAACCTGAAAGAATTGTAATTGGCATTGACAATGAACGTACGGGGGAAATTATGAAACGACTGTACATGCCGTTTGTTCTTAATAATCACCCAATTCTATTCATGGATATTGCTTCAGCTGAGATCACCAAATATGCAGCAAATGCCATGCTTGCAACGAGGATAAGTTTCATAAATGAGATTGCCAATCTGTGCGATATTCTTGGGGCTGATGTAAACCAGGTAAGAAGAGGCATCGGAAGTGACTCCCGGATAGGCAGCAAATTTATTTATCCCGGAGCCGGATACGGTGGTTCCTGCTTTCCCAAAGATGTGAAAGCACTAATTAAAACCGCACAGGACAATGGGTATGAATTAAATGTTGTTAAGGCAGTTGAAAAAGCTAATGAGTATCAGAAGAATATCATTTTCAGCAAGATGAATGCCTTTTATAAAAATGGCCTCGAAAACAGGATTTTCGGGGTCTGGGGATTATCTTTCAAACCAAAAACTGACGATATAAGGGAGGCATCATCGCTGGTTCTTATTGAAAAATTGCTTGAGGCAGGAGCTAAAGTGAAGGCATATGATCCAGCCGCTATGCATGAAACAAAAAAGGTTCTCGGAGATAAGATAGTGTACTGCTCTGATCCTTATGATGCATTAACCGGAGCGGATGCCATGATTCTAATGACAGAATGGTCAGAGTTTCATCTTCCCGATTTTAACATAATGGCGGCACTGATGAAAGAAAAAGTTATTTTTGATGGCAGGAACATTTATGATCCCGCAGAATTAAAACGTCAGGGTTTCAGATATTTTGGCATCGGCCGCAGATAACATGATAACGATTTGTTGATACGCCATGCATGGTGTATCGATATTAAAACACACAACACGCAAAAATATAATTATGAAAGGAATTATTTTGGCAGGGGGATCAGGAACAAGGTTACACCCGATAACAAATTCAATATCAAAACAGATGCTTCCGGTTTATGACAAACCGATGATATATTACCCACTATCGGTCCTTATGCTTGCCGGCATAAGGGAAATACTGATAATCTCAACACCACGCGATCTGCCCGGGTTCAGAAATCTTCTGGGCGACGGATCAGCTATAGGGCTTAAATTCAGTTATGTGGAACAGCCATCACCAGATGGATTAGCACAGGCTTTTATTCTTGGTGAAGAGTTTATAGGCAGTGATACGGTGTGCATGATACTTGGGGATAATATTTTCTACGGACATGGTTTTGGGGATACTCTGCTTAACACTGCTAAACTTACTAAAGGAGCCTGTGTATTCGGATATTATGTTACAGATCCTGAAAGATACGGTGTTGTTGAATTTGATAAAGACAGAAAGGTAATAAGCATAGAAGAGAAACCGGCAGCACCTAAGTCAAACTATGCAGTTACCGGTTTGTATTTTTACGACAATTCAGTAGTTAAAAAGGCAAAAGCTCTCAAACCTTCACCCCGTGGCGAACTTGAAATAACTGATTTAAACCGGGTTTTTCTGGAAGAAGGAACGCTTGAAATAAAACTTATGGGCAGGGGAATGGCCTGGCTCGATACAGGTACTTATGAAAGTCTTTTGCAGGCAGCCAACTTCATTGCAACACTCGAGCAACGGCAGGGTTTGAAGGCATCATGTATTGAAGAGATTGCGTATAAAAGAGGTTTTATCGATAAGGATCAGTTAATAAAAGTTGCCCTGCCTATTAAAAACAGCCAGTATGGCAAGTACCTTTTAAAAATTGCTTCTGACGAGATAAATATCTTCGAGGGTTTCAAATAGCATAATTAAATAAATGAAAATAAGAGAAACCGGATTCAGGGAACTAGTGGTAGTAATTCCTTCCGTATATCCCGACAGCAGAGGCTACTTTTTTGAGAGTTTTAACAAATCATCATTTGAAAAGGAAGGAATCTTCTACTCACCTGTACAGGATAATGAATCAAAATCCTCAAAAGGCGTCATACGTGGTTTACATTACCAGCTTAACCCTATGGCTCAGGCAAAACTAATAAGGGTGATATCAGGAAAGATCTACGACGTGGCCCTTGACCTCCGGAAAGATTCACCCACTTACGGAAAATGGTTTGGCATTGAACTCGATTCAGAGTCAAAGGAACAACTCTTCATACCGAAAGGTTTTGCACATGGGTTCTCCGTTCTCAGTGATACAGCTGTAATTATGTACAAGTGCGATAATGTTTATAGTCCTGCTCATGAAAGAGGAATAAACCTGAATGATCCTATGCTAAATATTGACTGGAAGACTGATAGCCAGACACCTGTCATTAGTGAAAAGGATTTAAGGAATCCGGGATTTATTGACGCTGAGAAAAATTTTTGATAAGTTAATTTATGGCAATTATTCTGATAACAGGGGCAGCAGGTCAGCTTGGCAATGAACTGAAAGTAGTAGCAAAGAATTTCTACGGTTACAACTTTATTTTTACTGATCTTGATACGCTGGACCTGGCAAATCCACAACAGACTACTGACTTCATCAGTAACAACCGGCCCGACTGGATAATAAACTGTGCTGCCTATAACCTTGTAGATAAAGCCCAATCTGAGCCTGAAACTGCCATGGCTGTTAACGGAACCGCAGTAAAGAATATAGTTGAATCAATAAAAGGATCGGAAACACGATTTATACATATCTCAACCGACTATGTATACGACGGACTGGCCAATGTTCCTTATAATGAATCAGTTGTTGCAAATCCGGCATCAGCATATGGCAAATCAAAACTAGCCGGCGAGAAATTTGCCCTTCAGCACCATGCAGCCATGGTAATCAGAACAGCATGGCTCTACTCCTCATTCGGAAATAATTTTGTGAAAACAATTCTCAGGCACGCCAAAGAAAAAGAGTCATTGAGGGTTGTTTATGATCAGACCGGAACTCCTACCTATGCTGCTGATCTTGCCACTGCAATAATGAGCATCATATCGGGAGTTATAAGAAATCAGTTTGCCTTCACGGCCGGAATCTATAATTATTCAAATGAAGGTATCTGCACATGGTATGACTTTGCTGTTGAAATTGTTAAGGAAGAAGGTTTAAATTGCATAATTAATCCTGTCCTCACAAAAGAATACCCGCTTCCTGCACCCCGACCCGTTTACTCTGTAATGGATAAGAACAAAATAAAGGAAAGTTACGGACTGGTAATTCCTCACTGGAGAACCAGTCTTGAGAAATGCATGGAACTGTTAAAATAAAAATACGGATTATGTTATCAAGCGAACAGATCAGAAAAAAAGCAGAAACCTGGCTCGATTCAGGTTTCAATGAAGAGACCAGGAAAGAGGTCAGTGATATGCTTAAAAACGATGAGAAAAAACTTGTCGATGCGTTTTATCAGGATCTTGAATTCGGAACCGGTGGACTAAGAGGCATCATGGGTGCCGGAACCAACAGGATGAATATCTACACACTGGGTATGGCCACCCAGGGTCTCTCAAACTATATTATTAAAAAGTGCGGAAAATCAGGAATCAGGGTAGCTATCGCATATGACTGCAGGAATAACAGCCGTTATTTCGCAGAGACAACTGCAAATATCTTCTCGGCAAATGGATTCGAAGTTTTTCTGTTCGAAGCATTGCGTCCTACACCCGAACTCTCTTTTGCAATCAGACATTATAAATGTCAGAGTGGGGTTGTAATAACAGCATCGCATAACCCGCCTGAATATAATGGATATAAAGCTTATTGGGATGATGGAGGACAGGTTGTTGCTCCTCATGATGATGCCATAATAACTGAGGTAAGGAAAATTACAGATGTAAAGCAGATTAAATTCGAAGCCGACAAAACTAAAATACATATCATCGGCAAAGAGACTGATGATCTGTTTCTTAAAGAGGTTTTGAAGATGAGCTTAAACCCTGAGTTGATTAAAAAATTCAACAACATGGGTATCGTTTATACACCTATCCATGGCACAGGTATCACAATGGTCCCGCCTGCTCTAGGTATGTTCGGTTTTAAAAACATTATAAGTGTACCTCAGCAGGATGTCATTGACGGAAATTTCCCAACCGTAAAATCACCAAACCCGGAAGAACCTGCGGCCCTGAAAATGGCAATTGACAGGGCCATCGAGACTGGTGCTGAACTTGTAATGGCAACCGATCCCGACGCCGACCGTCTTGGAATTGCTGTAAAGAATAAAAAAGGAGAATTCATCCTTCTCAATGGAAATCAGACCGGTGTAATCCTTGTATGGTATATACTTTCGCAGTATAAGACCAGAAATCTCTATAAGGGCAATGAGTATATTATAAAGACAATAGTAACCTCAGATCTCATTGAAAGGATTGCCGAAGGTTACAATGTGGAATACAATAATGTTCTTACGGGATTCAAGTTTTTTGCTGAGCTCATAAGTAAGAATGAAAGCACTAAAAAATATATAGGTGGAGGAGAAGAGAGTTACGGCTTCCTTCCCGGTGATTATGTAAGAGACAAGGACGCGGTAGCATCATGCGCTCTTATTGCTGAGGCAGCAGCCTGGGCAAAAAGCAGAGATAAATCATTGTTTGAACTACTTATTGATATATATGTGCAGTTTGGATTCTATAAAGAGAAACTTATAAATATTGTCCGAAAAGGCAAAGAGGGTGCTGGTGAAATAAAAGATATGATGACAGGCTACAGAAACAATCACCCGTCAGTTATCAATAACAGCCGGGTTGTAAGAATAAATGACTTCGAAAAACAGATTTCAAAGGATCTTTTAACAGGTAAAGAAACCCCGACAGGATTAATAAAATCAGATGTTTTGCAGTTTATCCTGGAGGATGGATCGAAGATCTCTGTCAGACCTTCAGGTACAGAACCTAAGATAAAATTCTATTTCAGTGTAAATGCGAAACTTCCTTCTGCCGGCATGTTCGATGAAACAGAGAAACTTCTTGATAATAAAATTGATGGGATTATTAAAGACATGAAATTAATTTAAAGGCAAAGCGCAAACGCAAAGGAATTCTATGAAGTCATACCGCAAAGAACTCTGGTTTGAGGTTCCGACCCGCAGGGCTTTTCTTAATATTACAGGACAGGTTGAAAAATGTCTTTACGAAAGCAGAATAAAGGAGGGTTTATGCCTTGTAAACGCAATGCATATATCTGCAAGCGTTTTTATTAATGACGACGAATCTGGTCTTCACCATGATTTTGAAGTGTGGTTAGAAAAACTTGCACCTGAAAAACCATACTCTCAATACAAACATAATGGCTTCGAAGACAACGCAGATGCCCATATAAAACGCACACTTATGGGCAGAGAGGTTGTTGTAGCTATTACTAATGGTCAGCTCGACTTTGGTCGGTGGGAGCAAATTTTCTATGGAGAGTTCGATGGAAAACGCAGAAAGCGGGTTCTGGTGAAGATCATTGGGGAGTAAAGAAATCCTCCGAAAAATTTACAAGATAAACCTTCTCAGTCGATCTGGTAAGGGCTGTATAAAACCACCTCAGATAGTCGAGCGTAACCTCGTTCCTGTTAAACATACCCTGATCAATAAACACCCTCTCCCACTGTCCACCCTGGGCTTTATGGCATGTAACAGCATATGAGAATTTAATCTGCAGGGCATTAAAGTAAGGATCCTTTTTTACTGCATCAAATTGTTTACTGCGGGTTCTTATATGCTGATAATCTGCCATAATATTCTGAAAAAGTTCCTTGCCTTTATCTGAAGGAAGCGCCGGCGAATCGAGATGCAGAACATCGAGCATTACCTTCGATTCAATCTCCATGTTATAGTCAGTGAACTTAAGTACCATATCGGCAAATTTGAATCCGTACCGTTCCTCGTATTTTTTGATCTTCCTGACTTCAGCAATATCTCCGTTTGCAATGAAGCCGGGTCCCTCTTCATCCTCATCAATAAGGGAGTAATTGTTCTTAACTACCATCACCATATCACCTGTGCTTATCTCTTCTTCCCTGAAAAAAATCCTGTTTCGGATCCCCTGATTATATTTGTTTGCCTGTTTGTTCGAATTAACAACGATTATCGTGCCTTCCATTCCGCAAGTCCCATAAGCGGTGGAGATATCATCAATCAATTCCTCGCCTGTAACTCTAACAACATCCTTGTAATTAATGCAATCCAGAGATGGTTTGACAAGATTATTCTCTGCAACCTGAAGTCTTATCCGGGTAGCATTCATCAGTATTCCTGAGTCCTCGCTCTGGCGAACAACCTGTTTAAGTTCACACGAAATCAGTCCAAAGCCATATCCTCCCAGCGATTCAGGATCAAGTGCCGGACTAAGAGCTGATCCTACCGGCGGCAGCTGGGCTGTATCGCCAACAAGGATAAGTTTACACTCAGTTCCTGAATATACATATTCAATGAGGTCATCGAGAACCCTTCCGCTGCCAAAAAGCGAAGAGTCGCCTAAACTGTTTGAAACCATTGAGGCTTCATCGACTATAAAGAAAGTATCCTTATGAAGGTTCCTGTCGAGCGTAAAATTTCCGATGCCATCTTTTGATGACTTCTGCCTGTAGATCTTTTTATGAATTGTAAATGCCTGTCTGCCCGAATATGATGACAGCACCTTCGCGGCTCTTCCGGTTGGAGCCAGAAGCACCGATTTCATCCGTAAAAGATCAAGTGTTTTAACTATTGAGCTTATAACACTTGTCTTACCCGTTCCGGCATAACCAGTCATAAGAAAGATCACATCATTGTTATTATCACAGATATACGAGGCGATCTTCTTTAAAGCAAGTGACTGGTCTTCTGTGGGGATGTTTCCAAGATTCTTACAGAGCTGGTTATATATAATGGTATCACGCATTACGAATTACAGACAACTTAAATTGCCGCTTGGATATTTTTTCTAATTTTGTTTGTAAACTTAGTAAACTTCCTCCACTTAAAAATGGGGACCTGATATTAAAATATATCCAATTCATCACTGATTTATGCCCTTTCTGGAACTCTTTGACGAGACACTCGATATAAACTCAACTGAAAACTACGAATCAGCTGTTGAGATCAGCCATGATTCTGTTTCTTTCTGTCTTCTCGATACAATAAGGAATAAATATGTTCTTCTCAGGAAGTTCAGCACCGATGACAAAAAAGATTACAGCTCCGATCAGATCAGGAATATTATCAGCACTGATGATTTTCTGACAAAAAAATACAAAAGAATAAGTGTAATTCTTCCATCCCAAAAATTTACTCTGGTACCAACTCCGCTATATGATCCCGGGAAAAAGGAGGAATATTTCCTTTTAAATCATCTTCCTGACGAAGGGAAGATTCTGCTTACAAACAAGATAGCCGAACCTGATGCTTTCCTGGTATATTCGGTTCAGAAGGAGATTAATAATATTGTTACTGACTTCTTTCATGGTACTCTCCCTTTACATCACATGAAACCTTTACTATATCATATTTCTCATGCAAAAAAATCCTCTGATGCAAATTACATTCATGTGCATATTGAACGTGATTTTTTTAACATGATAGCATTTACAGGTGGTGTTATGAAATTCTGCAATACATTTATTTATAGAAATACATCTGACATTATGTATTTTGTAATGAATGTATTCAGGACACTCGGGTTAAAACAGGAAGAAACAATTCATTTCAGCGGCAGTACAGAAAAGTACGATGATCTGTCATCAGCTTTTTCAATATATGTAAGGAGTATAAAGTTTTCAGTGCCATCGGGTAATTTCAATTTCAGTTACGTATTCAACGAAACACCGCTTCATAGTTTCCTTAACCTTTTTACAGTAATTCATTGCGGATAATAGGAGGTAAATACAGAGGCCGCAGGATAACACCTCCTGGCAACTTCAAGGCAAGGCCAACTACAGACTTCGCAAGAGAAGGTTTGTTCAACATTCTTAATAACAGGATAGATTTTGAAACCTCAATAATTCTTGATCTTTTTTCGGGAACAGGATGCATGAGCTATGAGTTTGCTTCCAGGGGAACAGAAACTGTCCATCTTGTTGAAAAAAATCCGGTACATATCTCAGGAATAAAAAAGATAATTCATGAACTGGGAATGGAGAACATAAGGCCTATTCATATTGATGTCAAGACCTATCTTAAAGCCTGCAATATTAAGTATGATGTTGTGTTTGCTGATCCACCTTACGAACTTAAATGGCTAAGGGAGTTGCCTGACCTTGTTACTTCAGCCGGCATAATAAAGGGAGATGGTTTTTTCATACTGGAGCACCCCAGGGATATAAGTTTTGCAGGTCATCCGCTCTTTTTTGAACACAGGAATTACGGAGGCGTCAATTTCAGCTTTTTCAGACCTTTGCCAGCAGCAAATGAGAATACTGTAATTAGCTAATAGAGGGGGAATTAAAAAAATTCATATTTTATTTTCAAAAAATATTTTGCGGAGTAAAAAAATAGCTTAATTTTGCAACTCGTTTTACAATTGGTGCGGTAGTTCAGTTGGTTAGAATAACGGCCTGTCACGCCGTGGGTCGCGGGTTCGAGTCCCGTCCGCACCGCAAGAAAAACAAAAAGCCATCCGAGAGGGTGGCTTTAGTATTTTATCCATGAAGCGTCAATCCCGCTTTTGCGGGAGTGAGAGCGAAAGGTATAAAATACGTTAAATGCTGCCGCGGCAGCATTTTTGTTTTTCTTGCAAGGTAACCCGTGGTAGGAAAGGGTCCGATCCGACTGCCGGAGGATCATTCCTGTCCGCACTGCGCATTGACCCTCATATACACTTGATAATAATGTGGTTTTGTTGTAGATGCCACAAAATCAGCTGTATCTTCCACAAATTTTTGTCTGTTTTTTCCCTATGAAACGAATTAATGCCTATTATATCCCAAGATAAGCTCTCTCTGGAAACTATCATCCAATTTTATGCTAATGCTGGAAAATAATTGATCATTTGGAGCAAATAATGGCTTTTACTGGAAAATATTTTCATTCTTACAATAATGATAGTGGAAAATATTATCTGATTATAGTCTCTTGGTGGAATATATTATCTAATTTTGCATCTAAACAGGATTATAATGGAAAATATTCTACCAATACATCTCCAAGAGATGATTTTCAGTTCATCTGATCAAAAGATCTCAAAGCAGATATCGAAACTTGAGAAAAATGGGAAGATCAGGAAAATTGCTCAACGAATATATTCTTCGAACCTTATTGACCAACCGGAAGCAATAATTCGTAGAAATTTATTTATCGTACTTGGGAGGCTTTATCCGGGTGCAGTTCTAAGCCACCGTTCAGCTTTTGAATTTGAACCAACAAATGAAGGCCATATTTTCTTAACATATTCATATACAAAAAAAGTAAATCGGTCTGGGATTATTCTTAGGTTTCTTGAAGGACATAAAGCCTTGCCAGGTGATAATCAAATCTCTGGTGGATTATATGCATCCCAGAGAGCAAGAGCATTTTTAGAGAATCTGCAACCTTCAAAAAATGTAAGTGGAAGTTCAAAGTGCTTGCCCATAACTACCATAGAAAGCAAATTAGAACAGATTATCAGGGTAAATGGAGAGGAAGAACTTAATAATATCCGGGACAGAGCCAGGGAGATTGCTCCTGAACTTAAAATGGAAAAAGAATTTGAAAGGTTAAATAAAATAATTAGTGCTCTATTAACTACACATACACCAAAGATCTTATCATCTCCTATTGCAGTTGCCAGGGCATTTGGTTTTCCTTATGATCCGGCCAGAATAAAACTTTTTGAGGATCTCTTCAGAGCATTAAAAACGAATGAATTTAAAAGTAGACCGGAAAAAAATACAACTCCCAAATCTTTCCGCAATTTTGCATTCTTTGAAAGTTATTTTTCCAATTATATTGAAGGAACTGTTTTTGAAGTATATGAGGCAAAAAACATTATTGATTCAAATAAGCCATTACCAGCAAGAAATGAAGATAGCCACGATGTACTGGGAACTTACAGGATAGTTTCGAATAAGGATGAAATGTCAGTAACACCGGCTAAAGCTGATGATCTGTTGAAGATTATCATGTACTGGCATAAAATTTTGCTGGAGGCCAGGCCTGAAAAGAATCCTGGTTTATTTAAGGATAAAAACAATTTTGCAGGTTCGACCTCATTTGTGGATTTTAATCTGGTACGTGGCACTTTATTACAATCATTTGGCTTTTTTAAAGCACTTGATCACCCTTTTTCAAAGGCTGCATTTATTATGTTTGTGTTGAGTGAAGTTCATCCATTCCTTGATGGGAATGGACGTATTGCCAGAATTATGATGAATGCAGAATTGGTAAAAGCCGGGCAATCAAAGATTATAATACCCATTGTATATCGTGATGATTATTTAGGAACACTTAGAAAATTGACGAGACAAAGCGATCCAAAACCTTATATTGCGATGTTACAACGAATACATGAGTTCAGTGAAAACATATATGGAGACGAATATAATGTAATGTTGGATTACCTTACCCAATGTAATTCATTCTTCGAACCCACTGAAGCCAAATTGAAGATTATCAAAAGATAGACGCAGCACTATAAGACTGAGTCTTAAACTCTGCCCATGGCCTGCCTTCAGGGAAAACAAATCTTAATGCATAACGCGTTGTGCGGTTGAAATATTAATATATTGTCTTAGTGATCCTTAGGTTTTTATTAACCTTCCTGCATGGCACGATGCTTTATTTTTCCTGAGGTATCACCCCCTTTCCCGTTTCCCCCAAGGGGGAAAAGCCTTTCCTGTAGCTCCTTCTCATATGGGGGAAGGCTGGGAAGGGGGTAACAACTATTCAGGTGATTTAAACTTTATTCTTGATTCCTGATACTCATTTATATTTAAACAATATTGTCCGGGAAAACTAATAAGACGAGTATGAGATTCTTCGCTTCACTTCGTTTCGCTCTGAATGACAGGTACTTCTGTTTTTAATGAGGGGGTGGTTGGAGGCAATG
>JBBQZN010000017.1:0-53876 GCA_038207725.1 Bacteroidales bacterium | reverse complement strand
CCCACTTGTTCTTTGTCAGTAATGTCCATCCAAGTGTACAATTCAGCGACATAAGGGATTTGTCGTCGATATATCCCATATATAAAAATCTGAACTCAGGTGAATGGCTGTAGAGCTTCGACTTTTCTTCAGGCAACCAGCCGTACTTTATGCCGGCTCTGACCGAAGTGTAATCATCGAGCATTTCAAAACCTACTCCCGGATTATAGTGAGTTCCCGATTGTGAATATCCGAGATTATATCCAAGCCCCTTGCTTGATCGACGCTCCCACCTTGCCATGATCCTTGATGGCTCACTCAGTGAAGTGTTTTTTACATCATTTTCAAATGTCTGACTCCATTTAACATCAAGATAATCATTTCCATATAATTTGAAAATACCATCAAGCCCGTAACCGATATTATACGTCCCGTCAATTCCAAGCCTGCTTGTCATCATAGCTCCGATATATGTATTGTCGTTCAGAACCTGACGGCGAAATCTTAGTACGCCGAAGTTTTCAGATGGTAGCACATCCTCAATAATTCCAATGTTGTTCTTAATCCGGAGAGGCGCTGTCTGCATATCGAGCATTCCAAGGTCCCACTTACCAACTCTGCCTGTAATTCTTGCGCCACCATAAATCCTTACCGGGTCTCCGTCATCGCTTAGCCCTATTCTGCGGCTGTAAAAAAGATTGCTGTTACCACCTAATGCAAAATCGAATACACTTGATCTTTCCAGAAAAAAAGTGCGCTTCTCAGGAAAATAGAGTGAAAATCTTGTAAGGTTTATTTGTTGATCGTCTGATTCAACCTGGGCAAAATCGGTATTAACGGTTAAATCCATTGTCAGGTTGTTTGTGATACCGTATTTTACATCAAGTCCTGCTTCGAAAGCAGGCTTCGATGATTCTGTATATTGTGTATTATTGCTGTTGATCTCATTGGTACTTTGATAACCCGATAATATGTACGGGGCAATATAAACAGGCTTTCCGGGCTTTACACCTCTGAGAACAACTTCCTGTGCCTGTGAAGGTTTAAGTGCAGATGCCTGACCCCAGTTCGGAGGGATTGCAGGGAAAATATCTGTTTCATTCTTTGCAGGTATCCACCTCTGAACAATAAGTCCCATTCGGACCTCACCGTTTATTTCCTGAAACCTGAGGCTCGAAAAAGGTATTCTCATTTCCAATGACCACCCTTTGTTATCATGACTTGTCTTTACATCCCAGAATGTGTTCCAGCTGATATTCAGCGGTAACTGGTCGGGAAGTGATGTTACTGCATCTTTCAAAATTGTCGCATCCCACCTCAGGCCATCGGGTGAAGTAAAAAATGCCAGTCCGTTTTCCTTATCGTTATATGTATCAAGAATAACCCCAAACCAATCGCCGCCCATTCCCATGTAATCTCTTTTCAGACTTGCCGACTGGGCCATTTCCGGATCATCATAATAAAGTATTGAGGAAAAATACAGATACTTATCATCATAGCCAATACGTGTATTGGTCTTCTCAGTCGGATCTTTCCCGTATACAGGTGAATGCATTTTCATTTGAATCGGAACAACTGAATTCCATGCGGCTTCATCAGGAATACCATCAAATGAAACAGGAAGAGAGAGTCGCTCAATTACAATTGCATTTTTCAGATCTGCAGTTAAACCCGACTGTTGCCCGTTCAGGAATAATCCGGTTAATCCGAAAACTACAGGAAGGGTAAAATATCTTAGATGTAACTTATATATCATTTTTATGCGTAATACTATTTATAAAGTGAACCAATAGTTTAATTTAATCAGAAAAATATTATTCGGAAAAACACTCTTTAGCTGCTTATACGAATCAGCATATGATGCCTGTGATAAGCCTGTTCTTCCGGTACGTTCACTTGACCAAACAAGATATACGAAAGATCCCAGCCTATATTCCCATTTTGCAACCAGGTTTGACCTGAACTGATGAAAATTAAAATCGGGATTGCCAATTGAATAATCACTGATAAGATCATTGTTGTCATCAAGCAGATATCTGCCATTATCATTAACCACATTACGATATAATTCAAACCGGTTCTTATAATTTGAGGCGTCCGGGTCAGTCACCTTTTTAAAATCCCAGTAGCTACCTCTTGAAACAAACGGACTGCCATAGTACTGAACCGAGAATTCAGGAGTCAGGTTCAGGTCAACCCTGAAAGTCAGACCGAGTGTCTTCTGATCAATGTTACCGAGGATATACCGTTTCTCCGTCCCGAAATCTCTTGTTGCAACATACTGCAGGTTATCATGGTTTTCAAAATAATCGGCACTCAGACCCAGCTTTAATACACTAAAAGGGCGTACAGTAAAGACCGGGCTTACAGTAAAATTTACTGCCGTATTATCACCTGTATATTCATAACTGTATTCTATCCCAGCTGTAACTTTTTTCGACCCGTCTGATCTGAGGCTGCCAAATGACATAAGGCTGTGTGGCATCTTCATATCATAGCCACCACGAAGAATTTTTGTGTCGTATGCCTGTGTCTTATATATCAGGTTTGTCCCGAAACTCCACTGATTATTAAATTCAGATGAGAAGGAGAGATGTCCTCCTGAACCCAGGTAGAGACCATTAAAATTCCAGGTATTGAACTGCTCAAGACCAATGCTGTAAGTTCTGAAAACTGAAACGGGCTGATTTACAAAAAAAGAGACTTCGTTTTCCTGGTTTATCTCATCGGCAGTATTCATGTAACCAAGATCATTGAGCTCAAGTCCGGGAGAAAGCCATGTTACGCCGGTTGAATACCTCCAGAAGCCTTTTGAACCTTTGCCAACTTTTAGTTTTCCTCCAAAGCCACTGATTGTTGTAAGTGTTGTATCATAATTAAGATAATCAGCTCCCGGTCTCTGATAATATCGTGCTGAAGATTCCTGAAGATTTCTTATTGCCCCGGGAGTTCCTTTCACATAACTTCCTATCAATTTTGCATCAACAAAAAACTCTTTGTCCTTCCAGTGATGGAGCAGATCGAGTCCTCCGGTATAGGCGTCGCTCGCAAGAAACTCAAGTGATGAATCCTTAATGAACCTGTTCGCTGAAGTAAGAATTCCTCCCACAACTGTTGTTCCGGCATTGTATCCTTTCTGTACCCTGGCTACCATATAGTTTGTCAGTGGTTCAACTTTACTGCTGCTTCTGTTACCCTGATCATCACTGAGTCTTGCGTATTCATTGGCAGTTACGCTCTGGATAAATCCTACTGATAACCCGGATGATGTTGTGCCGCTGAATTTCAAAGCACTGAGAATTGTAGTTTTATCAGGAGTGCGAACAAACAGATTATCATTCGGATTTATTGTAAGGGAAGGTGCATGCCCGATGCGGCGTGAATAAAAAAGACTCTGATTATCAAACTTGTAATCGAATATTGTTAATCCTTCAAGGAAGAATGGTCTCTTCTCTTCATAGAATGTTTCAAAGGCCGTCAGGTTCATTACTGAAGGATCAGATTCGACCTGTCCGAAATCGGGATTAACTGTAAGGTCGACTGTAAAATTACTTGAGATCCCGATTTTTGCATCGAGTCCCATATTGCCACCCCAGGCCCTTCCCTTTTCAGCAAAAGGATTGCCGGGTTCCTTCTTCATTGTTCGAAAGTCACCAAGAGTAAAAGGCATGATCTCAAGACGTCTCGATTTTTTTAACCCTTCTATACCTCTTAGTTCTCCAAAATTATAAATCATCCCAGGCCCTGTTTTACTCTGCTTTTCCCAATTGCTCTCCTCCTGAAGTCTCGATATCCACCTCCATGTATGCATTCCCCATACCTGCTCATTCTGACTGCTGTACCTGAGCTGGCTCAAAGGAACCTCAATCTCGGCAACCCAGGCTGAATCCTCGAGTCCGGTTTTAGCTTTCCATACAGCATTCCAGTTAAAATCCCAGTTCATAGGGTTAAACAGAACCAGGTCAACTTTCTGCCCCCAGGCGGTCATTGTAAACTCAAAGCCTGTACGGTAATCACGATAGCTGTCAAATGTAATTCCCAACATATCACCCACTGTTTCATCCCTTACACCAGCCATTCTCAGTATTTTTTCAGGTTCTCCATCAAAAGCTCTGAAGGCAATGTAAAGGTATTTATCATCATACTGTATATTCATTTCAGTCGGATAAGTTGGAGGCGCGCCCTCTTTCGGAATAAACTGGGTATAATCACCGGCCCAAGTGCCCTTCATCCAGCAATCATCATCCAGTTTTCCGTCAATAACAGGACGTGGCGTTGCCAGCCGTGAGGTTGTATAAACAGGCTGGTTTGTTCCTGATTTATCCGGCAAAGTATCGTGCTTTGCGATGGACGTCTGGCCTCCTGCTGTTGAAATAAACGAAGAGAGTATTGTTAATAAAATAACAGTGAATTTATGGAATATAGCTGTTGGCATTTTCATTTCAGGAATAGGGAGAATTTTGAATCCGAACTAAGTCCAAATTTATAAGAATATCCAATATGTGAGTATGTTTTATAAATATTTGGATGAAATTATAATTATAAGAAGAATCACCTATATTTATGATTGATTAACAACCCGAAAAAAATAAAACAATAACAATTCTCACCATGAAAAAAATTCTCTGTCTGATCATCATTTTCTGTTCAATAAGCTGCTTTTCGTCGGGGCAAACTACGGCAACGCAACCGGGGGTAACACAGGCTCCTGATATTCTTCTTCCTTTAAGTACTGAAAATACTGAACTTATCTATAAAGTCAGTGGCAGGGATGGAAAGCTCGTTCAGGTTTATCTTGGCCCCAGACTTTCCTCTGTATCTGCACTGAATCAGCTAAGGGATGCGGGACATCCGGCATATGCAACTTTTGGTACCGATAATCTCTTTGAGCCCGCTATCAGGATGACTCATAATGATTGTAATCCGTCGCTTGAATTAAAGTATGTCAGCCACGTTACGGAAACAGCTGATAACAATATCACAATAACAAAGATAATGCTCAGGGATCCGGCATATCCTGTTGAGGTAACACTCACAATAAAGACTTACAAAGCTGAAGATGTTGTTGAACAATGGGTTGAGATAGTTCAGAAGGAAGCTAAACCACTGACAATATATAATTACGCCTCATCAATGCTTCATTTTGATGCCGACAAATACTGGCTTTCACAGTTCCATGGCGACTGGGCTGAAGAGATGAAGATGCAGGAAAGTGAACTTACCAGTGGCATTAAGATCCTTGATACAAAGCTGGGAACAAGAGCTCATATGTACCAGACACCGGTATTCTTTCTTTCCCTTAATGAAAAATCAGATGAAACCAGTGGCGAACTAATTGCAGGGACTCTTGGCTGGTCGGGCAATTTCAGGTTTCTCTTTGAAATTGATGAAAAGAATTCACTTAGGGTAATATCAGGAATTAATCCATTTGCTTCGGAATACACAATACAGCCCGGTAAAGTTTTCAAAACACCATCATTCATATTCACTTATTCAAATCAGGGGAAAGGACTTGCCAGCCGCAATCTGCATCATTGGGCTACCAAATACGGAATCCTCGATGGGAATGGCCCAAGGATGATGCTTCTCAACAACTGGGAGACTACATATTTTAACTTTGATGAACCGAAACTAACAGGTTTACTTGACGATACAAAAAAAATGGGACTCGATGTATTCCTTCTTGATGATGGATGGTTTGCCAACAAATATCCAAGGGAAAACGATCGTGCCGGACTGGGAGACTGGCAGGAGAATAAAACAAAACTGCCTAATGGCCTGAGATATCTTGTAAAGGAAGCCGATAAAAGAGGTGTTAAATTTGGGATATGGATCGAACCGGAAATGGTAAATCCAAAGAGTGAGCTTTATGAAACACACCCCGACTGGGTATTAAAACTGCCAAACCGTCCGGAGCATTATTACAGAAACCAACTGGTGCTCGACCTTACAAATCCCAAAGTACAGGAGTTTGTATATAATACTGTAAATGACATGCTTACAAACAACCCCGGTATTGCATTTATCAAATGGGATTGCAACAGGATGATGACAAATGCCTATTCTGTGTTTCTTAAGGATAAACAATCACATCTGTATGTTGATTATGTAAACAGTCTGTACGGAGTTCTGGACCGTCTTCGTCAGAAATATCCTAAACTTCCTGTAATGCTTTGCTCAGGAGGCGGAGGCAGGGTTGATTACGGATCGTTAAAATATTTCACTGATTTCTGGGCAAGCGATAATACTGATCCTCTTGAAAGGGTATATATTCAATGGGGCTATTCTTACTTCTTTCCTTCAATTTCAGTTTGCAACCACATTACATCGTGGGGAAAACAGACTCTCAAATTCAAAACCGACGTTGCAATGATGGGTAAGATGGGATACGATATTCCCGTAAATGAACTTACTGAGAAAGAACTGAAGTTCAGTCAGGATGTAATTGCAAACTATAAAAGATTAAGCGATGTAATATGGCATGGCGATCTCTACAGAATTGCTTCGCCCTACGAAGGGAACCGGGCAGTTCTTATGTATGTAAACAGTGCAAAAAACAAAGCTGTTCTTTTTGCATATACTCTTAATTCAAGATATGGTGAAGCCTTCAACAGGGTTCGTCTGCAGGGACTTGATCCCGCCAAAACATATAAAGTTCAGGAGATTAACCAGTCAAATGAAGGAAGAGCACCGGGAGGAACTGCAAATCCCAGAAGTTACACCGGTGATTATCTGATGAAAATTGGGATCTCAGTTGGTTCAGCATCTCCGCTAACCAGCGCTGTGTATGAAATAACGGAATAGTAATTATTAATTGGTTACCTGTTTGCCGTCCTATCCTGCCAGCCGGGTCCAGAGCCACCAGGCAGCATAAGCTTTCTGGTTGGCATTCAAAGTTGGTATCATGGACACAGGCGTCATCCGGAATCTTTGAACCAAAATATGTTCCAAAGGTTGCATTTCCTGAAAAGCTTATTTCACTTCCGATGCATCCTGAAGTGCCGATTTAGCCACCGGAATGACACCCATTTTTACATATACAGGCTGTACAATTTTCATTAATTCAGGAAGTTCCTTCATAAAAAAGAAGGCCCCAATTACCGTTGCTGTTCCAACAAAAAGAATTGTGAAAGGAGCACCAGCCACTTTTGCCAGACCGCCTGCCATAAGCGACCCGAAAGGAGCTGTTCCCATAATAGCCATTGAATAAAACCCCATCACCCGGCCTCTCTTATCATCATCGGTAATTGTCTGAAGGATAGTATTGCTCGCTGCTGTCTGAGTCATCATTCCGAGACCTATAAAAAACATCAGGATAAGCGAAACCGGAATATTTCTCGAGAAAGAAAGAGCAATTAGACTCATGCCAAATAGCATTGCTGAATAGGGAACAATACTGCCAAGCTTAATCACAGATTTTCGTGATGCAAGATATATTGCTCCCATGAGGGCTCCAACACCAGCGGCACCCATCAGAAAACCATAAGTGTGTGAACTGCCATGCAGAATCTCCTTAGTAAATACAGGCATCAGGACAGAGTATGACATTCCCAAAAGGCTCGATACAGTGAGCAGGATAATAAGATGTTTAATCGGAGCATATCCGAATGTATATCGAAAACCATCAACAAGTTCTTTAAAGACATGTTCTTCTTTCTTCTTAACCGGCTTTTTAATTTTATCCATCATCAGAAGTGAGACGATGACAAAAACATAGCTGACTGCATTGATCATGAAGCAGACCCCGGCGCTGCTTGTTGCCAGAATGATTCCGGCAACTGATGGTCCGATAATTCTTGCGCCGTTGAAGATAATGGAATTTAAAGCAATAGCATTTCCAAGGTCTTCTTTCTTCTCAACCATGTCAACAATAAAAGACTGCCTGGCCGGGACTTCAAAAGCATTAACAATGCCCAGCCCAATTGCCAGAACTATAATATGCCACAACTGAACAGTTCCGGTAAGACATAAAATTGCCAGAACGAATGCCTGGATCAAAGAAAGAACGTTTGCAAGAAGAATTACACGATACTTGCTCCAGCGGTCTGTAATTACACCCGCAAGAGGTGTAAGAATAAAAGTAGGAATTTGTCCTGAAAAACTTACAACCCCTAGAAGGAAGACCGAACCTGTTATTTCATAAACAAGCCATGGCATTGCTATCCTCTGCATCCAGGTACCAATAAGAGAGATCCCCTGTCCACTGAAGAACAACCTGTAATTACGGTAATTCAGCGAACGAAACATTACTCCTGACCCCTGGGATCTTTTCGGCTTTTTAGTCACTTATTCGAAAATATGCTGTTTTCCCAAAAGTAATCCCTTTAGGAGAATTTTCACTTTTAGTTGATTCAAATTATTTTAACCACGGAGTTGCACGGATAAAGCACGGATTTAATATTCAGTGTTAATCCGTGTTTTCCGTGGTGAATAAAATACCCGGCAATCTGCTTTTTATGAATGATTTCTTTGTGTTACTTTGTATTGAACTTTTTAAGCTATCCAGCTTATTATGATTAAAACAATACTATTGGTAGGGACAGGCGGATTTCTTGGAAGCGTTTCGAGATTTCTGGCATCAAAATTTATGCAGGATAATTTTCCATCTGCCTTTCCTTTCGGAACATTCTTTGTAAATATTTCAGGCTGCCTTATGATAGGACTTATTTATGGTTTTTCTGAAAGGAGTTCATTACTGACATCCGGATGGAAATTGTTCCTGGCAGTAGGATTTTGCGGGGGATTCACAACTTTTTCAACTTTTGCAAATGAGAACCTCTCACTTTTGAGAGATGGTGAATACTACTACTTTTTTATATACACGGGATTAAGTATTATACTTGGTATTGCAGCAACTTTTTTGGGAGTATTAATAACAAAAATATTTTAATAGTATGAACTCAGGCGATAGGGCAAAACGGCGTAGATTTTATAAAAACCTGGTAACAGCCATATAGGCAAAGTATAAACCTATCATTCCCAGAACAACACCAAGACTTTTAATTATTGCTGAAATCACTTTTACATTGATCCTTTGCCGGAACCTCACTATCAGGAATGCCATTAAGAAAAACCACAGAACACTACCAAGAGAGAGAAAGAACGCATAACATATACTGATAGCCAGATGAAAGTTCTTTGGAAAAACAACCGGCTCAGGTGCGTGAGCTTTTCTCCTGGATATTTGAAGATTATCAAACTGCTCCATTGCAGGAGCTTGTTCCTTTTCTATATTTACACCCTCAATCCTGTTTATCTCTTTTACATTCTGATCGATCCGCGTTGCCAGTCCTCCTGTATGAAAACCCAGGGAGGCAATTAGCGAAATCACAAAAAAAGATGAAGTAAGGGAGCCTATAAATAATGTCGGATTAAGAAAGTTAATCATCAGCCCTGTGTAAAAGCCACCTCTTTCTCTTTTCTCAATCTTCTCTACAAGATGAGTTTTATCTTCGAGATGTTCAATATCGATTTTTTGTCTGAAGATTTTAACTCCCAGATAGAAAAAAAACAGCGCCCCGGCAGCAAACATGTACGGTATGACAGGAGCATAATATGAATAAAGCTTGGTTACACCATAAACGGCAATAAACACAAAAGTAAAATCGGCAAAAGAGGCTCCCAGGCTGACAAGATTGCAATACCTTTGTTTGCCCTTGAGAGCACTTGATGTAATCAGAATGCTTATTGGTCCGGCAATTGGCATGGCGAAAATAAACCCGGCCAATATGCCTGCTATTGCAATTGTTATAATACTTTCAAGCATGAATCTTTTTTTGAAAACCCTGATAAAAAAACATTTCCACTTACGGAAAGCGCAAGTTAATTATAATCTTCAACTTATATTTTCAAAGAATGAATAAATTTGCTACATATATCAAAATTATAATAATATGAATTCAAAAGTACGGGTGTTAAAGGCATTAAAGAAAATGAATGGCAAGCCCGACAGAGTACCTGTTCAGTTTGACCTTTGCAGACAGCACACAGAATTTTTCGGGAAGAAACTGGGTATAAATCCTGATTATTCACTTTCATATTATGAGGATCTGACATACAGAATTTCTGCAAATGATATCAGGACAACAATGGGAAGCGATGTTGTTGTAGTAGGCGGGACAGTCCCTTCAGGATACTTTCCGGAAAAGATTAACGGCGGTATTACCAGGAATGAATTCGGGATGCACATGAAACCGACTCCCCTTTATGTTGAAGTTGTAAAATGTCCCCTGGAGAATGTTGTTTCAGCAGAAGATATAATGAATTATAAATTTCCTGACCCCTACGCAAAAGGAAGATTCGACAAGGCTATAAGAGACATTGAAAAATTCGGTAAGGAGTACTTTGTAATCGGGGATGTTGAGATATCGCTATTTGAAATGGCCTGGCATCTGACAGGAATGGAAAAATATATGGTTGGTATGCTTTGCAATGATCAATGGATTGAATCTCTTAATGATCGTGTTGAAGAGTGGAGCACCGGTATTGCACTGCAACTTGTAAAAGCCGGTGTTGACGCAATCTGGCTTGGAGAAGATCTTGGAAGCCAGACATCAACTCTTATTTCCCCCGAGGACTGGAGGATTATGTTCAAACCCAGACACAAGAGAATGATTGAAAAACTAAGGATGGAGAATCCGCAAATAATCATAATAATGCATTCCGATGGTGCCGTTGCTCCGCTTATTGATGATTTTATTGAAATCGGAGTAGACGTATACAATCCTGTGCAACCAAATGTTTCAGGTTCTGATCCTCAGGAATTAAAAGATAAATACGGAGATAATATCTGCTTTTTCGGGGGAATTGATCAGCAAGAGCTGCTTCCGACAGGAAATATAGAAAAGATCCGTTCGGAAATAAAAGAAAGGATCGGCGTATTAGGTAAAAACCGGGGCTATCTTCTCGCCCCGGCCCATATTCTCCAGGCTGATGTTTCGCCGGAATCAATAGAAGCAATGATCAAAGCTTCACGAGAATTTGGTCAGTATTAATCTAAACCCCTGTTATAACTTTTTCCTCAGTTCACTTTCATACAAACTATAGAATTCATCACGAATATCATTCCTGATCCTGTAGAATTCATTTATTACCTCAGTATAGTTTCCTTTTGCTTCCGAAGGATCCTCAAATCCCATGTGAAGCCTGTTTCTCACTTTCCCCGGAAAAACAGGACAGGTTTCATTTGCGTGGTCGCATACTGTAATAACATAATCCCATTCTTCATTAAGGTATTGATCGATGCTGGCTGGTTTATGTTTACTGATGTCAATACCTGCTTTCTTCATAACATCCATTGCCATCTGATTTACTTTCCTGGCCGGTTCGGTACCAGCTGAAAAAACCTTTATCCGTTTATCGAACGACTGAAGAAATCCATGTGCCATCTGGCTGCGGCAACTGTTGCCTGTGCAAAGTATAAGTACTTTCATATTTTTATTCTAATTAGTATTTTATTTCTGCGTTATTAATACTCATAAAGAAGTTTTCGAATATTTTATAAAATTATGGTTTTATTTTTTCAAATAGCGAAAGCAATTTTGAATTGTAAATATCTATGATCTGGTTCTCATGTTAGCCAATTGGTTTCACAGGAATCAGGTCAATAACTTTCGCAGGGGCTAACCCCGATTTGAACATCAGATTCAGGGAAGCTAAAATGGTTTCATATATAGATAATTTTGATTCCTCTTCCGATAGACCGGTCTTAACTCCGATTTCTGATAGTTCCTTCCATTGAAACCAGAAATACGTAGGCAACATGGCCGACATGATTGCATAACTTTCCAGTTTTTCTTCAGCCACTTCAAATGTATTACCCATGAGCCTGAGCAGACTTAGGACCTCCTTTTTTTCACTTCCGGTAAAACCAGATGAGAAGCAAACAGGATTATAACCTTCATTTATGTATGATGTGGCGTTTGGAATTAGTCTGGCTATGTTATTAACCTGACTAAGTTTTGATGACATTTTCCCGATAGTGATTTTCGGGGCCAACGATATTACTACAGAGCCGGTTTTAAAATGATCTTTTACCTGTTCCAGAGTATCCATTATAACAGGAGGATGCAAAGAAATAAATACCAGTTCCTGTGAGGCAGCCACTGAAGAGATATCAATCTGAATCTCCGGAAATGATTTCTTCAAAGCAGCTGATACATCCGGATTAGTGTCAGAAACAACAATTTTACTGAATTGAGCATTCTTATTTTTAAATGCCTTCAGAAGGATTTTTATTACTCTTCCACCTCCTATAAAACCAATTGACTGTTTCATAATTATGTGATTTATACTTAGTTTTGTTTTATCCATTGAGTAATGTTCTGACCACAACTTGTTACGGAAAGTACAATCAAAAGAAAAAGCACCTTACTGAATTTTACCATGGCATTGTTTTTAAAAAACAATATTGAATAAATATCCTACAATCATAATACCTCCACTAACAATTCCGACAAATGTGAATATCAATGGGAGCTTCAATACTTTACGGAGGATTATCATTTCGGGAAGCGACAGACCAATAACCGACATCATAAATGCCAGTGCTGTTCCCAGAGATGCTCCTTTTTCTATCAGAACTGATACAATAGGTACGATACCAGCTGCATTGGAATATAGAGGAATACCAATTAATACTGATAACGGGACTGAATACCATGCAGATTTACCCATGAGAGCTGCCATGAATTCTTCAGGAACATAGCCATGTGCTCCGGCTCCGACTGCGATACCCAGAGCTACATAAATCCATACTTTCCCTACAATATCCCTGATGGCATCATAACCCAGACTAATCATGCTGCCAAATGATATTTTTTCTTCTACATTATCATTTTTACTCAGATGTGTCTCATAAACCCATGGCTCAACCCATTTTTCAAGCTTCAGCAAGCCGATTACCCAGCCAGCAACTATTGCAATGGTCAATCCGGTTCCAACATAAATCAAAGCTACCTTCCACCCAAACATTCCGTATAAAAGAACTACCGCAACTTCATTGATCATAGGAGATGATATAAGAAAAGAAAATGTTACTCCTAATGGAACCCCGGCTTCGACAAAACCAAGAAATAAAGGGATAGCCGAACACGAACAAAACGGAGTTACAATTCCTAATGCCGATGCCATCACATTACCTGTAAAGGTCTTCTTTCCCTGAAGTGCCTTACGGGTTCGTTCAGGTGTAAAAAATGTCCGGATGATTCCCACACAGAAAATGATAAGAGTGAGCAACATCATCACTTTTGGAAATTCAAAAACGAAGAAACGGATAGCTTCCGTGAGATGTGCTCCTTTTTCCAATCCTAAAGCTGAATCGACTAACCAGTTTGCTGCAGGTTGAAGGTTATGATATATTAAGTACCATATAGGCAGCAATAAAAGTGGTAGCCAGATATTTGTTTTTAAATTTTTCATTTTAAAGTGTATCGATATTTCGGTATACGACGAAATAAATGTTCAATTTTTTTTATAAATAAATCCTGATGAAATAGTAAATGCCAACAACAATAAATACAACAGCAATAATTCTTCTGAACCAGAGTTCGACCAGCTTTATTTTATTGTAAAGACCGCCTATTCCTGACATAGTATATGCCAGCACCCATGCCACAATAATTACAGGTATACCGGTTGCTATGGCAAAAATTAATGGCAGATATAATCCGGAAGCACTCGAGACTGTTAAAGGAACAAGTATTCCGAAAAAAAGAACTCCGCTGTATGGGCAAAAGGCAAGGGCAAAAACCATCCCAAGTAACATGGCATCAATAAACCGCCACGACTTTCTCTTTTCCATCTTTTCTGAAAGACTGCCAAAACCGGGAAAATTTATTCTTATAATATCAAGCATAAATACGCCGATTAATATTAAAAGAGGTCCGATGATCTTCTCCCCGTACCGTTGGAAAAATCCTGAAAATTTGAATTGATCTGCACCAAAGTATATGATAAGGGGGATAGAAGTATAGGTTACAGCTCTTCCCAAAGTATAAAATAATCCGTTGTAAAAAACCCTGTTGCGGTTTTCCAGATCTTTGCTGATAAAGCCGATTGCGGTAATGTTTGTAGCAAGCGGACAAGGACTTATGGCTGTCATCAGTCCGAGTAGCAAGGCTGTAAGCCATGGCATGGAAGTATTATCAAGCAGATTTGTAAGAAAATCCATTATGAGAATATTGAATTAATGATTCAGATAAGTGCAGTGACCTCATGAATCAAATTTTATTAAATGACTATCGGGAATGAATAATATAAAATTACAAAATGCTTGAAAATCAATAAATTTACCCCAGCCCCAAGGGGAGTAAATTGATTTTCTTCGCTCCCCATGGGGTCGGGGTAAACGAAGAAAATCAATGTTCGTTTATTATTAAATGCCGATACTTATATTTTACCATTTAATCAGAGGATCAATCTTAGATTTCATTACTTCCGCAAACTTGGCAGGTTGTGAAACTGCGTAAAGAAAACCTTCATTTGTTATATTTATCTTCTGGTCACCTTTTACAATAAGAAGAGTCTGGCTGTTAACCCCTAATTTCTCTCCTATCGATTTGCCTGTTGGTTCTTCAATATTCAGAGCTACAAAACTTATCTTACCCGATTTAACCTGATCAGCATAGAACACTTCGACGTTTTTCCTGGCTTCTGCTTCCACAGTTTTGCATGTTACGCATCTTGTTGTCATGTGAAAATAATAAACCTCAACATCGTTTCCTGAATTGGCAGTAACATTCTGTTGCTTCTCAGGTTGTGCAATACATGACATTCCAGAAAAAATCAGAAGTAAAAACCCTGCAACTATTAAGTTTTTCATTGGCATGATTAATATTTGGTTAACAATTGTTTTATCTCATCTGCACACGGAACCCGTCCTCTAACTGCCACCTTACCATCTATTACAAGCGCAGGTGTTGTCATTATGTTATACTTCATAATTTCCATAATATCCTCCACTTTTATAATTGTGGCATCAATTCCGCTTTCTGCTACAACATTGCGGATAAGTGCTTCAAGTGTTTTGCACTTTGCACAACCCGGACCTAAAATTTTAATTTCCATAATATTATTCTTTACTGTTTAAAAAAACACCAAATAACTCTTTTGCCTCTGCCCATCCTGTTTTATTAATACAATACTTTATATACGGCGGATTGATTTCTCCCTGAATGAGTCCGGCATCCTTAAGCTCCTTAAGGTGCTGTGAGAGAGTGGAACGGGCAATTGGCAGTTCTTCAATTATATCGCCGCTGTAGCAGCACTTGTCAGTATTATTTACCAGAAATTCCATTATATATACTCGTGCCGGATGACCAAGTGCTTTTGAATACCTGGCCATCTTTTCCTGCTTTTCAGTATATACTTTTTTCTTAACTGTCATTTCATTTAGTATTTCGGCTAATTACGAAACAAAATTAAATAATTGTTTTTAACCTGCATGGCATTGCCTCATTTATTTTTTCGAATTTTACAAAGGGTATCGGTATTTGAAGTTTTGGCTGTTCAAATTGTTATATTTGAAGTGAAATAAATCAGGTATACTTTTTGCAGTGCTCAAATAAAAACAGAATTATCTGTAATCAGTTGCTCATCTTCCGAAATGTTTGGCGGCCCGGAAGGGAAAAAGCTGAAAGCAAAAAATTTCAGGGAGATGCTTCTTGAAATACATAAACTTCCGATGCCTGTTCAGAAGGAGATTCTTGAAAAAAGGTTCGATGAGTGGAAAGGCGATCTGCAGCAGATTGACGATATCGTTGTTGCAGGAATATTAATAAAATAAAAATACCGGGACTGTTTACTTTCCCGGTATCTATTCTTCTAAAAAAATCAGAATGAAATAAATTTATCAGGGGTAGTCATGCAGAAATCACAAGCTGCAGTAACTGCTGTATTATCGTAGGTATTTCCACAAACCGGGCATACAAACCAGTTAGAAGGAAGTGTATTCTCAACTCCTGCTGTAACTGATGTCAGTGCCCTGTTATAAAATGCCTGATGCTTCTTTTCAGTGTCAACAGCCCATGTAAATGACTTGGTTGCGTCAGCACTTTTTTCTTCAGCTGCAGCTGTTAAAAAGCCAGGGTACATTGTATCTATTTCATATGTTTCCCCTTTAATAGCATCTGCGAGATTCTCGGCTGTGGTCTTCACTTCAAATGCGCCAATCTGAGGTCCTTCAACAACAACTCCGAGTTTTTCAAGAACTTTTTTATGATTTGCAGCATGAATTGCTTCGGCCTTTGAAGTTGCAAGGAACATAACTGCAACAGTGTCAAAACCTTCAGCTTTAGCTTTTTCAGCAAAGGCGGTATACTTTGCACTTGCTGTTGATTCACCGTTAAAAGCTGCTGTGAGGTTTTCAATAGTTTTTACCGGTTTCGGGGTACAACTTGCCATAAGTGCTACAACTGACAATAACATAAATAATTTTCCAACTGTCTTCATAATAAGTAATTAAGTTAATAAAAATTGAACAAAAATATAATTTCGTCTTAAAAGGTTTAAAGGTTTAAATAGACATCATGTAATTGTATACCATGGTGCCTCCCATAAATCCTGTAAAAGTTACCGCGGCAAAGGCGAGAAAATACAAACCGAAGGCAATCCACTTCATTTGTGTCTCTTCCTTCTTCTTAATTGTAAGCCATATTCTGAATGAAGCTCCTGCTACCATAAGAAGCATAGTAATAAACGCAGCTGTTTCGTGTTTGTTAAATACTTCAAGAATTGCTCCCCGGGTTGGTTCTGTTGTAAATAGCTGCCCTGTTCCCCAGGCTGCAACAGCTGACAGAGCTCCAAGAACCATCAGGTAAAACCCTGTTTTTGAAAGACATTTTTCATTCCTGAAAAAAAGTGACACAACATCAGCAAAAAAGCCAATAGTAATCAGTGCAATCGGGAAATGCACAATCATCGGATGTAAATGGGATGTATCAAACATATTGCATTTAATATTAGGTTATCTGGCAGATTACAGATAATAACTTCAAATTTAATAAATTTTAGCATTGTTACAGGCAAAATATTTGAAAATCAGACAAAACAATATGTCATTCATTCTTTTACAACCAATATTAATCATGATCTGTAAGGTTTGAAAGCATTAGTAAACCAATTTTATATTAATTAACTTTGTGCCCTTTAAAACGAGAATTAAAGTAAACAGATGTCAGGTAAAAAAGAGCTTAGACCCTACGGTGAAAAACAGATTATCTTCGACAAAAGGTATCTGCAAATGGCACTTATCTGGGCTCAGAATTCCTATTGTATACGAAGGCAGGTTGGGGCTCTTATCGTAAAAGGTAAGATGATAATCTCTGACGGTTACAATGGGACACCATCGGGTTTTGAAAATGTTTGTGAAGATGAAAACAATATTACCAAACCATATGTTCTTCATGCAGAAGCAAACGCCATAACAAAGGTTGCAAAATCGAACAACTCAAGTGAAGACTCAACTCTGTATGTTACAACCTCGCCATGTATGGAGTGTTCAAAGCTCATAATACAGTCGGGAATAAAAAGAGTCGTGTATTGCAACAAGTATCATAATACAGACGGACTTGATCTTCTGAAGCGTGCAGGAATTGAACTTGTATATATTGACCCTGAAAAAGATATTTATGAATTACAATAATCCGAAAAGAAGTGTTTTCATGCCTGTAATGCTTGGCATTGCTGTGGCAATCGGCATTCTCATAGGTAAGTATCTGCCTGGTAAAGAGGACGCTCCACAACATTCAAACATAAGGGCCAGAAACGATAAATTAACCAGCATTCTGAATATAATCGAATCCAATTATGTTGATTCTGTAAACCGCAATGAACTTGTAGAAACTGCAATACCTGCAATACTTAAAAAACTTGATCCTCATTCAGTTTACATCCCTGCAAAAGATCTGGCAAGGGCAAATGAACCACTGCAGGGCAATTTTGACGGAATAGGGATCTCATTCAACATGCTTACCGACACTATACTGGTAATAAGCACAATACCCGGAGGTCCGTCTGAGAAACTCGGACTCATGCCTGGTGATAAAATACTGTATGTTAACGATTCGCTGGTTGCTGGACGCAAGGTCAGCGACGAAAGGGTGATGGGAATGCTTAAGGGCCCCCGCGGAACGATTGTAAGGGTAAAGATTCTCCGGAAAGGACAAAAGGACCTGCTTCCTTTTGACATTACCCGCGATAAGATTCCGATGTACAGTGTGGATGTAAGTTATATGGTTAACCAGAATACCGGATACATAAGGGTAAACAATTTTGCCATGACAACCTTTGATGAATTCATGAAAGGATTAAAAGAACTCAAGGGCAAGGGCATGACAAACATGATTCTTGACCTCAGGGGCAACTCGGGAGGAATAATGGAGGCTGCCATTCAGGTTGCGAATCAGTTTCTTACAGAAGGACAACTGATAGTATATACCAAAGGACGTGCGCAGCCACGCAGTGAAGCCAGAGCAACAGGCAAAGGAGAATTCGAAACCGGCGGACTGGTTGTACTTATAGACGAATGGAGTGCATCAGCAAGTGAGATACTTGCCGGAGCAATTCAGGATAATGACCGCGGAACAATTATAGGAAGAAGATCATTCGGAAAAGGACTCGTTCAGGAGCCTATACCTTTCTCTGACGGATCAGGTTTGCGTCTGACGATTGCCAGATATTATACCCCGACAGGCAGATCGATACAAAAACCTTATTCTAAAGGTTTCGATGAATATTATGATGACCTTCAAACAAGATACTCACATGGTGAATTTGAAGTATCCGACAGCATTCACTTTGCCGACTCACTCAAATTCACAACACCTGCCGGGAAAATCGTTTATGGAGGAGGAGGTATTATGCCCGACAAATTTGTTGCAGTTGACACAACCGGAGTCTCTGAATACTTTGTAAAAGTAAGATCACTGATCTACAGGTTTTCAATGAAGTATACCGAGTCGAACAGGGAAACTCTGAAAAAATTCACAGAAGCTGGTGAGATGGAAAAGTTCCTCGACAAACAGACTCTTCTTGATCAGTTCGTGCAGTTCGCAACTGTTAACGGTGTTAAAAAGGATCCTGCAGGCCTGAAAATTTCAGGAGATATAATTCACACACAAATTAAGGCCTATATAGCCCGCAACATTCTGGATAACAAAGGTTTTTATCCTATCTGGGAAGATATCGACACAACTCTTAAATACGCAATTGAGTATCTCAAAAAAAACTAACCATTCTGCCAAAAAACTAAACTCTTGTTATAAATTCAGATATAAGGGCGACAGATTTTTCCTCTTCTTCAACAAAGCCAATATGTCCGGAATTTTCGAGGATTATCAGAGTGGCATTAGGGGGAAGATTAACTTTCTCTATAATAGCTTCGCAGGGAATATAGTTATCCATTCGACCAAGAATCCATAAGCATGGAACGATTCCTTTTTCCATAAATTCCAATCGTGATGGCCGGGCTATCATCCCTTTCAGCACAGCTATTATTCCTTCACCTGAAATGGAAGAAGAGATCTCCTTCGACCTTTGAATTGCTTCCGAGAATTTTTCAATATTAGATGTGGCAAACATTTTTGTAACATTAGCCGGATACATGTGATCCTTCATTCCCTTCTGAACAAGCTTTATCTCCCTGTGCCTGTTTTTAATAGTCTCTGGTGAATCAGCAAGTGGGTGCGAATGAAAAAGGCAATATCCTGAAAGGTATTCAGGGAATAATTCAAGAAAAGCAAGGGTCACATATCCTCCCAGGGAATGTCCGGTAATGAATGCCTTCCTTATCCCCAAATATTCAAGCAGTTCCCTGATTGCCTCTGCCATAAACTCCATCGGATGCTCTTTCCCGAAAATATCAGACAGGCCATGACCCGGAAGGTCCACTGCAATAACTCTGAAATCTGCAGCAAGCTTCTCACTGAAACTGCGCCAGATATCTGATGTCTCCAGATAACCGTGCAATAGTATTATTACACGACCCTTACCCCTGTCGGTATAAGAAATTTTGCCGTCACAGAATGGAAGAAACATATCAATAAATTTATTTAGCTTTGTAAATGTAGCCAAATTCCGCTATCCGGAATGTTTACAGGCAAGAATGAAGACAGGTGATAATTAGCATACTTGCCGAATTAGATTTTTATTAAAACTATTTTTGAGAATCTTCCTTCCCCGATTTAAAAGATTAATTATAAATATTTCAGAACCAATGAGTAAAGTCTTGTTTTCCTCAATCTCCAAGAAATTTGTGATGGCTCTGGCCGGACTCTTCCTCCTTACCTTTCTGCCTCTGCATCTCATCATCAACCTTATGTTGCTTAAAAGCGATCCGGTCCCATTTAATAAGGCTGCTCACTTTATGGCAACTTTCCCTTTGATAAAGATTATGGAGGCAGTCCTCATGGGCGCCATACTTATTCATCTTTCTTATGGGATACTGCTTCAGATACAGAACTGGCTCTCCAGACCAATAGGCTATGTAAGCGGAAATAAAACAGAGGTCTCTTTCTTTTCAAAGTTTATGATATGGACCGGATCGTCAATACTGATATTCCTGGTACTTCATTTCTTCAATTTCTATTTTGTGAAAATTGGTCTTGTGCCAGGCGATCCCGAAAACTTTTACAACATGGCGCACAATCTGTTTAAGGTGCCGGCATACAATTATATATACCTCGCCTGCTTCACATTACTTGGATTCCATCTTTACCACGCATTTTCATCCGCGTTTCAGACACTCGGACTGAATCACCGTCTATTTACACCTGTGGTAAAAGTTGTTGCACTCATTTATGCAATAGTAATACCTGCAGGATTTGCAATAGTTTCAATTACACTCTGGCTTTTCAGATAGAATGGGAAAAATATAATATCATGGCAAAATTAATTTCAAAGATACCCGATGGCCCTCTGGCACAGAAATGGACGAAGTATAAAGCTTCTGTCAAACTCGTGAACCCAGCCAACAAAAAGAAACTTGAAATAATTATTGTGGGTACAGGATTATCCGGTGCCGGTGCCGCCTCTGCCCTTGGTGAAATGGGTTACAGTGTAAAGAGTTTCTGTTATCAGGATTCTCCGCGAAGAGCGCACTCAGTTGCTGCCCAGGGTGGCATAAACGCAGCTAAAAACTACCAGAGCGACGGAGACAGTGTTTACAGATTGTTTTACGACATGATTAAAGGTGGCGACTTCCGTGCCCGTGAAGCAAACGTATACCGTGCTGCTGAAGTAAGTAATCAGGTTATCGACCACTACACAGCTCTCGGAGTGCCATTTGCACGCGATTATGGCGGAACACTGGATACCCGTTCATTCGGTGGTGTTCAGGTTTCAAGAACATTCTATTCAAAGGGGCAGACCGGACAACAGTGTCTTCTTGGCGCCTATTCATCACTTAACAGGCAGATCAAAAAGGGCAATGTTACGATGTATCCGCGCCGTGAGATGCTTGACCTTGTTCTGATCGATGGAAAAGCCCGCGGAATCATTACGCGCAATATGATCACCGGTGAAATTGAAAGACATTCAGCACATGCTGTGGTTCTTGCAACAGGAGGTTATGGAACAATATATTTTCTTTCAACACTGGCTGTAAATTCAAATGCATCAGCAGCATGGAAAGCTCATAAAAAAGGTGCCTACTTTGCTAATCCGAGCTTCGTTCAGATTCACCCAACATCTGTCCCCCAGCTTAACGAATTCCAGTCAAAGCTTACACTTATGTCGGAATCTCTGAGGAATGACGGACGCATCTGGGTACCGAAAATGAAAGGAGATAAGCGCCCTGCTAATGAAATCCATGAAAAAGAGAGAGACTATTATCTCGAAAGAAGATATCCTACTTTCGGAAACCTTGTGCCAAGAGACGTTGCATCGAGAGCGGCAAAAGAAAGATGCGATGCAGGTTATGGAGTCGGCGAAACTGGCCTTGCGGTAAACCTTGATTTCAGAGATGCAATAAAGAAACAGGGAGAGAAAGTAATAGAAAACAAATACGGCAATTTGTTCGATATGTACAGGACCATAACAGGAATAAACCCGTATGTAGAACCTATGCGAATATATCCGGCAGGGCATTACACAATGGGCGGTTTATGGGTTGATTATGAACTCATGACAACAATTCCGGGGTTATATGCCGTTGGTGAAGCGAACTTCTCAGACCATGGAGCAAACCGACTTGGCGCCAGTTCACTCATGCAGGCCTCCGGAGATGGCTATTTCATTCTGCCAAACACAATAAGCAATTATCTGGCAGATGAAATACGGGTACCGAAAATTTCAACTGCAACTCCTGAATTTGATGCATCGGAAAAAGAAGCAAAGGAGAGAGTCGCAAAACTGATGACTATAAAGGGAAAACAGTCTGCCTCATCATTTCATAAGCGTCTCGGAAAGATTATGTGGGATTATTGCGGGATGGCCAGAAATGAACAGGGTCTGAAAAAAGCACTGGTACTCATAAACGATCTTAAAGAAGAATTTTACAAAGACCTGAACATACCCGGGACAGCTGAAGAACTCAATATGGAACTTGAGAAAGCCGGCAGAGTGGCAGATTATTTTGAACTCGCTGAGCTTCTTGTAACCGATGCCCTAAACAGGAATGAGTCATGCGGTGCCCACTTCAGGGAAGAATACCAGACAGCCGACGGTGAAGCACTCAGAAACGATGAGGAATTCGCTTATGTTGCAGCATGGGAATATGCCGGTGAAGGAAAACCTTCTATCCTCCATAAAGAGGAACTTAAATTTGAAGAAGTTGAGATGAAAGTACGAAGCTATAAATAGTCATGCAGGTCATGCAAGTCATGCAAGTCGGGCAAGCCTTTAGGAAAAAGACCTGCATGACCGCAAGACCGCATGACCGCAAGACAAAGAACTTAATTAATTACAGAGATCTTTATTCATAACAGGAAAAATATGAAATTAACTTTAAAAATCTGGCGACAGAAAAATGCGAAGAGCAAAGGTAGTTTTGCAACATACCAGATGGATAACGTATCGCCTGAGATGGCATTTCTTGAAATGCTCGATTCGCTGAATAAAAGACTTGTTGAAGAGGATAAGGAACCGGTGGCATTTGATCACGACTGCAGGGAAGGCATCTGCGGATCGTGTGGAATGTATATTAACGGACATCCACACGGACCCGTTCCGGCCGTTACAACATGCCATCTTTCAATGAGGTTTTTCAAAGACGGCGAAACCGTATGGATCGAACCATGGAGGGCAAAACCATTTCCTGTAATAAAGGACCTTATAGTTGACAGAGCCGCATTTGACAAGATACAGATTGCAGGAGGATTTATTTCAATTAATACGGGAGCTGCTCCTGAGGCCAACAATCTTCTTGTTTCAAAGAAAAACTATGATGATGCATTTGATTCAGCAATCTGCATTGGCTGCGGAGCTTGTGTTGCTGCATGTAAAAATGCATCAGCAATGCTGTTTGTTTCAGCCAAAATTTCACAATTTGCACTGCTTCCTCAGGGGAAAATTGAAGCCCGCGACAGGGTTAAGGCAATGGTAGAAAAAATGGATGAAGTTGGATTCGGAAACTGCTCTAATACAGGTGCATGCGAAGCCGAATGCCCGAAACAAATTAAACTCACAAATATTGCACGACTCAACAGAGAGTACATTAAAGCTTACTAAATACTGACTGGAGTATTTTAAAACTTTTTACAGAGAACCGCAGAGAAGAACAAAAAAGGGAAATAGCAGAGAATGAAGAATTTTTACCGCCGAGTGGTGCAGCGATCCTCTGCTGGATAAAATCTTCTATTAATATTTCTATCTTTATCCGTACAAATAATAGTTATGAAAAAGCTGATTACCCTTTTGGTGTTGTTATCAATTACATTATTAAGTGTAGGACAAACACTTATTATCCGCGATCCGGAGATCAAAAAAATGGTTGATGAAATATCAAAGGAGAATATTGAAAAGCATGTAAGGACAATGGTTTCCTTCCACACACGCCATAACCTTAGCATTCAGAATGATCCTCAGAAAGGTATCGGAGCAGCATGGAACTGGATAAAGACTGAAATGGAGAAAAACATCCCCGCTTCGGGAGGAAGGCTTGAAGTTAAGTTCGAAGACTATACAGTTGGCGGACCGGGCCAGAGGATAACTACCGAGACAAAACTCAAAAATGTTGTTGCCACCCTTAAAGGTACTGACCCTTCCGACGACAGGAAAATACTCATAAGCGCACACCTCGATTCGCGTGTTGCCCTCGATAATGATAATACAAACTTTGCCCCCGGCGCAAATGATGATGCCTCAGGCGTGGCGGCAATACTGGAGCTCATCAGGATCATGTCGCCACATAAGTTTTCAGCAACTATCGTTTTTATGACGGTATCAGGCGAAGAGCATGGTCTTTATGGGGCAAAAGCTATGGCAACAAAGGCAAAGCTGGAAAAATGGAACATAATAGCTATGCTTAACAATGATATGATCGGAAACAGTGGTTCAAGCGAAACTCTTTTAAATGACAATATGCGTGTAAGGGTTTTCAGTGAAGGTGTTCCTGCACTTGAAACAGAACAGATGACGACTCTGCGGAAATACACTGCCGGAGAAAACGACAGCAGGTCGCGACAGCTCGCAAGATATATAAAAGAGACAGGTGAAAGATATGTGGATCAGATGAACGTAACACTTATTTACAGAAATGACAGGTTCGGAAGAGGGGGAGACCATACACCATTCTGTCAGGCAGGGTTCACTGCCGTAAGGATTTGTGAGTTCAATGAGAACTACGACAGAACGCACAAGATTCCTGCTGTTGTAAATGGGATTCAGGAAGGAGATCTTCCTGAATATGTTGATTATGAATACGTAAGAAAAAATGCAGGAATAAACCTCGCATCAATTGCCAATCTCGCCATGGCTCCATTTGAACCTGAAAATTGTGGTATTGTAACCAGCGGACTTACGAATAACACTACTCTCAGATGGAGCGCCCCCGCTCTTGGTGTCAAACCAGCCGGATACTACATTCTTATGCGTGAAACATACCAGCCGCTTTGGGAAAAGAAGATCTTTGTGACTTCGACAGAAGTGACTCTTCCTTATTCAAAGGACAACTACTTTTTTGGGATCCAGTCTGTAGATCATGCTGGTCATGAGAGTATTGCAGTATTCCCGGGTCAGGCCAGAAGATAATCAGGCGCAAACTGATTCAACCTCTTTTACAGTCTTTGGTATAGGTTTGCCCAGAAGCTTATGCCCTTTCTCGGTTATAAGCACATTGTCTTCAATGCGGATGCCTCCAATTGACATATAAGCCTCAATTTTGCTGAAGTTTATGAAGTTTTTATTTATCCCTTCCGATTTCCATTTTTCAATAAGCTCAGGTATAAAATAGCATCCCGGTTCAACAGTAAATACATGTCCGGGCTTATAAGGAAGTGCAAACCTGAGGAATGCAGTACCAAATTGTTCACTACGTTTCACATCGTCATTATACCCGATGAAATTTTCTCCCAGAGCCTCCATATCGTGAACATCGAGACCCAGCATGTGTCCAAGTCCATGAGGCATGAAGAGAGCATGCGCTCCTGCGGCTACCGCCTCATCAACATCCCCTTTCATCAGACCAAGATTCTTCATTTCAGTCGCAATAATTTTACAGGCCATAAAGTGCAGATCGCGGTTCGACAAACCTGGTTTTGTAGCATTTATTGCCTCTGTATTTGCCTTAAGAACAATCTCATATATTTCTTTTTGCTGTGTGCTGAATTTGCCACCTACAGGAGTTGTACGGGTAATATCAGAAGCATAGTGAAGTAATGATTCGGCACCTGCATCAGTGATCATCATCTTTCCTTTTTTCAGAACATTGCCATGAGAATGATTATGAAGAGTCTGGCCATTCACACTCAGAATGATCGGGAAAGATGGTCCTGCTCCTTTTGAAAGTGCTATTCCCTCTATGGCTCCGAAAATATCCTGCTCCCTTACTCCGGGTTTGCACATTTTCATTGCTGTAACATGCATTTCATAAGCAATAGCTTCAGCCTTTACAATCTCATCTATTTCAATCATCTCCTTTATCGATCGCATCGAAATAACTGCTTTGATAAGATCAACTGAAGCCAGTGTTTTCATCTGGCAGGGATTCTCCTTCAGCAGTGATCCGAGAGTCATTTTTGATTCGCCACGGTACGGAGGAAGAAAATGAACCTTCCTCTTTTTGGATAGGGCATCTTTAATTACTTCTTCAAGTTTCGACTTTGGAGCACTATCGGTAATTCCACATTTAAGTGAAAGATCCTTTACTTTTGGTTGAGGACCCATCCAAACAATATCGTCCATGTCAACGTCGTTTCCGAAGAGCCTGTCTTTTCCGGAATCGAAATCCATTAACCCGGCAAATCCGGGAAGGTCGAGACCAAAAAAATACAGAAAGTCGCTATCCTGCCTGAAATGATAAGTATTGTCCGGATAATTCATCGGTGCCTCAACGTTACCTATGAAAAGAGCCAGACCTGATTTAAGTTTTTTATGAAGTTCTTCCCTCCTCTTTATATATGCTTCACTTTTAAACATAGTGCTTCAATTAAGTTAAAACTAAAACACTAAGGTAATAAGTAAATCTTAATTAAGTGCCTGAAATGCCCGGAGTACTAAATGTTTTTCAATTAACACCAGGCACTCCGAACTTTAGGCACTTCGAACTTTAGGCACTTATTTTTTCTCTATACTCCATCCGAATTTAAGTCCGAAAATAAACCACGCCAGGGAAACGGTACCGGCAGCGAATATTGTATCACCAATAACTCTCAGCCATTTTAACGTGTGCATAGCAGGGAGCTGTAGGAATTCTGCTGAACGGGCATACCATAACCCTTCTTTTACACTTGCGACAGTCTGTGCCAGTCCGATTGGAAGAACGCTGAAAAGAACCATAGCTGTAAGGCCAAAATTGATGCTCCAGAAAGCAAATTTTATCCATTTTTCTTTCCAGATTGCTTCCTTATTCATGTCGCGAAGGACAAATAGCATAAGTCCTATTCCCAGCATTCCATAAACTCCAAACAGAGCAGTGTGACCATGAACAGGAGTCGTATTAAGTCCCTGCATATAATAAAGAGCTATCGGAGGATTAATAAGAAATCCGAAGATCCCTGCTCCAACAAGGTTCCAGAATGCAACTGCAATAAAACTGTAAACCGGCCACTTATAAGCTTTTATCCACGATGTGCTCCCGCTAAGTTTCACATTATCCCATGCTTCGAAACCCATAAGGACAAGAGGAACGACTTCAAGAGCGCTGAATGTTGCACCGAGTGCCATAACTACAGTTGGTGTTCCGGTGAAATAGAGATGATGGAATGTACCAAGTATACCTCCTGATAAAAATACAATTGTTGAAAACAGAACTGCTGTAGTAGCTGTAGCTGCTTTCAGAATCCCCAGTCTGACAAAAAGGAATGCAACAACAACTGCGGCAAAAACTTCAAAGAATCCTTCAACCCAGAGGTGAACAACCCACCAGCGCCAGTATTCCGCAACTGCCAGATTGGTCTGTCGGCCCCACATAAGTCCGGCACCATAAAATGCTGCAATCGCGATAGTAGAAATAAGAAACAGTATCAGAAGGTTTTTGCTCTCTGTCTTCTGTTTTAATGCCGGCCAGATTGCTCTTCCCATCAGAAGCAGCCATATTATTAGTCCGACAAAAAGGAAGATCTGCCAGAATCTGCCAAGGTCAACATATTCATATCCCTGGTGACCGAACCAGAAGTTCTGAATAAAACCAAGTTTCTGCATCACTCCCAGCCACTGTCCGGCTAGTGATCCGATAACTATTACAAGCAGAGCCCCGAACAGGAAGTTGACACCTAATTTCTGAAATTTAGGTTCGATACCTGAGATTGCCGGAGCATAATATAATCCTGTAGCCAGCCACGATGTTGCGATCCAGAATATTGCAATCTGAATATGCCATGTACGGGACACTGCATATGGAAGGAACTTGGCAAGAGGGATACCATAAAATGCCTGACCTTCAACTCCATAATGTGCAGTTATTACACCCATTAATACCTGCACAAGAAGTAGCGCAGAAACTATCCAGAAATATTTAACTGTTGCCTTTTGAGAAGGAGTCTGTGCCTCCTTTAAAAGCGGGAATACCGCGGGGATTTTCTCGTCGTTTTCTGATCTGCGGCGTGCATAATACCATACCATAAGACCAATGCCGGCAAGCAGAACCATTACGCTGAAGCCTGTCCATAATAACAGTGAACCTGTCGGCCTGTTTCCAATCAGCTCTTCAGCCGGCCAGTTATTTGTATAGGTAATTGCCTGTCCGGGACGTTCTGTTACGCAAGCCCATGAAACCCAGAAGAAGAATGAATTTAGAAGAGGAACCCTCTCCGGGTCCTTCAGAGAGTTTTCAGGTATTGAGTATGCATCGCGGAGGTCTGCAAGAGCAGGATCATTTGTAAATAGTCCGCCATAAAACTTACTGTTCGAAGCTATAGCCTCTGCCCGCAACTCTGATAATGTAAGTGTACCGGAGGAAGGATCATATGTGTTTTTTCTAAGGTCTTTCTGCAGAATTATCTTGAGAAATGCTTTTCTCTCTTCACTTAAGTTTTCATACGGAATACCATCCTGCTCAAGTGCAAGTTTATTAAGGATGAAAACTGCCTCTTTATGCAGCCAGTCTGCACTCCAGTCAGGTGCCTGATAAGCACCGTGACCCCATACCGTCCCAATTTCCTGTCCACCAAGTGATTGCCATACGTTCTGGCCATCTTTAATATTCTGTCCTGTAAATAATACAGTACCATCGGGAGTGATGACCTTTTCAGGCACAGGCGGTGCCTGCCGGTAAATTTCTCTTCCAAAGAAAAGCAGAACAGCAAAGGATAGTACCATTACTGCAATGAAGCCGATCCATAGTTTTCGGGTAGTCATAGTTAATTATTGTTTAGTTAATCATTTTGCTATTTTTAATGCTTTTGGAAACAGAATATTATTCTCAAGATGAACATGAGTATGTAAGTCGTCTTCAAACTGTTCCAGTAATGTAAATGATATCTTGTATGTGTTGCAGCCATCGGCGGGAACAAGGTAGCCACTTGTTATTACATTTATTTTATCCATAGCTCCTCCGGCAAATTCATGCTCACCTGCAAGCCTCGCTATCTCAGAAATGATTACTTCTTTTGCCTTTTCAGAGCCTGTGGCAATAGCCTCCTTTATTGCAGGAAAAAATACCCCCTCCTCATTCTTAAGATGCTGAAGAAGTTCACGGTTAATCTCAGAGAAAAGCTGTGCAACTTCTATAAGCTCAGGGTGCCTGTCGCCATGCACGGAAGCGATCTTTTGAGTGTAGGCAACCAGATCAGGCAGACTCTTTAATACATATTTGTGATGTGTATTAACTATATAGTCGCATAAAAAAGCCGCCTCCCACTCTATAAAATTATGAGTGGTCGTATTTGGGGTTGTTTCAAGGTGCTCCAGCTTTTCTATAAGCTCCTTGCTGTCAATTCCTTTTTCTTTGCAAGTTTCATCCAGACTCTTTTTTCCACCGCAGCAGAAGTCTATCCCTGCCTCTTTAAAAACAGATGCTGCACGATAATCGAGTGCAACAATTTCTCCGATCGAAATATCTATATTCATATTTTTATAGAATTATATGTTGGTGCAAAGTTATAAAATAATTTATTATAAGACCAAATGGTCTTTTGGTATTTTGTAAAATAATTTTATTATTTTTGTAGCATCATTGATCTAATAACTGAAAAACAATGTTTAACAAAGAAACTGAATACGCCCTCAGAGGTCTGGTTTACATCAAGTTACAAAACCTTAAAAACAGAAGGCCGGGAACAGCAGAAATAGCAAAAGAGATTGAAGCTCCTCCTTTTTACACTGCAAAAATTTTACAGAGGATTGTAAGGGTTGGACTCCTTGAGTCTCTTAAAGGTAAGGGAGGTGGCTTTTTTTTCGATGAAAACAAGCCAGACCTGCCACTGATAAAGCTTATTACGACTACTGAAGGGGACAAGTCTTTTTCAGGTTGCGGATTTGGACTTAAACATTGCGATGTGAATAATCCATGTCCGCTTCATGAGAAATATGCACCTATCAGAGATTCCATTAATAAACTTGTGTCTGAAGAAACAGTACAAAGCCTTGCAGAAAAAGTTTACAAAAAAGAACTCGCTTTAAATGATTTAATGAAATGATAAATAAACAATACAAGCTGCCACTGATAGTTTTCATACTTACATTCACCCTGTTAGCTTTTGTCCAGATAAAGGTTGAAAGGCCTATGATACTTGCCGAGCGGTTTTATGAAGGTGCCGGCTGGATTGAAATATTTCTCATTTCAATCTATGGAGCCTTTGTCGCTTTCAGGATGCAGGACCCGCTGAATGTGCCTAAGTGGAGGAAATTAACATGGACTCTGTTCTCAGTTATCTTCTTCACCCAGCTTACTATAGGGATTTCGGGGTTTGAAAATTTTCTGATGACCGGCAAGCTGCACCTTCCTATACCAATGATGATAATTGGAGGCCCTATATACAGGGCTCAGCTATCGGTAATGACAATTCTCTTCCTGAGTACAGTTGTACTTACCGGCCCTGCATGGTGCAGTCATCTATGCTATTTCGGTGCTTTTGACAATCTGGCATCAGGCGGAAAAACTTCAAAGGAAATTCTTAAGCACAAAGGGGCTGTCAAATCGACTATTCTGATTCTTGTAATCGTAATGGCAATAATTCTGAGGTGGCTTAATGTCTCTCTGCTTCTGGCAACAATTATTGCAGTTGTTTTCGGAGTAACAGGGATTGCAATTATGGTACTCATTTCATTAAAGAGGAAGAAAATGGTTCATTGTGTAATGTACTGCCCCGTAGGCTCTGTAGTTAATATTTTTAAACACATCAATCCCTTCAGGATGTACATTGACAAAAGCTGCACTCTCTGCATGCAATGCACAAAGTTCTGCAAATACGACGCTCTTAATCCAATAGATATCAAAAACTCAAAGCCTTCAATTACGTGTACTTTATGCGGTGATTGCCTGGCAGGATGTCATCACAACTCAATAAAATATAAATTCTTAAGTATGAACCCGGAGAACGCAAGAAATCTGTATTTAATCCTTACAATAAGTCTCCATGCGGCATGCATCGCACTTGCCAGGATCTGATTCTATTAACATTTTCAAATCCATAAAACTTTAAATCAAAAAATTAATAATCAATATCACAATTATGCGAATACCTTTGGTTATTAACAAATGATTGCTATATTCGCAGTAGTTATAAACAGTTTATTAACATCTGCTGAACTATGCCATACCGACGACTTCCCAACACCGACACTGCCCGGATAAGGGCAATGAAGAGAGCTATGGAAAAAGGGAAAGAACTCCCTCCCCATAAACTGGCCTTCTCATCCAAAGCAGTTGTAATGCTTCAGAAATTTCTGCCACTGTTTGAGCAGAACATACAACTTTACCGACAGGCTCTTTCGGCTCAGAATAAGAAAAGCCACGAATACAATGAGATAATCCGGAAATCGAGGTTATACCTGACACATTTCATTCGTGTAATGAACATGGCAATTTTCCGTGGTGATCTGCCTGTTGAGACAAGAGCATATTACGGCCTTGCAACAAACGAATCAACTGTTCCTTCATTAAATACCGAAAATGAACTGGTAAGCTGGGGAAGAAGAGTTATTGAAGGCGAAGAGTTCCGCATAAGAAAAGGTGGAAATGCAGTAACAAATCCCACGATAGCAGTTGTGAAAGTTAGGTTCGAAAAATTCCTCGAAGCTCTTAACTATCACACAACACTGGCAAAAAGGACATTCGATTATATGGAGAAAAACAACACTCTGCGGAAAGAGGCTGATGAGATTATTCTGCAAATATGGAATGAGGTGGAAGCAAGCCACAGTCAGTTGCCCGAAGAGGTAAGAAAAACAATGAGTGAGGATTATGGCCTTGTTTACTTTTACAGAAAAAATGAAATTGAAAAAACTGCTATGGAAAACATAGCCTGATCTGATACTGATTAGTCTATACCTGGCTTTAAAAAATCTGTTTTAAGTAATGAAGCCTCTTTGCTTTTATTTCTAAAGTATAAAAATATTTTAGCTCCGAAATAGATGGAAATGGGCAATAAAATAATCTGGCTCCATTGAAATGTTTCAGGTTGAGCACCAAATTTTTCACCTCCAAGAAAATATGGGACTGCTAGAGCATTATTTACAAAATGTGCAATTACAGGCATCCATAGATTGCCGGAATAATAATAGAGATAGCCTAATGCCAGGCCAAGGATTAACCTTGGAATGAACCCAAAAAACTGCAGATGGATTGCACTGAATAAAGTTGCAGTGACCAGGATTCCCAGATGATCATTCCTTAGAAGTCGCTGAAAAATATTCTGAAAAACTCCCCTGAAGATAATCTCCTCGCCAATTGCCGGAAGCACAGCAATCAGCAAAAGGTTGAATATCATAGCACTAAAAGTTTTTGATGCTGCAAGGAAATTAAAGACATTGTCAGCGTCGTTTTCTTTTTCAGTCATCCAGTTTTCCATACCTGAAAGCCAATCCGGGAAATGCATGGCTGAGTTCAGCTGCGAGGTTAACCCAATTAATGGGGATAAACAAAATAGCAATAAGATTACCAGACCAGCTTCCCTTAAAAGAGGACGGGTATTGAATACATTCCTGATACTTATTACTTTATTCATCTTACGGAAAAGATAAATTCCGGGAATAATGAATATGCATATGTCCTGAGAAATGAGCAGGTATCTCAGGAAGTTGATGTCATCTTTCTTTAATGCTTCATAATTACCACTCACAAATATAGTTGAGTCAAAATCAAAAATAAACAAACCGGGGATTACCGTTAACACCATAATAACTGTTCCTAATACCATTACCACAAACAGAGAGGCAATCAGCTGGTAACCCGGAGATCTTTCTGAAAATGACAACTTAATATGAGTATCGCTCATTTTGTTAATTTTGTATCAGAATTTAAACTCTAAGAAGCACGAAGAATACTTAATACAGTTCTAAAGGTATAAATATTTTAAAAATAATCTTTTGATAATAGCCAATATTTCTCTTCCCGATTATCCCCTGTTTCTTGCTCCGATGGAAGACATTACTGATCCGTCTTTCAGGATGGTATGTAAAATGAACGGAGCTGACTTCATGTATACCGAATTTATTTCCTCTGACGGACTTATCAGGGATGGTGAGAAGAGTGTTAAGAAACTTGATATTTACGATTTTGAAAGACCAATAGGCATTCAACTTTACGGCCATCTTATTGATGCAATGGTCGAAGCCGCCATTATAGCACAGGAAGCCAAACCTGAACTTATCGATATTAACTTTGGCTGTCCGGTAAAAAAAATTGCCAACCGGGGAGCCGGCTCGGGAATGTTGCGCAATATCCCGCTGATGGTTGAAATGACTGAGGCAATCGTAAAGGCAGTAAATCTTCCTGTAACTGTTAAGACAAGGCTGGGATGGGACGATGAAAGTAAAATAATTTTTGAGGTTGCCGAACGTCTTCAGGATGTCGGAATAAAAGCACTTACAATTCACGGACGCACAAGGGCACAGATGTATAAAGGCAGTGCCGACTGGACTCTCATCGGTGAAGTAAAGAATAACCAAAGGATGAGGATTCCCATAATCGGTAATGGAGATATCGATGGTCCGGTTAAGGCAAAAGAGATGTTTGACAGGTATGGCGTTGACGGCATTATGATAGGGAGGGCTACCGTGGGACGCCCGTGGATCTTCAGGGATATAAGACATTATTTAAACACCGGTGAGATATTGCCTGAGCCAACTGTCAGCGAAAAAGCCGACCTGGCACTTCTTCACCTCGATAAGTCACTTGAATTCAAGGAAGGTAAAAGGGCAATTTTTGAAATGCGGCGTCACCTTGCAAACTATTTCAAAGGACTACCACATTTTAAGGAGACTCGTCTAAGACTCCTTACAGCCCCCGAAGCTGATGATATTAAATTAATTATAGGAGAGATCAGGGATAAATGGGGTGATTTCAGGAGTGACGACAAAACATCGGTTTATATGTAGGAACGGTCGCAACCGTTCCCTACACGTGTATTTCCCGGTATAACACCGAAAAATCATTCCATTTAAAAATCATCTTCAGAATCAGTATTAATGCAATTCCCGATAAAAGCAAACCTGCGAATTCTGTCCAGGGATAAATATTATGCTGTTCATACAAAGCAGCTGTCTGCAAGGCTGATGATTCATTGGTGACCATTATGCACAGAAATATATTGTTAGCCGTATGAGCTCCCATCGCAGCTTCAATACCATCATCTAGAATTGTGATAATTCCGAAAATCAATCCGAAAACAATATACTGTGGCATCATTGTCAGAAATCCATGCTCTTTTACCTCAGGATTAAAGGCATGCATCAGTCCGAAGAGTACTGATGTCATAACCAGCGGGAACCACCTCTTGCGTACAAGCACTCCGAATCCCTGCATCAGATATCCCCTGAATAATACCTCTTCAAATGCAGCCTGAAACGGGATGAATGCAATGGAAATAAGCACCAGGAAAATAAGCGATGTGCTTTTATTGTTAAGCGAAAAGTTTGCCGGATCGGCCTTCATATACACGAAAAGATATAGTGCTGACAGGATTAACCATACGAGTCCTGAAATAAAGAACCTGCTCCATCTTATTTTACCTGTACCATTTATTGTTGAAAAAAATGTACGGCCATTAAGCGGCTTAATAAGAAGTACATAAGCAGCAAGACCGGCAATGAAAGGAAAGAGCATCATCATCAGTCCGGAGTTTGGATTGAGCCCAAGAACACTGTAATCGTTCGGATTGGCGGAAAGCTGTGACAAAACCTCAGGATTAGAAACTGATTTAAGTGCAAGTGCGATTAAGAGTGGTATTGCCCCTACAGTATTAGAGGCGGCAAGTATCACAACAATCATTATTACATATCTCCAGACGTGGTTCTTGCCGGTAAAAGCAGATTCAAGGTGATTCATGTTTAAACAGGTTTTTAAAATTCGGATATCGATCTTTTCGGGTGGTCTATTGAATAGTGGAGGCCTATAGAGTCCTTTCGGCTCTTCGCCATTTTTATGATTACATATCCCACATTAATAACATTTCTCAGCTCACAGATTTTCTTTGAGATAAGTGATCTTTTATACAGACTCTCGGTCTCCTTGTATATTATTTCCAGACGAACCAATGCCCTTTCAAGACGAAGGTCTGACCGTACTATTCCAACATAATTACTCATTATCATCTGAACTTCTTTATAATTCTGCGTTACAAGAATCATCTCCTCAAGATGAGTCGTTCCTTTGTAATCCCAGTCTGGTATTTTCTCCTCAAATTTTAATTGACCAAGCCTGGTTCCGGAATGCTCTGCGGCCCTGTGAGAATAAACTGCTGCTTCAATTAGTGAATTTGATGCCAGACGATTCGCTCCGTGAAGTCCGGTGGAGGCAGCCTCACCCAGTGCATACAGCCTGTTAATATTGCTCTCACCGTTCTTGTCTACTTTAATACCGCCGCACGAATAATGAGCCGCAGGTACCACAGGAATCATATCTTTTGTAATATCAATTCCCCTGGCAAGACAGTGCTCATAGACATTAGGAAAATGATCAATGAGTCCTTCTGCTTTCAGGTGAGAGCAGTCGAGCCAGACATGATCGTCACCCCAGATTTTCATCTCATTATCTATGGCTCTCGCAACAATGTCCCTCGGGGCCAGTGAACCCCGGCTGTCATAGCGGTTCATAAACTTCTCGCCTGCCATATTTTTCAGTACGGCGCCATATCCCCTCAGGGCTTCAGTAATAAGAAATGAAGGACGTTTATTCGGGTCCCAGAGTGATGTCGGGTGGAACTGGACAAACTCCATATTCTCGATAGTGCCTTTTGCCCTGTAAACCATCGCAACACCGTCGCCGGTAGCGATCTCGGGATTGGTAGTTGTCATATAAACATTGCCCATGCCGCCGGTAGCAATGACTGTAACTTTCGATAAAAATGAAAGAACCTTCTGATGCACAAGATCAGCTACATAGGCACCAAAACACTTTATATCGGGATAGTTTTTCTTAAGCATATCGCCCAAATGATGCTGGGTTAAAATCTCAATAGCGAAATGCTTTTCATAGATTTCAATATTGGGCTCGCTTCTTACCTTTTCAACAAGGGTTTTCTGAATAGCTTCACCTGTTCTGTCTTTATGATGCAGTATTCTGTGCTCGGAGTGACCGCCCTCTTTAGCCAGATCGTAGGTGCCATCCTCTTTTCTGTCGAACGAAACACCCATTTCTATCAGGTCCTTGATCCGGTCGGGTGCCTCTTCAACAACCATACGCACAACATCCTCATCACAAAAACCATCCCCGGCAATAAGGGTATCCCTGATATGCTTCTCGAAATTATCGGGTTCGCTGAATACGGCAGCAATACCTCCCTGGGCATAACGGGTATTTGTATCGTCAATACTCGCCTTTGTAACAATTGCTACTTTTCCATATTTCGCAGCCTTCAGTGCAAATGTAAGTCCGGCAATTCCCGAACCTATAACCAGAAAATCAGTTCTCTTTTTCATCGGTTTCAAATAGGAAACAAGGGTTAAAGATACAAATAGAAATTTGGTTTAATAGAAGCTGCGCTAAAAGCTTAAATTTGCCCTCTATTCCTTGCCCCCTGCCCCCTAAAGGGGGTTCTGTAAAATCCTGATAATTAGAAAGTCCCCTTTAGGGGATTTAGGGGCCCTTTTACAAATGGAATTTCTAATTCCACCTCTTTGGGAGCCTCCTGATTGTAAAACAGAACTTTTTAAACTATTTTTGCCTTCCGTTAAAGTATAATAAAAGTAAGTATGGCTCAGGAAGATGTTTTCAAAAAACTGGTTGCGCACTGTAAGGAATATGGTTATGTTTTTCCATCAAGTGAAATATATGACGGATTAAGTGCAGTATATGACTATGGCCAGTATGGCGTTGAATTAAAAAATAATATCAAAAAATACTGGTGGGACAGTATGGTTCTGCTGAATGATAATGTTGTGGGACTTGATTCCGCAATCTTCATGCATCCAACAATATGGAAAGCATCGGGTCATGTCGACGCATTCAATGATCCGCTTATCGACAACAAGGATTCAAAGAAAAGATACCGTGCCGATGTTCTCATTGAAGAACATGTCGCAAAAATTGAAGAGAAGATCAACAAAGAGGTTGAGAAAGCCAAAGAGAGATTCGGCGCTGCCTTCGATGAGCAGAAATTCAGGGAGACAAATCCGAGGGTTGTTGCCAACCAGACAAAAATTGATGAGATAAACAACAGGTTTGCCATTGCACTTAATGCTTCAGATCTTGCCGGAATAAAACAGATAATCATTGATAATGAGATTGTTTGTCCAGTCTCAGGAACCCGCAACTGGACAGATGTCAGGCAGTTCAACCTGATGTTCTCAACCGAAATGGGATCAACTGCTGAGGGTGCAAATAAGATCTATCTGAGACCTGAAACAGCACAGGGAATTTTTGTAAACTTCCTCAATGTGCAGAAAACCGGAAGAATGAAACTCCCGTTTGGAATTGCCCAGATCGGAAAAGCATTCAGAAATGAGATTGTAGCCAGACAGTTTATCTTCAGGATGAGAGAATTTGAACAGATGGAGATGCAGTTTTTCGTCCAGCCCGGAACTGAACTTGACTGGTTTGCAAAATGGAAAGAGATAAGGATGAAATGGCATCAGGCACTCGGTTTCGGAAGTGAGAACTATCGTTTTCACGACCATGTGAAACTTGCACATTACGCTAACGCTGCTACGGATATTGAATTTAAATTTCCTTTCGGATTCAAGGAGGTTGAAGGTATTCACTCAAGAACCGACTTCGACCTGAAACAGCATCAGGAATACAGCGGTAAAAAGATGCAGTATTTCGATCCCGAAAAAGGCGAATCATATGTGCCATTCGTTGTTGAAACATCAATTGGTGTCGACAGAATGTTCCTTGAGGTTATTTCAGCAGCTTATACTGAAGAAGAATTGAAAAAAGAGGATGGAACAACTGATATACGTGTTGTTCTTCGTATACCTTCATTCCTTGCTCCTGTTAAACTCGCAGTAATGCCTCTTGTCAAAAAAGACGGGCTTCCTGAAATCGCACTGAAGATTGTTCACGATCTGAAATTCGATTTCAATTGCCAGTACGATGATAAAGATTCTATAGGAAAAAGATACAGACGTCAGGATGCAATCGGAACTCCGTATTGCATTACCATTGACCATCAGACACTTGAAGACAACAGTGTTACAATAAGGTATCGCGATTCAATGAAACAGGAGAGAGTTGGTATTGACCAGTTAAAGGACATTATAAAGGAGAAGGTATCGATCCAGAGCTTGCTTAAAAAGCTGTAGAAGCTTAAAAAGCTGTAGAGGCTGTAGAGGCAGTAGAAGCAGTAGAAGCAGTAGAAGCTTTAGAAGCTGTAGAGGCTGTAGAGGCTGTAGAGGTTGTATTGAAGTTAGAGATAATGCTGTATAATTAAAAATCTGTAACAATGGCTCATCCCTGGAAGGATTTAATTGTTTGGCAAAAGGCACATGAGCTCGTACTGGAGGTTTATAAAGTAAGTGCAGATTTCCCTGAAAAAGAGAAGTTTGGCCTGACTCAACAAATAAGAAGATCTTCTTCTTCAGTTGCTGCAAATATCGTTGAAGGTAAATCAAAAAAAACCGATAAAGAGTTTTCATCCTACTTATATAATTCAAGGGGTTCTTTAGAGGAAACACGTTATCATTTACTGCTTTCAAGAGACTTAGGGTACTTAGATGACAAACTATTTGTTACATTAGAAAAAAAGGCAACTGAAGTAAGTTTTCTGCTTAATAAACTCATCAGTAGTATATCGAAATGAGAGCTTCAAATATAAATCCTCCTCTCCTTTTAGCCTCTAAAGCTTCTAGTGCCTCTAACGCCTCTATTGCTTCTACTGCCTCTAAAGCTTCTAAAGTCTCTAAGGCATTAATAATCACTTACTACTGGCCGCCAAGTGGTGGCGCCGGAGTACAGAGATGGCTTAAATTCGCGAAATACCTTCCGGAATTTGGATGGGAACCTGTTATACTTACTGTTGATCCTGAGTTTGCTGCTTACCCTGTTACAGATTCTTCACTGACGCAAGAGATCCCTTTGGCCCTGAAAATACACAAAACCGGGGCCACTGATTATTTCTCTATTTATAAAAAAGATAAATCAAAAATCCCTACAGCCGGTTTTGCAAACAGCATCGATAATTCATTAAAGGGAAAACTGCTTCGCTTTATAAGAGGAAATTTTTTTCTTCCTGATCCCAGAAAAGGATGGAACAGTTTCGCCTTTAAAAAAGCATGTGAGCTTATCGAATCTGAGGGCATAAGTAGTATTATAACAACAAGTCCACCCCACTCAACACAGCTTATAGGCCTCAAACTCAAAAAAAAATATCCTCAGATTAACTGGATTGCAGATATTAGAGACCCCTGGACTGACATTTATTATTATGACCTCTTTTATCCGACATTCATATCAAAAGCAATTGATTCGCGATATGAAAAGAGTGTCCTGAAAAATGCCGACAGCATTATTACTGTCGGAAAGTCACTTCTTGATTCTTTCATTGCAAAAGGTAACAACATCAGAAATAAAACGGTAATAATCCCTAACGGATATGATGAGGAGGACTTTACCGGCCTGAATCCTGACCGGCCCGAAAAGTTTACGATATCGTATACCGGAACACTTTCCGATATATACCCGATAAATGGTTTTCTTGATGCACTCGAAAATCTCAGATCGGAAGGAAAAGTATTTCTTCTGAGGTTTGTTGGTACAGTATCCTCCGTTCAACAGGCACTGATAATCGCAAAGGCAGGTAAGGAAAATGTTGAATTCATACCCTACGTTGACCACAGAAGTGCAATAAAATACATGTTTGAATCGTCGCTTCTGCTTCTCATAATACCTGATCACAAGAGCAATAAATCGATAATTACCGGTAAGATTTTTGAATATCTGGCTACCGGCAGACCAGTTTTATGTCTCGGTCCTGAAGATGGCGATGCTGCTTCAATTTTAAATGAATCGGGACACGGGAAAACTGTATCATATGGTGACTCTGTATCAATTTTAAACTTCATTGAATCCGCTATTGCCGGTAATTATTTGTCGGGCAAGGTCAAATCGGGAGCCTACAGCAGAAAAAACCTGACCGGAAAGCTCTCCTCCCTTTTAGAAAATCAGCGACGCGTTAACTGCGGGGTTGTTGTTGACAATGATCTTGATAACGACATACGGGTTCTTAGGGAAATTAACATTCTCAACAAAGCCGGATACTCAATAAATGCTCTTTGCTTTGCTTTCAATAAAGTTTATGATGACTCACTCAGCCCGATAAATATTACGAGGATCAAAATAACAAAGAAGATCAAAGACACCCTTTTCTTCTTTCTTAATACCTTGCCGGCATACGAATGGCTATGGGCAATAAAGATCAGTAAATTAATTGCCCGCAACAATCTTGAGGTGCTGCATGTGCATGATCTGTACATGGCAAAGGCTGCGTACTGGGGAATTAAAAAATCGGGCAGAAGCATACCTCTGATCCTTGACCTGCATGAAAACTATCCCTTTACTGTTACCACTTACAACTGGACAAAAGGGGTGCTGCGAAGCATGTTTTCAAGGCCAGTGGCATGGGGAAGAAAAGAAAGGGAGTATCTGGGATACGCTGACAGGATAATCGTTCTGAGCGATGATTACCTTACAAGTCTTATTACCAGGTATCCGGAACTAACTGAAGAGATTTTTACTATCCTTCCCAATGTGCCGGATCTCACCCACCAGGTTAATAAGAATGCGGAGTCAGCTGTGAACCCGTTTAACAACGACTTTCCTGTTATATTCTATTATGGTGTAATTGCCGAAAGACGAGGAGTATTCGATGCACTGGAAGTATTTACCGAGCTTGTGAAAGATAAGTGCAATGTCAATTTCCTTTTAATAGGCCCTGTTGACAAAAAAGATAAAGTCCTGTTCATGAATACTGTTGGTAATGAATTGCTTGCCGGAAGGATTCATTATATCCCATGGATCAATTCAGCAGCACTTCCCGCCTGGCTCGAAATAGTTGATATTTGCATTGCTCCATTTCATAAGAATCCGCAGCACGAATCGGGAGTGGCAAATAAAATCTATGAATACATGATGGGGGCAAAACCTCTTGTTGTATCAAACTGTCTGCCTCAGCAAAATTTAATTGAAAAACATAAGTGCGGAATAGTCTTCGAAAACATGAGCGGATTTAAGGAAGCTCTGAAAAAACTGGCTGATGACAAGCACTTAAGAACTGAACTCGGGAAAAATGGCTCAGAAGCAATTAAGAATTTTTATAACACCGCTAAGGTTGAAGAAAGCCTGATTAAACTGTATAAAACGATTCTCTAATTATACCGTAAGGATCTATCAATGAAGGGAATACTTAATAGCGCTCAAATAGAATATGTCCTTAAGCATCTCGGACAGCATATTCATTTAAACAATGCTATAAGGGATTCATTTGTGTTCGTCGCTGCCGGTTCAGATCTTTCGGAATATACAAACCGGATTATCTTTTTGCTAAGCGAAAAACCTCTTCAGATTAGCGATGTTAAAACGATTGATGAGATCCAGGTTCTGTTCCCGCTTTCCGGTGAAAACTCATATTTCAGTCAGAAAAACGGAAATATCATTTTCAATCATGACATTCTGAAATCAGTATTCTATTTGCTTTCTGGGTTTCAGGAATTAAATCATAATTCGCCCGATTCGCTTGGTAGATTCAGTTTTAAAGCATCTGTTCAGGCAAAACTCAATATCACTGACAAGCCTGTTGTAAACTACTATTTTGAAGAGATAATTAAAGGAATAGAAATATTCTGCAAACTGCATCAGATTGAATTCCGGAGAAACTCGCAATTCAATAATTTTGCCTTCTTCCTGACACATGATGTCGACCGGATTCAATACTACAATCTGAATACCTTTCTCTACCTGTTCAAAACTCTTTTCACAAAAAAGCAAAGTTCAAAAAAAAGAAGTGAAAACCTGAAGGAGCTTCTGAATACAGCTTATCATATTCTGAATGTGTTCGATAAAAAAGATCTGTACTGGAACTTCAGGGAGATTTCGGATCTGGAGAAAAAGCTTGGTGTAAATTCAACATTTTTCTTCCTTCCAAAAGATCGCAGGCATGTTGACTCCTACTATAATCTCAGAGACAGGAAGATTGCTGAACTCATACAGTTTCTCAAAGATGAGAATCATGAAATAGGTCTTCATGGAACAGTAAGATCGTCAGAATCAGCTGATGCAATAAAAAAAATACATTCAGACTTCTTAAGCGCTGCTGATCTTTCAATTACAGGAATAAGACAACACCGCTTAATGTGGAATCACCCGTCAACCGCTATAAACCATTGTGAATGCGGAATTGCCTATGATTCTACTTTGGGGTATGCCGAACATGAGGGGTTCAGAAATTCATACTGCCATCCGTTTAAGATATTTGATTTTAAAAATAATTGCACCCTTCCTTACTGGGAGATCCCTCTCAATGTAATGGATTCAACTCTCTTCCATTACAGAAAGCTATCCTTAAATGAAGCAATGTTAAGCGCAGAGAAAATAAGAGATGAAGTCATCCGTTTCAACGGAGTATTTACCCTTCTCTGGCATAACAGCTACTTCAATGAGAAAGAGGTGCCGGGCGTTACACGGTTTTATGCTTCCCTGCTCCAGAAAATAATGGCTGAGAAACCTGAAGTACTGACAGGATTACAAATAGTTCAACGATTAAGTGATACCGGAAATAATGGATAACACAGAATATAAACTCAGAATTAAGAGAGCGAAGGTTGCAGAGAAACAAGCAAAGATTGTTGAACTGTGTACCTCAAAAACTGTTCTTGATGTCGGATGCGTAGGACAAGACATCAATTACAGTAATCCGAACTGGCTTCACAATCAGATTAAGAGAGTATGCACAGGCATTGATGGCGTTGACATTGATTCTGAAGGCGTTAATGCACTGCGCGAGAAAGGCTTGTCTGTTTTCCTGCCTGATGAACTGCTTAGTCTGAATAAAAAATATGATATAGTTATGATGGCCGATGTTATTGAACATGTAAATGATCCGGTTGCTTTCCTTTCATTCTATTCAGCATTACTGAACGAGAACGGGAAAATGATAATTACGACACCAAATGCACATGCCGTAAGAAATTTCACAAGCATTTTTCTCTGGAACAACTATTCGCTGAATGCTGAACATACAATGTGGCTCTGTCCGAAAACAATGCTTGAGATCTCACGTAGGGCAGGACTTAAATTTTCTGATTTCTGGTGGCTGAATGAGTACTTTAAGATAAGCGACCTGAAAGGATTCAGGAACAGAACTGCATTCAGAATCAATTCAGTTTTTCAGAGACTAAGAACAAATTTTTATCCGAATTTCATGTTTATAGTATCAAAATGAAAGATCCTGAATACCTGAGAGAAGTCTATAACAAGCGTTTCAGAGAACCGGTAAACAAATGGGGCTCGGAAGATCTTGAAAAATGCATTAAGATTGCCCGTAAAGTTATTTCCTGGACAAATGTCAATACCGGGAAGAAACCAAAGATGCTCGACGTCGGTTGTGCCACCGGATTTTATACAAGGGCATTCTCGGAGTGCGGATTTGAAGCTTATGGACTGGATTACTCGGATGTTGCTATTGCCAAAGCAAGTGAATTGCATCCCGGCTGTCATTTCATTCATATGGACGGATTCAATCCTGAAATATCACTGACATTTGACCTAATCTTCTGCAGGGGATTCAGTGGTTGCAATACACATAAAATTGAGGAAGTAACAGAATGGTCAGAAAAATATCTTAACCTGCTCAATAAAGGGGGCAAATTCGTATTGTCATACTCCTCCGATTTCTCTGGTTGCGAAGCTGAAGGAGAGACAGTTAACTGGAGCAGACAGGAGATTGAAGAATATGCAAAACAGATCGATGCGAAGTATTCCGGCATTCATTTTTTCTACAAAAACAGACTGGTTTCAAGGGTATATTTTCTTCTGAAAAAGATCCTTTCAAAGAAAAAAATAAAGAAGTATTATTATCTGATATTTACAAAAGAATAATGAAGATCGGGATTTTCACCGGCCGGCTTTTGAATCCGATGCATCCCCGGATTGTTTCACAGATTGAATTCTTTGAGAAGAATGGCATCGCCTTTGAAATATTTTCACCGGTAACAAATAAATTTTTCAGCAGAATAAACTGGTTTTCACTCTACTTTTTTGATCTCTGGTCGGTACATAAATACCGGAATAAGTTAGAAGCATTTGATCTCATTTTCATTCACGATCTTAAATACCTTCCTCTGGCAGTTCATGCAAAAAAACTTAAGAAAAAGGTAGTATACGAGACACTTGATAATAATGTGGCTCTCCGTGAATATCAGCTTTTAAACAGACTCCCCTTCCTGAAAATTTTTAAAAAATCGATTACAGATTCGTTTATAAAGAAGGAAAAAATGATCGCCTTTAACTACTGCGATAATATTATTGTCAATTCAAAGGCACTTTTAAAATACTTTAAAAACCGTGCAGAGCTGATATATTACAGTTCTTCCTTCGAAGATATTCAGTTTATAAACAACGTGAAATTAAAGCCGGCACTCCTCTACCTCGGAGAGTTTTCATACGACAAAGGAGCCGATGAGGTCCTCGCACTTCAAAAATCACTTGATGCTGAATTATTTATTTTCGGTACTGTACGCGATAAGAAATACAAAGAGACTATACTGAATAACAGGCTTATAAGCCATTCCGAAAGAATAAATCACACAGAACTTATAAAGAAAATCGAAGCTCTTTCGGGAAAGTATTTTCTCACCGGTATGAGCTTCATAAAACCTGTCCATTTAAGTTATGCCACCCAGGAGGCAAATAAGGATATAGATTATCTGTCTATGGGGATTCCCATAATTGGCAATCACAGGGAACCGACTGCGGAGAAAATCTTAGCAGCTTGCGGGATATTTGCAGAGAATGAAACAGGGCTGAAGCGACTTATGGAGGATGAAGCATTCAGAAATGAAATATCTGTAAATTGCAGAAATTATTATTCAGAGAACTACTCTCATAAACATTTTACAACAGGTATGGAGAAAATCTTTTCACAGCATACCGGCAACAGGGAATGATTGACAGGTTAAAAAAAATAACGAAGAATACTCTGATCTACAGTATCGGACAGGTTGCCCCCAAACTTGTAGGGCTTATTCTGCTGCCATTTTTCACCGATCCAGACTTTCTGACTGCTGAAGATTACGGGAAGCTCAGTATGCTCGAGGCTGCCTCGATGTTTCTTATTGCAATGTTTGGTCTGGGATTGAACTACGCCCTTGAGAGATGGTACTTTGACAAGGACTATATCGAGAAAAGAAAATCAATAGTTTTTACCCTCATCGTTGCAACTTTAGTAATCACAGGAGTTGTATGGGGCTTTCTCTCTTTCTTTTCTGAGAATATTTCTTTTTTTCTTACCGGCAGGGAAGACTGGGTATCATTGATTAACCTCCTGTTTCTCTGTTCAGCTATTGAGAGTATAATACTGATACCGCTTACATTGCTCAGACTTGAGGAAAAACCTGTTTATTATGTAAGTTCAAACATAATAAGATTCTTTCTGTACCTGATTCTGACATTTGTCTTCCTGATCTCGATGAAGCGCGGTTTGGAAGGGATCTATGAAGCCAGGCTACTTAGTCTTGCGGGCACTCTTCTGGTCTTATCCGTTCCTCTCGTTAAGAACATAAGCTTCCGATTCGATTTCGGGGCATTAAAGGATATGATAGTGTTCAGGCTCCCTCTGGTTCTATCTACAATCTCTTATGTGATTTTCAATATAACAGACAGGTTTTCATTGAGGTTCCTTGGAAAAAGCAGCTTTACCGATGTTGGGGTTTACAGTCTTGGATTTACAATTACAAATTCGGTAAAAGTTGTTGTAATTTCCGCTATATGGCTGTCTGTCAGGCCTATGATATATAAAATGATGCATGAAGATGGTAACCGTCGTTTCTACTCCAAGCTGATGAAATATATGATATTCGGAGTAGCTTTTATGCTTCTGGGTATAACGGTATTCGGACAGGAGTCAATTGCACTTCTTGCCAGCAGCAATACCTTCGAAACATCATTCATGATAATACCCATCATTTCCCTGGCAATAATATTTGATACCCTGAAAGAGATCTCCCAGTCGATAGGATTGATAATCACAAAAAAGACCGGAGTTATTGCAATAATGATGATTGTTACAACGATTCTGAATCTGCTGCTGAACATCCTGCTGATACCTCAATTCAATATCTTCGGAGCAGCAATGTCAACTGCATTATCCCAGTTCTTTTTCTTCGTTATAATATACAGATACAGCCAGAAACAATATCCCATACCGTATGAGATACGAAGGATCTCTGTGATGATTCTTGTTTTCATAATTCTTGCTGCAGTTTCTCTGCTGACATACAAACTTAATCTGATCATCAGGGTGCCTGTTAAAATTTTCATCCTGGGCTCATTCCCGGTAATACTGCTTTTCCTTAACTATTACGAGGACATTGAGATAACAAGATTAAAACAACTCTGGACAAGAATCAAAGAACCATCTCAATGGATGAGTATGATCTCAGGAAAATAGACTGCACTGAGTTTATTGAATATTGACATATTTCTATACTTTTGGACTAAGAAAATAGTAAGCAACGACGAACATGGATATAAAGAATAAACTAAAGCCCCTTCTGCCTCATATTATTGCAGTTGTGATTTTTATGGTTATTGCTTTCGCATACTTCTACCCTGTGCTTGAAGGGAAAGTATTAAAAGCAAATGATTCGACCGTTTCGAGAATAAATTCGAAAGAAATCCAGGACTTCCGTGCGAAATATGATAAGGAGCCACTATGGACAAACTCAATTTTCGGAGGGATGCCTGCATATCTCATATCAACACTCTACCCCGGAAACCTTGTTAAAAAAGTTGATAATTTCCTGAGAACCTTCAAGATGCCTGTTTCTGTACTATTTCTTTCAATGACAGGTTTCTATATACTACTTATAATCTTTGGCCTTAATCCGTGGCTGGCGATTGCCGGGGCTATAGCCTACGGACTATCATCATTCTTCTTCCAGATCCTTGGGGCCGGTCATAATACACAGGCGATTGCTCTCGCCTATATGCCCCCCATGATTGGCGCAATATACTACAGCTACAGGAAAAATGTAATTAAGGGAGCTCTGTTTACTGCCTTTCTGCTGGCTCTCGAGATTCAGGCTAATCACCCCCAGATAACATACTATGCCCTGCTTTGCCTCCTCATTTTCGGCATCGTTGAATTCATATATGCCATTAAGAATAAAACGATTCTGAAGTTCCTTAAAACTTCTGCCATACTTGTTATTCCTTTTGTGATTGCAATAGGAATAAACTTTGCAAGTCTCTATACAACATACGAATACGGAAAGTATTCAATAAGGGGAAAATCTGATCTGGCAGATAATAACAAAAATAATTCAGCGGGACTCGACAGGGATTACATAACATTCTGGAGTTATGGGGTTGACGAAACATTCAATATGCTTATACCCCATTATAAAGGCGGAGGCAATCACCCATTTGACCGCGATTCGAGGACTGTTAAAATATTAACACAAAACGCGCAAAGTGAAGCTGCAAATCAGTTACCTAAATACTGGGGCACACAACCGGGTACCGATGGTCCACACTATGTAGGCGCTATTGTATTTTTTCTTTTTATCCTCGGACTATTTTTAGTAAAAGGCCCCGAAAAATGGTGGCTTCTTGCTGCTACAATTCTTTCAATTATGCTTGCCTGGGGTAAAAACTTCATGCCTCTGACCAATTTATTCATTGACTTTTTCCCCGGATATAATAAATTCAGGGCAGTTACGATGATTCTTATTATCGCTGAGTTTTGTATTCCTTTGCTGGGGTTCATCGCTCTTAGAGATATTTTTAACCGAACACTTTCAAAGAAAGAAATCATTAAAGGTCTTCAGATCGCCACCGGAATAACTGGGGGGTTCCTCTTGCTGACACTTATAATACCCGGCATTGCAGGCTCATTTCTCAGTGAGGGAGAGAACGCATACCCATCATGGTTAACATCAGCACTTATCGCCGACAGAAGAGAATTTTTAAGGAGCGACAGTTTCAGATCGCTGGTATTTATTCTGCTTTCCGTATCAGTAATTTTCGCATTTATCTCCGAAAAACTGAAGGCCAATCTGGCAATCTTTCTTCTGGCCTTTCTTATATTCATCGATCTCTGGAGCGTTGATAAAAGATATCTTAATGCCGACAAATTTGAGAGACCATCTTCAATTCAGAAGGCACTTGCTCCTACTCCGGCCGACACATATATACTGAATGACAAGAGCCATTACAGAGTTCTGAATATTACTGTTTCGACTTTCAACGATAACTCGCCTACATCATATTTTCACAAATCCATTGGAGGTTATCATGGTGCCAAACTGGAGAGATACCAGGAACTTATTGATACTTCCATAATCAGAAACATTGAACTGATACAGGCTGCCGGGAGCAATGCTAAAACAATCGAGGATTTTCAGGCCGCTTTTACTTTCACCTCTGCCCTCAACATGCTGAATACTAAATATGTAATATATCATCCATCAGCACCTCCGCTTGAGAATCCTTATGCCCTTGGGAACGCATGGCTCGTTGAAAAACCTCTGATTGTTGAAAATGCCAATGCGGAAATTTCAGCAATCAACAATCTTAATCCTGCCAAAGAAGCAGTAGTTGATAAAAAATTCAAAGACCAGATCACTAAGGAAGCTTACCCTGTTCTGGAAAATGAAAAAATTGAGTTTGTTTCATATCTGCCTGATGTTCTTACCTATAAGTACACTGCCAGGGAAGAAAAAATGGCAATTTTTTCAGAGATCTATTATCCGGCAGGATGGAAGAGTTTTATTGACGGAAAGGAGACTCCGTATTTCCGTGCAAATTATATCCTGAGAGGAATGATATTACCTGCCGGCGACCATGAAATAAAGTTCATATTTGAACCTGCTTCATATATTACAGGCAACAAGATTTCCCTCGCGAGCTCCATTTTACTTATCCTTCTTTTTGCAGGATATTTCGCTTACGGGTTCATAAGAAAACCAAAGGGTGAATAAAGTGGTACAACATTCAAAATGTCCTCTCTGCTCCTCGGCTGATACTTCACTGTACCTTCAGTGCACCGATCATTTTATCAGCAAAGAAATATTTGAGCTATACAGGTGCTCATCGTGCAGATTTGTTTTTACAAATAAATACCCCGACACAGATTCAATAGGAAGATATTATGAATCAGATGAGTACATTTCGCACAGCGATACTTCTGAAGGGTTCATTAATAAAATATACAGGATTGCCCGTAACTTCATGCTCCGCAGAAAGAGAGCAATTGTTACAAATGTTACCGGACTGAAACAAGGAACAATTCTTGATATCGGTAGCGGAACAGGACATTTTGCAGCTGAGATGAAATCGGCAGGATGGAGTGTGAGGGGAATTGAAATAAATGAAAAAGCGCGTGAGTTTTCAAAAACAAAGTCAGGGCTCGATGTTATAAGTCCTGATGAAATCTCATCCCTTGAGAAGGAGAGTTTCGACGCCATAACTCTATGGCATGTTCTCGAGCATTTTCACGATCCATTAAGGTATGCATCTGACATTTTATCATTACTTAAGCCCGGAGGTATTTGCATCATAGCCCTGCCAAATTCATCTTCTTTTGATGCCATGCACTATAAGGCCTTCTGGGCAGCATATGATGTTCCCCGTCATCTCTGGCACTTTAATCCCGATACATTCCGGCAGTTTTCAGATAAGGCAGGATTCAGAACCATTAAACTGCTTACACTTCCACTTGATGTATTCTATATTTCCCTTCTGAGTGAAAAATATAAGGGTACACGGTTTTCCTTTTTAGCAGGAGTCACAAAGGCAAAACTTTTCACATTTGCATCCTTTTTTAACAGGAAGAGAAGCAGTTCGATGATATATGTTCTGCAGAAAATGAATTGAATTTCTTAGTACTCTTTTGGGATAAAGAATATAACCACACAAACGCTTAAAAAAAGAATAAACTTAATACCTGTCGAGCCAGCGGTAACGACGTGTATTGTCGCCGAACTTTATGGCGAAGGTTATCTCGTGAGTTCCGTATGTAACCCTTTGAATCTCATTAAGTGTGAAATCGAAGGCATAACCTATAAATATGTTTTCATACCTAACACCAACATTAGCAATAATTGCTCCGCTGGTTCTGAATGCAAGTCCGGCCCAGAAATCCTGATCGTAAATATATGTTGCGCCAATATCGATCTGGGGCCTGAACTGTTCCGACATCATCATCATAAAAGAGGGTTGAATTATTACACTCCTTCCCCTGACGAAATCGTATGACCCGAAAAGGTAATACTGCCTCGACATTTTGAAATTTTCATAAGCAATATCTCCGAATTTCCCTGATGCCTGGAAAAGCTGATCGGCTGAGAATCCTAGGCTGTATCTGGCATTAAGAAGATATGTTCCAAATGTCATATCAGGCACAAAAAGGCCCCTGCGAAGCTCGTTATTCATCCACGGCTCATCGGGATCCTCGAAATTAATCTGCTTTTCATCTATCTTATAATGATATCCCGTAAGTGACAATCCCATTGACCATTGTGTGCTTTTCTGTAGCCACATATGATACGCGTAGGAAACCTGGAAGCCTGTCCTTTGCACTAAACCGTTTTTGTCGCTGAAAACAAAGCCTCCCAGTCCAACCTTCCCATCTGACTTGGGACGAAAGACCTGTTTCTTTACTGAGGTCTGCTTCAGGATATAACTCCTTTTCATCATCCTCGACTGCATACTGAATGAAAAAGTACGGGGGGCACCGTTGTAGCCGATCCATTGTTCTCTGGCAGTGAGGTTAATGCTTGTATAACCATCACTTCCGGCTACTGCCGGATTGATGAGAAATTTATTATAAAGGTACTGACTGAATACAGGCAGTTGCTGACCGAATGCAGTGGTGCATGTCAGCAGCAATACAAATATGAATACCTTTCTTCTCACCTTCTCAACTTTATAATTCCTATTTCACAACTGTTATTGTTCCAACAATTGGTTTTGTACCGTTATTAAGATCAATTATATAATGGTATGAGTCAATCGGAAGCGTCTTACCATTGCTTTTACCATCCCATGGCTTCGGATACCCTTTCTCTGATCGCCAGATCAATTCACCCCACCTGTTGAAAATCTTCACCTCCGCAGCCGGATAAAGATTAATCATGCCGATATTCCAGACATCATTCCTGAGGTCATCATTTGCCGAGATAGCATTCGGAATAACAAGACATGATTCATGCAAAGGTTCTACTCTCACTGAGTCCTTAACAAAACATCCGTTAAGATCGGTTACCCTGACACTATACAATCCCCTTACAACACCTGAAACAACGCTTGATGATGAATTATCTGACCACTTATAGGTATAATCTGTTCCTTTGACTCCGCCCGTCACATCCAGCCTTATTTCGCCATCAGGCAGGTCAGGACAGAATGGCTGGGAAATATCAAATTGAAGTTTGATAGTATCTGGTTCAGTAAGTGTTGCCGCAGAAGCTGCATGACAGTTATTAGCGTCAGTTAAAACGATGTTGTAAGTACCGGCAGGAAGGTTAGTACGGTTTTTGCCAAATATGCCGTCAGACCAGAGGTAATCCACACTCTTCACATAATTAAGAGGCTCAACAATTATCGATCCGGTACTGGCGCCGGCACAATTGATATTATAACCACCTGCTATGCTGGCCGATAGGGTAAAGTTCATTCCGAGAACGCCAGGTTCTTTGAGGTTAATCGTTTCAGTTGCAGTACAGAAATTTAAATCGGTAATCATAATTGTATACTGGCCGGCTCTAAGATTCGAAATATCTTTTGCTGATGCGGTGAATCCGTTCGGACCTGTCCAGTTGTAAATAAACGGAGCCTGACCACTTGTAGGTGTTACCGATATTGAACCATCGGAAAGTCCGTTGCAACTGATATTATAAGTGTTATAATCTGAAACTGTTTTCGAATATGTAAGAGGTGGCGGCAATTTTATCAATACAGAATCTTTGAGAGAACATGTACTATTATAGGTAACAGTTACGGAATAGTAGCCCTGTGTCAGATTAGAGATGTCCTGTGAGGTGGCTCCATTTGACCATAAATAAATATATGGCGCAACTCCTCCTGCGACGGATAAATCAACCGATCCGTTATTGAACCCGGGGGCCTGACAGGTAATATTCGTTCGGCTAAGGTGAACACTGAAGGCAGGTGGCTGTGTGAGGGTAAAGTCTTTAGCGATCTCACAGTTATTAAGGTCTTTAACAAGCAGATGATAGGTACCCGCTCTGAGTGCATTCTGATCCTTCTGACCCTGAACAATTCCAGATCCGTTAGCTGTAGTCCATGTATAAGTATAGTTACCAATCGACCCTCCGCCTGAAGTAACAGTTATAGAACCTGTTCCTCCGCTGCAGTTTATATTATATCCTCCGTCATTTGAAACAGAAAGAACACCTGATGCTGTAAGAGGTGTCGGTTCATCAAGAGTATATGCCGGCAATACCGATCCAGGAAGAAGCCTTAAAACACATCCGTTCTGGTCAGTTACTGTGGCAGTATATGTTGCAGACTTAAGTGTCTTGATTTCAGCGGTTGAAGGTAGTGTTTGTCCCGTGCTGAACCATGAATAATTATATGGAGCTGCACCGCCTGAAACATTAAGTTTTATCGATCCGTCGATTCCTCCGTAGCATGAAATATTTGTCAGACCATCGGGGCTGTGTGAAAGATCAGCGCTTATCAATTGCATACCTGTAGGTTCTGTTAAGGTCACGCTCAGGGTCTTGGGACAGTTAAGCATATCGGTAATTACAACAAAGTACTTGCCGGCAGAAACACTGTCGAGAAGATTTGTGTTGGTACTGACGTTAAGAGTTCCGGTTTCGGGATACCAGAAATATGAATATGTTCCATTTCCTCCGGAAGGCTGAGCCCTTACCCATCCATTGTCATAACCCTTACATGATATATTGAATCCACTGTAATCGCTTTTTGGGAATGTGGCCGTTATTGGTGCAGGCTCTTTTAATTCCGTAATTTTTATCGCCTCACAACCATTAACGTCACTTACTACAATCGAATAGGTGCCTGAGCTCAGGCCTGTATACAATTTAAATGTATTTGGATCAGCAGGATTGTAGTTGGCAGTAAATGTACCTGTCATCGGAGTCGCTACCCCATTTCTTAATATCGTATAGGTATATGGCGCGGTAATCCCCGATGAAACATAAACCCTTATTGACCCGTCGCTGCCACCAGGACAGGAAACATGAATATTCGGCAGGATAGGAATGGAGAAGATCTGTGGACGTGGAGGCAATGAGATAATATTTATCGAGGTATCATTATAACAACCAAGGATATCGGTCAGCCTTACCGTGTATTTTCCGGGATTAATATTATATATAGCTATTGTATTATTTACATATCCTACAGGACCTGTCCAGTTTGCATGATAAGGAGCAGAACCCAATGAAGGAATTACCTCCAAAGCACCCTTGTCAAGGCCTCCCTCGCATGTTATAGGATC
>JBBQZN010000016.1:0-54836 GCA_038207725.1 Bacteroidales bacterium | reverse complement strand
GGATAGTTAAAAATTATGATCTGGGATAATAGAAATGTCCGAACAATTGTAAGCACCTATGTACTATTATTTTACAGCTCAAAGGCTTGATGCTTCCTTATAATCAACTCATAAGAATGATCAATCCACGAGAACACCTCCTTATCAGGAACTGTGCCATCAAGAATTATCGTGTTCCAGTGCTTTTTATTCATATGATAACCGGGTGTAACAGCTGCATAAAGCTCCCTGAGTTCAATCGCAAAAGCCGGATCACATTTAAGGTTTATGCTAAGTTCGCCGTCAAGATTTACGAGAGCAAAGATATTCCCGCTTACCTTAAATACCAGCGTGTCTTCTCCAAACGGGAAGCTCTCGGTAGCCCTGGTTCTGGAAAGGCAAAAATCCCTTAAGGTTTCGATATCCATAAAAGTTGATTATCTGAGTGTAGGGTAAAATGCCCCTTCGATATGATCAATCTCAAAATCCGCTTCCTTCTTAATCACCGTTATTATATCAAAACGGGCATTTTTGTTTACGTTAAATCTGCGGATGTAGCCATCGGCTGCATTGATTATTGATCTTTGTTTTTCCCTTGTCACGGCAGTGGAAGGATGCATCTGAAAATCTTCCGATCGTGTTTTGACCTCTGCAAAAACTATTACATCATTTTTCTCTGCAATTATATCGATTTCATTCCTTCCCCATTTAAAATTGCGGAAAGCAATCCTGAAGCCTGCCTTTATAAGATGATTTGTGGCAAGCTCTTCTCCTTTCTGTCCTAATTCGTGGGAATCAGCCATAATATTTATTTTCTTTGTTTGCCCATACCCTGCTGGCGAGCCCGGCGCAGCCAAAATCAATTACATCCGTTAGGGATGGGGCATATAATTGATTTTAAAGCGCATGTAAGGCATTTCATCTATAATTGTATCAGATCTGAATAAGTTTATTGCGTATAGCGAAAAGGATAAGACTTGCAGTGTTTTTTGAATTAGTTTTTCCCAGCAGGTTTGCCCTGTGTTTATCAACAGTTCTTTTGCTTATAAAAAGAGTTTCGGCAATTTCCTGATTTGAGAGTCCTTCGCATATTTTAAACAGAATCTCTTTTTCCCTTTTCGACAGGTTTGCTGTTTTGCTCTCATTTTCACGGTGTTTGATCTTCTGGATAACGTGATAGAGAAGTTCCTGAGAGAAATAGCTTCCTCCTTTTCTTATTGTTAGGATGGCTTCCTTGACCTCCGAAATATCAGAATCCTTAACAAGAAATCCTTTGGCACCGGCATCAACCATCTTATAATAATACTCCTCTTCACCATACATCGAGAGAGCGATGATGTCAATTGACGGACATAGTTTTAAACCTCTTCGGGTAGCTTCAATTCCGTCCATCTCCGGCATGTTGATATCCATTAATGCGACATCGGCTTGATGGGTTTTAAGGATATTGAGGAACTCTTCACCGTTTGAGGCTTCAGCTACTACTTCAAATTCAGGGAAAGCGTTCAGCAGAATTTTCAAACCGTTGCGGAAAAGCTGGTGATCGTCGGCAATTATTATTCGTATTTTTTCCATCACAAAAAATGCAGGTAACAAGAATTAATCAATAAGTTTGATAAGAGCATTGGTCCCTTTTCCCGGTGTGCTTTCGAGTATAAATACCCCTTCGACACTCTTCACCCTTGTTTCAATGTTTGAAAGCCCCATCCCTTTTATATCTTCTTTTGTCAGCGCCGAAGTATCAAAGCCCCGTCCGTTATCATAAAACTGCAAGGTAATAAATTTTTCGTGTTTGTTCAATTCTATATCGATTCTTGATGCTCCTGAATGAAGGATAGAGTTATTAATAAGCTCACATACAGCCCTGTACACGACTACTTCCTTGTCGTTCTCAAGTCTCTGCCCTTCCATGTTTGACTTAAAATCTATATCTACAGCCTTAGTCTGGTTTATTTTTGTTGTAAAAGCTCCGATTGCACTTGTGAGTCCGAAATTGGTAAGGACATGAGGGCTGAGGTTATTTGAGATATCCTTTATAGTTGCAATAGCTTCATTTACCAAATGGTTTGTATTTCCCAGAATAACAATACCCGAGGGGTCTTTTATTCTGTCTGTTAGTGCCGAGACTGACATTTTTACAGTCGACAGAATTGGTCCCAGACCATCGTGGAGATCCTTTGCAAATCTTTTTCTTTCGTTCTCCTCGGTATTTATAATTGCATTTATAACCCGCTTTTCTGTTTTTGCTCTGTCGGCATCTGCCCGTTTAAGTGATAAAAACAGTTCACGTATAAGTATTACACCTCCGATTATCATTACCGATATCACAACTCCCAGCCAGTCGTCAATCATCTTCCAGGTAGCAGAGGGTGTTCCCCTGAAAACTTCAAAGAGCTGTATTATCAACCTCACAGCCATGAAGGTAAAGGCCAGAGAAAGGAGTATCCATGAAAGCCTGTATTTTGTAAGTTTCATGAATCTCAATGCAGTTGATGCAGCAATGATCTGCAAGACAATTGAAATAATAAGGGCAATCAACCGGACCATGGATGGTGAATTTGAATTATGCAAAAATAGGTGTTAATTTGATCTGTACCCGAAAACAGTTTTAAAATATCGTCATAGGGCATGGTCGCGACCGTACCCTACGGGACATAACCCTTTAATACAGGGTGGGATTTTGGCATTTTTATTACCTTTGCCAATTCTTATTGACTTATATGAAACTACTATATAATATAGGTATACTTATTTTTTCCGCACTTGCTAATCTGATCTCTCCTTTTAATTCAAAGGCTTCGTTGTGGGTTAAAGGAAGAAGGAACTGGGAAAGTAAAATCAGGGAAAAGATCAAACTGGGCGATCGCAGCGTATGGATACATTGTGCCTCACTTGGAGAGTTTGAGCAGGGAAGACCGCTTATTGAGGCATTAAAGAAAGAGAGACCTGAAATTAAGATTGTCCTTACTTTTTTCTCACCATCAGGCTTCGAGGTTCGGAAAAATTATAACCAGGCAGATTGTATAAGTTATCTGCCTGCCGATACCCCCGGAAATGCTGAAAAATTCATCAGAATCATTAATCCCGATTTTGTAATATTTGTCAAATATGAATTCTGGAATAACTATATATCAGAACTTTACAGAAAAAACATTCCGCTCTATCTCATTTCATCAATCTTCAGACCCGGACAACATTTTTTCATGTGGTACGGATCATTTTTCCGTAGCCTGTTAAGTAAATTCAGATTGATTTTTGTGCAGGATCAAAGATCTTTTGATCTTTTGTCTGCTATTGGAGTGAGGAATGTGATTGTTGCCGGCGACACCAGATTTGACAGGGTAATGCAACTCACAGGAAGTGCACGTCAGATTCCTCAGATAGAGATGTTCATGGGTAATGAAATGATGTTTCTTGCCGGAAGCAGCTGGAAGCCTGATGAGGAGATAATTGTAAAGTATTTAAACAAGTATCCGGGTAAAATGAAGTGGATTTTTGCCCCTCATGAGATTGCAAAGGAAAATGTTGACCGTCTTTGCCGGCTTTTTGAAGTCAGCTATGTGAAGTTTTCAGAATTCACAGAAGATAAAAAAGATGCCCGCGTACTGATAATGGATAATATGGGTATGCTTTCTTCGGCATATAAATATGCATATATTTCAGCTGTGGGTGGAGGATTCGGAAAGGGCATACACAATGTTCTTGAGCCTGCCTGCTGGGGCATCCCGATGTTGTTTGGTCCGCGGCATGAAAAATTTATGGAGGCAGTAAGTCTGAAGGAGGCGGGAGGGGCGAAATCATTTACCAATTTTACTGAATTTGAAGAGATTTTAAACCTATGGCTTGATAATGATGAAATATATTTACATGCGGCCTCAATTGCAGCCAAATATGTAAGTGATAACATAGGCGCAACCTCAATAATCCTCAAAGAGATACTCTGAAAGATATTAACAAAAAGCACTCATAATTTGTTAAAAACTAATCACTTCATGATAGACATGGTTCATTTAAAGAGATGTAAATTGACCCGTCGGATTTAACAATTTTGTAATTCGGTTTTAACCATAATATCAAGTAAATACGATAACCTTGTCGAAAATTTATTAATCCTTAATCCTAATTTTATGATGAATCAAATCAAACGTTTGTTTACGGTGTTGACTTTTCTGTTCATCTCTGTTCTGATGTTCGGACAGGCATCAACAACATCTTCGATGAGCGGTAAAATTGTTGACAATAACGGTCAGGCTCTGGCTGGTGCAACAATTGTAGCTGTTCACGTTCCGTCCGGATCACAGTATGGCGCTCTGGCGAACAACGGAGGTTTATTTACACTTCAGGGTATGAGGCCTGGTGGCCCTTACACTGTGGAAATCTCTTTTGTTGGTTTTGCAAAAAAGACAGTCACTGACCTTACTCTTAACCTTGGTGAATCATTTGTACTCAATACGGCATTGGAGTTGAGTGCATCTGCCCTTGGTGAAGTTGTTGTTGTTGGCGCAAAAGCTCCTGTTTTCAATTCTGAAAAAAATGGTGCTTCAATTAACATCACCAGCAGGCAGCTTAACATTATGCCTACAATCAGCAGAAGTATCAATGACATTACACGTCTTACCCCACAGGCAAACGGTAACCAGATCGGTGGAGGTAACTATCGCCAGAACTTTATAACTGTCGACGGTGCTCAGTTCAACAACGCTTTCGGTATCGGAACAAACCTTCCGGGTAACGGATCACCTATCTCACTTGACGCTATCGATCAGATCTCTGTTAATATCACTCCATATGACGTTCGTCAGAGTGGATTTATCGGAGCTTCTGTGAACGCTGTAACCCGCTCAGGTAACAACGAATTCTCAGGATCAGTCTATACCTATATGCAGAACGAAAAATACAAAGGCAATAAAGTTGGTGACGGTACTTTTATTCGTACACCTTCCAGCTACAGTATGCAGGGATTAAGACTCGGTGGTCCGATTATCAAAAACAAACTTTTCTTCTTCGTTAACTTCGAAATGGAGAAATCAGAGATCCCCGGCCCTGCCAGAGTTGCTGCAACTACTGCTGCTCCGATGGACTTTACTAACAACATTGCACGTCCTACAGCTGACGACATGCAGATGATGAGTGATTACCTCAGAACCACATATGGCTATGAGACAGGTCCTTATCAGGGATACTCCTTTGAGAGTCCGGGTAAAAAATTCCTTGCCCGTATCGACTGGAACATCAATAAAAATCATAAGTTCAACATCCGTTACAGCTATATGACAAGTAAGGATCCTGCAAACCCCAGTACATCGATTAATCCATTCCCTTCTTCAATCTATCCTTCCGGGGGAAACCGTCAGAGTATGGATGCTATGTGGTACAAAAATTCAGGGTATTTCCAGGAAAGAAACTTCACCTCACTATCAGCTGAGTTGAACTCATCAATACTAGGAGGTAAATTAATGAACACTCTGCGGGCTACTTACTCTTTCCAGGATGAGCCTCGTTCAACAGGCGGAACATTATTCCCATTTGTTGACATTCTGAATGCAGGTAAAGTATATGCTTCATTCGGTACAGAACTATTTTCATTCGGTAACCTCCGTGAAGTTTCCACAGTAACTATCAATGACGATGTTACCTGGTCAATGGGCAAAAATAACTTCACCGCTGGTATTCAGTACGAAGGTGATAATACAAAGAACGGCTTCATGCGTTATGGCGCAAGCTATTATGTATTTAACTCATGGGCTGACTTTACAAGCGGTACGTCTCTTCCAGGCGCCTACGGTGTAACATTCTCAAATACACCAGGATATGAGCAGGCATTCCCGAGATTCAAGTACAGTCAGCTATCTGCTTATGTACAGGACGAGATTGTATTCAGTCCTAAGTTTAAGGTTGTAGCAGGTCTCCGTCTCGATCTTCCTACTTATCCTGAGAAATTGGCTGAGCATCCGATTATTGGAGGACTCACATTTGGTGCAAATAAATACAGTACATCAGAACTTCCTCAGACAAAAGTTATGTTTTCACCAAGAATCGGTTTCAATTATGACTTAAGCGATGACCGTTCAATGGTATTACGTGGCGGAACAGGTATCTTCACAGGCCGTGTTCCTTTTGTATGGATAGTAAGTCAGGCAGGAGATGCCGGTATGTTACAGACAACACAGACATTGACAGGCGTTGCAGTACCAGGGATATTTAATGCTAATCCAAGAGCTTATTACCCTGCAACACAGCCTGCAGTTGGTACTGTTGTTCCCGGGACTTTTACTGTAATTTCGAATGATTTCAAAATGCCTCAGACATGGAAGACAAGTCTTGGTTTCGATGCCAAACTTCCATGGGGTCTTAAAGGAACCCTTGAAGGAATTTACAATAAGGACATAAATACCGCATTCTTCGCTAATAAGGGATTGCAGGGTGGCGTACCTCTCAATATAACAGGATATCCTGATAATCGTAATGTTTATCCGGTTACAACGTCTACTACCAGAGGACTGGCGTATTATCAGACTATCAACACAGCAGGTGCAATAACAACAGGTACTGCAGTTGCGAGCAGCGGTGTATCTCCGATTGTTCTCGAAAACAGAAAAGGTGGCTACTACTATTCAGTGACAGCAAAACTTGAAAAACAGTTTACAAAAGGGTTTGCAGGTATGCTGGCATTTACCCACAGTGAGGCTAAAAACCTTGTTGACGGGAGTGGCGACCAGGCTTCTTCAGCATGGAGCGGAAATGCTAACGTTAACGGCGCAAACAGCGATGAACTTAGCTATGCAAGTTATGTTACACCTAACAAAGTTATTGCATCTGCTTCATACAGAATAGAGTATCTTAAGACAATGGCTACATCCTTATCATTTTTCTACGAAGGAGGCTCAACAGGTCGTTACTCGTATGTATATAGTACGAACATTGTTCGCGACGGTGCAGGAGCCAACAACCTGATCTACGTTCCGAAAGATGCTACTGAGATTACATTTGTACCTTATACATTTACTCCAACAGGCGGAGTACCTACAACATGGACTGCACAGGAGCAGAGTGATGCCTTTTTCGCTTTTGTTGAGCAGGATGATTATCTCAAAACACGCAAAGGCCAGTATGCTGAACGTAACGGTGCCATTTTACCATGGAATAACAGAATGGATCTTAAGATCCAACAGGATTTCTTTGTTAATGTTGGCGGCAAACGCAATACAATTCAGCTTAGTCTTGATATCCTGAACTTTGCCAACCTCATCAATAATAAGTGGGGATGGACATATGGATACAACCAGAATAATATCCTGGTTATGACAAACAACGCCCTCGTTGCAGCTAATGGTTCTGTTCCTCCGACTTACAGACTTAATCCTTTTAGCAATAACATGCTGAATGAGACATTCAATGAGAATATTTCCTATTCTTCAACTTATTCAATGCAGTTTGGAATTCGTTATATCTTCAACTAAGAATTTCACATAGTTATCTAGAGGCTGCCGGATTCCGGCGGCCTCTTTTTTTGTATCCTGCCGCCATAACATTGCAGATTTCATTAGATTGTGAAAACATTCACACTTCGTTTCTGATTTTTATTCCGTGTTTCCGGTAATAATAGATTATTATAAGTGTTAAAAATACACTTGAACTTTTCTTCCTGCTTTTTGTTAAATATATGAGTGAAATATTTGTATTTATCACAAAATCAATAATATAACTTATAGTTAATAACTATATAAGCAAATGTTAATAAACTTAAAATTTTACTATTGCATTGAGCGGTATGCTTGTTTAATTTAGCAAATACCCGCTAGGAAAATCAGTGGTCGTTTAATCTCATTAGAATCAGAGAATAACAAAAAAATATGGAAGATTTATTTGTCCAGGAACCAGCTATTGCAGCTGTAAAAGAAACGAAGGCACAACCGGCACCAGCTATGCACAAATCAGGTGAATTAATAACAATTGATAAAAAAGAGGCTACAAAGAAGACTGTTTATTCGCACGATGAGGCTGTTGATGCCAGCATTCAGTACTTCAAAGGAGATGAACTGGCAGCAAGAGTATGGGCAAATAAATATGCTCTTAAGGATTCTTTCGGCAATCTTTTTGAAAAGACACCCGATGATATGCATCGAAGGCTTGCCAGCGAAATTTACCGTGTAGAGAGAAAATACAAAAATCCGCTTTCCGAAGAGCTGATATACAGCGTTTTGAAAGACTTTAAATATATCGTTCCTCAGGGCGGACCAATGACCGGTATCGGAAATGACTACCAGATTGCTTCTCTGTCGAACTGTTTTGTTATCGGAAATGAAGGTACTTCAGATTCCTATGGAGGCATCATGAAGATCGATCAGGAACAGGTTCAGCTCATGAAACGTCGCGGTGGTGTTGGTCACGACCTTTCACATATCCGTCCGAAAGGAACTCCCGTACTTAACAGCGCACTCACTTCAACAGGTGTTGTTCCTTTTATGGAGAGATATTCAAACTCAACACGTGAAGTTGCACAGGACGGAAGACGAGGAGCACTTATGCTTTCCATATCTATCAAACATCCCGATTCAGGTAAATTCATAGATGCAAAGATGGAAAGCGGCAAGGTAACAGGCGCAAACGTATCTGTTAAACTCACCGACGACTTTATGAAAGCTGTTGAGGGCAAAACAATGTTCAGACAGCAATATCCGATTAATTCAGCATCACCGAAATTTGCAAAGGATATAGATGCAGGACAGCTCTGGGGTAAGATAATTCATAATGCATGGAAATCAGCCGAACCGGGTGTTTTGTTCTGGGATACAATAATTAAGGAAAGCGTTCCCGATTGCTATGCTGACCTTGGTTATGCAACAGTTTCAACAAATCCATGCGGCGAAATACCACTCTGTCCATACGACAGTTGCAGGCTTTTGGCAATAAATCTTTTCAGTTATGTAAACAAACCATTCACAAAGGATGCCGAGTTCGACATGGAGCTTTATAAAGAGCATGTTGGTCTGGCCCAGCGTATGATGGATGATATAATTGATCTCGAGCTTGAAAAGATTGACGCAATTATCGGAAAGATAAATGCCGATCCTGAAGCAGATGAGCTTAAACGCGTAGAACGTAATCTTTGGACTAACATAAGGCAAAAAGCCGATGAAGGCAGAAGAACAGGTATCGGAATAACTGCAGAAGGCGACATGCTTGCGGCTCTCGGCATGCGCTATGGAAATGAAGATGCAACCGAATTCTCAGTAGAGGTTCATAAAACTCTTGCTCTCGAGGCATATAAATCATCGACATATCTTGCAAAGGAAAGAGGACCATTCGGTATATACGATGCAGAAAGAGAAGTGAATAATCCATTTATTCTCAGAATGAAAGAGGCCGATCCTGTTATGTATAATAACATGGTGAAGTTCGGAAGAAGAAATATAGCCCTGCTTACAATCGCTCCTACAGGAACAACGAGTCTCATGACTCAGACAACCTCAGGAATTGAGCCTATATTCTCTGTTTTTTATAAGCGCCGACGTAAGGTTAATCCTAACGACCTTGATGTTAAAGTTACATTCACCGATGAGGTGGGCGACGCATGGGAAGAGTTTGTTGTTTTCCATCATAAATTTGTTGACTGGCTGAAACTCAACGGATATGATGCTGATGAGGTTACCAGGATGGGTGATGATGAGATCAACGCTATAATCGCAAAATCGCCATACTACAAGGCTACTGCCAACGATGTAGACTGGGTAGCAAAGGTAAAAATGCAGGGAGCAATCCAGAAATGGGTTGACCATTCAATAAGCGTTACAATTAACCTTCCGGCAGAAGTTAAGGAAGAGATGGTAAGCGAACTCTACCTTACAGCCTGGAAATCGGGTTGCAAGGGAGCCACTGTTTATCGCGACGGATCACGTAACGGCGTTCTTATCGCCGGGAAATCTGATATAAAACCCGAAAGACCAAAACGTCCGAAGGTTCTCGATTGCGACGTGATCCGCTTCAATATAAATGAAGAAAAATGGGTTGCCTTTGTCGGACTGAAAGACAGCAAGCCCTACGAAATCTTTACCGGTATTGCCGACGAAGAGATTTTCCCTATTCCAAAAAGCATTGTAAAAGGGAGGATTATGAAGGTTACCGATGACGACAATAAAGCCCGTTACGACTTCCAGTATACCGACAAGTACGGATACAAAAAGACAATCGGTGGTCTGTCACACATGTTCCTTCCTGAATTCTGGAACTATGCCAAACTGATATCCGGAGTGCTTCGTCATGAGATGCCTATTCAGGATGTTGTAAATCTTGTGCAGTCGCTCAATCTCGACAGCGAATCGATAAACAACTGGAAAAACGGTGTTGAGAGAGCCCTTAAAAAGTACATTCCAAACGGAACAAAAGCCAAAGGCAAATGCGGTGAATGCAGTTCTGAGAACCTTGTTTATGAAGAGGGCTGCCTTATCTGCAAGGATTGCGGATCGTCAAAATGCGGATGATTAATATAGATTTGTGTTAAAACACAACAGGGCGCTTTTCTGGGTGCCCTCTTTTTATTTTTTAAGTAACCTTCTGGTCCTTTTTTGCTGCTGTAGAACTCTCTTCGTTCCTGCCTTTATAAATGAATATCAGATTGTGGTAAAAATGCATAGAGATGATATTCATGTCAAAATATGTTGGCTGATATTCCGGATCGAGAAAATCTTTGAAGTTCAAACTGTCAGTCAGCTTCTTGAAGAAATTCATCGATGTACCGGGATTGTCAAATTTGCTAGCGTCACCACCATAATCGGGCCAGTAAGCAGTACATGTATCTTCTATGACATAAATTCCTCCGTCTTTTAATTTAGGGAACAGAATTTTAAAAGATTCAATCACATGTTCATTAATATGACTGCCATCGTCGATGATGAGATCAATATCACCTATCTCCGAACAGACTTTATCGAGGAAATCTTTATCTACCTGACTTCCCTGGAAAATTTTAATCCGATCTTCCTGCAGAGCTGATTTATCATAAATGTCTATTGAGAAAATATTTCCAATCTGAAAATATTTCTTCCACATTTTTAATGACTTTCCTCCCGAAAATGGTTTTTCATATCCACCAACACCTATCTCAAGCAAGTTGATCTTTTTATCACGGAATCTGTTGAAGTGCAGTTGATAATGAGTTGTGTAAGAATGGTTTCCAGTCTTATCGGTTCCGTAAATTTTACCCAGCTTATCCAGATCATCATTTGAATCACTCGCTCTGATTTCATTGATGGGATTCAGGATAGTATTTTTTATTTTTCGTAATCTGTTTAATGCCTTCATAGCTGTGAGATTGTAGTTTAAAATTAGATCTGAAAGAAGTCATGAGTTTTTTGAGGGTTTGAGCATAACAGCGCATAATTTGTTTCCTCTGTCTTTACAAGCAATAACGTTTTTACTAAGAGATTCCCTTAGCTTACCCTGAATAAGTTTTGTGGATCCTTTTATTTTTCCGGCTGTATTTCTCAAAAATGGGAATTTAATTAAAAATAGCTGGAACTTTAATTTAATATCAGTCTTTGATGATACCGGGTTAATCAGTTCGCCGTTGCTGTAAAAAATTGGTGCCGGCAAATTATTTTCAGATGATGATGGTATACCTACAACACGATAATTCATCTTAAAGTATTCCCTGAAGTTGATAAATTCGATACCCAGATTTAGTTTTTTTGCAATGTAATTCATTGATCCCTCGCTAAGCCACCAGCAATGGACAGGAGGAAGGTCTGAAGCCCAGATGACCTCCGGGGGGAAAAAGGATTTATTCGGAGTTGTAATTATTGCACGGCCACCGGGTTTAAGAAGTTTTATTATAGCATCAATAAAATCCAAAGGCTTTCCAACATGTTCAATCACTTCTGTTAATATCACTATATCATACGATTCGGGGTTTGACTCAGAATATTCAAAAAGATCTTTGCATATGTAATGATCACCAAAGGTAGATCCTGCTTCATCCACAGCGGTTTGCGATACATCAAGGCCAATAACATTATAACCTGCCTCGATAAGTGAATAAGTTAAATAGCCAAGGCCGCTTCCTATCTCAAGAATTTTTGCTGACTTTTTGTTTTCAACATGCTTTTCCAGGGCTTTCTTAACACTCCAGTAATCATCATCATTTCGTGCAAGATAATCGAGAGGCTCAGCTATTTTATTAAGAGTTCTGGCATATCTCCAATAACGGTTATATCCTGGTACCTTATCACCGTTTTTATATATGTTTTCATATATGGCACTGCTGTCAACCATGGGCAAAGAAAACCCGGTATCGCAAGCCTTACAATGATAAATCATGTATGCAGACGGCTCCTGATAGCCCGGAAAAGCATTATGTCTCAGTACAGCTGTGCCTCCGCATAATAGACATTCTGTTTCATTATTCTGCATGTGATATTTTTAGAATTTTCTACTTCAGTACACCCAGTTCTTTTCCAATCTTTTCAAATGCCTTAATAGCTTTATCGAGATGCTCTTTCTCATGTCCTGCTGAAAGCTGCACCCTTATTCTGGCCTGACCTTTCGGAACAACGGGATAATAGAAACCAATTACATAGATTCCCTCTTTCAGCAGTTTTGCAGCAAACTCCTGCGACAGTTTTGCATCGTACAACATGACTGCACAAATAGCTGATTTAGTAGGTTTAATATCGAACCCTAGTTTTTTCATTTCTGAAATAAAATACTCAGAATTCCAGTGCAGTTTATCCTGAAGTATGTTTGTTTCGGTCATCATTTCAACCATTCGTATTCCTGCAGCAGCAACCAATGGAGGGATAGAATTTGAAAAGAGATAAGGGCGTGATTTCTGACGAAGGATCTCGATAATCTCTTTTTTACCTGTTGTAAATCCGCCGATTGCCCCGCCGAATGCCTTGCCGAGGGTACCGGTTATTATCTCCACTTTGCCTTTGATATTGTATAATTCAGTAACTCCTCTTCCTGTTTTTCCTACAACACCTGCTGAATGTGATTCATCAACCATTACCATGGCATTGTATTTATTTGCCAGTTCTACAATCTTATCCAATGGTGCAACATTTCCGTCCATCGAGAAAACACCGTCAGTTACCACAAGCCTGAAACGTTGAGTCTGTGAAAGTTGCAGCTGCTTTTCCAGGTCTGCCATATCTGCATTTTCGTACCTGTAGCGGACAGCTTTGCAGAGTCGGACACCATCTATAATAGATGCATGGTTTAACGAATCTGATATTATTGCATCTTCTTCAGTGAGAAGCGGTTCAAAGACTCCTCCATTAGCATCGAAGCATGCTGCATATAGTATTGTGTCTTCTGTGTGGAAGAACTCTGCGATCTTCTTTTCGAGTTCTTTATGAAGGTCTGATGTGCCACAGATAAACCTTACCGACGACATTCCGTAACCATGATTATCGAGTGCTTCTTTCGCAGCTTTAACAAGCGATGGATCGCTCGATAGGCCCAGGTAATTGTTGGCACAGAAGTTGAGGACTTTCTGACCTGTATTGAGTTCAATTTCAGCACCCTGAGGGGATACAATAATCCGCTCATTCTTATATAAACCGTTATCTCGGATTTCGTCAATAACCTCAATAATATGCTTTTGATAATTACTATACATAGTCTATTGTTTTTATTCCTTTGTGCTACTTCGTGTTACCCTTTGAGCTCCTTTGTGGTTTAAATATTATTTACAAAGGAACACTAAGAATTATATTTGAAATCTAATCCCAATTCAATATTACCTTACCGCAGTTTCCTTCTTCCATGACGTCGAAGCCTTTCTGGAAATCGTCGATTGGGAAACGGTGGGTGATTACCGGATTAAGATCAATTCCCCCGATTATCATCTGTTCCATCTTATACCAGGTCTCCCACATTTCTCTTCCGTAAATTCCTTTAAGAGTAATGGCCTTGAAGATGATATCACTCCAGGGCACCTCGAAGTTTGAGGGAAGTATGCCAAGCAATGAAATGCTCGATCCGTTATACATGTTGCTTATCATTTCAATAAATGCCTTGGGTGATCCTGACATTTCGAAACCAATATCGAAGCCTCTCATGCCAAGCTTGTGAACAGCATCTGATATTTTTTCACCCTTTGATGGGTTGACAGTCATGGTGGCACCCATTTTTTTCGCAATCTCAAGACGGTAATCGCTCAGGTCGCTGGCAACAATAAATCTTGCTCCGGCAAATTTAGCTATTGCGATGGCCATACTGCCAATGAGACCCGAACCTGTGATCAGTACGTCCTCACCAAGAAGAGGGAAGGAGAGTGCTGTATGAGTAGCATTTCCGAACGGGTCCATTATTGAAGCCCACTCATCAGGTATTCTTTTGTCGAGAGGAATAACATTTGATGCAGGCAGTTTTAAATACTCAGCGAATGCTCCATCGAGATGAACACCAATGCCTACGGTGTTTTCGCAGACATGTTCTTTGCTGCGGCGGCAGTTGCGGCAGTGACCGCAAGCCAGATGGCCTTCACCGGTTACCCTGTCACCCACCTTGAGGTTTCTCACGCCTGCACCTACTTTATCAATATACCCCATATACTCGTGACCAATTGTCATCGGGGTTTTGATTGTCTTCTGCGACCATGCATCCCACATATAGATATGGAGATCGGTTCCGCAGATAGCTGACTTCTTAATTTTTATTATAACATCGTTCAGTCCGGGTTCCGGTACCGGTACTTCCTGCATCCACAATCCCTTTTCTGGTCTTGCCTTAACCAAGGCTTTCATTTTCTTCATAACACAGATATTAGCTTGTATATGAGCTCATTGATTTTCTTCGTCTACCCCGGCCCCAAGGGGAGCGAAGAAAATCAATTTACTTCCGCTTAGGTGGAATGGGGTAAAAAAATTGATTTTCGGGCACCCGGAGCTGGGGTTTTAAATTATACCGCTAAATTAACACAAATCTGTTGTACAAAACCTGATTTTTGCAATAGTATTTATATAAAGGTGTTTGCCTATCTTTGCACATATTTAAAAACAGTTACAATTATATGTCACAAGTCAGAGTACGATTTGCCCCCAGTCCCACAGGCCCACTTCATATCGGAGGTGTAAGGACAGCCCTTTACAACTATCTTTTTGCTAAGAAGAATGGTGGAGTATTTATACTTAGAATTGAGGACACCGATCAGACACGTTTTGTTGAAGGTGCTGAAGAATATATTATGGAGTCGCTCAAATGGTGCGGGATAATAGTTGATGAAGGGATTACTGAAGGAGGGAAGTTCGGACCTTACCGGCAGAGTGACAAAAAAGCAATCTACAGGCAATTTGCCGATATGCTTGTTAATAGCGGTCATGCCTACTATGCTTTTGATACTTCCGAGCATCTTGATTCGCTGAGAACAGAAGCAGAAAAATCGGGCTCTACCTTTATATATAATGCCGCCAGCCGCGACAAGCTCAGCAACTCACTGTCGCTTCCGGAGGCTGAATGGAAAAGCAAGCTCTCTGCCGGCGAGCCTTATGTGATAAGATTCAGGATGCCGCTTAATGAGGAGATTCATTTTGAAGACTTAATACGCGGACAGATCGTAGTCAATACAAATACCCTCGATGATAAGGTTCTCTTTAAATCAGATGGAATGCCAACCTATCATCTGGCAAATATTGTCGATGACAGGTTTATGGAAATCAGTCATGTAATAAGGGGAGAAGAGTGGCTTCCTTCACTTCCGCTTCATATAATGCTTTACAGAGCTTTTGGATGGGATGCTCCTCTTTTCGCCCATCTGCCTCTTCTTCTTAAACCTGATGGTAAAGGGAAGCTTAGCAAGCGTGACGGTGATAAGATGGGATTTCCTGTTTTCCCTCTTTTCTGGCCCTATGGAGAAACAGCAAAAGGTTATCGCGAAGAAGGATATTATCCCGATTCATTTGTAAATATGCTCGCACTTCTTGGTTGGAATCCCGGGACTGAGCAGGAGATATTTTCTATGGATGGACTTATAGATGCCTTTACTATTGAAAGGGTTGGCAAATCGGGTTCAAGGTTTGATCCTGAAAAAGCAAAATGGTTTAACCATCAGTACCTGCAGGCGAGATCAAATAATCAGCTTGCTCTTGAGTTCAGGGAATTTCTGAGAGCCCGGGGCTATCAGTTCGATATTGTTGATCTGGAAGTACTTGTAGGGATGGTAAAAGAGAGGGTTAGTTTTGTGAAGGATATCTGGGATCAGACTGACTTCTTCTTTAAAGCTCCTGAGTTGTATGATCAGGAGCTTATTAAGAAGAGGTGGAAAGAGGATTCACCTGCAATACTTCTGGAACTGAAATCACTGCTCGGATCCTTAGATGATTTTTCTGCTGCTGCAACAGAGCCACTTGTTAAATCGTGGATTGAGAGTAAAGGGTATAATCTGGGTGCTGTAATGAATGCTTTCCGACTGGTAATTGTAGGGGCTTCAAGAGGTCCTCACATGTTCGATATTATAAGCTGGATTGGTAAGGCTGAGACTCTTAAGAGAATTGACACTGCTCTTGCTGTAATTGGCAAATAGATACTATGAATCGTCCGCTGCCGGGTGACTATATTGACATTCATACGCATGGCGGTTCTCCGTCGGAAGGCGTCTTTATTGTTGAAAACCTGATGGCTCACGAAACAGAAATCATTCCTTCCGGTTCTGGTATTGCTTATACAATTGGCCTCCATCCGTGGTTTTTCGGGGCCAATAGTTATGAGAAGCCCTTGTTGAAAATAAGGGAGTATGCTGCTAAAAACCGTATTATTGCAATTGGAGAAGCAGGGTTTGACAAAATCAGGGGAGCTTCACCCGATCTTCAAAAGAAAATATTTGAAGAACAGGCATTTATAGCTGAGGAGTATAAAATACCCCTGATAATACATTGTGTAAAGGGATGGGATGAATTGCTTGCAGTTCATAAGAAACTCAAACCTTCAGTGCCCTGGCTTATTCATGGTTTTCACGGTAAGAAGGAAGCTGCAATGCAGCTGCTTTCACGAGGAATGTATCTTTCAGTATGGTACAGTTTTGCTCTTATTCCTGAATCGGCAGAACTTATAAGATTCATTCCGGAGAATAAATTATTCCTTGAAACTGACGGGGCAGATGTTGATATCAGGGAGATCTATAGGAAAGTTGCTAATGATCTGAATATTCCGGTTGAAAAGCTTAAGACAATTACAAACAATAATTTTAATGATTTCTTCAAATTTTAAAAAAAAAACCACGGAGACACAGGGAACACTGAGAAACACAGAGATCTATCTTTGCTGGCGCCAATTTGCAATTTGTGCCACTTTACTTTAGCATGGATTTCAACTCCGCACTAGCTGTGGTAGTAGAAGAACGTAAAAAGTCCCCTTCAGGGGATTTAGGGGCAAAAATGCAGTAATTATTTCGATATTTATACATTATGACTGATTGGCTTACACGTACAGAGTTGATATTGGGAACTGAAGGCTTGCAGAAGCTTAAGGCATCCAATGTGCTGATAGTTGGACTTGGTGGTGTTGGTGCGTATGCAGCAGAGATGATTTGCAGGTCGGGTGTAGGGAAGATGACGATTGTTGATGGCGATGTCGTTAATCCGTCAAACAGGAACAGGCAGCTGGCTGCATTGAAGAGCACAGAAGGTCTTGCTAAGGCTGAGGTAATGGGTCACAGATTAAGAGATATTAATCCGGCAGTTAATCTGACAGTTATTGGGGAATATATTAAGGATGAACGGATAGTTGAGATAATTGATATGGGATATGATTATGTTGTTGATGCTATTGATACACTTTCTCCAAAGATTTTTCTTATTTATCACACAATGCAGAGGAAGTATCCACTTGTGAGTTCAATGGGAGCAGGGGGTAAGTATGATCCGACAAAGATCAGCATATCAGATATTTCCGGAACGACTGATTGTTCTCTTGCACGCATCCTCCGGAAACGGCTTCACAGGCTGGGTGTAAGGGAAGGTTTTACGGCTGTTTATTCGCCGGAGAGTATTGATAAAAGCAAAATTGTCCCTACAAACGGAGAGCAGAATAAAGCCTCCATCGTAGGAACAATCTCATACATGCCTGCCGCATTTGGGATTGCCTGTGCCTCTGTTGTAATACGCGATCTTACAGAAATTCCAAGATAGGGCTTATCCTCCATTTGATTTTTTAAAAATGTAATATGCCGGTATTCCCGCAATACGCTTAAGTAAATCGTTTTATCCTGCCATCAATATGCCGGATGTTGTAAAGATCCCCTCAGCGGTTTTTAAGCTTAGCAACAAAACAAATTATTTCGTAACTTGTTCTCATATTTATAAGAGGCAAAAAGCTATTTTGGTGTTATTTAAATAACAGATTATTAAATAAGTATAAATTATGAACTTCTCAGACTTTATAACAAACCACGGTAAAAGAGTAAATAAGGAACATTATATTCATCTTATTCAGGTTTCAAGAAGTGACGGAAAAATTGAACCGGAAGAGCTTAAAATACTTCACAAAGAGGGAAAAAGATTTGGACTGACTGATCCTGAAATTGATAAGCTGATTGAAGATGAAAGCAAGCATCATTATCATGCACCCTACAGTCTTCACGATAAATTTGAGCATCTTTACAATACAGCTGAGATGATTCTTGCAGATGATGAAATATCTGAAGGTGAAAAAAAGATTATCAGGAGGTTTGCCATTGAAGCAGGATTCAGCGACAAGGCAATTGACAAATTACTCCCTATACTTTTTGAAGGGATCAGGAATAATGAAGATCAGGACGATCTCCTCGATAAATTCAAGGGAATAATGTTCAAAGACTGATTTCCAAGCCTAAATCAGAAAAAATAGTAGAATGCTGTAAGAATTCTAAGGTTCGATACTGTTGTTGTATTTGAATTGACAACTCCTTTTGTATCTGCTTTTCCATACTGGGCCGTTGTATATTCCAGTTCAGTTGAAATACGCAGTTTTTCTTTATTGAAAACTAACCTGGGGGCAACCCGGTATACATAATTAATATTCGATCCGCGACTGTAATAAACGCCTGTATTATCCTTTTCAGTTCCAAGATTCCTGGTATAACCGGCAAAAAGTCCTACCTGAGTTTTCCCGTTTGTTGAGATTTCTGTCCAGAATGACATATTCCTGACTGGTGCATATTCATAACTCATCTGCTTACTGGCATTCAGCGATGAAACTGCATAACCGCCAATCATTATCTGATCAAACAAATTGCTTCCGTAAATTGCATATGCTTTGATAGTTACAGGCTTAAGCTTAAGCTTAGAGTATACGGTTAAAGCGTAAGATGTTATACGCTCATCGCCTGCAAGATATATACTGTCAACTCCGTCTCTAAGGTTTTTGTCGCCCTGAGAGAATAATCTGGGCACAAGTTGTTTAAATTCAGTTCCTGTTCCGATCAGAAATTCATTAGTTTCTTTGAATTGGGTTGAGTATTGTATATGAAGATTCATATCGGGCACGACAGCGTTGCTCAGATATTTCGGGCTGGCTCCGTCGGGACCATTACTTGAGAAATCTCTCTGGCTTGCAGCAGCTGCAATCAGCTTAACATTCTTGACTTTCCGGGTTAACCTTATCTGCGGATTGCGGGAAAATGGCTGAAAGGGAGATCCGGTGTTGAATGATACAACATCGGGGAAACACTCTGGAATAAATAAAGGATGCCAGTATTGCCCGACAAGAAGCTCAGTATTGCTCCAGTTCAGTTTAATTATTGAATGCCTGAGTCTTAATCCGTTTACATCCTGGAAGTTTGAATTTTCATTTCCAAAGAAATCGGCCTCAACCAGTGCAGATGTTTTGGCTTTCAACAAATCCGGTCCTGTAATCTTGCCGGTCAGCCTTGATTGTATTGACAGAATTCCAAGGTGGTCTTTTGCGTTAATATCCTTGCCATATAAATCCGGCTTCACATTTTCAGGATAAAGCAGGAAATGTCCCTCGCGAATGCTGACAGCTTGTCGCGAGTCATAGAAAAAGTCGGTTTTAAGGAATCCTGAGAAAGTAATTCCGAATTTTGGTTCTTCTTTTTTATCCTGACCGAAAGAAAGTTTGGGAATCATTACTATCAGAAAGGAAGCAAATAATAATAGTCTCATTTAATTTTGTTTTAATTATAGTTCTTTTTATCCGGTGGAAACAATTGATTTATTATCGATCTGTCTTTTGGGGGTTTTCCCATTAAAACATTGAAGTTATTACGAGCAGTATAATTGTCTCTCCACAGTTCAATTGCTTTTACATAGTTCTTAACGGCCTCATCCTGTAGATATTGATGCCTCAGTATTGCACCACGATTTGTATAGCAGACAGATAGTCTTCGTGGTGACTCTTTTTGTGCAGTTTCAAGATCCTCCACCCGCTTCTTCATTATCTTTTTAAGATTTTTTCCATTGAATGCCGGATCGCTTTCCGGAAAGAATGAATTAATGGTTTCGTACAATTCGTCTTCAGAAAGTGCAGAATATTTATTTATCCAGTTATTATAAATGGTTATGGATGAATCAATATTGGTTTTAGCTATAGTAAGTAATCTGCTTTTCTCTGTGCTGTCGGATGTATTATAAAGCGCCATGCCAAGGCAGGCTGATCCTTTGTTATTAAAGACGATAGCTCTCTCATATGATTCAGAGTAACCGGGCACCATCAGGATGATGGAATCTATTCTGTCGAGAAGGGCCATGGCTGATGTGAACTGGTTCTCTTTCATCAGGTTGTCATACTCGAGGAACATATATTTTGTTCGTACTATACGCGGATCTTCTGCCCTGTTTTTGCCATTGTAATATATAAAGGCAACAAGAAGACTTAAAGAAATGATTATAAAAATACCAAGCAGTACTTTTTTTGTGTAGGGTGATAGTGTAAGAATTTTTTTCACTCTTTATGATTTGCTTCAAAAGTAAAAGACAATCCTGAATCTGGCAGGATTGTCTTTCATAAAATTTAATAAATAATCAGCTATGCACCTTTTCTATTAAAAATCTCTTTATTTCAATAGGAGTAGGTGTGGTTAATTTAGATACAACGATATTTGTAATAATTGCAAGCGGGGCCCCGATCCATGCAAAATACCAGACATTAAGCCAGTATTCAACAAATACCTGTCCGGGCAAATGAACTCCTGCTTTTGCGGCAATAAAATATGTAAGTGAGAAAAATGAAATTCCTACACCTGCAATCATCCCTGCCATGCCACCTGCCCTATTGGCTCCACTCCACCATATTCCAAGAAGAAAAAGAGGGAATATTGTACAGGCGGCCATTGAAAAAGCTACTGCTACCAGTTGTGCGATCATGCCAAGTTTGAGCATAGCAACAACACCAACAATAAGTCCCATGATAATAGTTCCATAACGGGCCATTTTCAACTGTGTTTTGGGAGATGCATTGGGATTTATGATTTTAGTATAGATATCATGAGAGAATGCAGAGGATCCTGCCACCAAAAGCCCTGAAATTGTAGAGAATGCAGCTGCTACCGCTCCGGAAGCAAGAAGTCCCACTACCATAGGATTTATCCCTCCAAGTTGCGCGGTATAAACAACTATAGCATCTGAGGCAAGTCCTCCTATCTCAGGATTTGAAGAGAGGATTTTCCCGAATACTGAATATATAGGAGCACTCCAGTACAGCACACAGATAAAGAACAGACCCCAAACGCATGATAAACGGGCATCCCGTATAGTAGGAGTAATATAAAAGCGCTGCAAAACGTGAGGTAAGCCTGCTGTTCCAAGCATCAGGGAGAAGCATATTGCTATCCATTGAAATGCGGTGCTCCCGGTTGAGGGATCCCATGGCATTGCAAATTCGGGACTTGGCACCATAGATACATTGTGCCCATAAGCATTAAGAAGCGCTACACCATCTGACAGGTTAGGTGCAGGGATCCCCTGAACAATATCTGAGACTATGGTTCCGTATCCGAACTGCGGGAGTAACCAGAAGTAATCAAATTTATAGGTCATTAAAAATGTCGGTATAAGGAATGCAATTATCAGTATGACATACTGAACAACCATATTCTTTGTTGCTCCTATCATCCCTGAAAGCATTGTGTACCCAATTACGACCGATGCACCTATAATAACAGCCCAGGTATAGTCGATACCCAGTATCCATTTGAACATCAGGCCTACACCACCAAACTGGCCAACGCAGTAGGCAAACGAAATCAGTATAGTGAATACTGCGCTAATCCCTCTTAATGTCTGCGAGTAGTACCTGTCGCCAATAAAGTCAGGAGCAGTAAATTTACCATACTTTCTGATCTGACCTGCCATTAATATAAGTAGCAGTACATAACCACCGGTCCAGCCAACAACATAAGCGAGTCCGTTATAACCTGTAGTGTACATCATGCCTGCCATGCCCAGAAATGAGGCCGCACTCATCCAGTTTGATCCTATAGCCATACCAGAGCTTATATTTGAGATTTTACGGCCGGCTGCGTAGTAATCGGTTGTATCCTTTGCCCTGGAGAAAAATCCTACCAGGACAAAAGTTGCCAGCATGGCAATAAGAATAATCGCAGGACCAACTTTGAAGCTCCCCTCCAGTTGTGTAAGATCTTCTGCCAATAATAAGGAGGGAATCAGCAGGATACCTATTGTAAAGAATATCTTTTTCATATATAATGGTTAAATTTTTAGATACTGTTACTCTTCCTTTATCGAAAACTGCTTTTGCAATTTGGTTATTCTGATACTGTAGAACAGACTTAATCCAACGAAAAGAAATAATAGAAATTCCGCTGTGTAGAAATAATGAAAAGGGAATCCAAGAATCTTAAAATCTGTCAGGAATGACTGGTTATGAGTAAGATATAGTTTCATTATTTTAGGAAGAGCTTCTGTATCTGAGGCTTCCATATCATTGAAATCAGGGTTTAAGCTGTAAGGAAGTATTGCAGCTTTATTATTTGTCGGATCAACACCAGTCTTTTCATTGGCTATGGTGTTGATAGTGTTTTTTATACTTTGAAGGTCAGCTTTGAGAGTGATATATTCCTTGTCGGAAGCAGAAGAAAGCTTCTTTCGTACTGCAGCAAGTTCCTTAACCTTTACGGAAAGAATTACTTTTTCACTGTCGCTAACCATATTATATACCGACCAGGAAATCGAGTTCATGAGAACTGTCTTATCAGCAGGTTTTACCGATGATTTTCCTGCAACGGCAATTAAAGAATTTACAAAGTCCTTTTTTTCCTGTTCACTGGCTTGTCCTGATTTAACATTATCCCATACCGATTCGAAAGTTATAAGGGATTTTTCAGGTGTGGGCTTTTGAAATATCAGTAAAAGCAGTTGGAACCCAAATATGGCAACAAACCAAATTGTTCCAAGAGTAAGTATCAGATTCCTGTTTTTTCGCCCATATGGACTGACAGGTTTAAACAGGCTGAAATCGTAATTATTGCTGCTGGTTTCCAATTGAACCTCCTTTTTAAATTATTAATTTGTATGACTAAGCAGATCAAAAATAGTTTTTAAATGGAATAATAGATTATCATAGAAGTTGAAATCTGACATTGTTTTATAACAACTTATTCCTACATTTGAATAAAAGAGAGGTATGAAATTTTCCAGGAATTCCGGCTGTAAGGAGTGTATACTTAAGTGTGACATTTATCCCACTCTTCTGAATACAGGGACTAAGTTAGAGGAAATCAATACTTTACACGCCAATTTCAAAAAGCATGATAATATCTGCAAACAGGGAACAGAGGTAACACACGCACTGTTTCTGGTAAAAGGGGCTGCAAAGCTGTATATAGAAGGTATCAACAGCAGGAATATAATATTGTACATCCTTAAACCTCCTGCCTATATCGGGCTGCTATCTTTTTTCGAGAGTCCCTACTATTTCTATTCTGTAACTGCCCTGGAGGATTCAGAAGTCTGTTATATTGATCTCAGCCTTGTAAAGAAGCTGTATATTGAGAACCACGATTTGCTGTTAAATCTTAATAAGGCTTTCGGGAAATCAGTTTCAAACATTATGAAAAAGATCATCTCCTTGAATCAAAAGCAGATAAGAGGACGAATTGCCGAGAATCTGATTTATCTTTCGGAGATTTACAACAGTCAGAAATTCCGGTTAAATGTTTCGAGGAAAGAAATAGGCGAGATGACGGCAATTTCAGAAGAAAATACTGTCAGACTTCTTTCAGAGTTTTCGAGAGAAAAGATTATTGCAATAAACGGCAAGGAGGTTGAGATCCTCGATATGCCGCTTTTGAGAAAAATATGTGAGGTTTGTTAAGTTTTTTAAAGCAGCACAAAGTGAGGATTCAGTATTGTTCCGATTTGCATCTTGAATTTGACCAGAATAACAGGTTCGTGGGCGAAAATCCATTAACTGTAAAGGGTGAAATTCTGATTCTCGCCGGCGATATTGTTCCTCTCCATGATGAGTTCCTGAGCAACTCATTCTTTCGCTACATTTCAGAAAACTTCAGGCAGATCTTCTGGGTCCCCGGGAATCATGAATATTACTACAGTGATATTTCTGATTTTGATTTTTCTACCGGCATTAAGCTCCTCGGGAACATTAGTATAGTAGATAATAGCGTGATTAATTATGAGGGTATTCGCTTCGTATTCACTTCATTATGGTCTGAAATAAAAACGAAGAATCAAAAGGCAATTGAACAAAGCGTTTCCGATTTTGAGTGCATTACAAGAAATGGTAAAAAATTCACTGTGACAGATTTTAATAAGCTTCATCATGAAAGCCTGGCTTTTCTGCACAATACCCTTTCAGATAAATCAGGTAAAACTGTTGTTGTGACCCATCATCTTCCATCTCCATTATGCAATAAAGAGATCCATCAAAAGAGTTTTATTAACGAAGCTTTCTGTTCCGATCTCACTGCTCTTATCGAAGAGAGCAATGCCGCGTTCTGGATATATGGTCATAGCCATTATAATCAGAAACCCTTATATGTTGGCAATACTATTATGCTGACAAATCAACTGGGATATATTCAGCTTAATGAGAAGGAAGGATTCAGAAGTAATGCCTACTTTTCGATTTAAGTGTAAGATTGACACTTATTCGGGTTTCAGGTAGTAATTCTGAAATCTGTTTTAATTTTATTCTGATATTCCGGTATATATGATAATACTTTTCTCAGGAGGATCAATTCAGGCTCGACCAGATTCTTTGTATTAAGCGAGTTTGTCATCGGCATATGATTAAATGCCATCACAGACTGATTCTTAAACCGAAGTTTCATCAGAAAATTATAGCTAAACAGAATTTCATCGATAGTGCCACCCGGGATTATCTGTTTTTCTTTCAGAGCAACCAGCCTGTCGATTGAATTGGTGTGTTCTATTCCACTTTGAAGGGAATATGTGCGGGCAAACATTACAATTGGCGATAATGCACTTTTAAGATCGATCATGTCTGCATTCTTCTCTGAAAGGATACTCCCTGATGATATATGAGGATGTTTCAGGTTATAAGTATTGTATGCCAGATGGTAAAGGAACAATGGGTTATCCTTAATACATGCAGTGTTGTTTTCAGTTAAGTTTACTGTGATACCGCTTTCGCCATAAACAGTCCTGAAATCAAAAAAGATAGTTGCGTCCAGAAGATTCTGTGGTTCCGGTTCAGAAATCCATTCCCTGAAATATCTTTTCCAAACAGATATTGGCTGGCACCATTTCTGATTTTTCGCCATGATATTTCCTTTGCAAAATGAATAACCAACATAATTCAGGGAGTTACAAACTCTTTCTCCAAGTTTTAGAAAATATGTTTTTACTCTGAGGTCTTCCTCCTTTGACACATCTTCATAAATAATTGCATTATCCTGATCAGTGTATAGCGTTTCCTCCTTCCGTCCTTCACTTCCCAGACAAATAAATGCAAAGCCGACAGGAGGTTCCCCTATGTCTTTTATGGCCAGTTCAATTAATCTCCGTGTGATTTCGTCTGAAAAGCGAGTTGTTGCTTTTGTTATAAAATATGCTGTTACATCATTGTAGATAAGAGGATTGACAAGGCTAAGAAGCTTGTTATGACACTGTTTTAGTACGATGTCTGTTTTCGCCTGCTTTATTCCCTCAAGCAAAAATGACAGTGATTTTGACATTGCACTAAATATATCTTGTGTTCTTAGCACTCCTGTTATTTCACCATTTTCATTCTTTACAATAAGATGATTTATTTTCTTTTCATCCGAAATACCAAGGGCTTCATGCATTGATGTATTTTCTGAAATAAATTCAACCGGTGAACTCATAATAAGGTAAGCCGGATTATCAGGGTTCAGGTTAAGAGAGAGAAGCCTTCTCTGTATGTCGCTGTTTGTAATAATTCCGATACAGTCAGAATCGTTTTTTGTGAGCAGAACACAATCTGTCTTATTTGTCTTTAAATGATCTATGACTGAACTCAACGTTGAGTCGGCATCTGTCTTTTTGATTTGAGTAAGCAGATCCTTAACCGGCTGCTCAAGCAAAAATTGATTTAGTTTTAATTCCGTTATCAGATCGGAGTTCAAAATCTTTTCTGATTCCTGAATGGTAACATCTTCAATGATCCCGTCACATATAATCCCGTCAGATTTATGGTTATTATTCAATATTAGAGACAATGAAATGTATGAAAAATCACCATCATGTTTTTTTATTCTGATTACTTTGTTTTTTAGTGTGCCATTTTCTTCAATTGCCTTGCGGATAAGTTTTATGTCATCAGGATCTGCAAATAAAGAGCGTACAGATGTTTTCGATAATTCACTGAAATCCCTGAATCCTAAAATATTAATTGTTTTTTCATCGGCCATAATAAACTTTCCGCCGGAATTGATGCCTGCCCTGAAAACCCCGGCATCAATTGAGCTTATGAGCTTAAGGAAATCAATTTCTGATTTCCTGATAGTTCCGTCAGTTGATAAGTCTTTTACTATTAAAATATTTACGGGTTTACCATAAAAATCAGTTGTCGTTGAAGTTATAAGCACTTCAGTTAATTCACCGTTTTTCTTTTTAAGATTAAGATCAAATTTTCCTTCCCTGACCGTATTTACCGAGAAGGTATCTATTATGCCATTCTGGTTATTACTGTCTATCAGTTCGCTTAGAGCCAGATTAGTAAGTTCATTACTTTCGTATCCGGTCATTTTTCCTATTACACTATTTGAAAAGCTTATTTTTCCTTCTATAATCATTATCAGACCTTCAGTCGCTGCTTCAACTAGGGTTCTGAATTTTTCTTTCGATTCGTGCAGGTCTTTTACTGCCGCAATTCTTTTTTGTTCTATGCCCAGACTCTCTTTAATAATATAGAACAGTAAAATGGCTATTAATAGTGAAATAATTGCCGATAACCAGATCATGCGCTCTGTTAACGAGCTTATTTCCTTTTTAACGTCTTCAATATAAACACCTGTTCCGATAACCCAGTTCCATGGTTTGAAGATCTTTACATACGAGAGTTTCGGTACAATATGCAATGAGTCATCTTTCCATTGCCACATGTAATCGACATATCCCTGATCATTTGTTTTTACAGTTTTTACAAATTCGACAAATAGCCTCTTCCCGTGCGGATCGGTGAACCCATTCAAATCTTTTCCGTTCAGATCAATTCTGAAAGGATGCATTATCATAACCGGCGTCAGGTCGGTTATCCAGAAATAGTCTTTGTTTTCCTCTCCATACCTAAGGTATTCAATTCTTGCTTTTGCAGTTTTCTGGGCCTCGTCTCTGGTAAGCTTGCCTTCCTTTTCGTCATTCTCGTATTTCGCAAGGATGCTTAGCGCTGAGTTAGTTAACTCCTTAATCATCTCCCTTTTGCCGCTCATAATATTCTCTTTAAACCGTGGAATGATTATTAAGAATATTGTGAGAATAAACAAAAGAATTGAAAAGATTGTCGGCAGAACTATTTTTAAGTATGCTTTTTTCATTTCCGGAAACTATAGAGTTAAGTCTCTTCTATACAAAGTTAAGCTAATGCTTCAAATAGGTGATATTAAAAAAACAAGGTTTAAGAATTAAAATTAATATTTTTAATCACTCTTCGCAGAAATTTTCATAACTTGTATGGATAAATACCTGATCTGTAACTTAACAAATCTTAAAAATGAAAATCCTTATTACCGGATTTGTTGTATTTGTGATCTGGTGCGTCTTTTCAGCATGGATTTATAACGACATTCTTGTTCCAGTGCTGAACAAACCGGATCCGGTACAGGCAATCCTTCAACCCCGGGACAATGTGGCAGACTCCTTAGCACGGCTAAAAGCTATGATGCCAAAAGACCTTATGATTTATTTTGAGTTTAATAATGCAAAACTCAAGGCAGATCCGCAATCTGACAGAAGCCTTTCCGAATTCAAGGCTTGGCTTGACAAATACCCGGGCTCCATGCTTCTTATAACCGGACATTCAGACCTCGTTGGGACCACTGAATACAACTATAATCTTGGTATGAGGAGGGCCGTCGCTGTAGGGAAATATGCTGAAAAGTCGGGTGTTGCTACCGCAAGGATCTTAACTGAATCAAAAGGTGAAACAATGCCTGCCGCAGATTATCTTACCTCAGAGGGTAGGGCAAAAAACAGAAGAGCAGAACTAATAATTAAAATGCAATAAAATGAAGCTACTATTTATATTATTAACCACCACTGTTACAGGAGCAGTAGTTACAATTGTCGCTCTGCTTCTGGTTGCAGCAATAATCGGGTATTTTTCTGCATGGTTCTATGCAAAGTCAATATATACTCCTGTAATTAAGGCTCTTGAAGATGAGAAAGCTTCTCTTCAGGGCGAAATTGCATCTTTTAAAGATGAAGTGAGCAAGCTAAACGCAAAAGTTGAAAAACTGAACAGTAAAGTAAGTAAGCTGGAAGAAGAGGCTGCTGAAAAGGATAAAGAGATAAAGAAGCTTACAAAAGAAAAGAAGTAGTATTATCGGGGATTTTGTTATTTTCGTTCTGAGACAGAAGCGATTTCCAGAAGAGATCGTGCTGCCTGGGTATTTATTTGCATTATATTAACCAATCAGCAAAATGAGACCATATATTTTAGCCGAAACAAACTGGAAAACGATTAAAAATCAGGATATTAACCTGGCAATACTCCCATGGGGAGCAACGGAAGCACATAACTATCATCTTCCGTTTTCCACAGATAATATTATGGTTGATAATATTGCAGCTTCTGCCGCAGAGACAGCTGTAAGCAAAGGAGCGAAGGTAATTGTGCTTCCTGCAATTCCCTTTGGTGTAAACACCGGGCAGATGGATATCAGGCTTAACATAAACATGAATCCTTCAACTCAGTTCGCAATTCTCAGCGATATTGCCGATGTTCTTAACAGACACAATATTCTTAAATTCATGATTCTGAACGGTCATGGAGGGAATGATTTTAAACAGATGATCAGGGAACTTGGGCTTAAATATCCCAGGCTTTTCATCTGCGGGTGCAACTGGTATCAGTCATTCAACAACTCTGATTTTTTTGAAAACGGCGGCGGTCATGCCGATGAGATGGAAACAAGCATGATGCAATACATTGTCCCTGAGCTGGTTCTTCCTCTGAGTGAGGCAGGCGACGGAAAAGGAAAAAAATTCAGGATAGGGGCATTAAATGAAAAATGGGCATGGGCAGAAAGAAAGTGGACTCAGGTAACAAGTGATACCGGCATTGGAAATCCAAATAAAGCTGATGCTGTAAAAGGCGAAAAGTGTTATAAAGAAGTCGTTGGTAAAATCAGTGCTTTAATGGTTGAATTATCCAATGCAGATCTTAGTAATATGTATGAATGATATGTTAAAAAATTCCCTCATATAACTGTTCATCGTCATTTTGCCGGTGCTGATTCTTGCTGCTTCATGTAAAAAGGATGAGATTGTCAATACCCGCGAAGTGATTATTCTCGATGGCTCATGGCGATTTGGCCTCGATACGGCAGGTGTGGGTAATAGCAGAAAAGTGGTACTCGTAGATCCTTTATGATTCTGTTAAACTTCCCGGAACCCTGGATAAAACTGTCAGGGACAAACCTGAAGCCAGGCAGTTGTACAGTTCAATACTGAACTACATGTCATCAATAGATTTTAATCCATTACAAGCACTGACTCCAAAGGAATTGAGTTCGTTATTTTCAGCTAAGGTTTCATCTAAGAAGATTACCGGGGTTAAGAATATATCATATAACTAGTCACTTGTTTTATAATTCACTTTTAATAACTTTATCAATAGTTTAATCAGAACAAATTGTCATAAAAACCAATAAATTAAGATAATGAAGACATCAAGGAGATTATTTGTTAAGACCAGTGCCATGGCAGCGATTGGAACGGCTATTCTTCCACGTACGCTTCTGGCTTCAGCCATACCAAAGGCAATTGTAGGGCTGCAACTCTATTCTGTAAGGGCTGAGATGACTAAAGATCCGCTTGGGACACTTACGGGACTGTCAAAAATGGGCTATGTTTATGTTGAACATGCCAACTATGTAAATCAGAAGTTCTATGGTTATACGGCTACTGAATTTAAAAAAGTACTCGACGATCTTGGACTAAAGATGATAAGTGGTCATACAGTTATGGGTAAACAGCACTGGGACGATACGAAGAAGGATTTTACCGATATCTGGAAAAAACTGGTTGAGGATGCCGGTATATTGCAGCAGAAGTATGTCATTAGTCCTTCAATGGACACAAGCATGAGAAAGAACTATGACGATTTTATGCGCTACATGGATATATTCAATAAGAGTGGTGAGTTATGCCAGAAACAGGGAATGAAATTCGGCTATCATAACCACGATTTTGAGTTCAGTGAGAAGCTAAATGATAAGAAGCTGTTTGATATAATGATGAATGCAATTGATCCTCAGCTTGTTGTTATTCAGCTTGACATCGGTAACCTGTATAATGGCGGGGCAATTGCCATGGACGTGGTCAAGCAGTATCCCGGACGTTTTGAGAATGTTCATGTTAAGGACGAGATCAAAGCAGGATCTTCCTATGAGAGTACAGTTCTTGGCGAAGGCATTATCGATTGCAAAAATGTAGTTGATATGGCCGCGAAGATAAGCGGAACAACCTGTTTCATTATTGAGCAGGAGGCGTATCAGGGAATTACTCCGATGGAGAGCGTTAAAAAAGACCTTGAGATTATGAAGAAATGGGGCTACTAAACGTATAGTTATGTTAAAAAATAAAGGCCGGCTCTGAATTCAGAGTCGGCCTTTTCTATTGAATCAATTCTGTTATTCGTATGTGTAACCTTTAATCTGTGCGGCGTTCCAGACGGTCATTTGTTTAGTAACCATCTTATCGTAAATCATCCCATTTGTTCCGTAAAGGACTGATTTTGCATCATATCCAAGTAAACGCAGATACGCAACCAGGAATGCACTGGTCTGGCCTGTGTAGCAATAAACTGCAACAGGCTTGTCAGTCGGAAGTGTCATCAGATCAGTTGCAAGCTTGATAGATTCTTTTGGTGTATACTGTATTGATCCGGGAATATGTCCGGGGTCAGTATACTGTGCAGCTGGCCAGTAATTTACGACATAATATCCTGTGAGGTTACCGAAAAGGGTAGTTGTGTTTACAGATGCAGGAGTGAAGCCTTCAGCCAGAAGGGCGTTCACACGGGCTTTGAGAATATCGAGGCCAGTTGTTTTTCCGGTGGATAATACTGGTAATGTACCCTTTGCAGCTTTGACAGTTTCTGTAGCAGTAAACTGAGCCTGATAAGCATTGCCGGTTGCAATAGCTGTATTCCATTTGCTGGCAAAGAATGAATTCCAGGAGCACATTCCCCACTTCATGGAATAAACTTTATCATATCCCATTATTCTGAGAAGAGATGCTACAAATCCCGCTGTCTGGCCGGTATAGCATACAACTGCTACTTTCGTGAATGGTGTGAGGTTAACCCCTTCAATATGAGTAAGAGCATCTGCAGTTGCGACGTTATGGGCATTTTTAATATGACCAAGTGCAAAATCAGCGGCTGTTCTTATGTCGATGATATAGACCTGATTTGTTTCATTAAGCGTTTTAACTTCATCAGCAGCGATAATTGTAGGCAAATCTGAGTTTACAAAATCCTTATGCAGCGGAGAATCAGCTGATTCCAGATATTTTACGAGAACGTCAGCTTCATTTACCGGATCAGGATCCTTTGTGCATGAAAAAATTAATAGAGAAGCAAAAAGTATGCTCCACAGGATAGCGGTTTTTTTAATCATTTTATTAGGTTTAATTGGTTAATACATTTTAATTATTTGTGTGACTTATTATTTGCTGAGCCATGAAGCCGGAAGCTTGCCATCAACTGTAATACCTGTTGTGGCTGTTTTTTCCCAGCTGTTAAGATTATCAATGAAAAGGTATAGATTTTTATTTACGAGTACATCTCCCTCTTTTCTTATATGGCAGTTGGAATAACATGCTCCGCCTGATGGTACCTGTGTCCTTGTTGTCCATTTTAGAATATTATGAGGAGTAGCATAGTTGAATGTAGGCAGGACACTGAAATTGGAATATTGCGGAACACCATACAGGGCCCAGTTATCGGGAGACGCAAGGGTTCTTCTTACGAGTGAAAACTTATATCCTGTTTTTATCGTAGGAATAGGATTCACCGCTATTTTGAAATCCATGTAAGATGGTATTCTTGCACCTTCACCATGGATATGGCAGCTACCGCAATTATTGTAGTTCTGTGAATGGCATACCTGGCAATCGAAAGAGGAAAAGTGTACAGAATGATATGTGTTTTTGGTGGCTATACCGGTATGGCAATTTTCGCATTCAGGCAGTTTATCATAAGCATATCTCTGATCTACCTTTACACCATCGCCATGCAGTTCAGTTCCCGAATGACAATCGGTGCACCTGAACCCCATTTTTGTAAGATGAGCATCAGGAACTGTACCTGAGGCAACTCCCATATATGCATGACCACCCCTTGATGAATGGCATGAAACACAAACTGTTACCATGTCGGGTTCTTTTGTAAACATATGGCCATTTGCCAGACCGCCGCCACCTATTTTCGGACGTGATACGTGACAGTTGCCGCATGTACCGTGACAGGTTGCACAGTTTTTGTTATATCCTTCTATCTGATGCGCGGGGAGTTTATCAAATTCTTCATATCCGGCAAGTCCGCTCCTCATAGTGACTTTTCTTTTCTGCCCCATACCGTTGTGAAGACTGGTCTCAAAATTCTTTACAATATCTTCATGACAGGCTGCACATGTCTCATCAGCCGCGGAAGAGGGGTGAGCAATAAATGTTCCTGAATGTGCCTTGGTTTTGTCTGCAGATACATCATCCCCGTTATGGCATCCTGCACAACCGATCTCATAATGCCCCGATTTTTTAAAGGATTCATAGCCTGCACCTCCCATATATACTCTGTCGTATGGTTCATAATACGGTGCATCACCCCCGCAACCGCTGGCAGGTGGCTCTGAATCGGGTGAGAATACTTTCTGCAGAGTGGCATAGTCAGTATGACACTTTTCACATGAGCTGATTTCCGTACCCATATTTATTTTAAAACTCTCGCATGAAGAGAGGCACATAATTAAGCATACAAGCGGGGAAGCATATTTTAGAATACTTTTATTCATCTATAAAGTTTTTCTGATTGGGAATAAACATGACATATGCAACAAAAGTAACTTCTAAATCCTTATTGTTAATAATTTCACAGCAGTCATGGATTCCCTTTCAGAATGATATTAAGCACTATTAAAACTGATCTGGATCATAAATTGAGGTACAATTATTTGTATTTTTGCGGTGAAATCATAATATAAATATGGTCAACAAGACACAATTTTCCGGTTGTTCGATAAGCAGCCATGAATGCAAATGTTTTGAGAAGCTAAGCCCGGAGGAGGTTAAGCTTGTTGAAGCTAATTCTGTTTACGTTGAATATAAGAAGGGTGAAGTGATCTGTAAAAGAGGGAGTTTTGCATCACATATAATGTATCTTGAAAGCGGACTAGTCAAAGTATATATCGAGGATGGAGTCAATACTTTGGTATTGAAGATTTTGCCTGAAAAAAATCTGATAGGGCTGGCATCTGTTTCAAATTCAGTAAAGACTTTCGAATACTCGGTGATGGCCTACGTGAACTCTGTTATCAGGGAAATTGACATAGATGTCTTTATAACTCTTTTAAATAATAATCCTGTTTTTGCAAAGGAAGTAATTGATATTCAGAACGCAAATTCAATACAAATCTATGGGCGCTTTTTTTGCCTGACCCATAAGCAGTCTTTCGGAAGGCTCGCTGATATTATTCTGTGTTTGTCTGACAGAGTATTCAAATCAGACATTTTTGATCTTCCTTTATCCAGAAAAGACCTTGCTGAATTATCGGGACTAAGTTCAGAGACTGTAATAAGAATGCTTAAAGTCTTCAGGGAAGAAGGACTGATTGAAATGGAAGGGAAAAAGATTAGGATAATAGATCGTGAAAAGATAAAACAAATAAGTGAGACAGGATAAAACAAGGAAACCGGCCAGTTGGCCGGTTTCTTCATTAATATATTTTCCTATGGGAGTCTGGCAGCCATATCATCTTTTTTTTTATAGTCTCACCCATTTGTATATCCTGTAAAAAGAGAGTTTGTGGTGATTTAAAGAAAGTCAAAAAGTCATCGGGAAAAGGTTGTGGTGATGTTCCCGGTCTCAGGCTGCGCGGTCTGTAGGCATTTCTCCAGGTAAGAACATAACTAACTTCATATTTACTTAAAACAGGCAGTAAAGCTGCAATGCCAGCATATTGATATTACGCCTCCACGATTATAATGAACTTTAATCTGTTCAGTCATCTGGGTGAAACTTACTGAATCGAGGCTCCGTATATTTCCCAGTGGCATCTTGTAGATTCCTATAAAGACACAAAAACAGAAAAGATGATTTTTCAGGTACTGGAAAGGGGAGGAGTTATCGGAGGATCTTCTGCAGGTGCAATAATTCAGGGATCATTTCTTACACGGGGCGACACTAAAAACAATCAGATTATTATGGGTGACCATCAGGAAGGATTTGGCTATATAAAAAATATTGCAATTGACCAGCATGTACTTGCACGCAACAGGCAATTCGATATGTTCGAGATACTAAGGAAACGGCCTGAATTGCTTGGAATTGGAATAGATGAGGGTACAGTAATAATTGTAAAAGGGAATGTTTTCGAAATTGCGGGAAAAAGTTTAGTGCTTATTTATGATGGCAAATTCTGGTCGAGGGAAGGTACTGATTTAAAAACTCTTCCGGCAAGTAAAGAATTCTTCTACTTTCTGCGACCGGGGGATAAATATGGTCTGGCAGAAAGAAAAGTTATTGAAAGGTAAGCTATAAGCTAAGGGCATATACGGCGAAACTTGCCAGCCAGTGTTCCCCTCCATAATTTCCGCTGAAAATATTCGGAATTGCTTGTTGCAAAAAGACCTCAGAAGTTTTTTCGAAAAGTATTCTGGTTTTATTCTTTTCAGGAAGAGCTTTTGCTATTCCCTTCATGCACCATGCCCTGCTTAAAGTAAGCCCGTCGAGATGCACAATCTGCATATCGCTGCGGTCGCTTACTACCGGAAGCTTTACAATGTTTTCCAGACTCCTTTTCTCATAAAAACCGGTAAACCATTTATTAAATTCCTTGGGTGTTAAGATTCTGCTCATCAGATCTGCTATTTCCAGGCTTGGGCTAAGGAAATCGGTTCCATCCGGTTCAAGATAAGCTGGAGTAGCTTTGTTATTCAGGTAGAACTCCTTCGATTTCTTAATTATAGCTGCTTCAAACTCAGTATTTTTCATTGTTCTGGCCCAGTCAAGAGCAAAACAGAGCCCGAATGCGGTGTTTGGATGAATGCCTGTCCTGTTGGGATATGTTTGTTTGGTAAGGTAATCCTGCCACAGCTCAACAACTTTAAGAGTAAGAGGCTGAAGTGTCGTATGCCACTTTTTAGCCATGTGATTATCATATTTGTATAATTCATCATCGAGTTTTAGCAGCCAGGCCCATCCGTATGTTCTCTCATAGGTGTTACTGCTCTTGAAATTGACAAAATAATCAGCTTCTGCTTTTATTCTTCCTTCCTGTATACTGTTATCCAGTATCATTATGATGCTGTCTTTAAGCGAAATACCGGGAAATTCTTTAAGCAGTTTTACCAGCATCCAGTGTCCGTGCACGCTGCTGTGCCAGTCGAGACAACCATAAAATGCCGGATGCAGCTGACTGGGAGTCATGGCAGCATCCTTACCATCATTGATAACATGACCCGTCTTATTCGGATATTCGGTAACGATGCAATGTAAAGGCAAACGGGCGAGGGTCACGGCCTGTTTTTCGCTTAGTGATTGTGAAAAGCAATTTATTGAAAGTGCTGAAAGAATAATTACAAGATTATAGTTCATTTCTTATTTGTTTTTATTGAGTAATCGCTTTTCTTGTGACAGGAGCTTCCTTCCCGGAATGCACACCTTGAATCCTTCCGAATGTTTCTTTTGCGGCATTAATTAACTCATTGTAAGGACGATCAGTGACATCAACGAATCCAATATTGTAATTTTCACCATCATTGCGCCCGGTTGCCGGCTGGTCCATCCACTGGAACCAATGTGTCCCTATTATAGCAGGATTTGCTGCTGCATTTTCAACATAATAGCGATAAGCAACACCCCTTTCTTCCTGACTGATTGTCTGTGCCAGTCCGGGTGCGAGTCCCCTTCCCGGAACCCCGAAATGGAACTCCCCGATAACCATCGGCAGCCCTGTTATTTCGTAGATCCTTTTTATCATATTGGGGTTAACGGAATAACCATAGCTGTTGAAACTGAATACGTCAAAGCCTTTTGAAGCAATAATAATCGCATCTGGTGCTGAACCTCCAAACCGCAGGCCCAGATTCAGGTGATTGGGATCATGTTTTTTAATCGCAGAATTAATGGTGCTTATAAATATCGCATAAGTATTATAAACAAATTCTTTACGGCGCTCAGGTGTATCTGCTGTCGAAAGAAATTTTTTCAGTTCAGACTGCATCGGAGTTGCCTCTGCGGTAAGTATAACATTTACCAGTTCAAGTTCCCTGTTAGGCCATGGAGGTTCATTACCAATGAAATATCCAAGTAGCCATGGGTCGTCCTTTTTAGGAGTACATTGCCTCTGGGCAGCTTCATCGACACTTTTTACCCATGCAGGATCATATACATCCGGCATCCCCATCAGGCCTGTTTCTATTCCCCAGCCGCGAAGTGTTGCCACATAAGCCTTTTTTTGCTGGTTGCCAAGGTTAGCATCCGACCAGTTTGCAATTGTGTTAAGGCCCCAGTCATCCATTCGACGAACAGTAAAGTCCATCCACTTCTGATACCAGTCTGAACCAAAACGGCGGTAAAGGTTCCAGCTGAAGAATGATGCATTAGAAGTTGCAGCGTTTCTGGTTGTTTGGTAAGTCGGCTGATTTGGAACAGCAAGCTCTTCAGCCGGAGGAAAAGTTTTGAAGATATATTCCCGGCCCTTAACACGGGCAAATTCAGAACGTGGGCCAATTCCTGTAGTTCCTGTTGAATAAAAAAGATATCCTTCCGGATCGATGAACCACCATATATTATTTATTTTTTCCACGCGGAAAAAACCGGTTACTGTAACTTTAGTTCCGGGGAAACCACCAAATGATGAAAGATTGAAATTCCCTGTTTTAAGCTTATTATCCTCATTATTCCATGCTGCCTGAAGTTCTTCTATTGATTTGGCTTTGCTTTCCCATTCGGCCGGGATCCATTGTCCGAATTCGTCAACAAGAGGAAATGGGCCGAAAACAGTATCCATAGCACTCATGGTAAGTTGAACATTTCTGATTTCGAGAGTCGGATTACCTACCGGCAGTCTCATAGAAACACCTATTGAATCAACATTATTAATTGACCCAACCTGATTTGAGAAGCCAATCCAATAGCCCGGACGGGCTGTTTTTCCGATTGCGGCCATATCCATTCCCTTTGTATTCCTCTTCTGTAAATGAACCAGAGGAATTGAAGCTCTTACCCATGTCCCTTGGAAGGGTTGAATTGTCACCCTGCGCACACCCGATGTATCATAAACCTTCAGGTCAAAACGCTGAGTAGTAGAAGATTTTAACTCGAAAGTCAGGAACTCTGAGGCAGACCAGTCAGAGCGAATATCATGATTCAATTCACCTGCTGCCCACTTTGCCTCGGATGTTTTGCCTTCAAAAGTTACCGTAAATGTTTTGGTTTTTGCGCTACACCCTGGTAACAGTAATAATATCAGAATCTTCAGTAATAGCTGATAGCTTTTCATTTTGTAGTTTATTTAGTCAGATCGGTTTTTTAAGGAATTGTTAATGCCATATTCCGGAATCTAATTTAATACTTTTTTCTTAATCTGAACCTTCCTGTCTGGCGGCAGCCCGTTTAGTGGCAAATAGAGTTTATACTATAGATTATCATGATAGTATCATTTGGTTTGTCGTAATAAAATGATTCCGGAATGAATCATTTTAAATTAAATTATGTAATTTTAAACAGTGTTGACTTAACTTCAACAGCAAAAACTATTCAATGTTTAACATTATTTCAAAATAATGAACGAAAATCTAAAAGGCAGGTCAGTTTTTATGTTTTTAGCTATTTTGAGCATAGTGTCTGGCTGTACGAAAGAAGAGCCAACATTGAAAACAAATGATGTTAAGGACATATCTGCAACAACTGCCCGATCGGGAGGTAGCATCACCTTTGATGGCAGATCAAAAATACATTTATATGGCATTTGCTGGGACACATTAAGCATGCCGACAACTGCAGGTATGAAAATGGTTGATTCGATTAAAACGGAAGAGTTTGTAATTCCAATAAGTGGATTACTTCCAGGCAAAACTTATTATATCCGTGCTTTCGCAGTAAATGATGTCGGAACCGGGTATGGAGATGAGCTCTCATTTACTACACTTTCTTCATCACCAATTATATCGACATCTCCTGTTACCTATTTCAATATTGATTCAGCAAAATCAGGAGGTATTATTAAATCAGACGGAGGATTACCGGTAAAATATTATGGTGTCTGCTGGGACACAGTTCAGAGTCCCTTGATCTATGATTTTAAAACTACTGATAGCATTGTGTTATATGCCTTTTCAAGCGTTATTCACGGATTAAAACCAAATAAGTCATATTATTTCAGGGCTTACGCAACAAATTCTTTAGGAACAGCATACGGTGATGAAATAGAATATAAGACTCCAAAAATTAAACCACGGACAACAATAAAAACTGTTTCTGAAAAATATCTCTATTCGGCAAGCTGTGAGTTTTTGTTAATCTCTGACGGAGGCAGTATAGTTATTGAATACGGCTTCTGTTGGGACACCGAACCTGATCCGACAACTGATGACAGAAAAACTTCAAAGCAGTATGCTCCCGGAAAGTTCAGGCTTACCAATCTGAAGGCAGGAACAAAATATTATGTAAGGCCATATGCAATTAATGAAGAAGGAACCGGATACGGCGATCCGGTATTATTCAAAACACTTGGAAACTTACCAAAAGTCAATACCGGCCATGCTTCTAACATAGTTGCAAATGAAGCAACTGTAAAGGCTGTTGTAGGGGCAGGCTTTTTGCCTACAGTTATTTCCTTCGAGTATGGTGTTACTGAAAAGTATGGACAAACAGCTGAGGTCAGAGCGCCTCCTTTAAAGGGGAACGACACAGCCACATTTAATGCCAGATTAACTGACCTTAAGCCAGGAAATACTTACCATTTCAGGGCCAAGGCTACAAATCCACTTGGGACAACTTATGGTAAAGATATGAGTTTCACAGTGCTCAGGATTCCTGATTTAAAGGGTTTCAGGCCTATTGCCAAAAACTACCGGGACACAGCTTTTCTTATATCTCCGCCGGCAAGTAACAGTCAGGGTATGATTACCTATGTAAGCAGTAATCCTGAAGTTGTTGTGATAAAAAACGATAAGGCTGTAATTACCGGATCGGGAATAAGTACTATTACAGCAAGTCAGGCGCCGTTTGGCATTTTTTCCTCAGCTACTGTATCCACTACCTTTTCGATGAATCTGGTCGATATTGACGGAAACGTATATCCTACTATTTCAATTGGAGATCAGGACTGGATGAAAGAAAACCTCAGAGTTACACGGTACCGGAATGGAGAACCAATTCCCTATATTGGAAACAAGGAGGAGTGGATTTCTATGACCGAAGGTGCATTTTGCCGGATTAACAATGATACTCTAAACCCTGATAAATCTTATGGGACTTTGTACAACTGGTACGCAGTTGACACCCGCAGAATTTGTCCGGCAGGATGGCATGTTCCAACTGATGCCGAATGGCAGGTCATGGAGAGATTTCTTGGAATGTCATTTACTGAATCTGAAGAGACAATAGTGCGCACCACAAATGTCGGGTTTCAGTTGAAAGATACAGTGGGTTGGATTAAAAATGGGAATGGTTCAAATTCAAGTGACTTTTCTGCTCTTCCGGCAGGGCTCCGTGACGCCTCTTCAGGTGAATTCTTTAATGCCGGAATTGACGCCATATGGTGGACTGCAACAGAAGAAGATCTGTATAATGCATGGCTTCGTAATTTGTATTATTACTATAACAGCATTTACCGTGTTCCCGAATTAAAAAACAATGGATTCAGTGTCCGTTGTGCAAGAGATAAAAAGCAATAATGTGCAAAAGCCCGATGGCTTGACCATATTCAGGCCGGTCAGATGGCCTTGATTGTATTTATCTGTGCATCAAATTATTTACTCCGGCAGATTGTGGTCAAGGGGTATGTCTTTTCCATTCAGACTAAATAATTCAATATGTGAATTATATAAATCTTTTCTAAAATTCTGTAACACATATTTAGTCAGAGTTATAGAACTTTGTACTGTTAATCCGTAAATAATTATACTATGAAAAAACTACTACTTGTATGTACTTGTCTGGTACTTACTTTAATCATCAATGCACAAACAATAGACAAAAAATGGAACATCGGGCTTCATGCCGGGATAAGCCAGTATAATGGCGACCTTGGGAATACTTTTTATACGAATGACATGAGGTATGGTTTGGGTGGCCTTTCTATTTCACGATACATAGGAGGTCATTTTGACTTAAATCTGCTGGTCACTAAAGGGACAGTTGCTTACAATAAAGTAGGTGGAATCGGGAACTTTAACAGTGGGTTTACTTCTGCTCTTTTAAATTTCAGGTTCAATATTTTAGGACCAAAGTCGTTTGTAAGGCCATATTTATTAGTTGGAGGAGGAGCGATGTTGTTTGACAAGGATTTAACCATTACTGATAAAAAGGTTGATTACATAGCCCCTTCATTCGGAGGAGGAGTAAATGTAAAATTAGGTCAATCCGTAATGTTAAATCTTCAGGAAACTTTTCTATATTCCAATTCAGATTTTAGAGACGAATTAGCTGGAAATGGTAATGACATGTACCTCTTTCACACCGTTGGGTTCACCTTTAACTTTGGGAAGAAAAATGATGCTGATAAGGATGGTATCTCAGACTACAAGGATAAATGTGCTGACACCCCGGTAGGCGTACTGGTAGATAAGGCAGGATGTCCGCTTGATAATGATGGCGATGGTATCGCTGATTATCTTGATAATTGTCCTGATTTACCGGGAAGCAAAGCATTAAATGGTTGTCCTGATAAAGATGCTGACGGCATTGCTGATAAGGATGACAGTTGCCCCGATGTAGCAGGTCTCGCAATGTTTAAAGGTTGTCCTGATACTGATGGTGACGGAATTACCGATAAGGATGACAGATGCCCTGACTTAAAAGGATCTGCAGCATTAAAAGGCTGCCCGGATACAGACAAAGATGGTATAGCTGATTTGGATGATAAATGTCTAAATACAATTGCAGGTTACAAAGTAGATGCAACAGGTTGTACATTGGATAATGATAAAGATGGCGTAGTAAATGAAGAGGATGCTTGTCCTGAAAAAGCAGGTAACGTTGCTATGAAAGGTTGTCCTGATACTGATGGCGATGGAGTAGCAGACAATGAAGATCGTTGTCCGACAGTAAAAGGGAACATAGCAAATAAAGGCTGTCCTGAGATTGCTGTCGCAGATATTAAAAAGATTACACAGATTGCCAGCAAAATCTTTTTCGAAAGTAATAGCGATGTGCTCAAAGTAGCATCGCTGGCTCAGCTCGATGAACTTGCCGAAATCCTTAAAAGATACGAAGCAGCCAACCTGATTATTGAAGGACATGCTGACAGCCAGGGTGAGGATGCTTTTAACCTTACGCTATCGCAAAAACGTACAGAGTCGGTAAAAACATATCTGATGGGTAAAGGTATTATGGAATCAAGATTGACAGCAATAGGTTTTGGTGAGACGAATCCAATTGCCGATAATAATACTTCACTTGGTCGTGCAAAAAACAGGAGAGTTGAATTAAAAACATCTTACTAATCAATAATTAAAAATTTCATATTAATAAAAATTGAATACTTAAGAGAGGCTGTTGGTTTTCAACAGCCTCTCTTTGTACAATATTATAGCAAAAACACAATTGAACAATACCCCACTTATATTGTTTTCAGTAACAGAAACATAATTTTTTTTAAATGAAGGATAACAAGATATTTACAAGCTACAAGTTAGGAAAAATTGAATTGAAGAACCGTGTTGTTATGGCGCCCATGACCCGGTCAAGAGCTATCGGGAATATTCCTAATGACCTTATGGCAAAATACTACGGACAACGTTCAGGTGCAGGATTGATTATTACTGAAGGAACATCTCCATCGCTTAATGGGTTAGGTTATTCCCGGATACCAGGAGTTTTCACAAAGGCACAGGTCGAGGGATGGAAAAAAGTGACCTCAGAAGTGCATAAATCAGGAGCTAAAATTTTCATACAATTGATGCATACCGGAAGGATAAGTCATCCACTCAATTTACCTGAAGGAGGGAAAGTGTTAGCACCATCGGCTGTGAAACCGGCAGGACAGGCCTGGACAGATCAGAAACAATTGCAGGATTATCCTGTTCCTGAAGAAATGTCTGCAAAGGATTTAGAACAGACAAAAAGGGAATTTGTTATAGCTGCACAAAATAGCATCGAAGCAGGATTTGACGGAGTAGAACTTCACGGAGCAAATGGATATTTACTGGAACAATTCCTTTCCCCAATAAGTAATATAAGGAAAGATAACTACGGTGGAAGTATCGAAAACAGGAGTCGTTTTGTTCTCGAGGTAACTGAAGCTGTTGCAGAGGTTATTGGCAGGGAAAGAACAGGAATTCGTCTTTCTCCGCACGGAGTGGCAAGCGATATGCCTGATTATCCTGAGATCGATGCCACCTATAAGTATTTGGCGGAACAATTAAATAAACCGGGTATTTTGTATATTCATATGGTAGATCATTCTGCAATGGGTGCGCCTCCTGTTCCTGCTGAACTCAAGAAGGAAATACGTAAGATCTTTAAAAACACCCTTATCCTATCAGGCGGATATGATTTGCTCAAGGCAGATGCTGATCTGAAAAACAATCTCGGAGATCTTATTGCTTTCGGAAGGCCATTTTTGAACAATCCCGATCTGGTTGAGAGGTTTAAAAACGGATGGCCTCTTTCATCGGAACTTGATATGAATTTGTTTTATACCCCGGGGGAAAAGGGTTATACCGACTATGCATTTTATGCCAGATAAGGAATTAAGGTTGGGAGCCTGAAGCCGGAGCGCCACCGGATTTCCCCTCAAAACCAGGCCGCAGGAGAGGCTTTCTGATACAGTATTATTGAAAAAAATAATATTAAAACGTTTATTATCAGTAATTTTACATTGAATTGCATAATAAAATAAATACGGGAACGTTTAGAATTTGATGATCATGAAAAGCTAAACCTTAAACTTCTCATAAATGGAATCAAATATTTTATTTTAAAACTAAATTTACTTAGTTCAAAATAGCAGCAATTGATGTGTTAATGCATTGGCCAGAAGTATTTAGAAAGCATATTGTTTTCTAACAATTTTAAAAAGACAGATATGAAAAAAGTAAAAATAATTCTAAGTATCGCTGGTACTTTGATTTTTCTATTTTCTTTTGGAGGCATATCAGGGATCAATGTGTATTCTGAAAGATCAGATTCTGAGCACACTACCGGAAAGTCAACCCAGACTAACACGAAAACTACACAAACAGTTACTAAACCAAAAACAGTAAGCACTAAAACTACTCAAACGGGTGCTAAACCAAAAACAGTAAGCACTAAGTCCACACAGACTGTTGCAAAACCTAAGACTACAGCAGCGAAGCCGGCCCAGCCTGCTTCCAAAGCAAAACCTGCCGCAGCAAAGCCGGCACAATCGGCTTCAAAACCTGCCTTGGTAGATCCGGGTATTGTTACTATTGGTCAGCAGCAATGGGCAGTGGCAAATCTGAACGTCAGTACTTTTCGAAATGGAGATTCAATTCCTGAAGCAAAAACCAATCAGGAATGGCTTGCAGCGGGGGAGGCAAAAAAGCCGGCCTGGTGCTATTATAATAATGACCCTGCAGTGGGGAAAAAGTATGGCAAACTTTACAATTGGTATGCCGTGAACGATCCAAGGGAGTTAGCTCCGGCTGGATGGAAACTTAGCAGTGCTGAAGATTGGAAAAGACTGGCTTATTCTCTGGGAGGGGCGGTAGTTGCAGGAACAAAAATGAAAAGCACAACTGGATGGCTGGAAGGAAACAATGGCTATGATGATTCGGGCTTTACCGGGCTCCCCGGCGGATACCGTATTGAAAATGGGATATTTAAGAATAGTGGCAGTGCCGGTAGCTGGTGGAGTACTACAGAAAGTAAGACTCAAACGGCGATCGACAACTATTTGTCGTTCAGCAGTAGTTTAGGAAGCAGCAGCAATCCTAAACAACGTGGAGAATCAGTTCGTTGCCTGAAAGAATAGCGAGCTCGCGGGATGCATTAATACTTATAATTAATGCGCCTTAAACGGTTACTGCCAGGTGCTTAGTGGCAATTGAATAATTAATTCTACCTTTATGAACTGAAATCAATTTCTTATTCCTTAATATTATGACAACCGATACCAACTCATCAGAATCTGCTAATGTACTAAAAGCATTGGAGCATTTGAATTCAGTGCTTGTTAAGGGAGAAACGCTGGAAGCATGGGCAATTCAGCGAAGATTATTTGCTTTAACACATAGACGAATTTTGATTGCCGCAACATCAGGTCGATTTATAAAAATTCAAAGAGGACTGCTTGGCGGATTTGATATGACTGATTTCCGGTGGCAGGACCTTGGAGATGCCAGAATAAAAGTAGGGATCTTTGGGGCTGACCTTTTTGTTAAGATTTTTAATTCCTCTGATTTAGCAATTTCTGGAAATTTGGCTCAGAATATAACTCTGGAAGGCTTTGGAAAAGAAGAAACTGAAAATATTTATCGTTTGGCTCAAGCGCATGACCAGTCGTGGCGGGAAAAAAGACGCATACGGGAGTTGGAGGAGTTAAGAGCAAAATCCGGAGGCATTACACTTGGAAATAGTTCAGGAATTCAGCAAACGGGAAATACATCAGATGAATCTGTTTCAAAATTGCAGCAGGCAAAACAAATGCTCGTTAGTAAACTTATTACGGATTCAGAATATGAGTCTATAAAGGCACGTATAATCAGTGGTCTCTAGTAGCTAAGACCAGAGAAAGTTTTTTAATAGTCCTGAGCCGTATAGATTCAGCGCTTTGCCTGCGCCCCGCGACTCCCACGAAATAAAAATGTCAACACAAATCCCGCCAGGAATCCACCGATGTGCGCCATGTAAGCGACACCACCCGTCTGCGATGTGCCGGAAATAGAACCGATGCCGCTAAAAAGCTGCAGAACGATCCAGATCCCAATGACTATCAGCGCGGGTAATTGAATCACTTGTTGCCCCTGCAATACTCTGACCCTTCCTCGTGGGAACAGCAAAATGTAAGCGCCGAGCACCCCTGCAATCGCCCCTGATGCTCCCAGATTCGGCACATTTGATCCGAGGCTAAACGCCAGTTGTGCAAAAGTTGCCGCGAACCCACAGATTAAGTAGAAGATTATGAACTTTATGTGCCCGAAACGATCTTCCACATTGTCACCGAAGATATACAAGTAAAGCATATTGCCTCCCAGGTGAACCCATCCGGCATGCATGAACATGGAAGTGAAGAGTGTCGGAAAATCACTGACGGGATTAGCAAGGAATCGGTCAGGAACGAAAGCCCACTTTTCAATAAAAGCATTACCACCAGTCAGTTCTACAAGGAAGAATAAAACATTCAGAGCGATCAAGGCATAAGTTACCAGGGGAAAAGTTCTGCGAGAGGTATCATCATCACCGATTGGGAACATTGTATTTATCTATTTTTAGTCAGATTCATGTTTATTCTTCAGATTTCTCTTTACGTACTTTTATTCCAGCCGGAAGCCTTCCGGCTTTTCCAGTTATTCGTTCAGGACTTCAAATGAGATTTTGGCATTGATACGATATTCCGCTATCTTATTGTCTTTTACAACAGCGCTCATGTGTTGAATATAAACTGATCTGATCCCTTTGACAGTCTTTGCTGCAGTCTTGACTGCAATACCTGTTGCATCCTCCCAGCTTTCAGGGGATGAAGCCATAATTTCAATTACTTTCTTTACAACCATAATGATTTTTTTTAGTTACCTGATTTAATAAACTTATTGCAAGAGGAAAATACCATATTCCCCTTGATTTCAAAGTTCCTGTAACAAAGCTAACCAGCATACCCAATAAATATGTTACATAATTCTCTAAATATGTTACATTATTCTCATTTGTACGAAATCCGTCCTTCTTTTTTAAGCACTACCGACTTTTGATTCTTCTGAACGGATTATTCGAAAAAATACCTCAAAACCTGGCAAGAAACCCAGCAAGAGTTTTAAACAAACCAGTGTTGATTTTGCTGAGTCTTTCAATCAGATATTCATGGTAATAAAGACCCATATTTAAGTTCATGAGGTTTTGTTATAATATGAGTGTCTTTGTACAAATCAGCATTGAAAAAATGAGATACTTTATTGTTTTAAGAAGGAATAATGAAAGATTTCCTGAAGATTTTCTTAAACAATTTGAGGCATCAAAGCAACAGAAATTATATCAGATAAATCGTCCTCGAATTGGCTTTAAACCATAGAGAGGATAGCTAAAAATTACATTGGAGGAAAACTTTATTTAGGCAAAAAGTTGCAAGACAGAATTATTTAAAATTTATCGTTTAATTTCTTCGATAAGAGATTCCCATTTTGTTAAGAAAAATAGAAAAAGTTTGGTGTAAACTCCCGTATTTCTGAACCGATAAGTTTGAAATCCTAATGGGAAATTTAGAGGGGGACTAAAATCACGTACAATTAAAACCACTACTTTTAAGTGGTCCGAATTATTGAGAATCCGATAATATAAAACAAATAGTAATAAACAACAGAAAGGAGATAGCGATGAAAACTGAACAGACGGCACATGAGACGAAAGGCGTTACGGTGAAGCAACTTGAGGCGGTGGACCTTGGCCCTGAAATTGATGGTATGGCAGGGCGTCAGCTTCGAATGCGTATGGTGACCATCGAACCTGGAGGCATCATCGGCCCTATTCACAACCATATAGACAGGCCGGGCATAGTCTACATATTGCAAGGAACGATAACTGACCATCGTAATGGAGTGGCTACGGATTATGGGCCGGGATTGGGCTGGCCAGAGGATAAGAACACCACGCACTGGCTAGAGAATAGAGGGACGATATCAGCGGTGGAGATCTCGATCGATATATTCAGGCAGCAAGATTGAGATGAGACCCGCATCTGATTAAGAAAATAATGGTATTAACTCCCACCGACCCTTGTATTTCTGAGCCGATTATCGTAAAAACCCCTCAGCAAGAACCTAGCAACAAAGAAAAAATCACTTACAAAATAAATTGTAAGTGATTGATTATCTGGTTGTCCCGTTCCCGTTTCTCCGCCAACTGGCGGATTCGCGGGACTCCGATTCCTCCATTTCATTCCGGAATCTTCGCAGGCGGACCTTCCGTGCCAACAAAAAAAGCCGTGTGAACGGCTTTTTATTGTTGTCCCGTCAGGTTTCGAACCTGAACTCTTCTGATCCAGAATCAGACGTGTTGCCAATTACACCACGGGACAGTTTTCAGGGTGCGAATATATAAAAATTAGTTCAAACTTGGAATACATTTTTTTAAGGAGTGAGGAGTGAAGAAAGAGGATTGAGTCTAAACTCACTTCTCATTCCTCATCCCTTATTCCTTTGAAAGGCACCATTTCTCGGGATTGTTAATCATTGAAATCAGCATCTCACGAACTTCATCGTTATTCTGAAATCAATTGCCCATGCTCAGAGAATGTAATATATTCGCAATCTTTTGAGTAATCAAGCCAGTCCTCAGGTTCAAATTCTTCACCTAAGGAGTCTGTTAGTTTATTTACGAAAGCTTTTTCATAAATTCTTTTTGCCCATGATTCAGCGATACACGAACTTACCGATCTTGAAGATCTCCTAATCTGATCGGTTAGAGAATATTTTTCCTCTTTGGGGAATTTCTTCGTCAATTCGAAAATTTCCATAGCAAGCTTATGGGCTTTCTGATAAACAATCAATTCTTTAAAACTATTTACACCCATAATTTATTTGTGTATATCTGTTCACTCCTTCACTCCTCATTCTTCACTCCTCATTCTCCTCGTCCTTTACTTATTTACCTTAGCCCACGTATCCTTCAGCGATACTGTCCTGTTGAACACCAGTTTTGATGAAGTAGAATCGTAGTCAACACAGAAATACCCGAGCCTCTGGAACTGGAACTTATCAAGTGGTTTCGCTTTCGCCAGTGATGGTTCAACTTTACACCCTGTCAATACTTTAAGCGAGTCAGGATTAAGGAATTTTCTATAATCATCTTCTTTTTGCCCTGCCGGGTCTTCATGGCTGAACAGTCTGTCGTAAAGTCTTACTTCAGCATTAACTGCATGTTGTGCGGAAACCCAGTGAAGAGTTCCTTTTACCTTTTTATCTGAAGCGTTTCCTCCGCTCCTTGTTTCCTGTTCGTATGTGCAATATACCTCTTCAATTAGCCCTGCTTCGTTTTTCTTAAAACTTTCGCATTTAATTATATATGCACCTTTCAGACGAACCTCCATCCCGGGAGCGAGCCTGAAGTATTTATGTGCCGGAACTTCCATAAAGTCATCCTGTTCAATATATACCTCACGGCAGAAAGGGACCATTCTTTTTCCCATCGATTCATCTTCGGGATTGTTTATCAGTTCAACATTTTCTGTCTGACCTTCAGGATAGTTCTTAATAATAACTTTCAGAGGCTTGAGAACTCCGAATACTCGTGCTGTTCTCATATTAAGATCTTCACGAACAGCATGTTCAAGCAGAGAGACATCGTTTATCGCTTCAACTTTTGTGTAACCGATAAGATCAACAAAACGTTTAATTGATTCAGGTGTATAACCTCTTCTGCGGAGTCCGCAAAGTGTTGGCATCCTGGGGTCATCCCATCCTCTTACCAGGCCCTCTCTTACCAATTCAAGCAACTTTCTCTTGCTCATCATCGTATAAGTAAGATTAAGCCTGTTGAATTCGATCTGACGGGGTCGGTAATCTGATGTTTTCAGCTGATCAACAAACCAGTCATACAGAGGTCTGTGCACTTCAAACTCAAGCGTGCACAGCGAATGTGTTATCCCTTCAAAATAATCGCTCTGTCCGTGTGCAAAGTCATACATGGGATAGACCTTCCATGCGTCACCGGTCCGGTGATGAGGCGATTTGATTATCCTGTAAATAATAGGATCACGCATATGCATGTTAGGGGAAGTCATATCGACCTTAGCCCTCAGAACACGGCTCCCCTCATCAAAATCGCCTTTCTTCATTCCTGAGAAAAGATCAAGGTTTTCTTTTACAGAACGGTTCCGGTAAGGGCTTTCGGTTCCCGGTTGGTTAGGGCTTCCTTTCTGAGTTGCGATAAGTTCAGCCGACTGATCGTCAACATAGGCCAAACTTCTCTTTATAAGTTCGTTTGCAAAATCAAACAGTTTTCCAAAGTAGTCTGAGGCGTAATATTCGCGGTCATCCCAGTCGAAACCGAGCCAGCGAATATCTTCCTTTATGGAGTCGACATACTCAACATCTTCCTTTACTGGATTAGTATCGTCAAACCGGAGGTTACACTGGCCACCGTATTTCTGTGCCATCCCAAAATCGAGGCATATTGCCTTTGCATGACCTATATGAAGATAGCCGTTTGGTTCGGGAGGGAATCTTGTATGAATCCTTCCGCTGTTTTTCCCGTCTTTTATATCTTCGGCAATAAACTGTTCAATAAAACTTATTGAGGGTTTCAATTCATCTTTTTCCCTCGGCCTGTCATCACTCATCCCTGATTATTTTATGTTTACAAAAATAGGATGAATTTAAGTTCATCCTATTAATTTCAGGAATAAAAGTCTTCAAACCTGTTAATCCGGAGTCAGATAGTCTTTTAGTGTGTTAACATATTCAGTAAACTTCTCTTTCCCAAAAGGAGTGATCCTGCATACTGTCAGGGGATAGTTATTCCTGAACTTCTTTTCCACCCCGATATAGCCTGCCTCTTTAAGTTTTGTGATCTGTATGCTAAGATTGCCTGCTGTAGCTCCTGTCTGTTCCTTTATATAAGTGAACTCAGCGGCTTCGGCACTGATAAGAAGAGATATTACTGCAAGGCGGAGCTGTGAGTGCAGTATCGGGTCGAGTTCCTTAAACCTTGTCATGATTGCCTTTGTATTTTAACATGTAACCAGGGATAAGATATCCTGTTATCACAGCAACCGGCATTCCGAAAGGAGCAATTGAAGGATCTGCAAAACTAACAATTACTGCGATAACCCAAAAGAGCAGGGCTCCGATTATGAGGGGTTTAAATTTGATGATAAATCCTGATACAAATGTGGCGAACCCAACAAGCATAAGAATATATGGTGATATTGTTCCCAGGTTCTTTGAATGAATGGTAAACAGTACCACGAAGGAAGCCAGAAATCCCATCCATACCCACATATATAATCTGTCGGCATAGGTGTGGACTTTTGCTTTTCTTCCATTTACGAATCCATACATCATTGAAACAAATCCTCCGGGTATGGTAAGGAACCACACATAATAGGGATGAGAATAACTGGTAAATCTTGTAAGCAGCGGATCGGCAAGGCTGCAAACAAGAATCAGCCATCCCCAGAAGAGTAGGTGAAAACTACTATTCTGAATATTTACCTTCGTTTTGTTTATCATTTCTGATATGATCTTCAGACTCTCTTCGCCTGTCATCATTTTTTCTTCGTTTTCCATAATAATAGTTACTTTTATAAGTAAATAAGATCAAATATAAGTACATTGCAAATGTAAACCAGTTTATAATATAAACCAAATATTAAGCAAAATATTTTATACATGGGCCTCATTCAGATCGAAAACATGGAGTTTTACTCCTTCCATGGTCACTTCAAAGAGGAGAGAATAGTCGGTAACAAATTTACTGTAGACCTTACTATTGAAACAGACATGACACTACCCTCAAAGAGTGACAACCTGAAGGATGCTGTTAACTATCAGAGGGTTTATGAAATTGTCAAGGTGCAGATGGAAACGAAATCGCACCTTCTTGAACATATTGCCGGACGGATACTCGACGCCATATTTGCCGAAATGACCGGCTTAACAAAGACAACTGTGAAGGTTTCGAAGCTGAATCCTCCGATGGGTGGAAAGATAGGATCAGTAAGTATCGTAATGACCCGCCATGCTCTGTTAAATAAATAACAGTAAAGAACTGACTATAGTAGTTACAATAACAAAGTATCTGTAAAAAGTCTCTGAAAAGAGATTGACAACATGTATACCGATAAAAATTCCGAGTGCAATTACTGGAATTGAGATCAGTCCCGGAATAAGCGAAGTAATAGTAATGTTTTTCCAGACCAGAGCCTGAAGTGGCAGTTTGCCTGTATTCATAATAAGGTATAACCACGCACTTGTGCCGATAAACTCCTTTTTGGGTAATCGCATTGCCAGAAAATAGAGAGTAAAGACCGGTCCCGCGGAGTTGCCGATCATGGTTGAGAAACCTCCTGCAAAACCAAGAAAACCCTTGAAAATCATATTATGGGGAACTCCGTCCTCCTTCTTTTTCCGAAGGTCGCTCAATACCATAAGAATGAGCATTATCCATACTACACTCAGCATTACTACCCGGAACTGATTGTCATTTATCATGTTACCGGTAATGAGGGCGATAAATATACCGGTAGCCACCCAGGGGAGTATAATGAAAATATGTTTCCAGACGGCATGGCGGTGATAGTAAACCACAGCCATGATATCTGCAGCAATCAGCATAGGAAGTATCACCCCGGTAGACTCTTTTGCCCCGAAAATAAGAGCCATTATTGGTATAACTGCCAGTCCCAGGCCACTCAGTCCGGCTTTAGCCATACCCAGTAGCAGCGCTACCAGAAGGAAGAGGATGAGGAATCCGGTTGTAAGATCGGGATGAAATGAAAGACAGGAATACATTTCAATAAATAAGCATGGGAGAAATCCGGGGGTTTGTATTTGAGTTATGGAGGCAGCAGCAAAGGATTATGCTTAAAAAATATTCTCAGAACCTAGCTGTCTGCTAATATTTTTGGAGCATGGTAAGCATCCTTCGATCAAGTTTGCTTCCGTGCCAGTCTTCATAGCTTATATCTTTCCTCCCTGAATCGAGCATGCCAAAGTCGCCACGGAAATTCCAGAATGCCCATCCGATATTATTTTCAGTAAGGATACTTAATACATCGCTCATCCATGCAATAAAGACGTCGTGAGGTGTCTCCCTGTAGCAGCCACATTCACCACAATGTACTCCAACCCCCTGCTGAACAAGTTCAGTCCATGGGCTATAAAATTCCTCGAGACTCTTTTTGTCATAATATTTGCCATCAATAGTTCCGGGCCATACAGGCATCGGAGCGTCATCAGGATTTTTCCAGACCCATGATGCTCTGTAGTGTGAAACAACTCCGGGGTGATATCCTCTGCAGCTCTGTCCGACTTTTAAATCATTGAGTTCAGGGGTTACAAGTCCTCCTCCGTTATTACCGTCGGCAACAACAAGACGTTTTGGATTCTGTTTATGTATAAGCTCAAGACAGCCCTTAACAACCTTTCTGTAAACGTCACCCGGAACAGCAGTTTTTTTGCTGAACTGATCATTCATATCCTCGCGGAAACAAGGCTCATTTATGAGGTCGAAACTTAGCATCTTTTCAGAAACATTATTAAACCGCTTTGCCCACATTTCCCAATGTGCAAAAAGTGCCTGCTGGGCCTGTTCGTCTTTCCATAGATTATAAGGCTCATCGAATCCTGAATTTATACAGAAGCCTGGTACCCTGTGCAGGTTAAGACTTACATGCATTTTATATTTATTAGCCATGTAAACCAGCTTCTCTATTTCTGCAATAACGTCTTCATTAAAGTCCAGAACTTCCTCCGGGGTTATTTTTTTTGTACGGTCTGTTCCCGGATCGAATTTTAAATAGCAGGGGTACTGAATCGGTATACGAACAAAATCAAATCCCCAGTCTGACATCCACTTGAAATCATCTTCTGTTGACATGTTCCTTCCGCTGCGGGGCAGTCTCATAGGTCGGGAAGTGTAAAAATCGAGCAGATTGAATCCACGCCAGCGGGGCAGTTTATTTTTAGTTTTAAGCGGAAGCGATAAATCCATTGCAGAAAGTCCTCCGGAAAGCCCTATCAGAGCACTTCCCATTCCGGCTGTTTTTACAAATGAGCGACGATTGTAATTTCCCATAGCAGTTAATTTTTAAGAGTTTTATAGCAAGTATCTTCTTTGGTGAAGGCTTCAGCCAGTTCCCAGCCTGAAGTAATAATATATTCACATTCTGAGGTTTTTACAAGGCTTGGAGAAATTGATAATTTAGCCTTGCGAACCGGTGGTTTGGGTTTCGCTTTTGAAACGGGGAGTGTTGAAGGGTCCTGTTTCTGACTGAGTCCGAAGTTAAGCTTGCTGGCCTGCGAGAAGGAGGGAACAGCTCCTGAAAGGACTAATCCCAGGGATAATATAATTAGTTTAGCCTTACAAATGAAGTTCTTTTTTATCATGTTGTTGTTGATTTTCAGTATGTTAAATCAGTTGTTAAAATCAAGTGTCAAGATAAATAAATTATTTGCTCTTTACATTGTTAAAGTATCTGCTTTAAAGCAAGTTTTTTCCCATAAAAGTTGGCAGGAAGAAATGAAAATTAAAGAGTTTATTAAATCTGACATTTTTTATTATTTTTGCAGTCCAAAGTCACTAAAGAGTATATGGTCGGTTAACCGAGTGGCTAGGTAGCGGTCTGCAAAACCGTTTACGGCGGTTCGAATCCGCCACCGACCTCAACGAATCCCTGAGCACGAAGTGCCGGGGATTTTTTGTTTCACCCGAAGCCAACTTGCTGAGCTGAAGGGGGAAATATAAAGTCCCCGCAAGGCGCAAGGCGCCACAGGGATTTGTTGAAGGGTCCCCCTAAACCGGATCACCACAGGTAATCCGCCACCGACCTCAATTTCAGAACCTATCATGTTGATATTCAATATTGATAGGTTTTGTTTTTCACAGCTATTTCACAGCAAACAACAAAAGTGCTCAATTACTACTTAAAAAATAAAATAACTCGGTAGTGAATAAGA